>MEQX01000009.1:17746-97357 GCA_001770415.1 Betaproteobacteria bacterium RIFCSPLOWO2_02_FULL_63_19 | reverse complement strand
ATCGCGTGTATGACCGGGCGCGGCAACGGGAAAGCACGCGCGGGATCAGGATGTCTCCCGAGGAGCGACGCCAACTACGGCGGGATATCAATCAGCACAGCCGCGACCTCTACCGGAATCGGCGCGAAAAACGAAAGCAGTAACGTTAGGCGCCGGGTTTCGCGGACTGATCACGCAGAATGCGCTTCAGAATCTTGCCCGTGGCACTCTTGGGCAATTCGCTGACGAAGTCGACCTTTTCCGGCGCTTTGTAGACGGCAAGTTTGTCGCGGCAGTACGCGATGATGTCCTCGGCGGTCGCGCTGGCACCTTCCTTCAGTACGATCGCCACGTTCACCTTTTCGCCCTTGGCCGGATCCGGCGCGCCGTACACGGCGAGTTCCTTGACGGCGGGATGCCGGTACAGCATGTTCTCCACTTCGGCGGGCCAAACCTTGAAGCCGGAGACGTTGATCATGTCCTTGACGCGATCGACGATGTAGACATAGTTTTCCTCGTCCATCCTGCCGATGTCCCCCGAGTGCAGCCAGCCGCCGCGCAATGCCCATTGCGTATCCTTGGCATTGTTCCAGTAGCCTTTCATCACACCCGGCCCCCGAATCGCGATTTCGCCCCATTGCCCACGCGGAACCTCGTTGTCGTTTTCATCGACGATCCGGATTTCGAAGTCGTCGACGGCTGTACCGACCGAGCCGAACTTGTGTTTGGACTTATGGTTGTAGGCTGCGAACGGGGAGCATTCGGTGAGACCGTAACCCTCGCTGACCCTGAGGCCGTAGGTGTCGGTCCAGCGGCGCGATATTTCTTCCGGCATCGTCGCCGCTGCGGAAAAGAAATAGCGGATCGTGCCCAGGGTCTCCTTGGGCACCTGCGCGCTGAGCAAAGCGATGTATATGGTCGGAACCGCGAAGAACATCGTGATGCCTTCGTTCCGGATTGCGGCAAGCACCACATCCGGCACGAAGCGCCGGAACAGCACCAGGGTCGCACCGGCCTCGAAGCCTGCGTTCATGATGTAGTTTTGCGCGAACACGTGAAACAGCGGCAGGAACACCGCGAGACCGTCGCCGGAAAGGTATCCGGAGTACTTCGCTGCCGTTCGGATATTGGACACGATGTTGTTGTGTGTCAGGGTGACGCCCTTGGGAAATCCCGTGGTGCCCGATGAGTACAGCAGTGCCGCCGGATCGTCCGGTTGCATATCTTCCGTCGCGACGCGTGGTCCTTCTCCGAGGGCAAGCCAGTCATCGAGGGATTGCGCCGCGCGGTTCGACCCCTCGCAGAGGACGACATGTTCTACCGAACGGCACTCCTCGCGTGGCACGTTGGAGAGCAACTCCGCAACAGTGAATACGACCTTGGCGCCGGAGTCATTGAGGATGAACTTGGTTTCCTCCGCCTTGAAGATCGAGTTGATCGACACCGCGATGGCTCCGGCTTTCAGTATGGCCACATAGGCCAGAGCGAAGGCCGGGATGTTCGGAAGGTACAGGGCAACGCGGTCTCCGCGGCGCACGCCCTTGCGCTTGAGGGCCCCCGCAAGGGCGCCGGCGCAGTCATTCAGTACCGCGTAGCTGACGCTCTTTCCTTCGAAACGGATGGCGGGATGTTGCGGCGAATTTCTCGCCATACGTTCCACATGCTGTGCAATGTTCATCTGCTCCCTCCTAAGCCGGCGGAGCCGGAATTAAATTGGCTGGTTTGCTCGAACGTCCCTATTCTGCCCATTTTGCACCGTTGCGCAGTTGCAACGGTGCAAAATGGGCAGACGTAACATAAAACGGAATTTTCCTCTAGGGTCGTCAAATGTAAATGCGTAACTGGGTAATCGATCTCGATTTCAGATCGCCTGGGCAATGGCCTTCCCCATGTCCTCGGTCGATGCGATGCCGCCAATGTCGCGCGTTCGCGGGCCCTGCTCAAGTACTGTTTCGATGGCGTGCATGATCGCATCGGCGGCGTCTTGATGCCCCAGGTGTTCAAGCATCATCGCGCCTGACCATATTTGTCCGACCGGGTTGGCGATGCCTTGTCCAGCGATGTCGGGCGCAGAGCCATGTACCGGCTCGAATAGCGAAGGGTATTTGCCTTCCGGGTTGATGTTGCCCGAGGGCGCGATCCCTATCGTGCCAGTGGTTGCCGGGCCAAGATCGGACAGAATGTCCCCGAACAAATTGGAGCCAACAACGACGTCGAACCAGTCTGGGTGCAGCACAAAGTGCGCGGAGAGGATATCGATGTGGAATTGGTCCACGCGAACATCCGGAAACTGCTTCGCCATTTCGCCCACCCGTTCGTCCCAGTACGGCATGGTGATGGAAATTCCGTTCGATTTGGTCGCAGAAGTAAGGTGTTTCTTCGGGCGACGCCTGGCAAGTTCGAATGCGTAGCGCAGAATGCGGTCGACACCGTGGCGCGTGAAAGTGGCCTGCTGTACAACGGACTCGCGATCGGTCGTCTCGAACATGCGTCCGCCGACCGAGGAGTATTCACCCTCGGTATTCTCGCGCACTACCCAGAAGTCGATGTCACCCACTTCGCGGTTGCGCAGCGGCGACTGGACGCCAGGCATGAGCCGCACCGGTCGGAGGTTGACGTACAGGTCGAATCGGCGTCGCATCGGGATCAGCATTTCCCAAAGTGAAATATGGTCCGGAACGCCAGGGAATCCGCATGCTCCGAAGAAAATCGCATCGTGGCCGCTGATCGTTTCCAGTGCATCGTCAGGCATCATTCTTCCGTGCGTGGCACGGTATTCGCAGCTCCACGGGAACTCTTCCCAGTCGAAACCGATGCCGAACTTGCGTCCCGCCGCCTCGAGCGAGCGCATGCCTTCGGGCACCAATTCCTTGCCAATGCCATCACCTGGAATGACTGCGATCCGGTAAGTCTTCATGCCATCGATCCTGTGCTGCCCTGCGAATTGAAGATCATGGAGAGCGCCGACAGTCTCGTCAAGGATGCTGCGCTACAATCCGAAGCCAGTCCCCAGCCGCGTCGACATCCATCACGAAGCACGTGAATCTTCTGGCCATCGAATCCTCCACGACGTTTCTGTCGCTTGCCGCATGCCGCGGTGAAGAGGTCTTTACGCACCACGTTGTAGCCGGCCAGCGCCATGCCGAGATGATACTTGGCGCCGTTTCCATGCTGCTGGCCCGGGCAGGACTTGGACTCGGCGATTTGGACGGTATCGCGTATGGCGAGGGGCCGGGGTCATTCACGGGGTTGCGCATCGGCTGCGGCGTGGTGCAGGGGCTGGCGCTTGCGCGGGGTCTGCAGGTGATCGGCGTGGGCACGCTGCTCGCGTTGGCCGAGGAATCGGCGGCGGACAAAGTTTATGCTTGCATCGATGCGCGTATGGGGGAAGTGTATTCTGCGGCCTACTACCGGGACGCCGGAGCATGGCAGATGGCACATGGGCCCGGTCTGAGCCGGCCGCAAGAGGTCCCGGTTCCAGGAGGCGGGAGGTGGAGCGGTTTTGGCGGCGGATTTGCAGTCCATGGGCAGGCACTGCGCGACCGGCTTGGCGGAGCCCTCGGCCGGGTCGAGGCCGATGTCCAACCTACGGCGGCCGCGGTTCTGCGGCTTGCGGTCCCGCGCTTCGATCGGGGCGAGGGTGGCGCACCCGAGCTGGCGGTCCCGGTCTACGTGCGCGATAAGGTAGCGCGCAAGAAGAGCGAGCAATGAGCGCGGTGCCGCAGTCGGCGGAAAGATTCGGACCCATGAGCGAGGGCGACCTCGACGCGGTCATCGAGATCGAGGATCGAATCTACGAATTTCCATGGACACTGATTAACTTTCGCGATTCGGTCCGGGCCGGTTACAGTTGCTGGGTCTGTCGCGGGCGCCAAGAAGGCCTTATCGGGTATGGCGTAATGATGCTTGCGGCAGGCGACGGGCACCTGCTCAATCTGACGGTTGACAAGCCATACCAGAGGAGGGGGCATGGCCGCCGGTTTCTCCGGCATCTGATCACTACCGCGCGTGACTATGGCGCGCAAAGAGTCTTCCTGGAGGTCAGGCCCTCCAATGACGCGGGCATTGATCTCTATGCGCGGCAAGGTTTTCACCAAATCGGTGTACGCAGAGAATATTATCCCGCGCGGCACGGCCGGGAAGACGCACTGGTATTTGCCCTGGAGTTCTGATTGGATCCTTCCCGCCGCGTGCTGTATTTACGTGAGATGGGCTTGACGCCCGTGTGGCGGCTGCGCGCCGCTGGCCGATCGCCGGAAGGCGGAGGCGAAGAAGCCACACAGCGAATTGTGATCCACGAGCATGCCGGGGCAATCACCCGGGTATCGGCGCAAGTGAAAGCGGCGGACCGCAGCCCCGCGGAAGCCTCCGTCGGGTTCAATGGAAACGAACGCACTGCACGCATTCTCGGCATGGGGTGGGCGCAGCTCAAGGAAGCGGTATCCGGGTGCCGGTCGTGCGCACTTTGCGAGACGCGCACGAATACCGTGTTCGGCGTCGGAGACGAGCGCGCGGATTGGCTTCTCGTCGGTGAAGCGCCTGGCGGGGAGGAGGATATCCGGGGCGAACCTTTCGTCGGTCAGGCGGGTAAGTTGCTGGATAACATGCTGGCTTCGGTGGGTTTGGCGCGCGGCGCGAATGTCTATATCGCCAATGTGCTCAAATGCCGGCCGCCGGGAAACCGTAATCCCGAGTCGCTGGAAGTGGCGCAATGCAGTCCCTATCTGCATCGCCAAATAGAACTGATCCAGCCGAAGCTCATCATCGCGATGGGTCGGTTTGCGTCGCAGACACTGCTTGAGACCGACGCATCGATCGGTAGCCTGCGCGGCCGCGTGCATCGCTATCGTGGGGTTCCACTGATCGTTAGCTATCACCCCGCATATCTTCTTCGGAGTCTGCCGGAAAAGGCTAAAGCCTGGGAGGATCTGTGCTTCGCCAGGCGGACCTTGGCAGGCATGTAGCGGGTACTCGCAGCCTTTCCATGTCGCTGCGCTGACATTCAGGGAGCGCGGCGCCTGACAGCCTGGCCGGGACGGCAATCGTATT
Source organism: Betaproteobacteria bacterium RIFCSPLOWO2_02_FULL_63_19 (assembly GCA_001770415.1). Lineage (GTDB taxonomy): Bacteria > Pseudomonadota > Gammaproteobacteria > Burkholderiales > SG8-39 > JACQTO01. The sequence goes on along the minus strand of MEQX01000009.1, from coordinate 92,329 downwards.
TTCGGCGTCCAGAGCCGCTTCGGGGTACATGCCCGATTTCAGTGCTTCTCCATTCCAATCAGGTGCAGGGAGTCCTCCCTGCGCTGGTTCCTGTGGTGCACGCGGATGACCGCGATCATAGTCAACGCGACGAACAGTCCAAATATCACGATGATCATGTGGACGTTGAGTTCGGCCGCAATCATGCCGGAGTAAATGGCGAGCATCACGAGGATTGCGATGTTTTCGTTGAAGTTCTGCACGGCGATCGAGTGGCCAGCAGAAAGCAGCAAGTGGCCGCGGTGCTGCAATACGGCATTCATCGGCACGACGAAGAATCCCGCCATCGCGCCGATGAAGATCAGCAGCATGTACACGACTGGCATCGCAGAGACTACCGACATGAGCAGCACGGTGAAGCCCATTATGACGCCTATCGGCAGGATGGAAAACGATTTCTTCAATGGGATGAACCGCGCCGCGAGCACCGCACCCAGCGCGATGCCGATGGCGGTCACGCCCTGCAGTATCGCTCCCTGCGAGAGCGGGAGGTTCAGGTGCATTTCTGCCCAACTGAGTACCAGGAACTGGAGCGTGGCCCCGGCACCCCAGAACAGCGTGGTCACGGCAAGCGTGATCTGCCCCAGCTTGTCCCGCCACAAAGTCTTGAAACAGACCCAGAAATCCGCGAAGAGCAGTACCGGATTTGTGTGCTGCGGCCGGTAGCGCGCTCCGGTGTCAGGGATGAACAGATTGAAGCCCGCCGCGACGACATATAGGACACCGATCAGCAGGATCGAGGCCTCGGCCGTGGTGTCAATGCCAGTGTCGATGACCGGGAAATCGACAGAGAGCAACAGCCCAGAGACCGTCGGGCTTACCAGAGCGCCTCCCAGCAGCACCCCGAGTATGATCGACGCGACGGTGAGCCCTTCGATCCAGCCATTGGCGATGACCAGCTGTCTTGCCGGCAGCAGTTCAGTGAGGATTCCATATTTGGCCGGCGAATATGCGGCCGCGCCCAGGCCTACCACCGCGTAAGCGAACAGCACCGTGACGTATTGTGGCATGGCCGGTACGTAAGCGTGCGCCAAGATCAGGGAAATCCATTCGTAGAAAAGCATCATGACGCAGCCGATGATCTTCAGCAGGTTGGTAATGAACATCACCTTTCCCTTGGGGAGGGAATCGGAGAACGCGCCTACTAAAGGGGCGAGTACGACGTATGAAATGGTGAAGAAGAATTTCAGTAGCGGCGTCATCCACGCCGGTCCGGAGAGTTGCGCGAGCAGCGCGATGGCGGCGATGAGCAGCGCGTTGTCGGCGAGCGACGAAAAGAACTGCGCCGCCATGATGGTGTAGAAACTGCGCGTCATGTGCCTGGAAAAACGGGGATTTTCTGCTTCGACCCGGGTCAGGGAGGGTGCTTTATACCATGCGCTGTCGCAGGTCGTGCGCTCCGTTCCAATAGGGCTCTCGATCCATAAGGTGGCGTGACTCCCCTGCTTATGGTTGAATAGACCGACCGGATCAGCATCCACCCGATAACAGTTAAAGGCGAACGCGTCCATGGCCGACAGGCGATTGCAGGTGTTCCATGCGGTGGCCAAACAGATGAGTTTCACCAAGGCGGCCGACGTGCTTTTCATGACACAGCCAGCCGTCACGTTCCAGATCAAGCAGCTCGAGGAGTTCTACAACACCCGCTTGTTCGAGCGCGGCCACGGAAGGATCTCGCTTACGCCGGCCGGTGAGCTGGTGCTCGACTACGCCGAACGCATCCTTGCACTGGCCGCGGAACTCGAGGCGCGGTTGAAGGAGATGACCGGGCGGCTTTCCGGACCGTTGTTGATCGGTGCAAGCACGACGGCGGCTGAATGCATGCTGCCTCCCATTCTGGGTCAATTCAAGGATCAGTTTCCGCAGGTGCAGGCGAAGCTATTCGTCGCGAATTCCGGTGCGATCGAAAGCCGCGTCGCGGAGTACACGCTCGATGTCGGCCTGATCGAGGCTCCCACGCGTTTGCCCGCGCTTCTCACCGAGTCCTGCTGTGAAGATGAACTGATCGTCATCGTTGCGCCACGGCATGCCTTGGCCGGGCAGAAACAGGTGTCACCCAGGCAACTGCTGAGGCATCCCTACATCAGCCGCGAGGAGGGATCCGGCACGCGCGAGTTTACCGACCTGTATTTCCGCAATGCCGGCATCGGACCTGAGGACCTGAAGGTGGAGATGGAACTTGGCAGTCCAGAGGCACTGAAGGGCGTCGTCGCTGCCGGCCTGGGTTTCGCGATCATGCCGCGGATCGCCGTTGAGAAGGAGCGCAAGCTTGGCGAGCTGGTGGTGCTGCCTCTGGAACCGCGTCTGACGCGGACGCTGTCGCTGGTCTACCCAAAAGAAAAGTTCCGCTCGCGTCTGGTTAATTCGTTTATCGAGTTCGCCAAGGGCAAACTTGCCGAGATGGGTCGTTAGGCCTGCGACCGTCGCCGCGGGTATGAGACCGATTTTGGCAACAATCAGCCGGCGGGCGCTGCGTCACAATCTCGACGTGGCAAAGCGGTATGCCGACGGTGCGAATGTCTGGGCGGTGGTCAAGGCCGACGCATACGGACACGGTCTCATGCGTGCCGTCACTGCGCTCGGGGACGCGGATGGTTTTGCTCTCCTCGAAGTTCAATCGGCCCTGCAGCTACGCGAATCCGGTGTCCGGGCACCTGTGTTGCTGATCGAAGGATACTTTGGCATAGAGGAGCTGAGGGTCTTTTCGGAGCGAGGACTGACAGCGGTAGTCCACGACGAGGCGCAGGTGCGCATGCTCGAGACCGAACGCCTGGCCGTTCCGATTGATGTCTACCTCAAGATCAACACCGGCATGAACCGGCTTGGTTTTGCACCGCTGCGGGCGGCCCGAATGGTCGAACGCCTTCGCGCGTGCGCAGCGGTACGTGATATCACGCTTATGACTCACTTCGCCGACGCCGACGGTCCCTCGGGCGTAGCCGAACAAATGCAGACGCTTGAACGCGCAGGGATCCGTGACCTGCCGCGAAGCTTGGCGAATTCGGCCGCGTTGATTCGGTATCCGGAGACGCGAGCGGATTGGGTGAGGCCCGGCATCATGCTGTATGGCTGCTCGCCTTTTCCGGATGTAAGCGCCGATGTGATCGGCCTGATACCCGCGATGACGCTCAAGAGCCGGCTGATCGCGGTGCAGGAACTGCGTGCCGGGGACAGAGTGGGCTATGGAGGCACGTTTACTGCGAAAGATTCGATGCGCGTCGGCATCGTCGCCTGCGGCTATGCCGACGGATATCCGCGTCATGCGCCCGGATTCGACGATCGCGGCACACCCATCGTAGTGGCGGGGCGACGCACCCGCACTGTCGGCCGGGTGTCAATGGATTTGCTCTTCGCCGAGCTGACTTCGATTCCGGAAGCCTCTGTCGGCTCGGAAGTAACGCTCTGGGGCGAGGGCTTGTCCGCGGACGAAGTGGCGGCCGCGTCCGGTACTCTGAGCTACGAACTGCTTTGCGCTTTGGCGGCCCGGGTACCCGTCAAGGAGATTGAGTAATGGCGAAGACCAAAACGGTCTACGCCTGCACTGAATGCGGCGCCAGCACGCCAAAATGGCAGGGGCAGTGCCCCGGGTGCGGCGCTTGGAACACGCTTGTTGAGACGCTTGCGGAATCCGGAACGCTCGGCCGCTTTTCAGGCATGGGCAAGTCCCCGACGCTGCAACTGTTGTCAGGAATCCGGACGAAGGACTCAACGCACATACCCACCGGGATGGGCGAGTTCGACCGAGTGCTGGGAGGGGGGCTGGTCGCCGGCCAGGTCGTTCTTATAGGAGGTGACCCTGGCGTGGGCAAGTCCACGCTGCTGCTCCAAAGCCTCGCGTATATGAGCGCATCGTCCAAGGCCGTTTACGTGAGCGGCGAGGAGTCCGCCGAGCAGGTTGCGCTTCGCGCATTGAGACTCGCGCTCGATCTGGGCGGTCTGGAACTGCTGGCCGAAATCCAGTTGGAGAGGATCATCGCGACGCTCGAAGCGGCACGGCCGGACATTGCCGTAATCGACTCCATCCAAACACTGTATTCGGAAAACCTTAGCTCAGCCCCGGGTTCCGTCGCGCAGGTGCGGGAGTGCGCGGCCCAGTTGGCGCGATTCGCCAAACAGAGCGGGGTCATTGTCGTTCTTATCGGGCACGTCACCAAGGAAGGTGCGCTCGCCGGGCCGCGTGTTCTCGAGCATATCGTGGACACGGTTCTCTACTTCGAGGGTGATACCCACCAGAGTTTCCGTCTCATTCGGGCCTCCAAGAACCGGTTCGGCGCCGTGAACGAACTCGGCGTCTTCTCCATGACAGACAAGGGCCTCAAAGGAGTCGCTAACCCCTCGGCGATATTCTTGTCCGGGCATACGGGCGAAGCGCCGGGCTCGTGCATTCTTGTGGCTCAGGAGGGTTCGCGACCGCTGCTGGTTGAAATACAGGCGCTCGTCGATGACGCGCATGCCCCAAGCCCGCGCAGGTTGTCCGTGGGGGTGGAGCAGAATCGACTGGCGATGCTTCTGGCGGTACTCCATCGCCATGCGGGCATCGCATGCTTCGACCAGGACGTGTTCGTGAATGCGGTCGGCGGAGTGAGAATAAGCGAACCGGCCGCCGACCTGGCAGTTCTGCTTGCCGTGGTGTCGTCGATGCGCGACAAGCCGCTACCCAAGGCGCTCGCGGTGTTCGGCGAAGTCGGGCTGGCAGGCGAGGTTCGTCCTGCGCCGCGTGGGCAGGACCGGCTGCGCGAGGCCCTTAGGCTCGGGTTTACGCAGGCGATGATCCCGAAGGCCAACGCACCCAAACAACCGATCCAGGGCATCGAGATCATTGCCGTGGATCGACTGATCGATGCGGTGGCGAAGTTTCGCTAGCGGTAACGCGCGCGCAGGCGGTAAACGGCGCTCCGCCGGCGTCTCAATTCTGAATGCGAAAGGTTCTCAACAACAACGGGGTCGTGCGAGGGAAGCAATGTTCGGCCTGGTGGATCTGGGCCCGCCGGGATTTCCGGAGGCGGTGCATGGCGGATGGTGCGATCGGGTTGGCTCCGGAAGTCGCACTCCCAACCGTGGCCCTGACCGGAAGCAGTACGCCGGGCAATGAATACCGCGCGCATCGGCGGTGTCGCAACAGGCGCTGAAGCCGAACAGCAATCGAACATGACTGACGGAAAGATCGTGCATCGATGGACAGACAGCCCTTGCTAATCAAGACCTTTCGCGCCGCGGGTCACTGCCGAATATATGGGATTAGGAGTGTTTGGGTTAGAATGAAACCGGGTCGCAACGGGCCACGGTATCGGTTCCATGGCTTTCAGGCGAAGGTGGCGGAATTGGTAGACGCACTGGATTTAGGTTCCAGCGCCGAAAGGCATGGGGGTTCGAGTCCCTTCCTTCGCACCAGGCGCTTCGCCATACCGGCCATACCGGCCATACCAGAGTACACGAGGATATAGACAGGATGCAGACGAATTTTGAGGCTTTGAGCCAACTTGAGCGCAGGCTCACGATGTCGGTCCGGGCGGACACAATCAACAAGGAGGTTGAGGGCAGGCTGAAAAAACTGTCACGGACCGTGCGTATGCCGGGTTTTAGGCCCGGCAAGGTCCCGGTTAAGCTCGTGACCCAGCAATATGGGCCGCAGGTGCGTTCGGAGGTCATCGGTGAGACGGTGCAGAAGGCCTTCGAAGAGGCGGTTCGGGAACAGAAATTGCATGTAGCCGGCTATCCGCGCATTGAACCCAAGGAGGATGCGACCGACGAAAATAACTTTGCATTCAGTGCGACTTTCGAGATCTACCCAGAGGTCAAGCTCGGCGACCTGAGTGGCGCAACGATCGAGCGGCCGACGTTGACGGTCGGCGATGCCGAAGTCGACCATACATTGGAAGTTTTGCGAAAACAAAGAGCGCAGTTCGAGGAAGTCGGGCGGGCCGCGCAGCCAGGAGACCGGGTCACCGTGGATTTTGCCGGCAGGATCGACGGAAACGAGTTTGCCGGTGGCAATGCGAGCGGGGCTACCCTGGTGCTGGGCGAGAACCGAATGCTGCCTGAATTCGAGGCTGGAATAACAGGCCTCGCGTCCGGCGAATCGAGGGAATTCCCGGTCAGTTTTCCGGCCGATTACGGTAACAAGGAAATCGCCGGCAAGAGCGCGACATTTTCGGTAACGGTGCGGAAGGTCGAGGGGTCGAGACTGCCCGACCTCGATGGCGATTTCGCGCGATCGTTGGGCGTTGCAGACGGCGACCTGGCTAAGATGCGTGCCGAAGTCAAGGCCAACGTCGAGCGGGAGGTCAGGAAACGCGTCGAGGGCGAGATCAAGCAGAGGGTCATGCAGCTCCTGCTCGATACGACCCCGATCGAGGTTCCCAAATCGCTGGTTGATATCGAGGTGCAGAAGCTGCAGCAACAGGCGCGCACGGACCTCGAAGGCCGGGGAATGAAGATGGAGCAGATTCCGCTAAATCCGGAAATGTTCGAAGCTCAGGCGAGGCGGCGGGTCGCGCTTGGCCTGATCGTCGGAGAAACGGTAAAGCAGCATGGCGTGGCGGCGACGCCGGCACAGGTGCGCGCGCTTGTGGACGATTTCGCTCAGACCTATGAGCAGCCTTCCGAGGTGGTAAAATGGTTCTATTCTGAGCCTCAAAGGCTTGCGGAATTCGAGGGTTTGGCACTGGAATTCAACGTTGTGAATTGGGTCCTTCAGAATGCGAAAGTGGAAGATAAGGCGGTAACGTTTGATCAGCTTATGGGAAGGGCGGCATGACGGGTATGGACTGGCATTCGAACCTGGCGCAGGCTTCCCGGCATGAACCCCAGGCACTGGGGCTGGTCCCCATGGTCATCGAGCAAAGTGGCCGCGGCGAGCGCGCTTACGATATCTACTCGCGGCTGCTCAAGGAACGGGTCGTGTTCCTGGTGGGGCCGGTAAACGAGATTTCCGCCAACTTGATCGTTGCGCAATTCCTGTTTCTCGAGTCGGAGAATCCGGACAAGGACATTTTCTTCTACATCAATTCGCCCGGGGGCTCGGTTTCCGCGGGGCTCGCAGTTTACGACACGATGCAGTTCGTCAAGCCGGATGTCGCGACACTTTGCGTCGGACAGGCGGCGAGTATGGGGGCCTTGTTGTTGTGCGCAGGCGCCGCCGGCAAGCGATCCTGCCTACCGAATTCGAGGGTGATGATTCACCAGCCGATGGGTGGATTCCAGGGGCAGGCATCCGACGTTGAAATCCATGCCAAGGAGATTCTGTACCTGCGCCAACGCCTGAACGAGATCATGGCGAAGCATACTGGGCAGAATGTAGACAGGATTTCGCGCGACACCGATCGAGACAATTTCCTGTCGGCCACTGAATCCGTCGATTATGGCATTGTCGACAAGGTATTGAGTTCTCGCCTGGAAATGACCGCATAGCGACGGGGGAGCACGGCCATGACTGAAAAATCAGGCGTCGAAAAGCTTCTCTACTGCTCGTTCTGTGGAAAGAGCCAGCACGAGGTGCGCAAGCTGATTGCCGGTCCGTCGGTATTCATCTGCGACGAGTGCATCGAGCTGTGCAATGACATCATCCGCGAGGAAAGCGCCACGGACAAAGGGAGCAAGGGTGCGAAGCCCGACCTGCCCACTCCGCGCGAGATCTGCGCTATTCTGGACGAATATGTGGTGGGCCAGGAGCAGGCGAAGAAGATCCTCTCGGTTGCCGTATACAATCATTACAAACGGCTCAAGCACTTATCGAAGACCGATGAGGTGGAACTCGCCAAGTCGAATATCCTGCTCGTGGGTCCGACAGGTTCGGGCAAGACACTGCTCGCGCAGACGCTGGCACGACTGCTCAATGTGCCATTTGTGATGGCGGATGCCACGACGCTTACCGAGGCCGGCTACGTCGGCGAGGACGTCGAGAATATCATCCAGAAACTGTTACAGAACTGCGACTACGACGTCGATAAGGCCAAGCGGGGTATTGTCTACATAGACGAGATCGACAAGATTTCGAGAAAATCGGATAACCCATCCATAACTAGAGATGTTTCCGGTGAGGGCGTGCAGCAGGCGCTGCTCAAGCTGATCGAGGGCACCGTAGCTTCGGTTCCGCCACAGGGCGGGCGCAAGCATCCGAACCAAGATTTCGTCCAGGTCGATACGACCAACATCCTGTTCATCTGCGGCGGGGCGTTTGACGGGTTGGACAAGATCATACGAAACCGGTCCGAAAAGTCGGGTATTGGCTTTGCTGCCGATGTCAGAAGTTTGAGGAACAGCAAGGACATCAGCGCGATTCTCAAGACGGTCGAACCGGAGGATCTGCTCAAGTACGGATTGATTCCGGAGTTCGTCGGACGGCTACCGGTTGTGGCGACGCTTGAGGAACTCGACGAGAAGGCTTTGATCCAAATCTTGACGATGCCGAAGAACGCGCTCCTTAAGCAGTACCAGAGGCTGTTTGCGATGGAGGGGGTGGACCTGGAAATCCGCCCGCAGGGGTTGGACGCGATTGCCCGCAAGGCTTTGGCGCGCAAGACCGGCGCACGGGGGCTGCGCTCAATTCTCGAGCAGGCTCTTCTTGAAACGATGTTCGATTTGCCGACGATGGAAAATTTGACCAAGGTCGTGGTCGATGAAAGCGCGATAAGCGGCGATGGAATACCTCTGCTCATCTATGCTGATCAGCCCAAGGTCGCGGGTTCCGCCTGACGCAAACGGGGAAAGGCCTCGTTCTGGGCAAGGTTATGGCGCAGCTTGATTTTCCGGCGGTTGCCCCCAGTTAGATGTCGCAGTCTTCTCATTCAGGAACGGCATGGCAATTGTCGACGAAATCTCCCCAGAAATGATCGAGTATCCGTTGCTTCCGCTACGGGACGTAGTCGTATTCCCGCATATGGTCATCCCGCTGTTCGTCGGAAGGCCAAAGTCCATAAAGGCGATGGAAATCGCGATGGAGGCCGGAAAGAGTATTTTGCTGGTCGCGCAGAAGTCGGCGGCAAAGGACGAACCGACCGCTGATGACATGTACCATATCGGATGCATCTCCAATATTCTGCAGATGCTTAAGCTTCCCGACGGAACGGTGAAGGTTCTCGTCGAGGGCGGACTGCGCGCACGGATTCAGGGGATATTTGACGCGCGCACTCATTACGTGGCGCAAGCGGTGGCGGTGACCCAGGATGGCGGCGACGCCACGGAAGTGGAGGCGATGCGTCGCGCCCTGGTCGCGCAGTTCGATCAGTACGTCAAGCTGAACAAGAAGATCCCTCCGGAAATTCTCACTTCGTTGGCTGGCATAGACGAGGCGGGGCGGCTGGCCGACACGATTGCTGCGCATCTTCCCCTCAAGCTCGAACAAAAACAGCAGGTTCTGGAGATGTTCGATGTGAAAGCCCGCCTCGAACATCTGCTGTCGCAACTCGAGGCTGAAATCGACATTCTTCAGGTCGAGAAGCGCATCCGGGGCCGGGTTAAGCGCCAGATGGAGAAGAGCCAGCGCGAGTATTACCTGAACGAACAAGTCAAGGCGATCCAGAAGGAATTGGGTGAGGGCGAAGAGGGCGCGGACCTCGATGACATGGAAAAGCGCGTCAAGGCGGCGCGTATGCCGAAGGAAGCCCGCAAGAAGGCCGAAGGAGAGTTGAAGAAACTGCGGTTGATGTCTCCTATGTCCGCCGAGGCCACGGTCGTGCGCAACTACATCGAGACGCTGGTTAATCTGCCCTGGAAGAAGCGGAGCAAGATATCGAGGGACATCGCGGCGGCCGAGAAGTCACTGGACGTCGATCACTATGGACTGGAAAAGGTCAAGGAACGCATCGTTGAATATCTGGCTGTACAGAGCCGCGTGGACCAACTAAAGGCTCCGATTCTGTGCCTCGTGGGTCCTCCGGGCGTCGGCAAGACATCTCTCGGACAGTCGGTTGCGCATGCGACCAACCGCAAATTCATACGCATGTCTTTGGGCGGTGTCCGCGACGAGGCCGAGATTCGTGGCCACCGGCGCACGTATATCGGTTCGATGCCCGGCAAGATTCTTCAGAACATGACCAAGGTCGGCGTCAGGAATCCGCTGTTCCTGCTGGACGAAGTCGATAAGATGGGCATGGATTTCAGAGGTGATCCGTCGTCTGCGCTCCTTGAGGTTCTCGATCCCGAGCAAAACCACACGTTCGTTGACCACTACGTCGAAGTCGAGTACGACCTGTCGGAAGTGATGTTTGTAGCTACGGCCAATACGCTGAACATTCCGTCAGCGCTTCTGGACAGGATGGAGGTGATCCGGCTATCGGGTTATACCGAGGACGAGAAGATCAATATTGCCCAGCGTTATCTGCTGCCGAAGCAGATGAAGAACAACGGGCTCAAGAAAGACGAACTTCTCGTTGCAGAATCTGCGATACGCAATATAGTGCGCTATTACACACGCGAGGCGGGCGTACGGAGTCTGGAACGCGAGATCTCCAAGATCTGCCGCAAAGTGGTGAAGACACTTGTTACCAGGAAACAGCAGAAGAAGATGGTCGTTAGCGCTAAGAACCTCGATAAGATTCTCGGGGTGCGGCGCTTCACGTTTGGCATTGCCGAAAAGGAAAATCAGGTCGGACAAGTCACTGGACTTGCCTGGACAGAGGTCGGAGGCGAATTGCTTACCATCGAGGCGGTAACGATGCCAGGCAAAGGCAAGACCATCACGACCGGCAAGCTTGGTGAAGTGATGCAGGAGTCCATCCAGGCAGCACTGACCGTAGTGCGTAACCGCTCCGCACGCTTGGGTGTTCAGGAGGATTTTTACCAAAAGAACGACATCCACATCCACCTGCCTGAAGGTGCTACTCCGAAAGACGGCCCAAGCGCGGGCGTCGGCATTTGCACTGCCATGGTTTCGATGTTGACCGGGATACCCGTTCGCGCAGATGTGGCGATGACCGGTGAGATCACGCTGCGGGGCGAGGTGCTGGTAATAGGCGGACTGAAAGAAAAATTGCTTGCCGCCCATCGCGGAGGAATAAAAACCGTTCTGATTCCAGAGGAGAATCTGAAGGATCTGGTGGAAATAGCCGAGAACGTCAAGAATCGCCTGGAAATCATTCCGGTTAAATGGATTGATCAAGTGTTGGAGCTTTCTCTGGAAAGACTTCCGGAACCGCTCAAGTCGGAGGCGAACGCCGTAGCACCGACGCCAGCGTCAGCTGACGACAAGGTTTCTTCAACGATCATCACCCATTGACGAACGCGTTGGCTGTGCGCGCGCCTGTTTAGAGCGCGTGGCGGCGAGCAATCGCGTTTCCTGTGGGGCTTGCGAATTCAAAGAGTTGTAGCTTCGCAACTGTACGGAAAACAGCAGGACCGAAGAAGGCGGTTCTGGTCGTTCGCTTTCGGCAACCCCTATGCGCGACGCGGCAGGGCGCGTCGCGCATAGGCACGATAGCGCTACGGCGCATAGTCAATCCAAAGTGCGGATTTTCCCTTGACACGCCTCTTTTGCCGGGGCTATAAAGTACGCGCCGGAGTACAAATCCATAGCTGCGAGGATCGATCAAGTTACTGAGCTTCGCCTCGATTGCGATCGTCCGACCTTTCCGGGTGGCGTGTCACACCGCGCACTCTCTACCCTCTGATTCTGCATCATCCATTATTTGTGGAGGCCAAGTGAACAAGACCGAAATCATCGACAACATCGCCAAGTCCGCAGACATATCAAAAGCAGCGGCGGGGCGTGCGTTGGACGCGACGGTCGCTGGAATCAAGACCGCGCTGAAGAAGGGAGGAATGGTTACGCTTGTCGGCTTTGGGACGTTCTATGTTGGCAAGCGCGCTGCCCGAACCGGACGTAATCCGCGTACTGGCGCTTCAATCAAGATCAAGGCTGCCAAGGTTCCGAAGTTCCGCGCTGGAAAAGCGCTCAAAGATGCAGTAAACTAGCGCGCCTTCTTGTCGTTGGCCCGGTGACGGTGGTTTGAGGCGGGTCGGATGGAAGAGGGTGCTTAGCTCAGCTGGTAGAGCGTCGCCCTTACAAGGCGAATGTCGGCGGTTCGATCCCGTCAGCACCCACCAGCGAGCTGACGCAGCAGGTGAAGTTTAGGAGTGGTAGTTCAGTTGGTTAGAATGCTGCCCTGTCACGGCAGAGGTCGCGGGTTCGAGTCCCGTCCACTCCGCCATTTCTTGGGGATGCACTGCTTCATTTGTGGGCAGAGCATCCGTTGACGTGGTGGAAAAGACTTCGGGGATACGCAGGGGGACATCGCTTCCGCGTTAAATTTCTCGCTCGAGGCGAACCCGGGTTCGCCTTTTTTGTTTCTGGCGGCCAGTTACCTGGTGAGGGATCGGGCCCGCGGTACGACGCGGAACCGGCGCGTCAAAGTTGTGTTTTGGGACAAGCGACATGTTCGATTTCGTAGCCAAGCGCAAACGTATCTTGATGGTCATATTGATAGTCTTTATCGTGCCCCCGTTTGCATTCTGGGGCATCGAATCCTACCAGCGCTCGTTTAGTGCGGGCAACGATGTTGCCAATGTCGATGGCCAGAAAATTTCGGAGCGTGAACTAAGCGAACAAATCAGACAGCAACAAGATCGGATGCGAGCGTTGCTCGGGACGAACTTCGACGCGGCGGCATTTGATTCGCCGGAAATCCGCACGCGAATACTCTCAAACATGATAGATCAACGGTTGTTGCTGAAACAGGCACTGCGAGGCAATCTCGCTGTTACCAATGAACAGCTGCGCTCGGTTATTACATCAACGCCGGCATTTCAGGAGGGAAATCAATTTTCGCGCGAGCGCTACCAGGAGACGCTCAGTCGCGAGGGCTATACGCCGGTTACGTTCGAGGCAAGTCTGCGCCGCGACTTGATCTTGCAGCAGTACACAAATGCGATCTCAGATACTGGATTAGCGTCGAATTCGGTTGCCAGGAATCTCGCGACAGCGCGCGCCGAGCAGCGCGAAGTATCCGAATACACGGTCAGCGCGGAACCGTTTGCTTCGAAGATAAGACTGGACGAGCAGGCGATACGGGCATATTACGATGCGAACAGGAGCCAGTTTCTCGTCCCAGAGCAGGTCAAGCTTGAGTACGTGGTGTTCAGCAACGAGGCGATTCGGGCACAGGAGACGGTCGGCGATGATGAGATCAAGTCCTGGTACGAGTCGCATATCGATCAGTACCAGCAGCAGGAGGAGCGGCGTGCTAGCCATATCCTGATCTCCGTCAAATCCGGCGCGAACGACGCGGAAAAGGCGAAAGCACGCGAAAAGGCACAATCATTGCTCGATCAGATAACAAGATCCCCCGCGGTTTTCGGCGAACTGGCGAAGAAGAACTCTGACGATCCGGGATCCGCAGCCAAGGGTGGAGACCTGGGCTATTTCGCGCTCGGCATGATGGTCAAGGCATTCGAGGACGCCGCGTTCCGGCTTGGTGTGAACGAAACCAGCGGGCTGGTGGAGTCCGAATTTGGTTTTCACATTATTCGGGTCACCGGGATCAAGGCGGGTACAATCCGAAGTCTTCAGGAGGTTCGCGGCGAAATCGAGCGAGAACTCAAGAAGCAGCGGGCCGGCAGGAAGTTCGCGGAGGCGACCGAGGTTTTCAGCAATCTGGTATACGAACAACCGGAGACCTTCAAGCCGGCTGAAGAGAAATTCAAGCTTACAGTACGGACGAGCGGATGGGTGACAAGACAGTCATCGCCGGTCCAGGTTCTCAATCATCCGCGATTGCTTGCGGCGTTGTTCACCGACGACGCAATCAAGAAACGCCATAATACGGAGGCGATCGAAGTCACGCCCGGCACATTGGTGTCGGCACGGGTAATCGAGCACCGGACGGCATCGACGAAATCCTTTGAGGAAGTGCGAACCGAGATTGTCCGCCAGCTTACGCAGAAGGAGGCGAGCGCGCTGGCGCACAAGAAGGGTTTTCAAATGCTTGAGGAACTCAGGAAGGGGAATGCCGGTGCGGCAAGCTTCGGCTCCGCCAAAACGTTGAGCCGCAACGATCCAAAGGGCGTTAGTCACGAAGTGCTGGCCGCGATCTTCAGTGTCGACAAGAAGAAGCTGCCCGCGTATGCCGGTGTAGCGCTGCCCAACGGCTACTTGGTGCTGCGTGTAGGCAAGGTGCTCGAGGAAAATGTCGGCGAGGCGGATCTGAAGAACCTGCAGACGGAACTTGCGCGTGCGGCCGGAACCCAGGAGCTGCAGGCGTTTCTCGCGAGCCTGCGCACGGATGCGTCGGTGGAAATCAACAAGGCACGGATCGAGAAGGCAAATCCATAAAATCCCATGAAGTCCACGCGTCCGCAGCTCTGCCCGGGCGGAAGTCGGAGCGCCACCGCCGAAAACCATTATAGGGACTTAAGGCGCATCCTCTTCGCGTACCCCGGCTATGCACTGGTGGTAACCGGAGTCGACATAGATGATTTCCCCGGTCATCCCGGCCGCCAAGTCCGAAAGCAGAAACGCGGCAACGTTGCCGACATCCTCGATCGTGACATTGCGGCGTAGCGGCGCGTTGAACTCGACGTGCTTCAAAAGCTTGCCGAATTGGGCGACTCCGCTTGCCGCAATAGTCCGTATCGGACCCGCCGAAAGGCCATTCACTCTAATGTTTTTCGGGCCCAGGCCGGTCGCGAGATAGCGGACACTCGCTTCTAGACTCGCCTTTGCCATCCCCATGACGTTGTAGTGTGGAACCGGCCGAACGGCCCCTAGATAGCTCATGGTCACCATCGAGGCGGGGCGGCCTTCCACGAGCGGTAAGGCTGCCTTCACGAGCGCGGGAAAGCTGTAAGCGCTTATATCGTGGGCAATGCGAAATGATTCCCTAGAAAGACCATCGAGGAAATCGCCGGCTATCGCTTCGCGAGGCACGTAAGCAATGGCGTGAACTAGGCCGTCAAATTTTTGCCAATGGCGCCCTAGTGCCGAAAATAACTTCACGATCTCCTCATCGCTTGCCACATCGCAGGGAAACGTTAGCTCGCTACCGAATTCTGCGGCCATTTCGGCCGCCCGGTCGCGGAATCGATCGTTCTGGTAGGTAAATGCCAATTCGGCGCCTTCGCGGTGGCACGCCTGCGCCACCCCGTATGCGATCGACCGGTTGCTGAGCAGACCCGTGACAAGAATGCGCTTGCCCGCCAGAAAAGCCATCCATTTCTCCTGGTGTCACCTTAATTTGACGCGGGCATTATAGCCGAGCGGCCGCTTCGCTCTAAGTCTCAAGGAACTGTTGAGTGGCTTTCACCACCGGTTTCAGCGGCTGTTCGCCGAGCCGCGTTCCATCCTCGTGGAATAGCAGAAAGCAGCGTCTTCGTATAGGGATGCCGCGGATTCAGGTAGATCTCGTCCGAATCGGCGATTTCGACAATTTCGCCCTCGCTCATGACCATGATTTCATCGGCCATGTATTTGACTACGGCAAGATCATGAGAGATGAATATATAACTCATGCCGAATTCGTCCTGCAGATCCTGAAGCAGGTTCAGAACCTGTGCCTGGACCGACACATCCAGTGCCGACACCGACTCGTCGCAGATGAGTACGTCCGGTTTCATGGTGAGGCAACGCGCAATGGCGATGCGCTGCCGCTGACCACCCGAAAACTCGTGGGGGTACTTGAAAAACGCGGACTCGGACAGACCGACCTTTTCCAGTAACGCGTGGACCATGTCACGCCGATCCTGCCTCTCTGAGCCGAGCTTATGTATTGTCATCGGCTCCATAAGAATTTCTCCGACTGTGAAACGCGGGTTTAGCGAGGAGTAGGGATTCTGGAACACTATCTGAATCCGTCGCTTGTACTGCATGGCCTCGTGCGCTGGCATTGCAAGCAGATCCTTGCCGCCAAAGATCACTTGCCCGGAAGATGCTTCATGCAGGCGAACGAGGGTCAACCCGACCGTGGTCTTGCCCGATCCTGACTCGCCGACCAAGCCCAGCGTCTTGCCTTTTGCGAGCTTGAACGAAACGTCTTTAACCGCTTTGAATTCCTGCTGCCCGAACAGACCCCGGCGCGAATAGAAGCTTTTCCCGAGGTGACGCGCTTCGAGTACGATCGGTTCGCCTCCTCGGAGCCCGCGACTGCGGTCGGCGACCGCCGGTGGGTGGGAACTATCCAGAAAATCGTCGATGACCGGAAGCCGTTTGGGGCGCCGGCCGAGTTGCGGACGGCAGAGCATGAGCGCCTGGGTATAACTGTCGCGCGGCGCCTCGAATATCTGTTTTACGGGGCCCTGTTCCCGGATCATCCCGTCGCGCATAACCACGACATGGTCCGCGATTTCCCCGACCACCGCGAGGTCATGCGTGATGAACAGTACCGACATGCGTCGGCGCTTTTGCACGTTGGCGATCAATTCCAGAATCTGTTTCTGGATCGTCACATCGAGCGCCGTTGTCGGCTCGTCAGCGATGAGAAGCTTGGGTTCGCACGCAATGGCCATGGCTATCATTACGCGCTGCTGCTGACCGCCGGATAACTGGAATGGATAAGCGTCGTATTTCGCTTCTGGGTCGGGAATCCCGACCTCCTGCAGCAGTTCGACCGCGCGCTTGCGCGCTTGTCGTCCCCTCAGGCCGACGTGCTCAGTCAGGACCTCGGCGAGCTGAAAACCGACCGCGAACAAGGGGTTCAGCGAACTCATCGGTTCCTGAAAGATCATCGAAATGTCGCCGCCGCGCAGTCTTCGCATCTCGGCCTGCGTGAGTTCAAGGAGATTGCGCTCTCGGTAGAGGATCTTGCCGTCCGGATCGATCGTCGAATTTTCCTTAGGTAACAGGCCAAGGATCGCCAGCGCGGTTACCGACTTGCCGCTTCCCGATTCACCGACAAGGGCGACCGTGCTGTTTGCCGGAATATCAAAGCTGATCCTCTTGACTGCTTCGATCCTGTTCGTTCTGTCGATGCGAAAACTCACGCCGAGGTCGCGAACGCTGACCAGTGTGTCGCTCTTGTTCGCCGGGATCATTTGAGCTTCGGGTCGAGTGCGTCACGAAAAGCGTCCGTGGACAGGCCAAATGCCGTTACGAGCAGAGCCATCGCCGTGGTCGCGGCGGCCAGCTGCCACCAGTAACCCAAAATCAGCTCGGTCTGGGCCTCGTTGAGCATGCTTCCCCAGGACACGGTGTCGACGCCGACTCCGAATCCAAGGAAGCTAAGCACCACCTCCGACTTGATGAATAGCACGACATGCAGCGACAGTTGTACAAGGACGACATGGCTGACATTCGGGAAGATATGCACGAACATACGACGCAGGTGCGACGCGCCGATTGCATCTGCTGCCTGGACGTATTCGCGCACCCTGTGTTTCATGTATTCGGCGCGGACTAAACGGAAGATACCGGTCCAGCCGGTGAGCCCGAGTATCAAGACCACGGTAATCGTCCCCTTTTGGTTCAATACCGCGGCAATGGACAGAATCAGCAGCAGGTAGGGGATAGACGTGAATACGCTGTAAAACCAGTTGAAAAAATCGTCGATCCAGCGCCCGAAATACCCGGCCAGCGCGCCGAACAATGTGCCGAGAAGCGCGGCGAGTGCTGCGGCAGATAGTCCGACGAACAACGATGTTTCAGTCCCCTTGATCGCTTTCGCGAGAACATCGCGGCCCCATTTGTCGCCCCCGAAGATCAGCGTAGACACCCTGGTCTCGGCGGCCGACGCGCGCTCCGATTCCGCGCGAATTTCGGCCAAGACGTCCGCCAGCGGGTCGACAATCGGAGTGCCCCCGCTGCCAGTCGGTCTTTCGCCCCGGATATCGGCCAGAATATCGGCCAACGGGTCGACCACCCTTTCTTCGCTTCTGTCGTCAATACGCGAGGCGCGTGATCGGGCGGGGGGAGCGCGCTCGGCAGAAGTGGACGCGACCCTCGGTCCCAAGAGCGTCGGGGGCGCATTGCTTACACCCACTTCCTTCGACCAGTCGCTCGCAATCAGCCCGGTCCACGAGGCCGCCATCAGAATCACAAAGAACGCGACAATGTTGAGCGAGACCAATCCGACGCGATCCTGGCGAAAGCGCTTCCACGCGAGCGTCCAAAGACCGGGCGATTCGATGTGGATGGAGGTTCCGATCGCGGCTCGCTTCATTTTAGCTGTACGCGCGGGTCGACCGCCTTGTAAAGCAGATCGGCAAGCAGATTGGTAATCATTGTGGCGATCGCGACATAGATCGTTACGGCCTTGATAACGGGGAAGTCGCTGCGCTCCACGGCGAGAAGTACCTCGCGCCCAATGCCTGGGATGGAAAAGAATCGTTCGATTAGAAAGGCGCCAACCAGTAGGCCCGGAAGCTGGATCATGACGTTGGTAATGATCGGAATTGATGCATTGCGCATGACGTGCACCCAGATGACGCGCGTTTCGCTCAATCCCTTTGCCCGTGCGGTGCGAACATAGTCCTGGTTGATTTCGTCAAGAAAAAAAGTTCGGTAAAGACGTGTGTCGGGGGCCAATGAGACGATTACGCCGACAATGATAGGCAGCAGACTGTAGGTCAGCAGATTTTCGGCAAAACCGTTGCCCCAGCCTTGTACTGGAAACCAGCCCAGCCGGTATGCGAGCAGGTACTGGAACACGATGATATAGACCAATATGCTGATCGACTGCCCGACCGTACAGGTGATCATGACAACGCGGTCCGTAACAGACCCACGAACGTAGGCCACCAGCATCGCCGCGGCGATCGCGAGCACGGTATCGACCACCAGCAGCGGCACGAGCACCGTCAACGAAGGACCCAACCTCGTCAGAAATATATCCGACACCTGTTCGTTGGTCGCCCAACTTACGCCGAAATCGCCAGTAGCGATCTGCTTGATGAATATCCAGAGCTGGGCGTGGATCGGCTGGTCAACGCCGAGCTGGCGACGGATGTTCTCGATTTGCTCGGGATTGGAGATCTTGCCTGCCAGCAGATAGGCCGGATCGCCTCCAACCCAGGTGAACAGGAAGAACACCAACAGCACGACTCCGAGCAGTGTCGGAATGGTTTGCCATAGGCGGCGGACAATGTATTCGAACATCGGGTCGCTGCTCAGTTCCCCCGGCGTCCGGTAATTTCGGCGAAGAACGCGTCGGGAGAAGGGTCGCGACCGAGAAAGGCACGTACCAGTCCGGACGCAGGCTCTTGCCCACCCTGCGAGAGTATCAGCTTGCGGAACCGGCGGCCGACCTGCGGATTCATCAGGTTGTCTCCGAATACCGACAGCATGTCGAGCGCCAGCACTTCGGACCACATGTAGCCGTAGTAACCCGCGGCATATCCGCCGAGCAGATGTGCAAACGTGCCAGGAAACTGGGTGGCGGGAACGAATCCCGCCGGTGTCGCGCTTTCCATCGCAATCCAGGTCTGCAATGGGTCGAGCACCCGTTCACCGGCCAGAGCCATGTCGTATGACGCGTAAAGGTGCTGACGGGCATAGCGTATGCCCGTTCCGTACAGATGCGCGGCGCGCAGACGCGCGACCAGCACGTCGTCCACGGACGGACAACCCGCGCAGAACTGCTGGACCAGCTGCAGCGATTCCTTCTTACGCGCCCATTCCTCGTACATCTGCGACGGCGCCTCGACAAAATCGCGTTCGACGTCGGTTCCTGCATGGCTCGCGTAGCGCGTCTGCGACAGTGCTCCGTGCAGAACATGCCCGAATTCATGCAGCAGGGTTTCGACCTCCTGATGATCGAGACCTTTGGCGTTGAAGTTCGCCACAAGGACGCTGATCGGGGTGCGCTTGGCCGCGACGCTGACGCTGCGCACCGGGAAGGCGGCCGCATGCCTGTATTTGCCCTCGCGCGGAAATAAGTCCAGGTAGATGCCGCCCAGGAAATCGCCCGTGCTGCTGTCGACCACGTTGTAGTACCTGACTGACGGGTGCCACACCGGGGGGCTCGCGGCTTCGAACTTGATGCCGTAAAGGTCGCTCGATATCGCGAGCGCCCATTTCACCATGGCATCGGTTGGAAAATACGCGCGAAGCGCCTCCTGATCGACGCTGAAGCGCCTTCTTTTCAGTTGCTCGCGGTAATAGCGGAGATCCCAGGGGTGGAGAGTCACCTGCTCAGACGTTCCACCCAGGCTGAAGGCCTTCAAGGCACGGAGTTCGTCGAACTCCGTGCGCTCGATATCGCGGACTTTCTCCTCAACTTGTTTGAGGAAGCGATGCACCGTACCGGGGTTGGCAGCCATCCGTCGGCGGGCCACGAAGTCAGCGTAGCTGGGCAATCCGTAAAGATTTGCGATTTCCAGTCGCAGGCGGCTCGCCTCGGCGAGAATTACCAGATTCTGCTCGGTACCGCGGTTGTTAAAGGCAATATAGTAGCGCTTTCGCGCCGCTTCGTTCTCCGCATTGGCCATGAACGGATCGTATTCGGGATAATCGAAGCCGAGCAGGAAGTTGCCGTCACCGTCGCGCCGTGCCTTTCCCAGATAGGACGTCGGCAGTCCCTTGAGTTCTGCAGGCGTAAAGGTGACACGCGTCCTGTTGTCGCGGATGTTGCGATCGAAAGCCTGCCGAAGCTCTTCCAGGCGCTGCAGGATGGCTTTCATGCGGGCCTGCTTCGCAGGAGCGAGGGCGACTCCGGCGTCCTCGAACGCCTCAGTCAGATCCTTTCGCAGCTTGCTGTCGATCGCATCGGCCGGGACGCCGCGTCTGATTCGCTCATAGAGTGCTGCGTTTTGGAGCAGCTCCGTTCCGAGTACCGAAAACTTGAGCAGGCAAGCCTCGGCAGCGGCACGCGCGGCCGCGTTCGGAGATACGTTGGCCAGCAGGCTGACGGGGCCTTGTGTGTCCTCGATCAGTATCTGCAGGTGGTCCCAATCGCCGTAGACACGGGCGTCCGAGATCTCGGCCAGCGGCAGTTCCGCGAGTGATGCGGCTAGCGCGCGCGAGTCGGCCAGAGTCCGCGCGCAGACTTTGTCGATGGTCGCAGCATCCCAGACGGGGATCTGCGGACGCGTCGCACTCCATGCGGCTGGTGCGGCGACGCAGCAGAACACCGCCGCAGTAATCACGCGCACATTCTTGTTCCGGATCGCGTCAGTCACCCGGCCTCACCTCTTGGCTTTGGAATCGAAATCGATATACATCCATTCCTGGTGCAGTACCGGGTGTTTCTTGAAACCGATCACGTACGGTTGCATCAGCATGTTGCGGTAACGGCTGTCGATCAGGAGCCACGGCGTATCTGCTTCCATCTGGCGGGTCATCTGGCGATAAAGCCGGTTGCGTTCGGGTCCGTCCGGCATGGTTCTGGATTTTTCGTACAGCCTGTCGAATACGGCAGATTTGTAGCAGGCATTGTTGCTCTGGAACGTATTGGGACCATAGAGCAGCTGCATGAAATTGTCGCCGTCTGGCGTGTCTGCTATCCAAGACGCGCCGCGCATCATCAGGCGGCAGCGCCGCTCCAGCTTGATCAGGTCGGGAAAGCGTTCCTTGTGAATTTCCAGCCGGATGCCGATGGAGTCGAGCGAACGCTTTATCAGTTCGTCACCCTGCCGGGCGATTTCGGTCGGGGTCGACGAAAAACGGATGACCAGTTCCTTGCCGTCGGGCAGCCTGCGGTACCCGTCCGGTCCTTTCTTGTAGCCGAACCTGTCGAGCAGGGCATTGGCGGTCTTGGGGTCGTAGCGAATGCTGCTCTTGTAGGCCGGATCATGGCCGGCAATGCCTGGCGGGATCGGAAATTCCGCCTTGATCGCCTGGCCTTTGCGGATGACCCGAATCTGATCGTCAATCTTGTAAGCCATCGCGATCGCTCTGCGCAGGGCTATCTTCTCCCTGCCGTACCCGCCGACCGGATTGGGCTTGTCGCCGATCTTGTCCAGCATGTTGAAATATAAATAAGTGATTTCAGGATCAACGCTTCGACCCAGTTTGATGCCGCGATTGGCGAATCGGGGCCGGAGTCTGCCGTCTTCCGCCATGAAAGTCGGGGAGAGATCCCACAACTGGTATTCCATGTCCGTTTCGCCCTTTTCGAAGGCGAGCCAGCGACTTTGTGTCTCCTCGACGATGCTGATTTCGACATTGCCGATGACCGGGAGCTTCTTGCCCTTCATCTGCGCCACAATCTCCCGATCGGCCGGATCGCCACCGGGCTGGAAGTCCCAGACCATGCCACGGTAGTCGGGGTTCGCTTCCAGAACGATCTTCGAGGAGCGCACGTATTGCTTCAACCGATACGGTCCGGTGCCGATCGGATGCGCGTTGGTGTCTTCGCCATACGCTTCGATCACTTCCCGCGCGACGGCGCCGCTGAGGTCGAACGCGATGATATGGGCGAATCCGTAATCCGGCTCTCGTAGGTGAATGCGCAATGTGTATCGGTCCGGGACCTCCAGTCCCGGGACGGCGGCGTCGTAGTCGAATCGACCGGTTTTCCTGGCCTTCGCGCCGAGTTCGTCGAGCCCGACGATCTTGCCTTCATAAAGGAACGCGTAAGGGGAGCGATTCTTGGGGTCGAAGAATCGCTTTATCGAATAGGCGTAGTCTTCGGCAGTCAGTTCTCGCCTCTTGCCCTTGAATGCCGGGTCAGGAGTGAAATAGATGCCTTTCCTGACCTTGAATGTATAGGTCTTCGCGTGGTCCGTGATCTCAGGGAGCGATTCGGCCGTACTGGGCACGAGCTTTGCCGGGCGCGCGAGATAGTCATAGGTCAGAAGACGTTCGAATATGGCTTCGATCACCTGACCCGAGTAATAGTCGGACGTGCGCGTCGGATCAAAGCCGGTTTCGGCGACCTGGAACGTGACGTGCAGTGTTTTGGATCGATCCGCCGCCTCGGAAGCGGCGTGGAGAGTTATTGCGACAAGAATTGATATCGCGGCGCTCCGCAATACTCCGAGCTTCATTCTCAAATGTCTCCGTGGATCACGGTTCCGCCGCAAGGGCCCGTGGAGGGTTTGCAGGGTCTCGATGCGACGTGCGGGTTTGAAACCGGCGCAATTCTACCGCCCGGCGTCCTGCGGCGCGGTTTCGCCACGCGCGAGCTTTTTCCCGTTACTTTCAGTGGCAGCTTTGGATTTCCTTTCATTGCGGGCAACTGCGCCAGTGTTGTCAGCAGTCGCCTGGTAGATGACTACCTTGTCGCCGGCAAAAAGGCGGTCGATGGAGTTCCAGCGCTTCAGGTCATCGATTCGAACGCCAAAGCGCCGGGCGATGGCCCAGAACGAGTCGCCCTTTTTGACGGTGTAGACCGTTTGAACGCTTTCGGGTTCCACGGCGATCGGCTGATAGACGAGGATCTTGTGGCCAGCAAGAAGCCGTTCGATGGAGTTCCAGCGCTTCAGGTCATCGATTCGAACGCCAAAGCGCCGGGCGATGGCCCAGAACGAGTCGCCGTTCCTGACGGTATAGACGGTCCGGACGCTTTGCCCTGCGCCCTGAGACGGCCGGAACAGCGCCGGCAGCGGCTCTTTCGCGGCGTTATTGCCTTTCTCTGGCACAAGTATCTGTTGTCCGGTACCAACCCTGGTTCGCGCCCGGATTCCGTTGACCTGCATCAGGCGGGCAAGGGAAATCCCGTGTTGCTTGGCGACCCGCGCGAGCCCGTCGCCGGGTTTCAGCGTGTAGGTTCGCCATGCGCTGAGCGGTTTGTCGTGATTCTCGAGGTTTCTCCTGAATGTGTCCACGTGGTCCGCAGGCAGCACCAGCGTCTGGGACTGTGCAGCAGTGATCACCGGTCGGTTGTACGCCGGGTTGAGCGCGATCAATTCCTCGAGCGACATTTCGGCGAGTTTCGCGGCAGTGCGTATGTCGATATCCTGTTTCTTTTCCACCGTGACGAAATAGGGCTCGTTCGGAATCGGGTCGAGGTCGATTCCGAATGCCTTGGGATTGGAGACAATGTTCTTCAGCGCTTGAAGCTTCGGGACGTAATACCGCGTTTCTGCGGGCATGCGCAGACTCAGGTAATCCGTGGGCTGCCCACGGGCCTTGTTGCGTTCGATTGCGCGTGACACGGCGTTTTCGCCCCAGTTGTAGGAGGCGAGTGCCAGATACCAGTCCCCGTGCATTTCGTAGAGAAACTGCAGGTAGTCCAGCGCGGCCGCGGTCGACGCGATGATGTCACGCCGCGCGTCGATCCACCAGTTCTGTTTCAGATTGTATGTCCTCGCGGTAGACGGGATGAACTGCCACAGGCCCGATGCTTTTGCGCGCGAATACGCCATGGGATTGAAAGCCGATTCGACCATCGGCAACAGCGCCAGTTCCGTAGGAATACCCCGGCGCTCAAGCTCCTCGACAATGTGATAGAGGTAGCGCCTGCTGCGCTGGAGCATGTTCTTCATGAGGCTCGGCCGGCTCGCATACCAGATCTGCCGGTCGAGCACGAGCGGACCGGATAGGTTGCGCATGCCGAACCCGTTGCGGATCCGCTCCCATAGGTCGTCCGGGGTTGCCGTGAGGTCTATGGTGCGCGCGATCGGAAGCGGATCCTTTACCTCGCGGATTTCGTCGAGACCGGCGATCTCGAGCGGGGGTAGACGCACCGGAGCGTCCGGGCCGCCCGCCGCCCGGGGACGTTGGGGGAGCGGGGCGGGCACCGCGTCAGCCTTTCGGGACGCCGAGTCGGACGCCGATGTCTGCGCACTATTGACCGTGTTGACCGTGAGGCTTTCGGTGGCAGCCGGTTCCTGACGCGCAATCACCGTGGACGCCGGTTCCTCGATTTTCGCGCCGGGCAAAAGCGTCAGCACTGAGCATGCGCTGAGCGACGCGGCAATCAAGAGCGGCGTCGCTCGCCGGCAGAACACCACGCCGTGTCTCAGCGGACGCGTCATCGGCGGACGCCGTCACCGATGCCTATTCGGCCATCGTGACCGCTCGGGAGGCGGTTCTGTCGCAAGTCCGAGGCGGAAGTCCGCCATGGCGTATGTATCACCTATCGATAACTCCATAATATCGAGGCATCATCGAGGTGCGCTGTCTTGCCGGTGCGACGTATAACCGGCGAAGCCATGCGAACCAGGCCCGGCAAGCCCGAGCGCGGGTAGGATTTTATCCTGAACGCTTCCGTGGGATGCGCCAAGTCTGGCTTCTAGTACTTGTTCTTCCAATCGCGGATTGCCGCGAATATCTCCACTGGATCGGTGACCGCTTTGCCTAGGCGGCGAGCAGCAGCTCGATCGACTTCAGCGTTTTCGCAGCGAAGAAACGGGTTAGTTGCCCTTTCACGGCCGATACTCGTCGGAAGCGTCGGACGCTTTCGTTCACGTGTCAGCGTGTCTTCGCGTTCGCGTTCGGCGAGCGCAGCGTTGCCGGGTTCCACGTTCCTCGCAAAGCCAATGTTCGCCAGCGTGTACTCGTGGCCGCAGTAGGCCAAGGTAGCTTCAGGCAAGTTGGCCAGTTTCTGCAGCGACGCGTACATCTGCGCGGGTGTTCCCTCAAACACGCGCCCACATCCGCAGGCAAACAGCGTATCGCCACAGAACACCATCTTTGAACCATAATATGCAATATGTGCTCGGGTGTGACCCGGAATATCCAGGACGTCGAACTCGATGTCCAGTTCCGGTATCGCGACGCGGTCGCCGCCGGCGACGCGGTGCGTAACAGTGGATATGGGCTCCCCTTTCGGGCCATACACCGGGATGCCGCGGCTCCGCGCGGCGACAAGGGCGGAAATACCGCCGACGTGGTCGGCGTGATGGTGGGTCGCGAGAATGGCTACCAGTTGTAGCTGCTTGCGCGCAAGATATTCTTGCACCGGGCGCGCGTCGCCGGGGTCGACCACTGCGACATTGCGGTCGTTTCTGAGCGCCCAGATGTAGTTGTCCTTAAAGGCTGAGATGGGATCGATTTGCATAGGACGCTGGTGCTTTCTGGATATTCGGTAAGTATAGTCGATGCTGTCTTCGAGCTTACACGATTGGTTTGAAACGCCTGGCGGGCGACGCGTGCTTGATTGGGAACTTGCGCAGTTCGATAGCGCAGTCGACGACGTATTCGGTTTCAACGCGGTGCAAGTGGGATTGGCAAAGGTCGATTTTCTGCGCGAGAACCGCATCGCGTTCAAAACGCGCGTCGGAGTGGATTCGGGTGTTTCGCTCATTGCCGATTCGTGGAATCTTCCGTTGGCTACGCAGAGCATCGACCTGGTCGTCTTGCCTCATGTGCTCGAATTCAGTCCGCACGCACACCACATCCTGCGCGAGGCCGCGCGCGTATTGATGCCGGAAGGGTCGATCGTCATTTCGGGCTTCAATCCGTTGTCGCTATGGGGCGCAAGGAGCGCGCTGACGCGAGCGGTACGGCGTGGTGGCGGCGAATACCCATGGCGCGGTAAGTTCATCGGCCTGCTGCGCATGAAAGACTGGCTTGCACTGCTTGGATTCGAGCTGAACGGCGGACGTTTCGGCTGCTACGTACCGCCCTTCTCGCAGGCCAGGTGGCTGGAACGCTTCGCGTTTATGGAGCGCGCGGGAGAAAGATGGTGGCCGATCGCCGGTGGTGTCTACGTCGTGCGTGCGGTCAAGCGTACGCTGGGTATGCGCCTGGTCACGCCGTCTTGGCGCGAGCGGCGCGTGAAAGAAGCGGCGCTGGTGCAGGTGGCGCGCAAGGGCAATGTCATTCACGCCCGACCCAGCTATGAGCGCCAGCCGCAGTGCCGATAAGGCCGTGCTCGTCTTTGCCGACGGGGCGTGCAAGGGTAATCCCGGCCCCGGGGGGTGGGGTGCAATCCTGCGTGTTGACAAGCATGAAAAGGAGATTTTCGGTGGCGAGGCGCTGACAACCAATAACCGCATGGAACTTACGGCGGTAATCCGCGCGCTGGGAATGCTCAAGCGTCATTGCAACGTAAAGGTCTATACCGATTCTCAGTACGTACAAAAAGGCATCAGCGAATGGCTGACGCAGTGGAAACGGCGCGGATGGCGCACAGCGGACAAGAAACCCGTCAAGAACGAAGATCTGTGGCGCGAACTCGACTCGCTCGCGCAGCAGCACGCGATAGAATGGCACTGGGTGCGGGGCCATGCAGGACACGCAGAAAATGAGCGTGCTGACGCGCTTGCCAACCGAGGTGTGCAGAGCGCGCTGGGCTAGCCCGATATAAGCCAATCTGCGACCAGTCCGCCGTCTACAATCTTGGCAAATACGCCGACGAGCTCTCCGATGCCTGTGTCGCGCAGGTCGCTCGATGATGTAAGGGTACGCAATTGCGACGGTCTCTCAATTGGGGCACGGAGACGTCGGCGCACGGTGGTCCGTTGGGCTGCACTGGGAACGGCGCGGGGGTGAAATGAGGCGCATCGTACTGGATACCGAGACGACGGGTCTGAACGCCAAGCTTGGGGACCGCATCATCGAACTGGGATGCGTCGAGATCATGGATCGTCGTTTGAGCGGGAACCACTTTCACCGTTATGTGAACCCGGAGCGCGAAAGTGAGGCGGGAGCCTTGAAGGTTCACGGAATAACCAACGAGTTTCTTCAGGATAAACCCAAATTCCGTGAGATCGCGTCCGAATTTCTAGATTACGTCCGCGGCGCAGAGCTGGTCATCCACAATGCACCTTTTGACGTCGAATTCCTCGACAAGGAGCTTGCTCTGCTGGAGTTGCCGTCGATCGGGCAGCACTGCGCCGCTATCGTCGACACGCTCAAACTTGCCAAGGAACTGCATCCTGGCAAGCGGAATTCGCTCGATGCGTTGTGCGAGCGCTACCAGATTGGGAATGCCCATCGCATGTTGCACGGCGCGTTGCTCGACGCGGAACTGCTCGCCGAGGTCTACCTGGCGATGACGCGCGGGCAGGAGAGCCTGGGGATTGAACTGGATCAACCGGTTCCGGCGAAGGATAGGACCGGTGATGAGGATCGATTCGAGCGGCCGGCGTTGAAGGTCCTGTACGCCACCTCCGCCGAATTGGAGGCGCACGAAACGACGCTCGATCGAATCGAACAGCATATGGGGGGCGTGTCGCTGTGGCGCCGTCTGGATGCGGATGAGGGAAATGCCGCTCCCGCGGGTCAAGCGACCCAATGAGAGACGTTGCCGGCGCGGACGGGTCATGACCTGCGGGAAGGGCGCCACACAAGCGCGTAATAGGACGAAAAAATGACTATTACCGAACGAACGAATCCCTACGAAGTCGACTTGGATCGCGGCCCGGCCAACTATGCTGCGCTTACGCCGCTTGGCTTCATCGAGCGCGCCGCTTACGTGCATCCGCAGCGGTTGGCCGTAGTGCATGGGACGCGTCGCTTCACCTGGAAGCAGACCTATGGGCGGAGCCGCCGGCTCGCCTCGGCGCTGGCGAGGAACGGGATCGGTGTCGGCGATACGGTAGCAGTGATGTTGTCGAACACGCCGGAGATGGTTGATTGCCATTTCGGCGTCCCCATGGCCGGGGGGGTCCTGAACGCGTTGAATACGCGTTTGGACCCTGAGGCAATCGCTTTCATGCTGGAGCACGGCGGCGCGAAAGTGTTGATCGTCGACCGCGAGTTTTCGGATACCGTGTCGAAGGCGCTGACACGCGTAAAGGGCGCGCTGACGCTCATCGACGTTGACGACGCGGAATACTCAGGCCCCGGTCGCCGGCTGGGCGAATGCGATTACGAGGCGTTTCTTACGCAGGGTGATCCGGACTACGACTGGCAGCCGCCCGCCGACGAATGGAATGCCATCTCGCTCAACTACACGTCGGGCACCACCGGCAACCCGAAGGGAGTGGTCTACCATCACCGCGGCGCTTACTTGAACGCCGTGGGCAATATCCTAACCTGGGGCATGCCGCCGCATGCTGTCTATCTGTGGACCCTGCCGATGTTCCATTGCAACGGCTGGTGTTTCCCTTGGACGGTTGCCGCCAATGTCGGCACCAACGTGTGCTTGCGTAAAGTGGACGCGGCTGCGATTTTCGGCCTCATACGGAAACACGGCGTCACGCATTATTGCGGGGCACCGATCGTGCACAGCACGCTGGTGAATGCCGATCCTAAGCTTCGCCAGGGTATCACCCACAAGGTTTCGGCCATGGTGGCCGGGGCGGCGCCACCGGCCGCGATGATCGAGGGCATGGAGAGAATCGGTTTCGATCTTACCCACGTTTATGGGCTGACCGAGACGTATGGGCCGGCGACCGTGTGTGCCAAGCACGCCCAGTGGATGGATCTGGATATCGTGAACCGTGCGGAACGCAACGGGCGGCAGGGCGTGCGCTATCTCGTCGAGGAAGGGCTCACCGTGATGGACCCGCAGACGATGAAACCGGTGCCTTCCGATGGCCAGACCATGGGTGAGATCATGTTCCGCGGCAACATAACTATGAAAGGCTACCTGAAGAATCCCGCGGCAACACGGGAGGCGTTCGCGGGCGGCTGGTTCCATTCCGGCGACCTGGCGGTAATGCAGTCGGATGGCTACATAAAGATCAAGGACCGCTCGAAGGACGTTATCATTTCGGGAGGCGAGAACATTTCCTCGCTGGAGGTCGAGGATGTGATCTGTAGACACGCAGCTGTTCTCGCGGCCGCGGTGGTTGCAATGCCGGATCCGAAGTGGGGCGAGACGCCCTGCGCATTCGTCGAGGTGAAGGAGGGGGCCGGGCTGACCGAGGCAGAGATCATCGAGCATTGCAGGGCCGGCCTGGCGCGCTTCAAGGTACCGAAGGTGGTCGTGTTCGGTCCGCTGCCAAGGACGTCGACCGGCAAAATACAGAAATTCGTGCTCCGCCAGCAGGCCAAATCGGCAGCTTCCATCGAATAGGCGGCCCGCGATGAAACCTGACGAGTCCACTGCAACCGATCCGGAACTGCTCTACGCCGTTAGCGGCGGGGTCGCGACGCTTACCCTTAACCGGCCGAAGAAATTCAATCCCATTTCCAGCGCCATGCTGGACGCGCTCGAGTCGGCATTTGATCGTGCAGCGGCAGATCGCGTTGTGCGCGTTGTGGTACTTGCGGCAAGCGGACCGGCGTTCAGCGCCGGACATGACCTCAAGGAAATGATGGCCAACCGCACGCCGGAATTCATAGGTGAACTGTTCGGGCATTGTTCGAGGGTCATGTTGCGGATCCAGAGCCTTCCGCAGCCGGTAATAGCACGCGTCCACGGCATTGCGACGGCCGCCGGTTGCCAGCTGGTGGCGGCCTGCGATCTGGCGGTCGCCTCGACGGCCGCGCGATTTGCCACCTCCGGAATCAATTTCGGTCTGTTCTGCGCGACGCCGGGCGTTCCCGTGTCCCGGAACGTCTCCCGCAAACGCGCGTTTGAAATGCTCTTTACCGGGGAATTTGTCGACGCTCATACCGCCCTCGCATGGGGCCTGGTCAACAGGGTCGTGCCGGAAGATCGCCTCGATGCAGAGGTCGGGGCGCTGGCCGCCAGCATCAAGGGCAAGCCGCCCGCCGTGTGCGCCGCAGGAAAGAAACTCTTCTATCAGCAGCTCGAGTCAGGGCTGTCGAATGCCTACCAAATCGCAAGCGTCGCGATCACCGAAAACATGCTGGGGGAGGACGCAGGGGAGGGCGTCGGCGCGTTCATCGCGAAGCGCAAGCCGGTTTGGCGCGAGCGCTAGATGACGCCCTGCGAAGATAGCGCGTCCAGTTCCGAATCCTTCATTGCGAGCACCTCCGATAGCACCTTGCGCGTGTGCTCGCCGAGTCGGGGCGGCGGCAGCTTGTACTCAACTGGCGTCTCGGAAAATCGCATGGGACTGGCTACCGTGGGTACCGAACCAAGAGCATGGGGAATGTCCACGCGCAGGCCGCGATGGAGGACCTGCTCGTTCTCGAACACCTCGGCGTAATTGTTGATCGGACCGCACGGTACGCCGGCTGCTTCCAGTGCATCGGTCCATTGTTGCTTGGTGCGGGTCGCCATGATCTCCCTGACCGTTGGCACCAGGATGGCGCGGTTCATTACGCGGTCCGAGTTGGCGCGAAAGCGTGGATCGGCAGCCAGATCCGGGCGTCCGGCGACTTTGCAGAACGCGGCAAACTGTGCGTCGTTTCCGACAGCCAGAATGATGTGGCCGTCGCGGGCGGGAAACGCCTCGTAGGGCACGATATTGGGATGCGCGTTGCCGACGCGCACAGGCACTTTGTCTGAACACCAGTAACTGAGGATCTGGTTTGCGCCGAACGCGACTATCGTGTCGAGAAGCGCCATATCGATGTGCTGGCCAACGCCGCTGGACTGTCTGTGGGCGAGGGCCGCAGTGATGGCCAGGCTCGCGTACATGCCCGTCAGCACATCGGTGACGGCAATGCTGACCTTCATTGGTCCGCCGCCCGGCCGGTCGTCGCGCTCTCCAGTGATGCTCATCAAGCCGCCCATGCCCTGAAAGACAAAATCGTAACCCGGGCGCGAGGCGAGCGGGCCGTCCTGTCCGTAGCCGGTAACCGAGCAATAGATAATGCCCGGATGACTCGCACGGATGTCCTCGTAGCCCAGACCGTAGCGGGAGAGCGCGCCCACTTTGTAGTTTTCGATCAACACGTCCGACTTCTCCGCCAGCGCGCGGGCGATGCGCTGCCCTTCGGGGCGTGAAATGTCCAGCGTTACCGATTTTTTCCCGCGGTTGACCGATAGGAAATACGCGGAATCGCGTATCTCCTTGCCCTCGCCGTCGCGCCGCCATGGCGGGCCCCAGGAACGCGTGTCGTCACCCCCGCCGGGACGCTCGACCTTGATGACCTCCGCGCCGAGGTCGGCGAGATTCTGCGCGGCCCAGGGCCCGGCGAGGACGCGGGTGAGGTCAAGCACGCGGATATGTGACAGTGGTTGCGACATGGCGGTTTCTGATCTCGAAGCGTAGCGCGATTATATCGGGCGACGGCCGCAAACCGAGCCTGTTCATGATCTGGATCAGTCGAGGAGCAGAAACCGTTCCGCTATAATTTGCATTTTTTCGCATTGGAGAGCCGCCGTGAAGGTCCTGGTCCCGGTAAAGAGGGTGGTTGATTACAACGTCAAGGTGCGAGTCAAGGCCGACGGCACCGGCGTTGAAACCGCCAATGTCAAAATGTCGATGAATCCATTCGACGAGATCGCACTGGAAGAAGCGGTGCGCCTGAAGGAGGCCGGTAAGGCGACCGAAATCATCGCGGTGTCCTGTGGCGTACAGGCTTCGCAGGAAACGCTGCGTACCGCGCTGGCAATCGGTGCAGACCGCGCGGTTCTGGTTCAAACCGACGCCGAACTGCAGCCGCTGGCGGTGGCCAAACTGCTGTGCGCGGTGGCCAAGAAGGAGAATCCCACGATCGTCCTGATGGGCAAGCAGGCCATCGACGACGACTGCAACCAGACCGGGCAGATGTTTGCCGCATTGATGGGCTGGGCGCAGGGCACATTTGCTTCCAAGGTCATAGTCGATGGCGACAAGGTGAGTGTCACGCGCGAAATTGACGGCGGCCTGGAAACTGTGTCACTGAAGCTTCCAGCAGCGATCACGGTGGACCTGCGGCTGAACGAGCCGCGCTACGTCACGCTGCCGAACATCATGAAGGCCAAGAAGAAGCCCCTGGAAGTTCTCGCCCCGGATGCGCTGGGCGTAGATATCACGCCGCGCATTGCGACGTTGAAAGTCGAGGAACCCCCCAAGCGCAAGGCCGGAGTCAAGGTCCCCGATGCCAAGACGCTGGTGGAAAAACTCAAGAATGAAGCCAAGGTGATCCAATGAGCATCCTCGTCATCGCTGAACACGACAACCAGTCAATAAAGACCGCGACGCTGAATGCGCTGGGCGCTGCCGCCCAGATTGGCGGCGACATAGCAGTTCTTGTCGCAGGCTCCGAATGCGCGGCCGCCGGACAGGCGGCAGCCGCCATAACCGGCGTAAGCAAGGTGTTGGTGGCTGATTCGCCGCTTTACGGCGGACAGCTTGCGGAAAACGTGGCCGCCTTGGTGGTGGGTCTGGCGGCGGGGCACACTCACATTCTCGCGGCGGCAACCACGAACGGCAAGAACGTGATGCCGCGGATCGCCGCGCTGCTTGACGTGGCACAGATTTCCGAGATCATTGCCGTGAAGTCACCGGATACCTTTGTGCGGCCGATTTACGCCGGTGCCGCTCTGGCCACGGTTCAGTCCAAGGATGCGATCAAGGTGATCACAGTGCGTACGACCGGATTCGATGCGGTGCCCTTCACCGGTGGATCCGCAGCCGTAGAAAGCGTGGCGGCAGGCGCCGATGCAGGGCTGTCGACCTTGGTCGGCCGTGAAATCGTCAAATCCGATCGGCCTGAATTGGCGGCGGCGCGCATCGTCATTTCGGGCGGGCGAGGCATGGGATCCAGTGAGAAATTCAAGATACTGGAACCGGTTGCCGACAAGCTCGGCGCGGCGTTGGGAGCGTCGCGTGCGGCGGTCGACGCCGGATTCGTATCGAACGATCTTCAGGTCGGGCAGACGGGAAAGGTAGTGGCACCGGAACTGTACATCGCGGTCGGCATTTCGGGCGCGATCCAGCATCTGGCGGGCATGCAGGACAGCCGCGTCATAGTCGCTATCAACAAGGATGAAGAGGCGCCGATCTTTCAGGTCGCTGATTACGGCATCGTCGGAGATTTGTTCCAGATCGTGCCGGAACTGGAAAAGGAACTCGGCTGACGGCGGAAGTCCGAGTCGCAGCCGCTATTGCTTCTGGAGCAAACCGTGCCCGACTACACGGCGCCGATACGCGACATGACGTTCGTCATCGACGAACTCGTCGGGATGGACAGCATATCGCGGCTCCCCGGTTGCGAGGAAACGACCAGCGATCTGGTGACCCAGATCCTCGAGGAGTGTGGCCGATTCTCCAGCGAGGTCTTGGCGCCGCTCAATCAGCCGGGAGACAGGGAAGGCTCGTCCTTTGACAATGGCAAGGTAACGACGCCTGCAGGGTTCAAGGAAGCCTACCTGCAATTCATCCAGGGGGGATGGAACGCGTTACAGTTTCCGGCCGAGTTTGGCGGGCAGGGACTGCCCAGGATCGTATCCACCCCGGTGACCGAGATGTGCAAGTCGGCGAACATGTCATTCGCGTTGTGTCCGCTGCTCACGGGCGGGGCGATCGAGGCGCTGTTATTGCGCGGTGCCGAAGAGATCAAACGCATGTTCCTGCCGAAAATGGTCGAGGGCGCCTGGACCGGTACCATGAATCTCACCGAACCGCAGGCGGGCAGCGATCTCGCTCTGATCAAAACGAGGGCGGTTCCGGCGACTGATCCGGAGTTCGGGTCCCACTATCGACTGTTCGGTCAGAAGATCTTCATCACCTACGGCGAACACGATCTCGCAGAGAACATCATCCATCTGGTGCTCGCGCGAACTCCCGAGGCACCTGAGGGCGTCAAGGGCATATCGCTGTTCATTGTGCCAAAGTTCATCGTCAACAAAGACGGCAGTCTTGGCAAGCGCAATGATGTGCAATGCGCCTCGATCGAACACAAGATGGGAATCCACGCCAGTCCGACCGCAGTGATGCTGTTCGGCGAAAAGGATGGTGCGGTCGGTTACCTGGTGGGCGAGGAGAACCGTGGCCTGGAGTACATGTTCATCATGATGAACGCCGCGCGGTTCGCCGTCGGTTTGGAAGGCGTGGCGATTTCCGAGCGAGCCTACCAACGGGCGCTCGCCTACGCCAAGGAGCGTATCCAGAGCCGCGACGTTGCCGGCAGCGACAAATCGGTGCCCATAATCCGACACCCCGACGTGCGTCGCATGTTGATGAGCATGAAGGCCCATACCGAGGCGATGCGTGCGCTGCAGTACGTCGTCGCGGCATCGATGGACATTGCGCGTCTTCACCCCGACCGCGACGAGCGTAGGCGACATCAGGCCTTCGTCGACTTCATGATTCCCGTGGTGAAGGGATGGAACACCGAAACCGGCATCGAAATGGCATCGATCGGGATCCAGGTCCACGGCGGAATGGGCTTCATCGAGGAAACAGGTGCCGCGCAATATCTGCGCGATGCACGCATCGCCACCATCTATGAGGGTACAACCGGTATTCAGGCCAACGACCTGGTAGGCCGCAAGCTTGCGCGCGAAGGAGGCGTGACTGCGAAGGTTGTGATTGGGACGATACGCGCGGTTGAAACCGAACTGGCTCAGGCGGGCAACTCGGCACTGACCGCGATTGGAGAGTCTCTGGGGCGTGGAACGTCGGCTCTGGCCGAATGCGCCGAATGGATCACCGGGAACTACAAGGCCGATATCCGTGCCGTGCACGCCGGAGCGGTGCCGTTCCTGAAACTCACGGGCATCGTCTGCGGCGGCTGGCAAATGGCGCGGGCTGCGCTGGTTGCACGTAAGAAGCTCGATGCGATTCGTAAGGGTGGCGACGGGGACGCGGCATTCTACGAGGCGAAGATCGGAACGGCATTGTTCTACGCCGATCATGTGCTGTCGCAGGCAGGCGGCCTGCGGGACGTGGTTGTACGCGGCGCACGCGGAGTGATGGCGCTCGCCGAGGAGCAGTTCTAGCCTCTCTGGACGGGCACCTTGGCAAGCAGCGGTCAGTTCCCGGCCGCGGGAAACAGTATGCAGGTCGTCGTTGCGTGGGCGTACAGCTTGCCAGCTTCATCGAGCAGCCTTCCTTCCGCAGTGGCCGTACGCGCGCCCCGGTGCAAGATCCGTCCCTCGCACCGCGTCATGCCGGTATCGACCGTCAGCGCTCGCACGAGGTTGACCTTGAGCTCCAGGGTTGTGTAGCCGACGCCTGCCGGCAATGTCGTGTATACCGAGCAGCCCATCGCCGAATCGAGCAGGGTGCACGCGAGCCCGCCGTGCACCACGCCGATGGGGTTGTAATGTTGCTCGGCCGGTCGGCACTGAAACGCCGCGAATCCCTCGCGAACCTCGACTAATTGGAAGCCCAGGAGGGCGGCCATCGGCGTGCGCGGAATTCGTCCGTCGATCATCGCCTGCAGAAACTCCAGGCCGCTCAGGCGTGAACCTTCGCGTCTCGCTATGGCGGGGTCATCCCATGAGAGGGTGAGAGAACGCTGATTCATATCGATGAAGCCTGGTCGTTAAGGCAACACGTTCCCATACCGGTTACCGAGGCGCGTCGGATGCCGTGACGCCGTGACATTACGCCCGCTGGCGGTTTGTGGCGGCTACATCTGAGCGATGGGTCGAAGACCGAAGATGTGTCCAAGTGCGAGTTCCCCTCCAATACCGTCGACAGAAAATCCGATCCTGCCTATGGTGCACAGCGTGGCCCGAGCACGGTCACCAGTTCCAGGAGCGCCTCATCACCGCCCGCCCAGCCAATGAACGAGGCGCCGACGGGGCAGCCGGCAACGGTTCCTATCGGCAGCGTCACCTGCGGCAGCCCACCGATCCCGGCGATGCAGGTCAAGGCCATGGCTCGGGTGCGAAACTCATCAAGCGTGGCGATCGACGCGTTGATCTCGGGTGCCATGCACGGAGCCGTGGGCAGGCAGACCACAGTGCCGCGTTCAATGGTACGCCGCAGCCCCGACCTCAAGTGCATCAGTACGGCACGAGCCGCATCGACCTCCGGTCGAGTCACGCCCGACGCATAGGCCATCCGCTCGCGGATTCCCGGGCCGAATTGCGGCCGGTGGACGGTGATGAACTCGCCATAGTGTTGCCAGACTTCATAACCTTGTATCACTCGGAAGCAATCGCGCCAAGTGTCGAATCCTTCCGGCGCGATCGCCAGTGGCTGCGGCGCCGGGAGAAGGTCGGAGGCGCGCTGCAGGAACGAGCGTAGCAGTGGCCCAATTTCGGCGTCGGCCTGTGCGAGCGCGTCGCCGGCCATGATTAAGCGGTCGATCTTCGCCTTTCTGCCGGTTCCGCCAAGAAGCGCTGCACCAACGTTGCGCAGCAGCCCCGGCCCCTGTGCAAACCAGCCGGCAACGTCGAACGTGGGCGACATCGGCATCGCGCCCCGCATGTCGACCCGGCCGTGCGTTGGGCGTACGCCGTATATGCCGCACAGTGCAGCTGGTATGCGCACCGAGCCACCGGTGTCGCTGCCAAGCGCGAAATCGCAGGCTCCCGCGGCGGTCGCCGCTGCAGAACCTGCCGACGACCCGCCGGGAAGGCGACCCGGTGCGCGTGGATTTATTGGCGCACCGTAGTGCGCGCTGCTGCCGGTGAGACTGAAGAAGAATTCGTCACAGATGGTTTTCCCGATCAGAGTGGCGCCGGCAGAGAGCAGTCGCTGCACCGCCAGGGCGTTCTTTTCAGCCGGTGGATGCGTCTCGAGCCAGCGCGGACTGCCGCCGCCGGTTCGCTCGCCGGCGATGTCATACATGTCCTTGACCGCGAACGTGAGACCTGCCAGCGGCCCGGCGGCCGCACCCGCTATCGGGCGCGCGATGTCGTGCGGGACGAACGCGCTTGCTTTGGCGGTCGCCGTATGCAAGCCGCGCTCACATGTTTGGATAATTCGGGCCTTCGCCGCCCTGCGGCGTTACCCACACGATGTTCTGCATTGGATCCTTGATATCGCAGGTCTTGCAGTGAACGCAGTTCGACGCATTGATCTGCAGACGGTCGGTCTCGTTGCCCTCGTCATCGGTTTGCTTGACGAACTCGTAGACTCCCGCTGGGCAGTACCGTGCCTCGGGACCCGCATAACGTGCGAGGTTCACGCCGACCGGAACCGAAGCATCCTTGAGGGTCAGGTGGCACGGTTGGTCCTCTTCGTGGGCGGTGTTCGAAAGAAAGACCGAAGACAACCGGTCGAACGTGAGTATTCCGTCCGGTTTCGGATAAGCGATGGGCGCGCTTTCCGATGCCGGTTTGAGCATCTCGTGATCGGTGTGCTTGTGATGCAACGTCCATGGAAACTTGCCTCTGAGAAGGAACTGTTCGATGCCCACCATCATCGATCCCAGGTAAAGCCCCTTGGCCATCCATTGCTTGAAATTGCGCGCCTGCCACAGTTCCTCGAACATCCAGGATTCCTTGAATGCCTCGGGGTAGCGCACCAGCTCATCGCCCTCGCGGCTCGCCTGCAAGGCCTCGAACGCGGCTTCGGCAGCGAGCATGCCGGATTTGAGCCCCGTGTGGATTCCCTTGATGCGCGATGCATTCAAGAAACCGGCGTCATCGCCTATCAGACAGCCGCCGCGGAAGACGAGCTTCGGCAGCGCCATGATGCCGCCTGCCGCAATCGCTCGTGCGCCATAGGAGACCCGCTTGCCCCCTTCAAAAAACGGCCGGATGACCGGATGGGTCTTGTAACGCTGGAACTCCTCGAATGGACTTAGGTAGGGATTGGTGTATGCCAGCCCAACGACGTATCCGACCGAGGCCAAGTTATCTTCCATGTGATACATGAACGAGCCGCCATAGGTGTTCGGATCTAGTGGCCAACCCGCCGTATGCACTACCAGTCCCGGAGTGTGTTTGGACGGATCAAGTTCCCACAACTCCTTTATGCCAATGCCGTAGACCTGGGGATCAACACCTTCACGAAGGCTGAACCGATCCTGAAGTTGGCGCCCCAGATGTCCGCGGCAGCCTTCGGCGAACAAGGTGTACTTGCCGTGGAGTTCCATGCCGACCTGGTGGTTGGCGGTCGGTTTGCCGTCGCGTCCGAGACCCATGTCGCCTGTGGCGACGCCCTTGACACTGCCATCGTCGTTGAACAGCAGCTCGGCCGCGGCAAATCCTGGATAGATTTCCACACCCATTTCCTCTGCCTTCTGTCCCAGCCAGCGGCAAACAGCTCCCAGGCTGATGACATAGTTGCCGTGGTTCTTGAAGCACGCGGGCAGCAGTGCTTCGGGTGTCTTGTAGGAACCGGTCTGGGTCAGCATCAGGAACCGGTCTTCGATTACCGGGGTCCTGATCGGCGCGCCCTGGGCCTTCCAGTCGGGAAGCAGTTCGTTCAGCGTACGCGGGTCCAGGACAGCGCCTGACAGGATATGTGCCCCGACCTCAGAGCCCTTTTCGAGTACGCAAACACTCAATTCCGCCTGCTTTTCCGCGGCGAGTTGCTTCAGGCGTATGCCGGCCGCAAGGCCGGCGGGTCCACCGCCGACGATAACCACGTCATACTGCATGGATTCGCGTTCCACGACACCTCCGTCGGTTGCCACGACACGCGAACCACGGGCGCCGCCGCAGGGCGCCGCTGCGTGGTTCGAACGTTCATGGAAGGGTTTGAAATTATAATCCCTCACTGATTGCCGGGCCAGAATGCGCGATGGAGACGAAGAGAAAGCTGGTGCACACGGAGATCATGCCGATCCGCTGGGGTGACATGGATGCTTGGGGCCACGTCAACAACACCGTCTACTTCCGATATATGGAGCAGGCGCGCATTTCCTGGCTCTACGGACTAGGATTGCGGGGCTCCGCAACAGGCGAAGGACCGTCGGTCATCACCGCGAGTTGCACGTTTCTGAAGCAGTTGACCTATCCGGGCAACGTCGAAACCAAGACGTACGCGGGCCAAGCGGGGCGCTCGTCGGTGGAAACCTGGGTGGAGATGCGCCCAAGCTATGATCCCGAAATCATCTATGCACAGGGCAGCGCCAAACTCGTCTGGGTCGACTATCCGAAGGGAAAGTCGGCGCCACTGCCGCGGCAGCTGAGTAGCCTGTTCGAGGATTGATTCGAAGGAAGCGACGAATGACTGAGTCAAGACCCCTTTGGGTTCCGGACCAACAGCGGATTGAGCAGGCGAACATCACGCAGTTTGCGCGTGACGCTATCAGGCGCTGGAATTTGGGGCTCAACAACTATCCGGATTTCTACCGCTGGAGTATCAAGCAGCCGGAACAGTTCTGGCAATCGGTGTGGAGTTTCTGCGGCGTGATCGCGAGCGACCGCGGCACGAGAGCGGTGGCGGACCGCGAAAAGATGCCGGGCGCGCGCTGGTTTCCCGACGCGAAGCTCAATTTCGCGGAAAATCTGCTGCGGCGGCGCGATGACTCGGTTGCGCTCGTGTTCTGGTGCGAAGATTCTCAAAAGCGCCGGGTGACCCATGCGGAGCTGTACGCGCAGGTTTCCCGAATCGCCAAGGCCCTGCGCGCTTGCGGAGTCAAGCGCGGTGACCGCGTGGTCGGCTATCTTCCGAACTTGCCCGAGGCGGTCATGGCGATGCTGGCTGCGGCCAGTATCGGCGCGATCTGGTCTTCCTGTTCGCCCGATTTCGGTGTTCAGGGCGTGCTCGACCGCTTCGGACAAATCGAACCGACCGTGCTGTTTGCCGCCGACGGTTACTGGTATAACGGCAAGGCCGCGGATACGCTGGGCAAGACGCGGGAAATCACGGCCGGGTTGCCGAGCCTGCGCCGCGTGGTGGTAGTGCCTCAGCTCGCGGAGCGGCCTGACGTCTCGGCAATCCGCGGCGCGCAACGGCTCGAAGAGTTCACGGCCGGCAATGAAGCGGGAGCGATTCGGTTTGACCAGCTTCCGTTCAACCATCCCCTGTACATACTCTACTCCTCTGGTACGACGGGAGCGCCCAAGTGCATCGTGCACGGCGCAGGCGGAACGCTGCTGCAGCATCTCAAGGAGCACCAGCTCCATTGCGATGTCAAGCCGGGCGACCGGCTGTTCTATTTCACGACCCTGGGTTGGATGATGTGGAATTGGCTGGTCAGCGGCCTCGCGTCGGGAGCGACCCTATTGCTGTACGACGGTTCGCCGCTGCTGCGCCGCGGCGCCGTCGTGTTCGATTATGCGGACGTCGAGGGTATGACGCATTTCGGCACGTCGGCCAAATTCATCGATGCGTGCGCGAAGACCGGGCTCGCCCCGATGCGCACCCATCGCTTGAAGAGTCTGCGCACCATACTTTCGACCGGATCGCCGCTTGTCCCCGAGAGCTTCGACTACGTTTATCGTTGCGTGAAGAAGGACCTGTGCCTGTCCTCGATTTCCGGCGGCACCGACATCGTATCCTGCTTCGCACTGGGAAATCCGATCCTGCCGGTGTGGCGAGGCGAGATTCAGTCGCGCGGGTTGGGAATGCGCGTAGAGGTGTTCGACGACACGGGCGCAGCGTTGGCAAGCGGCAAGGGGGAACTGGTCTGCACGAATTCGTTCCCGTCGATGCCCATCGGCTTTTGGAACGACCACGATGACAGGAAGTACCGCGCCGCCTACTTCGAGCATTTCCCCGGCATATGGCGCCACGGCGACTGGTGCGAGATCACCGAGCACGGTGGTATGGTCATTTATGGGCGATCTGACGCGACCCTCAACCCGGGTGGCGTGCGAATCGGCACCGCGGAGATCTACCGACAGGTCGAGCAACTCGACGAGGTGGTCGAGTCGCTGGTAATCGGACAGAACTGGCCGCCAGGACCGCTCGCAGGAGTACGTGTAGTGCTGTTCGTCAAGCTGCGCGAGGGACTCGTGCTCGATGCCGGTTTGGAATCCAGGATCAAGCAACAGATCCGGGCCAACACGACGCCACGGCACGTGCCGGCAATAATTGTTCAAGTGAGGGACATTCCGCGCACCAAGAGCAACAAGATCGTGGAACTAGCGGTGCGGAGCATCGTACACGGCGAGCCGGTGAAGAATCTCGACGCGCTCGCCAATCCGGAAGCGCTGGAGGATTACCGCAACCGCCCGGAACTTCAGCGCTAGCCTCGCGCCATGGCGTGGCATCTTATGCGGCCGTCTACTTGCGGTAGAGCTTCCTGACTTGGCGCAGCACGTCCGTGCCGGATGCCTGCAAGACCTGCTTGAATACGCCGAGCACGTAGTTGTCCTCGGGCAGCGTCTGGAACCCGCGCCAGGGCGTTGCGAGCACGGTGTCCATACCGAGCGGCCTTGCGAGCGT
Source organism: Betaproteobacteria bacterium RIFCSPLOWO2_02_FULL_63_19 (assembly GCA_001770415.1). Classification (GTDB taxonomy): domain Bacteria; phylum Pseudomonadota; class Gammaproteobacteria; order Burkholderiales; family SG8-39; genus JACQTO01. Next base: position 50,566 of record MEQX01000009.1, on the reverse strand, counting down.
CAGGAACGCGCATTCCAGCTGAAGCTTCAAATCGGAACCGTCGGCTGCTTTGGGTGGTAGCTGCTGGGCGATGTTACTCAGGCCACCGGAGATATGTATGCCCGAGAGTTCCGGATCCGAACCGATGAGCCCGATCGCGGCAAGCGCTTCGCGGTTCAGGCCCACCGTATCGGCGATCAGCGCGCTTATCGACACGTCGACGATGATGTCGTCCGGCGTCAGGGCATGTTCGCGCACCAGGCGCAGCGCGGCGCGCTTCGCGGTGCCGGCGATCTCGGCGGCGGTCTTGTTGGGTTTCCCGATCCCGTCCTCCAGTCGCTCCGAAGCCATGAGCATCACCCGGCAGGGACGGATTTTGAGAAGATCAACCATGTGCCAGCGGGTCTCGGCCATGGAATTGATGATCGGCTTGGCGCCGCCGGCTTGGTCCGGACTGTAGGTCTCGAGGCAGACCTTCTGGACTTCATGTTCGGGGTAATCGAAGCACAGTGGCACACTCACCGCTTCCTGAACTGCTCGGATGACTTCGACGAGGAAATCGGGGTCGTCTTTGGCGCGGGGGCCAACGGTGAAGTCGAGCGCAGCGGCGCCTGAATCCGCCTGCCGTCTCGCCAGTGCCTGAATGCCGGCCATGTCGCCGCTCTCCAGCAACGCCTTGGTGCTCTTGAACCCGGGATTGATCCGGTCCCCGATGACAGTGAACAGCGGCGCGTTCGCCTTCGATGCGCTTGATTCAGTCAAAGCCTATTCTCCTCATAAAGATTCGCTGGAAGTCGGGCAGGGACCCGAGTTCGAGATATCGGCAGCGCTCGGCGAGGCTCCGTGCACGATCGCGCAGCGCGGCCGACGAAAGGACCATGCGTACGCCGACGCCTGCAGCGTTGCCGACCTGATCGATGCGCTCGATCGGCAGGGCCGGGAGCAATCCGATCTTTAGCGCGCTTTCCAGTCCGATGTAGGTGCCGAATGCGCCGGCAATCACCACGCGCTCTATGGCATCGTCCTTCAGGCCTGCCTGGCGCAGCAGGCAGTCGATACCGGCGCGTATTGCTGCTTTGGCGAGTTGCACCGCCCGCACGTCGTTCTGGGTAACGGCCACGCCCGGGGCTAGCACGACTTCGCGATCGTCGCCACGTACCTCGACTGCGGCGTGATTCGTCAGTATTCTCCCGCGCCGGTTCACGATTCCAAGTTCGACCATCGCGGCCAGAGTGTCCACGACGCCTGAGCCGCAAATGCCCACCGCTTGCTCATCACCTCCTATGACTTCGATCGCCATGCCGCCGTCGCTGACGCGCACACGTTCGATTGCACCTTCTGCGGCACGCATGCCTGCTCCGATGTGTCCGCCCTCTAGCGCCGGGCCAGACGGGCACGAAACCGTCGTGATGCTATCCCCGCAAACCAGAGAGATCTCCGTGTTGGTACCAATGTCCATCACGATGGTGGTGGCCGTGGACCAGCGATTCTCCGTGGCAAGTAGCGTCGCGACATGATCGCCGCCGACGTAGCCGCCCACGTTGGGCAGCAGGTGCACGTAAGCGCCCGGCGCGGCAGCCAAGCCCAGGTCGCGCGCTTTGATGTCGATCGATTCGCAAATCGCGGGGACGAAGGGTGCACGGCCCAGCTGCGAAACCGGGAGTCCGAGCAGCAGATGATGCATTGCGGTGTTTCCGCACACGGCGATCTCGAGTATGTCCGCAGGGGTGGCCGACACGGCTTCGCACAGATCACGCGCCAGGCCGACGATTGCCGCCACGGCGGCCGATTGCAGTTCACTTGCCCCGGCGGGCGAGCGAATCGCGTAATTGACTCGGCTCACAAGATCGGCACCGTAGCCGGTCTGCGGATTCTCGATACCGAGGCTGGCAAGCCGCCTTCCGGTGTCCAGATCGGCAAGAAATCCGGCGCAGTTGGTCGTGCCGAGATCCACCGCGAGACCCAGGTTGCGTCCGTCGGCGCGGCGCACGTCGATCACTTCGTCGCCCCTGATCATCGCCTGCAGGCGCCAGCCAGCCTCGCGCAGCATTCCGGGCAGTTCGCGCAGCGCGAACAGATCGAGGCGCGTAACACCCGCGCTGCGCAGTGCGGCTACGACGCGGTCCGCGTCCGCGCTGCTGCCGCTTGCGTCGTGTCCCAGCACTGCCGGCGTAAGGACTACCTCGTGACCCCGGACAGCGGAATCCGGGGCGATCACGATTTCCTCTCCGCCGACTTCCGCTCGCACGACCTGGGCGATTGATCGCGCCGCAATCTCCACCATGCAGTCGCTCGAAGGGCGGGTGAGACATGCACGCACCCACTCCTTGGTTCGGGACGCGGCAGGGCCAGCGGTGGCCGTCTGTACCGCGACATCGCCCGAAACGACACGCACGATGCAGGTACCGCAGACGCCGCGCCCGCCGCAGGCGCCGACGATTCGGACTCCGGCGCGCCGCGCGCTTTGGAATATCGTTTCACCCTCTATGCACCGTGCCTCGCGGTCCAGGTTGTCGAACCGGACTTCGAACCATGGCGAGGGCGATCTCATTTCCTCGCGCATCGAACCCGGGAAGGGCAGGCGTCGCAGCGCGTCGCCGCAGACCGTTGGCGCAGGTTGCGTCCCAATGCGACGAGCACGGACAGCGATTTCACCGGCGCCAGCATCCCGGTATCGCTAACGGTCAAGCCGTGCTCGCTGGAACCGGTCAGGGTCAGCACGGCGGCCTGCTGGTCCAGCGGCAGTCCTTCGTCGCCTGGACTGATCTCCAGGCCGGCCTCAAGGTCCATGCTGCGAGCCGCGCGCCGCACCGCCGCAGTGGCTCGGTCGGCGAGCCTGAACAGAAGTTCGTTGGAGACCGCGTCGAGCGCCAGAGCAAGCGAACGCCTGCGCGTTGCGAACAGCTCTGATATTCGCTCCTGGAGCGCCGTGCCCAGTGTGCACACTGTAGCCGCGACTGCAACGAGTTCACCGGGTTCGACCAGAAATCGCGGAGCATAAAGGGTCGTTTCCCCTGCGCTGAGCCATCCGTTGTCGGTAACCTTTGCCCGATGGATACGGTAATCGAACCGCGGTGCGGTCAACGGCTCGCGCGCGATGATGGCAAGGGCTTCTCCGCGGTGTCGTGCCTGGGCGTGGGAAGCGCCGCTGTGCGCGGGCAATGTGCGCAGCATTCGTGACAGAGCGAGATGGCTGACAGTCGGCATTACGGAGTGTACTTTCGCGCGGATTCGAACATGGCTCTGACATTCGCCGGCTTGGATTCGTCCGGAATGCCGATGCCACAGTCGAGAATCAGACCGCCGCCTTTGCCGACCGTTTCGATCAGGCGGCGGCAGAATGCATCAACCTCGTCCGGCGTACCGGTGGTGAGCATCGAGGCCGGTACGTTGCCTCGAAGGCAAACGACGTTGCCGAGAACTTCCTTTGCGCGGATCAGGTCGGTCCGCTCGATCCAGTAGATCGCCTTGCCGCTCGGAATGTCGGCGATGGTCTCCAGGCGAGAGGTGCAGTCGCCTTCCCAGAGCGGCATCGGGACAAGTCCGGCATCGATGAGATCGAATATTAGCTTTCGCAGCGAAGGCCAAAAAAACTGTTTGAACTGGGCGAGCGACATGAAGCCGTCGAAGGCCCAGTGCAGCGGAATGAACACGATCTTGCTCGAACTCGCCTTGCATGTCTTTATGGCCTGCCGCGTGATGAAGATCGCGGCGCGTTCAATCGCCGCCAGCAGCTTGTCCTTACGGCGATACATGTCGAGCATGATGCCTTTGGAGCCGCGAAAGTAGTCGGCGAAGAAATCAAATGGTGCGGGAGCGGTGGCACCATTCGTGAGAGGAAATCCAAGCTCCGCCATTTCGTCCGCGAACCGGTCGGCGTGTTCGACGAGTCGCATTGCCTCGTCGCCGGCTTGCCGCAGGTGATCGAGCGCGCGCTGGACCTCTGGAAATGCGAATTGGCGTGACGCAATGACCAGACGCAAATAATACAGCCCCGGGAACATGGGGAGCTTCTCCATGCCCTCAAAGGCCGCTCCAATGCGGGGCAGATAGGTGTGCAAGTAGAAACCGGTCGGGTCAAGCAGGTATTCGTCGAATTCTTCGGCCTTCATGTATTCGCGATCGACGTACTGGTAGGACACATCCTGCGCGGTACCGTGGCCCGGCCACTCGAGCTGTTTGTATCCCAACGTCTCCATCGCCGGGCCAACAGCCGTCAATAGATGCGGCAGCGCGTACATATCCGGCTGCAGTTCGAGGAGGGCTCGTCGGGCAATTTCGGACAGCCGCGCGTAGTCGTACATGGCTTCGCGATAGCTGATGCCGCCATAGCGTGCGAGCCAGAACATGCTGAAAAACGCAACTGGAACGCGGTCCGGCTGCCTCAGCTGCACCGCATCCATGACTCGCTTCATGCGCTCCGAGTAGGCTATCGCACCACTGCTCGCGGGCATGGCCGGCTCGCCCTCAGGGTTCACCTATGGATCCGTGCACGCCGTAATCAGGCCGCAATCCATTCCCGGCAAAGCGTCACCGCCGCTACGGCATTGATCCCGTATGCATCGGCGCCCGTATAGGTGCGTACCGCTTCGTCGACTTGTCCGCCGCCTATCATGATCTTCATTTGATCGCGCAGTCCTGCCGCCTCGATCGCCTGCACGGTTTCTTTCATCGAGTCGAATGCGAGTGTAAGAAAGCCGCTCAGGCCGACGACCGCCGGCTTGAAGTCCTGGATTTCCTCCACGAACTTCGCCACCGGCACGTCGATGCCTATGTCTTTTACCTCGAAACCGTTGATATCGAGCATGAAGGTGACAATGTTCTTGCCAATGTCATGCAGGTCACCGTGTACGGTACCGATGAGGACGCGCCCAAGCTTATTGGACGCGCCACCGGATTTTTCCTGAATCAGCGGTTTGGCAATGGCACCGATGTTCTCGAGCATCTCGCCGGCAAGCACCAGTTCGGGAAGAAAGTACTCCTGTTTTTCGAAGCGCTTGCCGACAATGTCCATGGCCTCGCGGCACAGCTCCAGCACACGCACCGGATCCTCGCCCCGGTCGAGCATCCCTTTTGCGAGAGCGAATGCCTCCTCTTCGCGCATTTCGGCGATCGCCTCGATCAGTTCTTTTTCGTTTTCAATCATCATCTACCTCATTAGAAATTGTCTCGCAAAGACCGGTTCGCGCAAGAACAGCATATTCCAGGCAGCCATCCGCCGCGAGTGCCCGTGGCGATCAGAGGCGAAACGCTTTCTTGACGTTTTCCCCGAAGAACTTCTTCTTGTCTTCTGCACTTACTCCCAGGCCTTCTATATCCGACAGCATCTTTCTCACGTGAGGAATCTTTTCCATCTCATAGGGGTAGTCGGTTGCGAAGCATACATGGTCCGGACCCAGGGCCTCGAACGAAGACTTTATGACGGGCAGCCAGCCACCGTAACCCGCAGAGTCGAACAGACAATTTGCCAGGCGTTCCTCAAAATCCTGATAAAGGCCCAGTTCCCGGGCTTCCTCTACTGCGAGGCCGCGTTTTCTGCTCAGTTCCGGAATCGGAATGTTCTCAGGCTGATGCCAGGCGAGCAACCTGCCTTTGAGCGCCGTGAGGCCGCCACCGAAATGGGCCACGATGATTCTCAGGCCCGGATACCGCGGGAGCACGCCATAAAAGATCTCTACAAAGGACTTGACGATATCGTATTCGCGCGACACGGTGGCGAACATGTCATAGCGGTCTCCGCCCCACAGGTCGGTTCGCACCGTCGGGTGAACGAATATCGGCATATCGTATTCAAGCGCGCTTTCGTAGATGGGGTCGAGCAATCGCGAATCGACATTGGTGTCGCCGTAAGAGGACGCGAGCGTCAGACCCGTCAGGCCCAGTTCTTCGACGCAGCGCTTGATTTCATCGCGATTACGCTTCGGATCGCCGAGCGGATAGACGTGGATCATGCCGATGTAGCGCTTGGGATAACGCCTGAGGGCCGCCGCGTAACCGTCATTGCACGCTCGGCAGAAATTGATGCCGTTGGCACTGAACGATCCGGTGCTGAGGACCGCCATGTCGATGCCGGCGGCGTCCAGGTAGGCGATGTCCGCTTCGATATCCGAAATCTTGCTTGAAGCATTGCGAAATCGGTTAATGCTTTTCGAAAAATCGAATTCGGGAGTTCTGCCAACATATTGAAGTGCCTGCGGCGGTATGTAGTGATGCTGCATGTCAATCACGAAGTTTCGTTCACCCATTTGCATGCTCCTTGATTCTGCAAGGGTTTCAAGCCATTACATTGTCGTCGAAAATGTCCTGTCCTGCTCGAATCGCGGCTGCCGTTTTCGATATGGATTGCGCGCCTCGTTCAAGTCGCGTCGCGCTGCGCCGACGATTCGCCGCGCTCCTCGGTCAATCCCGATTCGCGCAGGATATCCGGCACCAGATGCTCGTTTCGGTGCGCCATGATATGCACACCTGCGATTCCTTCGATCCCACGCAAGGCGCGGATCAACTCCACGCAGATTCTGACACCTTCGCGTTTCTGATCCGCCGCCTGCTCCAGCCGGTGCAGGACTTGCTCGGGAATGTGCACGCCGGGAACATGGGCGCGCATCCAGCGCGCCGTGCGCAAGGAAGGTAAAGGTCCCACTCCGGCCAATATGTGGCAGCGCTGGTTCAATCCACGCGATCTGACTTCACGCATGAAGGTTTCGAACATTGCGAGATCGAAACAATACTGGGTTTGCACGAATTGCGCGCCGGCGGCGATCTTCTTTGCGAAGTTGATGATGCGCTCCTCGAACGGAGGTGCGAACGGATTAATGGTCGCACCGAGAAACAGGTCGGGGCGGACGCTCAAGCGGCGGCCGGAGGCGAATTCGCCACGGTCGCGCATGCCGCGGGCGATGCGCAACAACGACACCGAGTCCAGGTCGAATACCGGGCGCGCCTGCGGATGATCACCGCTGGCCACGCCATCGCCGGTCACCGCGAGCAGGTTGCGCACGCCCAGTGCCGCCGCGCCGAGAATGTCGCCCTGCATGGCGATTCGATTTCGGTCGCGGCACGCGAGCTGAAATACCGAATCGAATCCGGCGGCTGTGAGCAGGCTCGATGCGGCGAGGCTCGACATATGGCAGTTCGCTCCGGCGCCGTCGGTGACGTTGACCGCGTCGACCATGTCACGAAATGCCGTTGCCCGGCGCAACTGGTCCTGCGGATCGGCTGAGTCCGGGGGCGAGAGTTCCGCGGTGACCACGAATCGTCCCGATTTGCATGCCTGTTCCAGTGCGCCTGGCACGCGCTCGGCGGGCGGGTTGTTCGTGTTCGTCGACTCTTCAACGATGACATTCCCGCTCAGGATGGTGCGTACCCAGGCCGACGAGCCAGTTAGATTTTCATCCGCCGGCGCTTGTATCTGTGCGAATTTGGTAGCGTCGGCAAGGCGTTTGGATCCGTCCAGCGCCTCCAGCCATACGCAGCGCATGCCTGGGTCAATTTCGCAACTGCCGTCTGCCGCGACGCCGCCACAAGGGCCGTTGCGGTGCCGCTTCGGGCAGTTCATCGGGCACGCCATGCCCGTCGATGACAGGGTGCAGCAGCCGCACATATGGCAATCGAATAACAGCCCCTTGATCGCCCGCTCCGCAGGGGCGACCAGTCGCTCGACGCGCTGCGGACCCACCCACGCGACGCTGCGGCGTAATCGCGGTGCGACGCGTATGAACAGGGCGTGCAGACGCCCGATCGCTCCTGCGTGCCGAACCGACCAAAGTCGGACGCTCTTCATCCGGGACTTCGGCACGCCGCACGCGCGCGCGCTGATCCCCGGACCGCAGTGGTCCCGGCCGCAGTAGCGGCGATCGGCTCAGTCATATGGTGCGGGGATCCTCCTGGCCCGTCGCCCTTGCGGGCGTGAACTTGTCATTGGGCCAAATGTTGGCATTACAAACAATCGGACCTGCCGGTGCTTGATCTGCATCAAGCATTGCGGGATCGCCGTTGCAGTGTGGGCTGGTGCCCATCGCCCACTTTTGCGATCCGATGCCCAGAAGCGGGGGGCGATGGAATCCGGTAGCACGCGTAGTTTCCTGCGTCTTTGGGCGAATCATGTATAAAGATGGGCTAATATTGGCGAGCCTGCATAGGGAATGCATTCCATGAAAAATGACGCGACGATGCTTTCAGCCCCGTCGGCCGAGCAGGCGAAGCAGGCCTACGCCGCAAGGGAGCGGCGGCTCGCTGACGTCGAGGCGCTCAAGATCCCCGACCGCGTACCGATTTCGTACTCCAGCCCGTTCTGGCACGCGCGCTACGCGGGCATTTCAAACCGGACCGCGATGTACGACTACGAAGCGTTGGCTGCCGCGACCCGGCGCACGGTGCTCGATCTGCAGCCCGACTCGGTGAATTCTCCGTATGAGGCAACGGCGCTCGGACCGACTCTCGAAATACTCGACTACCGCTCGATGCAGTGGCCCGGCCACGGGCTGCCCGACAATCGCCCCTACCAGTACATCGACGGCGAACACATGAGTGCCGAGGAGTACGGCGACTTCATCGAGGACCCGAGCTGGTTTCTATTCACGCGCTACCTGCCGCGCGTGTGCGAAGCCTACGCGCCGCTCGCGAAGCTGCCGCAGCTCGCCGGGCGCACCTCGGTGCGTGTGCCCTTTTACGTGCGTTACTTCGGCGAACCTGAAACAGCGGCGGCGCTGGAACGCATCGCCGAAGCGGGGCGCGAGGCTAATCGGATGCTCGATCGCGCGGCCACCTTCCAGCAGGAACTCATCGACTTGGGATTTCCGCTGGGCCGCCACGCGTCCACGGTTGCGCCCTACGATTACCTGGGCGATTACCTGCGCGGATCGAAGGGCATCATGCTCGATCTGCGCAGGCGCCCCGAAAAGCTTCTCGAAGCGATGGAGCGCATTATCCCCATGCTCATTCGCGATGCGGTCCAGCGGGCGGCGGGGAGCCCCTGCAAGCTGGTGTTCATGCCGCTGCACTGGGGCACCGACAATTTCATGTCGCTGGATCACTTCAAAACTTTTTATTGGCCGCAGTTGCGCAAGGTGATGCTCGGCCTAATCGCCGCGGGGCTAACCCCGCTCGTATTCTGGGAGGGGCAATGCGGCTCGCGCTTCGAGACTATCGCCGACGTTCCGAGGGCAAAGTGCATCTACTGGTTCGAGCGCAGCGACCTGTTCCGCGCCAAGGCGGTGCTCGGGGATATCACCTGTCTGCGCGGCAACGTGCCCGCTTCGATGCTGATCGCCGGTTCGGTGCAGGAAGTGCGCGACTACTGCCGCAAGCTGATCGAAGTGGTCGGCAAGGGCGGGGGCTTCATGCTCGACGCCGCCACTGGTATTCCTGAAGAGGCGAAGAACGAAAATGTATTCGCGATGTTCCGGGCCGTGCACGATTTCGGGCGTTACGATTGAGCGTCTCGCCTGTGTTGAGATCGGCGCAGGCGGGGTGCATTCAACTGCTTGAGCCTGTCTGAATCTCAGGCGGACCCGAGGAGCCACCGACGAACGTCGGGGCATGAGTATCGCCGGGGCGCTGCGGCGCAACAAAATGTCCAGCAGACGACGCGCCACGTGGCCCGATTCGCGCGAATCACGCGCTCCGAGTCGAATTGATAGAGATCGCGCGCCGCAGCATCAAACGCTCAGTCGCTGCGCAGCGAGCCATGACCGATGACATCCGAGCACGAGTGCGGGGGAGAATCGTCCTTTCGTTTTGCATCGACAGGTCCGGAACAGGTGAGATAGACTGGAACCCGTTTCACCAGATCCATAGAAAGAGCAGAAAGGCGTCGAACCCCTTCCGCCGATCGGCAGACCAGACGGAAAGGTTTGGCCGAAAGCCACCGTGAAAAGGGAGGAAAGAGATGGACATGAAATGGCAGCGCACCGCGGGCGCGATCGTGCTTATGGCAGCAGCGACCGGCGTCTATGCCGAAGAAACAATCACGCTTAAGCTGGGGTACTGGGTGCCGCCGCGGCATGGGTTAACCGCCGGCTACAAGGAGTGGGGCGAGGCGCTCTCCAAGGCGACCCACGGCACGCTCAAGGTCCAGTTGTATCCGTCGTCGCAACTCGGTTCGGGCCGCGACCATTACGACATGGCCAAGCGCGGTATCGCCGACATTACCCTCGTCAATCCCGGCTATACGCCCGGCCGTTTCCCGGTGATTGGTACCGTCGACCTGCCGTTCACGGTCGGCGACAGCCTGAAGGCGGCGCCCGCGATCACCCGCTGGTACAGAAAGTACGCCGCCAAGGAAATGAGCGACGTCATCACGTGCCACGCGTATACGCACGACTGGGCCACTTTTCACAGCAACAAGCCGATCAGGGTTCCGGCCGACATCAAGGGGCTGAACATCCGCACTGCCAACCAGACCATGTCGCGTTACGTCACCGCGATGGGCGGCAACCCGGTGCAGATCCCGATCATGGAGGCCTTCGAGAGCCTGAAGCGCGGCGTCACCGACGGAATCTCCGTCACGTTAGGCGGATTGACCGGCCCCTTCAAGTTCGGCCGGGTGACGAAATACACGCTCGACGCCCGGGTCTATGTTGCGACGTTCGTCCACGTCATCAACAAGGCCGTATATGAGCGCATGTCGCCCGCGCAGCGCAAGGCGATCGACGACACCTGCACGCCGGAATGGGCGGGGAGGGTCTACAAGCACTGGTACGACCAGGATCAGCGCGACCAGGTGAACAGCCGCAAGCTGACGAATCACGTCTTCACCAAAGTCAGCCCGGCGGAATTGAAGCTGTGGCACGACGCGGCCAAGCCCGTCGAGAAGGAGTGGGCCGAATCGGTGCGCAAGGCGGGCTACGATCCACATCAGGTGCTCACTGAACTGGAGACCGAACTCGGTAAGGTCGGCGCCCGGGTCGAGTAGCACCCAACGCGGCAAACTGCGCGGCAATCATCGGCCGCGCTCCCGCCGGTTCGCAATGAGCGGCGGGCGCTGCCATCGGTGCGAGGAATTTTTCGGGTGAACCGACTTATCGCGATTGTCGAGAAGACGGCCGGGTGCTGCATCGGCATTCTCGCGGTCATCTCATTCTGCGAAGCCATCCTGCGTTACGGATTCAGGACCCACATCCCTGACGGGTTCGTCATCGGGCAGACGATGCAGGGCATCGCGATCTGCTGGGGGATCGCCACTGCGACCTACGCCGACCGCCACATCACGGTCGACCTCATCTACAGCACCAGCGGCAGGGGCGTCCAGCGCGTTCTCGATACGATCGGTTACACGATAAACGTCCTGTTTCTGGCGCTGTTCGCGTACGCGATCAACTTCAAGGTCCTTGACATCATGAAGGACGGCGAGATCTCGAACGATCTCAGCATACCGTTGTGGAGCGGCTATTTGGCCGCGTCGCTCGGCATCGTCGCGACGCTGGTCATGTCCGTGCTGCGCTGGTGGCAGGTCACGCGGGGCGGACCGACCGGCGCCAAGCGTCATGGATGAGCAATCACTTGTCGCCATCATCGGTTGCGCGGCCGTGCTGGTGCTCATGTTCATGCGCGTGCAGATTGCCGTGTGCCTGGGCAGCGTCGCGTTCATTGGATTCGGCTATCTGGCCGGCTGGGAACCGGCGCTCGGCATCCTGGTCGACTCGCCGATCCGCACGGTCACCAATTTCAATTTCGCCGTCATTCCGCTGTTCGTGCTGATGGGCACGCTCGTCGGCACCTCGGGCATGAGCCGCGAATTGTTCCGCGCCGCCAACGCCTGGATCGGCCATTTGCCCGGCGGTATGGCGATGGCGACGGTCGCGGCCTGCGGCGGCTTCGCCGCCATCAACGGCTCGTCGGTGGCGACGGCGGCGACGATGACGCAGGTGGCTCTGCCCGAGATGCGCCGCGCCGGCTACGATTCGGGCCTGGCGGCGGGGGTAATCGCCGCCGGGGGCACGCTCGGCATCTTGATTCCGCCATCGGTGATGTTCATTCTCTACTCGATCATCACCGAAGAGAGCCTGGAACAGTTGTTCGTTGCCGGCATACTGCCGGGACTGCTCGCGATCACGCTGTACTGCACCACGGTTCAGGTCCTCTACCGGGTCAAGCGAAGCTGGATGCCTGCCACCCGGCGCGCAGACTGGATCGAGCGCTGGAAGAGCCTCAAGGACATCTGGGCGACGCTGCTCTTGTTCGGCCTGGTCGTCGGCTCGATCTACGGCGGAATCGTCACTGTGTCGGAGGCCGCCGGACTGGGCGTGCTGGGCGCGCTCGTCATCGGCATCGCGCGCCGGCGTCTCACCTGGGCGAAGATCATCGAGGCGCTCGTCGATTCGCTGCGCACCTCGGCGGCGATCTTCTTCATCCTCATCGGGGCGTTTCTGTTCCAGTATTTCCTGGCGGTCACCCAGGCGCCGCAGCGCCTCGGGAGCGCCCTGTCCGAGCTGCCGATCGGGCCGACCGGCGTGGTGATCCTGATCATGGTGTTTTATATCATCGCCGGTATGTTCGTCGACGGGCTCGCGGTGGTCCTTTTGACCATCCCGATCTTCCACCCGGTCGTCATCGATCTGGGCCTGGATCCCATCTGGTTCGGCGTGCTGCTGGTGACCACCGTGGAGATCGGGCTGATCTCACCGCCGATCGGAATCATCTGCTTCGTCATGAACAACATGACCGGCGACATCGGCCTAGGGAGGATCTTCAGGGGTGTGCTGCCGTTCATCGGCGCGGACATCGTGCGGCTCACGCTGCTGGTTTCGTTTCCCGGGATCTCGCTGTACTTGGTCAACACGATGACTTGAAGTTCCCGGACCGCGTCCCCGGCGTTAAACCGGATGCGGATTGTTTCTGACTGGGTGCGACGCCAAATTGTGTTCCGTTGTGGTCCGCCCGGCGACTCTCGGCCCCGGGATTTTGTCAATGCGGTCCGGGGCGTTCGCAAACCGCGTCGGTCCGTTTGTCCGACCCCCGCCTTTGGGGTATGATTTGCCATGCTTTCTCCCCGTCTTTAAATGCCGAAATATGTGTTCGTATCGGGCGGCGTGGTGTCCTCGCTGGGGAAGGGGATAGCTGCCGCTTCACTCGCTGCGATCCTAGAGTCCCGGGGTATCAAGGTCACGCTTCTAAAGCTCGACCCGTATATCAACGTCGACCCCGGCACGATGAGCCCCTTCCAGCATGGCGAGGTGTTTGTCACCGAGGACGGTGCCGAAACCGACCTCGATCTTGGCAACTACGAGCGGTTCCAATCGGCCAAGATGAGGAAGAATAACAACTTCACCACGGGCCAGATTTACGATTCGGTCATCAAGAAGGAACGGCGCGGGGATTACCTGGGACGTACGGTACAAGTCATCCCGCATATTACCGACGAGATCAAGGCATTCATTGCGCGTGGGGCAGGTGACGCCGAAGTCGCAATCGTAGAAATCGGAGGAACCGTTGGCGACATCGAATCGTTGCCGTTCCTCGAGGCGGTGCGGCAGATGCGGCTGGAATTGGGCGAGCACGACACCTGCTATATTCATCTGACGCTCGTGCCTTTCATAAAAGGTGCTGGCGAGCTCAAGACAAAACCGACACAGCACTCAGTCAAAGAGTTGCGGGAAATCGGGATTCAGCCCGATGCGCTGCTGTGCCGTTCGGATCGCCCCATCCCGGAGGATCAGAAGAAGAAGATCGCGCTGTTCACGAATGTGCAGGCGAAGGCGGTAATTTCGGTATGGGACGCGGACTCCATTTACAAGGTCCCCTGGATGCTGCACCAGCAGATGCTGGACGAGATCGTCTGCCACAAGCTCAGCGTCCTCGCCAGACCTGCCGACTTGCGGGTGTGGAAGCGCTTGGTCGATGCACTTGAGCATCCGCAGCACGAAGTGAGCGTTGCCATGGTCGGGAAATACGTCGACCTCGTCGATTCGTACAAGTCGCTCAACGAGGCGCTCGTGCATGCGGGTATCCATACGCGAAGCAGGGTCAACATCCGCTATGTCGATTCCGAATCGCTCGAGCGCGAGGGTATCGGCACGCTGAAGGGTGTAGATGCGGTGCTTGTTCCGGGCGGATTCGGCAAGCGCGGGGTCGAAGGCAAGATTAAGGCGATTCAATACGCGCGCGAGAACAACGTGCCTTACCTCGGCATTTGCCTGGGTATGCAACTCGCGGTGATCGAGTTCGCGCGCCATGTCGTCGGACTCATGGGAGCCAATTCCACGGAGTTCGATCGCGATACGCCGCATCCTGTCGTCGCGCTCATTACCGAGTGGCAGGACCGCGACGGGCGCATTGAGCGGCGCACCGAGGATTCCGATCTCGGAGGCACCATGCGCCTGGGGACGCAGCGGTCGATACTGGAACCGGGAAGCCAAGCGCAACGAATTTACGGCGCAGATGTGATCAACGAGCGCCACCGTCATCGGTATGAAGCGAACAACCGATACCTCGGCCGGCTCAAGGACAAGGGTCTGCGCGTATCGGGGCTCACCGAGAACAAGGAGTTGTGCGAGATAGTGGAATTGCCGGCGCATCCCTGGTTTATGGGATGCCAGTTTCATCCAGAGTTCACTTCGTCGCCGCGGGACGGACATCCGCTATTCAAGTCGTTCATCGAAGCGGCGATCGAGCACCAGGCGCAAAAGTCGAAAACGGCAATTGCCGCCTGAACACGCCGAAGCCCGCGTGAATCCCAGTCGTCATGATGTGAGCGTCGGAAGGTTCCCGAGGGCAGAACGCAGCCGCTCAAAGGGACCATCGGCTGGGAAAGCCGAATGAATCTATGCGGATTCAAGGCCGGTCTGGAACACCCGATGTTTCTGATCGCAGGTCCGTGCGTCATCGAATCAAGGCAACTCGCGCTCGACACCGCAGGGACGCTGAAGGAGATTTGCGCCCGGCTGGGCATACCGTTCATCTACAAGTCATCCTTCGATAAGGCCAACCGCAGTTCGGGCAAGTCCTTCCGCGGCCCGGGCCGAGATGCGGGACTGGCGATTCTCGCCGAGGTCAAAGCCGCGATCGGCGTGCCGGTACTCACGGATGTGCATGGTCACGACGATATCGGGCCCGCGGCGGCGGTGGCCGACGTTCTGCAGACCCCCGCGTTTCTTTGCCGGCAGACCGATTTCATTCGCGCCGTCGCGGCGGCAGGGCGACCCGTCAACATGAAGAAGGGTCAATTTCTCGCGCCCGCGGACATGAAGAACGTCGTTGCAAAGGCGAAGGAAGCCAGCGGAACGGACAACATCATGGTCTGCGAGCGCGGCGCGTCGTTCGGATATAACAACCTCGTATCGGACATGCGCTCGCTGGTGATCATGCGTGAGACCGGCTGCCCGGTTGTATTTGATGCGACTCACTCGGTCCAGTTGCCGGGAGGCCAGGGGACATCATCGGGCGGGCAGCGCGAATTCGTTCCGGTGCTGGCTCGGGCCGCCGTGGCCAGCGGGGTGTCCGGAATTTTCATGGAGACGCACCCGCGGCCTGAAAAGGCTCTTTCCGACGGGCCCAATGCTTGGCCGCTGGGGATGATGAAGGACTTGCTGGAAACTCTCGTGGAAATCGATACACTGATCAAGCGCCGCGGATTTGCGGAACAACATTTGATAAAGACAGGGGCGGGAAAATGAGCTCGATCGTCGACGTGGTGGCAAGGGAGATACTCGATTCTCGAGGCAATCCGACCGTGGAGGCCGATGTGCTGATTGAGTCGGGTGTGATGGGCCGGGCGGCGGTGCCATCGGGCGCCTCGACGGGCACCCGGGAAGCGCTGGAATTGCGCGACAAGGACGCGACGCGCTACGGGGGCAAGGGGGTGCTTCGTGCGGTGGAGCACATCAATACGGAAATCTCCGAAGCGATTATGGGGCTCGACGCGCAGGAGCAGAGTTTCATCGACAAGACGCTGATCGATCTCGACGGCACCGAGAACAAATCGCGTCTCGGTGCCAATGCGATGCTTGCGGTATCGATGGCGGTGGCGAAGGCCGCAGCGGACGAGTCGGGGCTTCCGCTGTATCGTTATTTCGGCGGCTCCGGGGCGATGAAGATGCCGGTGCCGATGATGAACGTGATCAATGGCGGAGCGCATGCCAACAACAGCCTGGATATTCAGGAATTCATGATCGTGCCGGTCGGTATGCAAAGTTTTAGAGAGGCGTTGCGTTGCGGCGCCGAGGTGTTTCATGCTCTGAAGAAACTGCTCGAAGACAAGGGCGTGCCGACCACGGTCGGTGACGAAGGTGGCTTTGCGCCGAATCTCGGGTCGAACGAGGAGGCGATACAACTCGTACTCGCCGGAATCGAGAAAGCTGGCTATCAGCCGGGCGCCGACGTGTTGCTGGGGATCGACTGCGCGGCGTCCGAGTTCTACCGGGATGGTCATTACGTCCTTGGCTCTGAGAATCTGAAGCTCACTTCGGCAGCATTCACGGATGTTCTCGCGACCTGGGCGGACAAGTACCCGATCGTGTCGATCGAGGACGGCATGGCCGAATCCGACTGGGACGGCTGGAAGCTTCTCACCGATAAGCTGGGGAGGAAGGTGCAGATCGTCGGCGACGACATATTCGTCACCAACACCAAGATACTGAGCGAAGGCATCCGACTCGGCGTTGCCAATTCCATTCTCATCAAGGTTAACCAGATCGGAACGCTGACCGAGACGTTTGCCGCGATCGAAATGGCCAAGCGCGCGGGGTATACCTCGGTGATCTCGCACCGCTCCGGCGAAACCGAAGACACCACCATTGCCGACATCGCAGTGGGAACCAATGTATTGCAGATCAAGACCGGATCGCTGTCGCGCTCCGATCGCGTTTCAAAGTACAACCAGTTGCTTCGCATCGAGGAGGACCTTGGGGACGCCGTCGGCTATCCAGGCAGGGAAGCGTTCTATCAGCTCCGATGAACGTGTGACTGGCGAGCGACCCCGGCGATGAGAATACTCGCCGCGGTCCTGGCCGGACTCATCGTGCTGATCCAGTTTCCGCTCTGGCTCGGAAAGGGGGGATGGCTGCGCGTTTGGGATCTGGACCGGCAACTGCAGTCCCGGAAGGACAGGAACGTCAAAGCGCAGACGCGCAACGCCGAACTCGATGCCGAGGTGGGCGATCTCAAGCAGGGGCTGGAGGCGGTGGAAGAACGCGCGCGATACGATCTCGGCATGATCAAGCAGGACGAAGTGTTCTTTCAGATCGTCGACCCGCAACCGAAGGCGGGATCGACGACGACGAAGGAACCCGACGCGGACACGCGGAGTCCACGCGAGAACAAGCGCTAAACGGAATGGGCCGGAAGCGGGTCGCGGTCAAGTACCGGCGCAGGCCGGAGCGCCTCTCGGGCTCAAGGCGCAGATTATTGCTGGAATCTCGATCTGCATGCGCGGCCGAGATGCCCGGTTGAAATGTGCGCATTTCGGATGCACCATTTGACGCTGGTAGGCGGCGCACGAATTCGCAGACGTTCGATCTCGTTCAGACAATTGTAAGCGGAGACTAACGATGAGATACGCGATTCGCATTCTGGTTGTATTGGCCTTTTCACTGGCTTCAATCTCGCTGTGGGCGCTGGACCTGACTCCGGGACAAGGCGCCGTGTTCACGCAGGTCAGTTATCCGGATATTTCAGGCGGGGCAAATACCTCCATTGGCATGATCCGGCTCGATTTGAACACGTTGCGCAACCAGACCGGGATGCTTTCCGGCTATGTGAATGTCGCAACCGACAAGGGTTGGGTGGTGAGAAATGTTCCCGTCTTCGCCGAGAATGTCTATCCATACTCGGCAATCAGTACCGCATTCGACCTCGGGGTCCAGATTGGAACGGCGGTGACTCAACTTACTGCAGCGGTCCAGTACACCGAAGATCTGAAGACCTCGTTCAGCGCAACACCGGCGACCGTTTTCCCGGTCGCGCCGCGCAATCTGTCGATGGGCGGAGCTGGCGTCAGCGGTGGTGGTCCTCTCACTACTCCCAACTTGACGGACGTACTGTTCGCTGATCCGACCAATAACGATACGTACATTCAATGGGACCACCCCAACGCTGAGGCCGCGAATAACCAGTGCATGCCCATGTCGGTCGCCAATAGTCTGCAGTACCTCAAAGATACCCAAGGTTTGAACTTGCCTCACGAGCACAAGGCAGGGCTGAAGGGCGACAATACGTTGGTGGGGCAGCTCGATACGTCCATGAACCGTACGGTGCCAGATACGACCAATCGTCGCGATCCGAATGCGACGGGTGTTTGGGGCCTGCAAGGTAAGTTGACGTACCTTGCGACCAACAATCTCAACGGGCGGATTTCCACCACGCATTGGGGGGTCGGAGGGCCGGATTCCGGGGCAAACAACGTCTCCCAGACCGTCAACGGCGTGACCGCGACCTCGACAGGAAAGGGCTCCACGGTCAACTTTGATCAAGTACGCGCCGCGCTCAAGGAAGAGCAGGACTGCGAGCTGGTCGTCAGTTGGGCAGCGGGGGGAGCACATGCGGTCGATATCGTCGGCGCCGGAGTATTCAATGGGCAGTTGTGGATTCTCGAGGCTTCGGACGTCGATCAGGGTGACGACGCGAAAGGAGCCGGCGGTTCAGGGTTCCTGTTCCACTGGCTCACCAAGCCGGCCGGGAGTACGCAGTATGAATGGGACGGGAACAAGATTGAGCAGGTCATCTGCGAAAAGTACATTCCACCTCCTCCTACCGAGACGTTTTCGATCTTCTCCGATCCGGCAGGGCATTCGTGTTGCGTGGACGTACCGCCTTCAACGCTGGATATATCGTTGGGCGCGTTCGCCGGGGCGACTTTGAGCATAAATGGTTCGGCGTCGTGGATGCCTTTGAGCGGCACGATCGGCTCGGATGGGACCTTCAGCCTGACCGGATCAGGCACCGTGGCCGGATTCAGCAACGTCAGCAGCAGTTTCACAGGCTCGGTGACCAATACTGGCTACTCCGGTAAAGTCACCGTAGGGACCCAGGGCGAGTTGTACGGCACGCCCATTTCGTGGAACGTGACGATCACCGACCCGACGGTCGCGGCGAGACCGGCCGTGCGCATGAACGGTTTCCGGCATGATTACGCTGCGCTCGCGTCGGACCTGCTGCGTTTGTCGGTGTCCATGAAGGCTGCGGCACAAGCAGGCCCGTCCGTGGACTGGTGGATGGTGACGGTCGGCCCGGCCGGGGTCTTCTACTTCGATCTCGCGGCGATGTCGTGGAAGAGTGGGCTCGTTCCAACCTATACCGGGCCACTCGGGGATCTTCCGTTCTTCGCGTTGCCGTATTTGAACTTGTCGGCGGGAACATACGACATCTATTTCGGTTTCGACACTGTCCCGAACGGTTCACTGGACATGCAGTCCGCGACCTACGACATGGTGCGCGTCACCGTCAATTGATGGACATGACGTGTCTAGCGCATGTCGCAACGTGCGAATTCGAATGAATTGCATCTTTTCTCGGGAGTAGACCGCTCGGCAATGCGGATCTTGTGACCGCGGGGGGCCATCTCCGGATGCCACACTGCAGGGACGATAGCGATGCCAGGTGCGCGATCATGGAGGTTTGAAGTAGATGGCTCGCCTGCGCAGGATCTTTTCGCTTCAGGATTTCGAGCCGGCTGCGCGCCGGCGGCTCCCCAAGAGCGTATTCGGCTTTGTCGCCGGCGGCGCCGAGGACGGTCGGGCGGTTCAGGGCAATCGCGCCGCGTTCGACGACTACGCCTTGCGCCCGCGCGTGCTGGTGGATGTCTCCGCGCGATCGCAGGCCGTCACGCTGTTCGGCAAGCGTTACGCGTCACCGTTCGGCATATCACCGATGGGCGCCTGCGCGCTTTGCTGGTTCGAGGCGGATCTCGCGCTGGCGCGCGCGGCCTCGGCCGCCGGCCTGCCGTTCGTGCTTAGCGGACCATCGAGCATACCGATGGAGCGCGTCATCAAAGAGGCGCCCGGCGCCTGGTATCAGTCCTACCTGCCGGCGGGTCGGGAGCGCATAGGGCGCCTGCTCGAGCGTGCGGCCACCGCGGGCTACGAGGTGCTCGTGGTCACCGTGGATGTTCCGGTGGGAGCAAACCGTGAAAACAATCTGCGCAACGGTTTCGGCATGCCGGTGCGCCTAAACCTGCAGCTTGCGCTGGACGGGCTGCTGCACCCGCGCTGGCTGGTGGGAACGCTTGCCACCACGCTGCTGCGGTCCGGAATTCCGCATTTCGAGAATTATGCGGCGGAGCGCGGCGCCGCGATCATCGCGGCCGAGCGAGGAGCGCAATTCGCCCCGCGCGACGCTTTCACCTGGAGCGACATCGGCTGGATCCGCAGCCAGTGGAAGGGAAAGCTGGTGGTCAAGGGTATTCTGCGCGCGGACGACGCGCGCCGGGCAAGGGAGGAGGGCGCCGACGGTATCGTCGTCTCCAACCATGGCGGACGTCAGCTCGACGGCGCGATCGCCCCGCTGCGCGTACTGCCCGAAGTCGTTGAAGCGGCAAAGGAAGCGGTCGTGATGATGGACGGAGGTATTCGGCGGGGCACCGATGTGCTCAAGGCGCTGGCGCTGGGAGCCAAATTTGTCTTCACGGGCAGGCCGATGCTGCTTGCCGCCGCGGTGGCAGGCGAGGAAGGCGTTCGCCATGCCATCGCGCTGTTGCGTCAGGAGATCGACCGCGATCTCGCGTTGCTGGGGTGCGCCGATATATCCGCCTTGGGCAGGGACATGCTCGCCGAGTAGCGGGCAGCGGCGCGCCGTTCCGCCTTTGCGCAACTGCGATGTTGCACGGAACCGCTTAGGGTCAGCTGAACGCCGGCATGCGCACTTCGACGCCCGCCATGCGCGTTTCCTCGAGATACAATTGATGGATGCGCGGCGCCTGGTCCTCGAATTCGATCTGCGCGCCGCCCAGCTTCACGCTGGTCGATACGCCGCCCTGCTTGAGGCCATCGGCGCCGCCGCCGGTCAGCGATTTGCGTTTGCTGTCAGTGAAGGGATAACGCAGACTGCCGAATGCCGTGGCAAGGTAGCGCGCCGGCGTCGGGCTGGCGTTGAAGTGTTGATGAAACATCTGGTCCGGTGGCGCGAACACCGTTCCGTGCTTCCAGTTGACCCTGTGAAAATCCGGCTCGCCCTCGTACCAGAGCAGTGAATACCCGGTGCCGGTCACGCACATGACGTGGAAGTCGGCGCCGTGTCTGTGGGCCTTCTTGTAGGTACCGACCTGCATTTCCGAGATGTGCGCGTGCATCGTGCCATCGGCGAGAATGAACATGATGTTCTTGCTTCCGGCTCCCCTCTCGTCCCAGGCCTTCAGTTCTATGGCCCCCAGATCGGGGACGAAATTGGTCTCCCACATGTGCTGCCCCGGCAGCGCGGGGATGAAATCACCTTCACCGCTGAAATACTTCGACTGGCCCAGACGTTCTTCAAAGTTGTACGGATTGTCGAAGACGAAGGCTTCGTTGTGGAACATGTTAAGCACCGCAGGCAGGCTGGTCGTCGACACGAGCAGGGCGCGCTCGGAACCGCTGCCATTGAAATGCCGGTATCGGGTGTTGAGCGGAACGGCGAACAAGCTCCGCGGACCCCATTCGAAGGTATGCTTTTCACCTTCGGCCGCCTCGATAGTCGTGCTGCCGCGACCCGAAAGTACGTACAGCACTTCCTCGTAGAGATGGCGTTGCGGCGAGGTCGCGGCTCCGGGGGCGATGTCGAGCACGAACATGGAGACGAAATCGCCGCGTCCTTTCAGGTGTACCGCCGCTCCGTTGACGCCGAGGCGCACCCAGGGTTTGGTTTCGACGCCGAACAGGTCCACACCGAAGTCCTCGACCGTAGGGATGCCTTCCCCTTTGAGCCATTCGAGATAGGGATCGACGCCGATTCGCGCGGCTACGGGTTCACTCATGGTCTGCTCCTACAGTTCGGACGAGATGGATATCGATGAATTCGATCGCACAAGGATCTTCCGGTCAGCGGCCCGGAAACAGCAGCGATTTGATGATAACCGGAACGACATTGTTGGGATGGATGACTTCTCCCAGGTCCACATAGTCGAATTCATGCAACTGGATTCCGTCGATTGAAATGACCGGGCGGCTCACTCGCAGGTCATGTTCCAGTATGTGTCCGAGCAGTTTCCCTATGTCTCCATCGACCATCAGTATGAGCGGTAGCCGGGTACCGGATCCCGCAGCCTGGGCAATGCCTACGGCGAGTTCGCGCATCCGGGCGTAATAAGGATCGCCGTGCCAGCGTATGCCAAGTGCGATGGGCACGGAATCGTCAGCGTCGATGCGCTGCATGGCTGCGCCGATGGCGGCCGCCACCGAACCGGCGTCAAAGTCGCGGTCCAGTGCCAGTTTGGGAAATACGACCGGAACATTTCGAATAGGCAGATCTAGCTGTTCGGGGAGATGAATGGTCTTGCCGCTCACCTGAACCGAGAACTGCGACGCGCCGATCACGGTGGCGCGGATACCCTGTCCCGGATCGAGCATTTCGATTCCGATGCGACCGCTGGAGAATGCCGCCAGGATCCGCTCGGCGAGCAGCCAGGCGGTATCTCCGTAAAGCTCGCTTTCGCGTCCATAGATGTACTCGGAGACTCCGCCTGTGAACGAGATCAAGTGCGGAGTCACGCCAGTGGCCAGCGGCGTGGTCAGGAGCAGATCCTTCGCGATTCCACTCGCCTCGTTGTGCAATATCACGTCGATGACGATTTCGGACATCGCGCGCACGAGGCGGTCCAGGTCGTCGTCGTTGATTCCCTCTCCCAGACGAAGATCGATGCCAAGAGCGCGTGCCAGCTGCCGTGCCGGATCCTCAATTCGGGCGAGCGCCCCGTCATGGTCCCGCGCGATCAGGCGGCCTCCGACCGCGACCGCGCATGTACCGAGGATTTCGCCGTTCTGGATCAACGCGAACTTGGTCGTTCCGCCGCCGATGTCCACGTTGAGAATGGTCTTGTGCGTGTGGCGAGAAATCGCCGTAGCGCCTCCTCCATGCGCCGCCAGCACGCATTCGAGGCGATGGCCTGCCGACGCGCACACGAACTTGCCGGCTTCCGAGGCGAATATCTGGGCGATCGCTTCGGCATTTCTGCGTTTGATCGCCTCGCCAGTCAATATCACTGCGCCGCTGTCGACATCGGAGGCGGCAAGACCTGCGTCGCGGTAACACTCCTCGACGAATGTCCGCAGCCGGTTCGCGTCGATCGTGTAATCGGCGAGAAAGGGCGTGAGCAGGATGGGGGAGCGCCAGAGTATGTCGCGTCGCACGATTAGGAACCGGCTCGAAAGCATCTGCGTATTGCGCTGCAGATGAACGCGCGCGAACATCAGGTGGGAGGTCGAACTGCCGATGTCGATGCCAACGGTGGTCAGCTCGATGTTTTCGGTTTTCCAGATGATTTCGGCGATTGCGTTCTTCGCGTCCTCGGACCATTCGTGGAAATGCGGTTCGTCGCCGTCGTGTGTGCGTATGTGCATAGGTGGGTGCAGAGGATCGACGCCACCGCGCATTGGTCCTGGGGTGGGTGGCTGAATCGACGTTTGCACGGTGCGGCAGAATTCCAGGCGATGGTGCGACAATGACGAAGTGGCAATCTTAACGATATCGGATTCAAATGGCTATCGCGTCGATTTGGTAGCATTCGCCAGAACGCCCAGGAGCTGGCCACGGCTGTATCCGTCGATGGCGATAAGCAATGCGATTCAGCCACCTGATACAGATAAACGATCCGCTCAATCCGCTGATCGATCCACTGTCCCGGGAGCAGTTATGGCGGGGGCTTGTCTACAGGGTGGAAAATCCGCTGCCCTTCGTGCTTGGGCTTGACGAATGCCGCATCGTCGTGCGCACCGAACATACGTTAAGGCGCGAGCTTCATTTCGGCGCCCTGACAGTGCGTGACCGCGTCACGCTAAAGCCAATGAAGCAGGTGCGATACGAGACCGAGGCCGGAGGAGGGCTTCCGGCCTCGAGCCTGGTCATGACCATAGAGGGACGCAGCACCGACGAGCTGGCGGTTCGATTCCAGTATGAGATCTTGCGCCGTACCGGAGATGCGCCCGATGAGGGGTTTTATGACGCATTTCGGAAGCAGGCCTACATGGAGGCCGACATCGATACCATACGTACCATACGCAGACTGGTCGTCGAGAATCTGCTCTAATCCCGCGTATTCACGGTTACTGCGCAGGAAAAGCCATGCATATTGAGACGTACAACAGACCGCTCACCGGCTTCGGTCAGGCGCTGCGCGATTTCGGAAGTGAGTACGGGATCAACGCGTTCGTCGCCTTTATATTTGCCGCCTCGGGTCCGGTGGCGATCATTCTTTCCGTCGGCACTCGAGGAGGCCTCAGCGAATCGGATCTGGCTTCCTGGCTGTTCGGGTGCTTCTTTATCAACGGCCTCGTCAGCATCGGCTTCTGCTGGTTGTACCGCCAGCCACTGGTGTTTTTCTGGACCATACCAGGAACGGTTCTGGTCGGACCGGCGCTCGGGCATCTCAGTTTTCCGGAAGTCATCGGTGCATTTCTCGCCACGGGCCTGCTGATGCTCGTGCTGGGCTTGAGCGGGTGGGTTCGACGGTGCATGGAAGCCGTACCGATGCCGATCGTGATGGGGATGGTCGCCGGGGTGTTCATGCGCTTTGGTCTGGACCTGGTGTTCGCGATCCGGGACGATTTCTGGCTCGCAGCTCCGATGACGGTCACTTTTCTAGCGCTCAGTGCGCTGCCACGATTCGCTCGGATGATGCCTCCACTTATCGGGGCTCTGATCGTCGGCGCGGTGGCGATTGCGATTCTTGGTTCCTTCAATCCAACGGAAGCGACCATGCTAAGCGTGGCGCGACCGAACCTTTACATGCCCGTGTTCTCGTGGCCCGCAATGGTGGAACTCGTGGTGCCGCTCGCAATCACGGTGCTGGTGGTGCAAAACGGCCAGGGCTTTGCAGTGCTTAAGGCGGCCGGGCACGAACCGCCCATCAACGCGATCACGGTAGCCTGCGGTGCCGGTTCCATCGTGTCCGCGATGGTCGGCAGCGTGTCGAGCTGCTTGACCGGTCCCGTCAACGCGATTATTTCAGGCTCCGGTCTGAAGGAACGGCATTACACCGCAGGCCTGCTGGTAGGGATTCTCGCGCTGGTATTCGGACTGCTGGCGCCGGTGTTTACTCACCTGTTGCTCGCGACTCCACCCGCGTTCATTGCCACGCTTGCGGGGCTTGCCATGCTGCGCGTGCTGCAGACGGCATTCTCGGTTGCGTTCAAGGACAGATTTACCTTTGGCGCACTGTTGACGTTCATTGTTACGGTCGCCAATGTGGCGATATTCAATATCGGGGCGCCGTTCTGGGGACTGGTGTTCGGTTTCGCACTGTCCTGGTTGCTCGAGCGCAAGGATTTCGAAGCACAGCGGCGCAGACCCTGAGCCGCACACCGGCACGGCACGTTCTGCTTGGGAGGATCCCCCGAAACTGAGCGCCCGCCGCGGCCCGCATACGTAGTCAGGCCAAGCGGCGGCAATTCAGGGAAGTTCTTCCTGCTCGCGCAACTGATACTCTTTGATCGACTGCGCGAAATCAAGGACCGTGTTCGCGAGCGCAATGCGGTCGTCGAGGGTGCGCATGATGGTCTTGGCGCCGATCACCTGGATGCCGGAGGCGCGAATGCCTTCGGCCATTTCGATGTCCTCTTCATCGATTACGAAGCCATCGATGATGCGCAGGTATTCCATAGCGACCGACCGCGCCGACACATCTCGCCCGAGTTCGCGCATCATTTTCGCGGCAGATCCTTTGAGCGCATGGCCGCCGATTATGGGTGTCACTGCGATCACCGGGGCCCCGCAGCGGCGCAGGACTTCCTTCATGCCGTTGACCTCGAGAATCGGGCGTATGCTGTGGTACGGATTGGAGGGGCAGATCACTACTGCCTCGAGGTCCATGGCGTACAGCGCGTCGAGCACCTCGTCTGAGATGCGCGCCTCGTCTGCGCCCGCATACTGAAACCCCTTGACTGCGGGTTCGCAGCCAAGCTCCACGAAGTATTCCTGGAAGGATACCGCACCATCCGCCGTCAGAAGTTGGGTACGAAGACGATCGTCGCTGGCCGGCAGGATCCTTGCCTTGACGCCGAGATGGCGGCAGAAATCCAGCGTTATCTCGGTGAGCCGGCGACCGTCGTACAAGGCACCGCTGCGCAGCAGTGGCGCCGCAAGAGACTTGTCGCCGACGCGAAACCGGTCTGAACCGCCAAGCGCCTTCAGCATCTCGAACATCGAGAAAGTCTCCTCCTCGGGTTCCCAGCCTGCGCTCGGGCTGGCAATCCCGGCGAGCGTATAGAGCATGGTGTCAAGGTCGGGGCAAAAAGTGACCCCGAACTGCTCGTAGTCGTCTCCGGTGTTGACGACCACCGCAAGGTCCTTGCCACGTATCTTGTGGAAACCGTCGGCGAGTTTCGCGCCGCCGATTTGCGCCGCCAATGCCACTACAGTACCCATCGCATTTCCCCGAGGTCTCTCCCGGTACCGATGATAGCAGGACCGGCCGCGTGAAATAACAAGGCCCAATTCGACTGCCCACACGGGCAGTGCGGGCATACCGCGCGGATGGCGCGATGGATGTGGGCTTCGTCAAGGATGCTTCGGGTCATGGTGTTCTTCCTAGTCAATAATCGTCCGCGACGCCTGCGACACTATAATGCACGGGGGAGCCAGGTTTCGATCGGGTGGACGGTGCGTGCTTCCTTTTTATCGGCCCGGCGAACGCGCGCTCGATGTAGGTCAAGCGTAATGAATTCTACCGTGCCCAGGCTTAAGGCAAAGATGGAGGGGCGATGCTGATTCATCCGAAATCCAAGGACCGGCCGTTTCATTTCGGACCCTTCCCGCTGGAGGTCCTGCCGCGCGATGACGGAGTGACCGAGCGCGAGCGGCGGTTGGCGCTACGGC
This sequence comes from Betaproteobacteria bacterium RIFCSPLOWO2_02_FULL_63_19, assembly GCA_001770415.1. GTDB lineage: Bacteria > Pseudomonadota > Gammaproteobacteria > Burkholderiales > SG8-39 > JACQTO01. Next base: position 23,656 of record MEQX01000009.1, on the reverse strand, counting down.
CGGTTTCCAGGAACGAGATGCATAATAGCTTGTTCGCCCGCACCGCAGATCACTACCGTGAGATCTTCCGACGTTTTCTCAGGGGGACGGTGGCGCCAGCGCGCGCGCCGCTTCCTGCGGAACTTGAACCGCGTGTGGCCGACATTAAGGGCGCGGCCTATTTCATGGATGCGAGTCAGGTCGGCATTTGCCGATTGTCGGAGTGGGCATGGTTGCCCGATTCGGAAGCGGGCACGGAGAAGGCTGCGCAGGCGTTTGCCGTCGCCATTCTGGTCGAATATGCGCGGCTGCCCGAGCCGGACAATATTGCGCACGGTTGGACTGGCGACGCAGTTGGCGCGGTCGCCGACATGCGCGCGGCGGAAATCATCGCCGTGCTGGCCGAGCATATCCGCTGCATGGGTTTCACGGCGCGAGGCCACATCGCAGGCGAATGCGCATTGGACCTGGAAAAAGTGGCCGTACTGTCCGGACTCGCGGTGCGCACGGAGCGGGGCATCGAGAACCCCTATCTCGGACGGAGGTTCGCGATCGCTGCAGTCTCGACGGATTATGAATTGATCGCCGATCGTCCGCTGCATGCCGATGCGTTGGGGCCGTCATCCAGAGGACTGCGCTACTGGTGGGGCATCAACGGCGCACAGTCGGGACGCGAGCGAAATCGACAAGCCAGGCGCGCGACGCATTTGAGCCGCTATCCAATGGAAACCGTCAAACGCGTGGAGCGTCCGACGACCCTGATTCTGGACGACGAGGTGCCGCGCGTATCGAAGCGCGCGGCGTTCTTCCAGCGTGCGTTGCACGGGGATCTGGGAGAAAAGGCGAAACGCGAGCGCAGGCGTTTCGCGTTCAAGACGCCATTTTCGTACGCCTTGCTGCAGGCGATCCGGGCGCTGGTTCCGTCGCAGGACGGCGACGTAAGCGCGACCGTTGCTGCGGGATTTGAGGACGCTGCGGCAAACGCGCGGGCGATCAAGTCGCTGTCGTATTTCCTTGGGTCGGATCTGACGGGGATATGTGAGATTCCCCGTTACGCGTGGTCTTCGCACAAGGAGGACGGCAATGAGATCACGCCTTATCACCGGTACGCCGTGGTGATGCTGATAGACCAGGGCTACGACACCATGGAAGGCGCGAGCGGCGACGATTGGATATCCGGCGCGCAGTCCATGCGCGGGTACCTGCGCGGCGCCGAGATTGCAGGGATCATGGCCGAGTTCATTCGCGGCAGCGGCTTTTCCGCGCGATCGCAGACCAACGCCGACAGCGACGTGCTGCACATTCCGCTGATACTTTGGGCGGGACTGGGAGAACTGAGCCGCATAGGCGAACTCGTACTCAACCCCTTTGTCGGTCCACGATTCAAGTCAGTCGTTCTGACGACCGATCTTCCCATGGATGTCGACAAGCCGATCGATTTCGGGTTGCAGACTTTTTGCAGCAACTGCTGGAAGTGCGCCCGCGAGTGTCCCTGCAATGCCATACCCTACGGCAACAAAGTAATGTTCAACGGCTATGAGATGTGGAAGCCGGACGTGGAGAGGTGCGCGCGCTACCGGGTGACCAATTCCAAAGGCGCCGCCTGCGGACGCTGTATGAAGACCTGTCCAATCAACAAAGTCGTGGACGCCGACGGGGGACTGCTCACGCGCGTGGCAAGCTGGATGGGCATCAACGCCATGTGGCTGAAACCGCTGCTGGTGCCCATCGCTACCTGGGTGGATGACCGCGCCGGCAACGGAATGCGCAATCCGGTCAAGAAGTGGTGGTTCGACCACGAACTGGTTGATGGAGTCGCGGTTGCGCCGAAGGGAACCAATCAGCGCAATCTTGATTTGCACAAGAACGTGGATCCGGCGCACAAGACCATTGCCTACTACCACGCCAACATGATGCCGCCGCCTGATGAACCCGGCCCGGTGGAGGTGGATCGAAAGGCGGCGCTGGCAGCCGCATCATTGATCGAGACTCCGGAGCAGGCGCGAGCGCGCGTCGCCTCGAGGGGGTCCGTGCCGCTCCACTATATCCCGACGCCTGCAGCCGGTGCTGCCAAGTCGTCCTCCGGCCTGGCGGCCGAGAGCCCGTATAAGAGCTCCCAACACGATGAGCCACGTGTGCGTTGACAGCCAGGACGACCGCGGAGCGTCTCCGGTGAGAACGTCTGCTTCGCTGGTCTGATGAACGCTGTGTCGGTACTTGACGGGGGACGACATGGGAAAAATGTATCTCAGTGATGCGGCGGCTCCGGTTCGGGGAGTGGTCGGCGGTACCGATCGCGACCGCGCAGCGCGCTTCCGTGACCGTTATCCGCCCGCGGCCAAACGCAACCTTTACATTCGAAACAAGATCCTGCTGCCGAACCGCCGCCCGCCAGTCAACCCGACCCGGACCGAGATCACCGACGCTGCCGCAACAAACATGGAAATCAAGGCGATGGCGCAGGAGATGGGCGCACACGTCGCTGGTGTGGCTGAATTCGATAGTCGCTTTGCATTCGCTGATGTCGAGTGCCTAAACCACAGGTTCGCTGTCGTTTTCGGAATCGCCATGTCCTACGACAACATGGCCGATATCGGCCCCCGTTCCCAGGACGAGGTGCACCGCGTCTATCACAAGCTGGACGACATAGGGCTGAGGCTGGCGCATCAGGTGGCCGCATATGGTTACCAATCGGCGATGCAGCCGAACGAGGGTGACGTCCCGCTGATCGCGCTGGCCTATCTTGCCGGACTGGGCGAACTCGGCAAGCACGGCTCGCTGATCTCGCCCGAACTGGGGTCGTCATTCAGGCTCGGCGCGGTGACCACCGACATGCCTTTGCGTGCCGACCGGCCGAAGGACTACGGCATCGATGAAGTTTGCGTGAAATGCGGGGTGTGCACGCGGTTTTGCCCCGGTGACGCAATCAAGCCTGACAAGAAAGTCATCAATGGCGTCGAACGGTGGCACGTGGACACGCCGGCTTGCGAACCGTATTTTCACAGGCTCTACGGCTGCAAGATTTGCCTGATGGTTTGCCCGTTGAACAGCCGTGGTGTCTTCGGAGAGGATTACAAGCGGGCGGCGAAGGTTCTGGTGCGCACGAAGGACGCCAAGGGCATGCTCAGATTGATCGAAGAGCGCACCGATATGCATTACGAAGATTTCGATTGAGGCGGCAGCAAGGGGCAACCGATTCCCTCGGAAGGTACCGCCTGACCTTTGATCGCTGCGAAAGCTCCGCCTGCTCGCGCAAGACGACGCGCAGAAAAGGGCTTAACGTGCCGTGATGAACACATGGTCGGGCGGCGTGGGAGGATAATTGCTTCTTCTCGACGTACGAGAATCACTCAGGTGCGAGCGTTCGCACTCATTGGAAAAAGTGACGCTGAAGAATTTCTTTCCGTTTCTCGTCTGGTGGCCGGCAAGAGACTCGGCAACGTGGCGTGCCGACGCGATTGCGGGGCTAATCGGCGCTGTCGTTGTTCTTCCGCAGAGTATCGCGTTTGCGACGCTTGCCGGGTTGCCGCCCCAATATGGACTGTACGCCGCCATGGTTCCGGTGACCGTGGCGGCACTGTTCGGTTCGTCCCTGCACGCCGTTTCGGGGCCGACCAATGCGGTGTCGCTGTACGTGTTCGCCACTCTGTCGCCGCTTGCGCTGCCGGGCAGCCCCGACTACATCAGCCTGTCGCTTGCGCTTGCCTTCATGTCAGGCGTCATGATGCTTGTAGTCGGACTGTTCAGATTCGGGCGGATCGTCAATCTGGTGTCCAACTCGGTAGTGGTTGGATTTACCGCAGGGGCCGGCGCGCTGATCTTCGCCAGCCAGCTTCCGGTCTTTTTCGGCGTTGTCGTTCCGGCGGGAACATCGTTCCTGGGCGGTCTGCGCACGTTTGCGGCCGAGATCCCGCACACGAGCATTCCGGCTCTGCTTGTCGGAGCAACGACGCTAGCGGCGGCGCTGCTTGCAAGGCGGTTTCTGCCGCGCATACCGTACATGATCACGGCCATGATTGGCGGCGGACTGGTTGCATTCCTCTTGAACCTATTGCTCGGTCCCGAACGCGCTGGCATACCGACCCTGGGGAAGCTGCCCGGGGCTTTGCCCTCCCTGTCCCGACCCGACCTGACACCCGACACCGTCAAGACTTTGATGGGCATCGCGGTCGGCGCTACCATTCTGTCGCTGACCCAGACCATGTCGATCACACGCTCGCTGGCGCTCAAGTCCGGCCAGAGGATCGACGCCAATCAGGAATGCCTGGGACAGGGCCTCGCCAATATCGCGGCCGGTTTTTTCTCCGGCTATCTGGGTTCGGCATCCTTCAACCGCTCGGGCCTCAACTATGAGGCGGGAGCGCGCACGCCGCTCGCCGCGGTCTTTTCGGCGGTCGTGTTGCTCGCCCTCGTCTGGGGCGTTGGACCGCTGATCGCCTTTCTTCCGCTGGCCTCGATGGCGGCGATATTGTTTATGGTCGCGTTCGGACTGATCGACGTCGACGCGATCCGCAAGATCCTGCGTGCCAGCCGCGCCGACGGATTCGTCATGGTCGCTACGTTTGCCTCTACCTTGGTCATGAATCTCGAATCGGCGATTCTCGTGGGCGTGACGTTCTCGCTGGTTGCGTACCTGAACCGGACATCGCGCCCGCAAATGACATCGGTCGTGCCCGATCCGTTGCACGCGATGCGACGTTTCGCTCCCGCGGCGAAAGGCCTCGAGGAATGCCCCCAGTTCAAGATCCTTTCGGTCGAGGGGTCCATCTATTTTGGTGCCGTCGATCACGTCGAATCTCACTTCGACACGCTGCGTGCCCGGGAGAGCGGGAAAGTGCACCTTCTTATCGTCGCCAGAAACATCAATTTCGTCGACATGGAGGGCGCAGAGACGCTCGCGCGCGAGGCCGTTCGACGGCGCGCGATCGGAGGCAGGCTGTACCTGTACGGCATGCGCCGGCAGGTGGAGGAAACGCTCAGGGCGGCGGGATTGATGCACGAAATCGGTGAGGAATGCGTGTTCAGGGAAAAGCGTGAAGCGATCGCGGCAGTCTTCGCGCGGCTCGATCCCGACGTGTGCGCACGCTGCAAGGTACGCATTTTCAATGAATGCGCATCCCGGCCGCTGCGCGACGATGACGAAGGCGCGTGATACCGCGGCCTGAGCCGCTCGATGCCATAATTGGTTTGGCCTACTTTGACCCAAGGAACGCACGATGCCCTCCGACCAGCCCAATTTCATCCTGTTCATCACCGATCAGCATCGCGCCGATCATCTCGGCTGTTACGGTCATCCGGTGCTCAGGACGCCCCACATCGACCGCATCGCCGCCAGTGGCGTTGCGATGGACCGGTTCCATGTGGCGAGTCCGGTTTGCATGCCCAACCGCGCGAGCCTCATGACCGGACGCATGCCCTCGGTGCATGGTGTGCGCTCAAACGGTATACCGCTATCGCGTAAAGCCGTGACCTTCGTCGACCTGCTCGCGGCGGCGGGCTATAGGACCGCTCTGGTGGGTAAGAGCCATCTGCAGAACTTCACGGGGGCCGCGCCTCTGTTCAATCCTCTGGGCGCGGCGAACGACCGGCGCCGGCTGCCGGAATATCTCGCTCGTGCGGTTGACCATGAACTCGGCGGGCGCGATTACGACGAGGAGAATCCGACGGACTGGGAGCTCGGCAAACGAAGGGTCGAGGTGCCGTTCTACGGGTTTCAGCACGTCGACTTGGTCACGGGACACGGTGATCAGTGCGGTGCCGACTACCTGCACTGGCTGCGCGAGCGTCATCCGGAGGCGGATCGCCTTCGCAGCGCCTCGGGGGCCTTGCCTCATGAGTACTCCTGCCCGCAGGCCGTACGCACCGCGGTGCCCGCGGAGCTCTATCCGACCAGCTATATCCGCGAACGGGCTGTCGATTTTCTAAGTAAGA
>MEQX01000009.1:15904-17725 GCA_001770415.1 Betaproteobacteria bacterium RIFCSPLOWO2_02_FULL_63_19 | reverse complement strand
AGCCGTTCTTTCTCATGGTGTCCTTTCCCGATCCCCACCATCCGTTCACGCCGCCCGGCAAGTACTGGTATATGTACCAGCCGGAGGACATGGCGCGGCCGGCGGCCTTCACGCGCGCGGACTGGCGGCCGACCCCGTATGTAGAACAGCTGATCGCCGCGCGTGCCAGCGGCAAGGCGAACGTGCATGGGCAAGCGGCATTCGCGGTAAACGAGAGCGAGGCGCTGGAGGCACGCGCGCTTTCGTGCGGCATGATCAGCATGATCGATGATGCGATAGGAGAGGTGCTTGCGGCGCTTGACTCCACCGGGCGCAGGGAAAACACGGTGCTCATCTTCATGAGCGACCACGGCGACTACCTCGGCGACCACCGCATCCTGCTCAAGGGCCCCGCGATGTACCAGGGCATCGTGCGAACGCCGTTCATCTGGTCGGATCCGAAAAGCGGCGCGAAGGGAATGCGCTCGGGCGCGCTCGCCTCGACCATCGACGTGCCGGCAACGATACTCGAGCGTGCGAGTCTGGCGCCGTGTCTCGGCATGCAGGGTGTGAGCCTGCTCGGGACGCTTGCGAACGGTGAAGCTGCGCCGCGCGACAGCGTGCTGATTCAGTACGATCATCAGATCGGTCCGAGCCGCCCAGGGCGCATGCTTCGAACGCACGGCCTGGTGACGCGCGAATGGCGCATGAGCATTGCCGAAGGCATCCCGGGTGGCGAACTGTACAACCTCCAGCGGGATCCGGACGAGTTTGTCAATCTGTGGGACGAGCGTTCGGTGACCGACGACAAGTGCGAATTGCTGCATCAGTTCGCCCGCTCGGAAATGGAAACCGTGGACGAACTGCCGCTGCCCACAGGGCGGGCATGAAGGCGAAGCCTCGGGACTGAACCGCGATCAAGCCGGATCGAACGTTCACACCGGTGCGGCAAACCGGGCGAGCGTTGGCGCGCCATGCGCGAGGAAGCGCCTGTAGGACGGACAAAGATAGTTTTCCCGTTCGCCGCTTCCGGTCTCGACGAAGCGGTGCTTGGGGCATCCGCCGCGGCAGACGTGGAGATACTCGCACTGCGCGCATTTCTTCGGAAGCGCCATCTTCGTCCGCCCGAAGTCGCGCTGTCGAGGCGAACGCACCAGCGTACCAATCGGCGTCTCCATGATGTTGCCCAGGCGATAGGCGGGGAACGCGTAATGGTCGCAGCTATAGACGTCGCCATTCGATTCGACAATGGGAGCCGTTGAGCAGTCGGTGCCGAACACGCATAGTCCGGCGGGACGGCCCGCGAGCGCTGCAGCGTATTCTTCAATCGATTGAACGAATACCTCCCCAACGTCGTTTGCCAGCCACTCGTCGTATACGTCGCAGAGAAACTCGCCGAATCCATCCGGCGGTACCGTCCAGGGGGCCGGTGCTGCGTCACGGTCGCCCGGAGGGGGCATGGCAAACGAGTTCTCGCGCGTGTAACGCTCTACCAGCGGAATGAATTGCATGTGCCGAACGCCGATGCGGTGCAGGAACCGGTACACCATTCGCCCTTGACGGTAATTCAAACGATGCACGACGCACAGGGCGTTGAACTCGACGCGCGCTTGCTGCAGGTGCCGCAGGCCCCGCAATACCTTTGCGTGCGTCTTTCGACGGCGCACATCGCGTCGCAGCGGATCGTGGAGTGCCTGCGGACCGTCGATCGATATTCCCACTAGGAAACGGTGAGCGGCAAAGAACTCGGCCCACGGTTCATCGAGCAGCGTGCCATTGGTCTGAATCGCGTTGACGCAGGCGGCACCCGCAGGGCAATACCGCTCCTGGAACTCAACGGCC
>MEQX01000009.1:0-15879 GCA_001770415.1 Betaproteobacteria bacterium RIFCSPLOWO2_02_FULL_63_19 | reverse complement strand
TGCCAGGCGAATTGGATATCCGGTACGCCCGGCTGTGCGGCGATCACGTCCCGAACAAGAACTTCGAGTGTCTCCGTGTCCATGCGGCGCGAGGCCGCCGCCTCCGGTCGGTTCAGGTAGTAGCAGTAGCGACAGGCGAGATTGCACGCTGCCGAAACCGGCTTGGTCATCACGAAGAAAGGCGACGAATCGGCGTGCTGCGCCGGGATTGCAGCGAATGGCGGGTTCATGTTCGGCTCCGGTACGCTCATATGATCGATCATCCTGCCGCACCGGCGGGCTTTGTTGTCTTCCCCGTTGCGTCGATTTGGCTTTCCATCTATTCTGCGGTGCAGTTGTATCGGATTAGACAAATGCCAGGAGGATAACGCCATGCGTGTAACATTTGCTGCCGCAACGGTAACTTCCATGCTCATCGCGGCCGCTGCGCCCGTTCATGCACAGACCTACAGTATCGGTACCAATCCGCAAGGGTCGCTTGCGTATTCCACAGGGGCGGCGGTGTCAAAGATCGTCATCGAGGAAACCGGCCTCAAAATGCGTGTGGCGCCGCAGGGAGGGCCGGTTGTAACGATTCCGCTGGTCAATAATGGCGAGCTCGCGTTTTCCATCGCAAACGCGGGCGCTGCGTCGTTCGCCCAGGCGGGCATCAACAACTTCAAGGGTCGACCGCAGAAAAGCCTGCGCATGGTGGCCTCACTGATCCCGCTCTACAGCGGGTTCTTCACCCGCAAGGATTCTGCTATTCGCACCATCGCCGACCTTAAGGGCAAACGCATTCCGACCGGATTCTTGAAGCAGAAGATCGTGGAGTACACGGTTTCCGCTTCGCTGGCCACCGCGGGCCTGACCCTGGCCGACGTCAAAGGCGTGCCCGTTCCGAACAGCGTGCGTTCAGTGCAGGACTTCTCCGAGGGCAAGACCGATGCAGGCTTTACTTCGATCAACTCGGCCGCGGTGAAACAGGCCAACGTCTCAGTCGGCGGTATCCGAGTGTTGAGTCTTCCCAATACTCCCGAGGCAGTCAAGGCGATGAAGGCCCACGTAGCGGCGGCGACGATCAAGGTCGTGAAGCCGGGGCCGAATTTCCCGGGTGTCGAAGGGCCCACCAGCGTGCTGATGCTGCCGTTCCTGCTGATGTCGAGCACGAAGACGCCGGATGACGTGGTCTACAAGGTTGTCAAGGCGATCCATGGCAACAAGAAAAACCTGGTCGCCGCACTTGGTGCTTTCAGGGCATTCGATCCCAAGGAAATGAATCTCGATATCGGGCTCAAGGTTCATTCGGGTGCTTTGAAGTTCTACAAGGAGGCCGGAATCTAAGCGCGCCAAGCGGTATTCCCGCTTTTCGGCGCCGGGGCCATGGCTGACATTCGCGACGACGAAGCGGTACGGGTTTCCTCCAGGGCTTCGTGGTCGGTAAGGGGGCTTGGGCTGGTCCTGTGCGGGGTGCTGACCCTAGGGTCGGTTGCCGAGGCGCTGGATCTTTTCCGCGCGGCAGGTATCGTTCTATTGAACGAGCAACTCCTCGCAGCGATGCTGGGGGTCGGCCTCGCCGCATTATATTTGCTGAAACCGGCCCGTGCCGCAGCGGCGCGCTTGAGCGTGCCGTGGTATGACTGGATCGCTGCAGGACTCGGGCTCGGCACCTGCCTTTATGTCGCCTGGAACTACGAAAGCATCCTGGATCGGCTTTATCTGCGCCCGCCCGAGACGGTAGCGCTCGGTGCGATCATCCTGGTGCTGGTCGTGGAAGGGCTGCGAAGGACCGTTGGTTCGTTCCTGTTCTGGTTCGTGCTTTTCTTTGTCGCCTTCGGTTTTTTCGGTTACCTGATTCCCGGCCATTTTCAGGGTCAGCAGGTCGCGGTGGACCGTCTGCTGATTTATCTCGGCCTCGATTCCAACGGGCTGCTTGGAATTCCGCTGACGGTGGTCTTCGGAATCGTCATTCCCTTCGTCTACTTCGGCAATCTACTCGAGCGCTCGGGCGGCGCCCAGTTCTTCACCGACATTTCGGCCGCCCTGATGGGCCGTTACCGTGGCGGATCGGCAAAAATCGCCATCGTCGCGTCGTCGCTGTTCGGCGCAATTTCCGGCAGTGCGGTGTCGAACGTCGTCTCCACCGGCGTGGTAACCATCCCGCTTATGCGCAAGGCCGGGTATCCGGCGCACACGGCGGCGGCGATCGAAGCAGTGGCATCTACCGGCGGACAACTCATGCCACCGATGATGGGAGCGGCAGCCTTTCTCGTCGCCGAGTTTCTCGAGCGCCCCTATACCGAGGTCGTGCTCGCGGCGATCATTCCAGCACTGCTCTACTATACGTCGCTCTTCATTCAGGCAGACCTGATCGCCGCACGTGACAACCTGCCACGGGTCGACCCGAGCGCGATCCCGAAGTCCGTGCCTGTGTTGAAATCCGGCTGGCCGTACGTCATCCCCTTTGCGGTCATCGTCATCGTGTTGTTTGGGTTCAACGTGAGGCCGCAAACGGCGGCGATGTGGGCGATTGGCACGCTGATTCCCGTAGGTCTCTTTGTCGGCTACAGGGGCCAGCGCATGGCTGTTGGTGTCATCGTGCGGATGCTGGGCCAAACCGGAGCGGCAATGATCCAGCTGCTGATGGTCGCATCGATGGCCGGCATCGTGATCGGGGTACTCAATATCACCGGCCTCGGATTCGCGCTGACGCAGGCCATTATCACTTTCGCCGCCGGAAGCAAGTTCCTCATTCTGGTCCTCGCCGCGGCAATATCGATCTTTCTCGGCATGGGGATGCCGACGGTCGGCGTCTACCTTCTGCTGGCAACCCTAGTCATACCTTCGATGGTGGAGGCCGGTATCCATCCGTTTGCAGCCCATATGTTCGCTTTTTACTTCGGCATTTTGTCCATGATTACGCCGCCGGTTGCGGCGGCGGCGTTCGCCGCCGCGACGCTTGCCGAGTGCAACTTTATGCGTACCGGATGGAGCGCCGTGACCTTCGGCTGGCCTGCCTACGTGGTCCCGTTCCTGTTCGTCCTCTCGCCGCAGCTTTTGATGATGGGCAGCACGACGATGGTGTTGTTGATCTCGCTGACGGCGCTCGCCGGAGTCTGGTTGATTTCGATTGGCGCAGTGGGCCACTTTGCAGGAAGGCTCGGTCCCGGCTACCGGATTCTGTTCGTGGTTGCGGGCATCGGCGTCCTGCTGCCTGCCAACGCCGTACCCTATGGGTTGTGGACCGATGCGGCCGGCGCTGCTCTGGGTATCGTACTCATCCTCCTGAGGCTGGGGTACGGTAGACGGCGGGCCGCGGCTGTCCGATAACCGTTGCCGGGCGGTCGCGGGAGTCAACGAGCAAGCACCTTCGCTGAACCGACGCGTTGCCGCCTGTTTTCAGGCTCGTCGATGAGCTGCAGTTCCTGTCACCGGCGAACGCGTTCGATCAGTGCATCGACGCCAAACGCACCCTCACCGCGGGGCAGGACCATGAAGGGATTGATATCCACACTGACCAGCGTGGCGGCGTTGGCTGCGGCGAACAGCGAGAGCCGGCTTGCCGCCCGCGCCAGGCATTCGAGGTCCACAGGCGGCCGGCCGCGCGCTCCGGCGAGTATCCGGTAGCCCTTGATTTCGCGGATCATCGCGCGCGCCTCGCTGACAGGGAAGGGCGCGACGCGGAATGCGACATCCTTGTATACCTCGACGAAAATGCCGCCGATGCCGAACATCACGACAGGACCGAGCGTAGGATCGATGCTCGCCCCGAGGATGGTTTCGATGCCGTGCGCGATTTGGCGCGCAAGCAGAACGCCATCGATGCGGGCCTTGGGCGCGCCCTTCTTGATACGCTTCATGATGGATTCGTAGGCGGCAGCCACCTCGCGTCTGGTCCGCAGATTCAGTGCCACGCCGCCCATTTCCGATTTGTGGGGGATATCGGGCGAGACGATCTTCATCACCACCGGAAATCCGAGCGAGGCTGCGGCGCGCTCGGCATCGGCGCGCGAGCCGCAGAGCCGGCGCGGCGTCATCGGAATGCCGGCGCACTCGAGTTCGCGCATCGCCTCGAACTCATTCAACGCTTCGCCCGGGATGATCCTCGGCGTATGCGGCGCCCGGGGTATGGGGTGCAGTCTTTCTTTTCCTGCGACCAGGCGGGCAAAACCCGCAAGCGCGGCAACGACTTCGAGCGCTCGGCGAGGATCTTCGTAGACCGGAAATCCTTCGCTGCGCCATTGGGCGATCACCTCTGCCGGTCCGATCATGCTTACCACGATCAGCCGGTCCGGGAATTGGTCGCGCACCGCCCGAACCTGGGTGAGAATCGCGTCCCTGAGCGCCGGAATTGTGCCCACCGAGGAGGCGAACAGCACCACGACCTCGTGTCCGCCATCACCCAGCAGAGCTCGCAGGCTGTGGCCGAAAACACTGACGTCGCGCGCCCACAACGCGGTCGGGTCCACCGGATTGCGTGCCGCGCCATAGGGAAACACCTTCAGCAGTTTCTCCTGGGTGCCTTGCGGCAACGGCGGTACAGCCAATCCCACTTGCTCCGCGTAATCTGCCATCAGCGCGCCGATTCCGCCTGATATGGTGACCAGTCCGACTTCGCGCCGCGAAGGAAACTTTCCCGCGACACAGGCGCTGGCGATATCCAGCAGTTCGTCAATCGTCTGCGCCCGGTGCACGCCTGTTTGCGTACATAGACCGTTGAATGCATCGTCCGATCCGACCAGAGCGCCGGTGTGCGACATGGCCGCCTTGGCGCCAATGGCGGAGCGCCCGGACTTGAGCAGGATCACCGGCTTGCGGTGCTCGCGGGCGAGCCTCAGCGCCGCAATCAGCTTGCCCGGTTCAGGGCTGCCCTCCAGATACACCATGATGGTCCGGGTGGCGGGATCGTGCGCGAAATAGGCGATGCAGTCGGCCACCTGCACGTCGCACTGATTGCCGGTGCTGATCCACTTTGCGAAGCCGACGCCGCGCGCTCGCGCCAGTTCATAGACGTGCGCGCCGAACGCGCCGCTCTGACTTATCAGGCTGATGCTTCCTACCTTCGGCGCGTCGTGTCTCTCGTCTCCCCACATCGGCAGGAAGGTGGGGAAGAAGGCGCGTGCAACGTCCATCGCGCCCATGCAGTTGGGCCCGATCAGTCGCATCCCGGAAGCTCGCGCCAGCGCGACAATGCGGTCCTGGTATCTGCGGCCCCGGTCCCCGGTCTCCGCGAATCCGGCGCTGACGATGATCGCGGCGCGCACGCCCTTGCTTATGCATGCGCGAACGGCCGCCTCGACCGCCGGCGCGGGAAGGGCGATGAAAGCACATTCCACCGGGTCGTCGACTGCCGACAGGCTAGGGTAGGCGGGCATGCCCTGAACTTCGGATGCGCCGGGGTTGATCGGGTAGACCTTGCCGCGGAAGCCGCCAAGCCGTGAATAGCGTACCGGCCGCCCGCCCTGCTTTCGCGGTTCGGTCGACGCGCCAATCACTGCGAGCGAATCGGCCTGGAAGAAAGGTGCGATGGAATCGAGATCGAAAAGTCCGGCCGTGCTCATGGGTGCTCGCGTATTCACGAGACTGTGGGGTGTGCTCCGTCGCGTCCGCGTGGATCGGCGTTCGCCAGGGGCAAGCCTAACGGCGGGGCGTGCTGTTTACCAGGCCGGCCGCCTCAGGCGCGCTTGACCGGCGTGAAGCCGGGCTTGTAGGCCTTTTCGTCGAGGAAGCCTTTCATGCCGCGGGCACGGGTGTTCTCCGCGTCGCGGAATCGAAGCTGCTCGCTCTTCGCCTGGATGTACTCGTAAGCTTCATCGGGGCTCAGCAGCGCGACGTGCTTGAGGGTCTCTTTGGTCGCCCGCAGGACCGCGGGGCTCTTGGTCATCAGATCCGCGGCGAGTTCCACCACTTCGTCGCGCAGCCGGGCGCGCGGAACCGCATAGGTCACCAGTCCTATATCGGCGGCAGTCTTGCCATCGAACGGCCGTCCGGTCATCGCGTAATACAGCGACTGGCGATAGTTCATGGTCATGGAAACGACCTTGCTCACCAAGCCGCCGGGAAGGATGCCCCAGTTGACTTCAGACAGGCCGAATGTCGCGTCTTCGGCGGCAATCGCGAAGTCGCAGGCTACCAGCGGAATGAATGCCCCGCCGAAGCAATAACCGTTGACCATGGCGATCGTCGGCTTGCTGAAGTTGCTGAGTTTGTACCATTCGTAGCGGCGAACCGCCTCGCGAGCCGCCGCTTGCTCGACCGGTTTGTCGTCCAGATCCCGAAAGAAGAGCTTCAGGTCCATGCCGGCGCTGAACGCGTCGCCGGCGCCGGTGAGTACCAGGACTCTCACGTCCGGGTCGGTGTCAAGTTTGGTCAGCGCGTCGACCATATCGAAAGCCACCTGCGGGCTGATGGCGTTGCGCTTGTCCGGCCGGTTGAACGTTACCCAGGCAATTCCGTTCTCCTTGTTCACCAATATCGTCTTGTAAGTCATTTCGGTCATGTCAGCTCCCGCAAAATACCGTTGGAAAAACCCGTGCCGGGCGCGGCGCGAGTGGGGAAAAAGCGAAAGATATCACCGGTGACCCCGTCCAGTGTGCGATCAGGGTCAAAGTTTTGCTGCTTCGGTCCGGAACGGGAGGGACACGCCGTCGCGCCGAACATGCGCGAAGGTGTTTTCACGTCGGCGCCGCATTCAGCATATCCGCGGCCAGCGCGCGAAGGTCGGTCTTTAGCACCTTTCCGAGCGAATTTCGCGGCAGCGCGTCGACGAAGAACACGTGCTTGGGTTTCTTGTAACCTGCCAGCTGCTCGCGGCAATGCTCGATCAGTTCGGTTGCCGTCAGCCGGGCGCCGGGTTGCCGCTCGACAAACGCTGCGACCGCTTCGCCGAAGATCTGGTCGGCAACGCCGACGACCGCGGCGTCGGCCACCTCCGGATGCAAGCGCAGCGTTTCCTCGACTTCCTTGGAATAGATGTTGTAGCCGCCCGAGAGCACCATGTCCTTCATGCGATCGACGATATAGAGGTAACCTTCGGCGTCGCGCCGGCCCAGGTCGCCTGTGTGGAACCAGCCGTCGGTGATCGCAGACGCTGTTTCCTGCGGGCGGTTGTAGTACTCCTTGAGCACTGCCCCCGATCCTGGTGCGCCATGGCGCACCCAGAACTCGCCGATTTCGTTCATGGCCGCGTCGTGGCCGTCCTCACCGACGATTCGAACCTCAACGCCTGGGAGCGGCCGGCCGACCGATGCCGGATGCGAAAACTGCTCGTGGTGCATCAGGATGCTAATGAGCGCCTCCGACATGCCGAAGACCGAATAGAAACGTGTCTGCGGCAGCAGCGCCGTGACTTCGCGTTTGAGCACCGCGGGAAAGGATTCGGTCGCGACCAGGACGTGTTTCAGCGTCGCGCAGCGTTCGGGGGCCTTGCGGATCTGCGGCAACATCATGCGGATGACCGTGGGTGGCAGTCCGACGATCGAGATTCGCTCCCTTTCGATGAGATCCAGTGCGTGCTCCGGGTCGAATTTGTCCATGATCGTGAGGCTCCCGCCCAGTCCGAGCGAACCGAATATCCTGCCAATACCGGCGCGATGGGCGAGCGGCGTGGTGACCAGGTTGCGCTCGTCCGGCCCCAGCCCCAGGGCCGACCCGACCAATGCAACGTTCTGGTTGACCATGTTGGCGTGGGTGTTGAGCGCGCCTTTGGGTTTGCCGGTTGTGCCCGAGGTATAAAGGATCACGCAATCGTCCTCGCCCTCGGGGATTGGGGGCAAGGGCCTTTCAGGTTCGTCCAGCAGATCTTCGAAGGCAACTTCATCCGCGGCGGTGCCGCCCACCACGAGCGCCTGGGGCACAGGTCCGATGGCTTGGCGGATCAGAGCACGCGCGTCGGCACGGAATGCCACGACCGCGGGCGCGGAATCGCGCGCGATATGCTCCACCTCGCGGGCTGCGAGCCGGGTGTTGACCGGCACCACGCCGGCGCCCAGCGTGAACGCGGCGTAGGCGAGCTGCACGAACTCGATGCCGTTGGGAAGGTAAAGCAGCACCCGTGCACCCGGGCGTACGCCCAGCCTGTGAAGGCCGGACGCGATGCGGCGCACCGAGCGGTGCAATTCCCCGTAGGAGAGGCGCCGCTCGCCGTACACGAGCGCCTCGCGCTCGGCGCCAGACCGTGCATGGTCGGCAAGAAGCTGCTCGAGTCGCCTCCGGTTCGCGTCGTCCACGGGAGGCCGCGCGGCCGGACTGTTCGCGCTCACGCCACCTTGAGGCCCATCAGGCCGGCGATCAGATTGCGCTGCATCTGCGAGGTGCCTGCCGCGATCGTCGAGGCGCGCGAATCGCGGAAGTGACGCTGCATATCGAATTCCATGTTGTATCCGTAGCCTCCCATGATCTGCATCCCGAGGTTGGCGACCTTGGCGTAGGTTTCGCTGGCGAAGAGCTTTGCCATCGTAATCTCGCGCAGCGCCTCCTTTCCGGTCGCGACCAGCCAGGCTGCACGCCACATGAGGGTATGCGCTGCCTCGACCTCGGTCTGCATGTCGGCAAGCATGTGCGCGATCGCCTGATTCGTTCCGATCGGACGCCCGAACTGCTTGCGTTCCTTGGCGAATTGAACCGCCAGATCGACCACCGCCTGAGCGGCGCCGCAGTTTCCGGCGGCGGAGGTCACCCGTTCCACCTGGAGGCCGGAGAGTACCACCTCCCAGCCCCTGTTCTCGCCCCCGACCAGATGGTCCGCCGGGACGCGAACGTCGTCGAAGAATATCTCGTAGGTCCCGGTGCATCGCCGCCCGAGCATGTCGAGCTTACGCAGTTTCACCCCAGGTGTCTGGTTGTCCACCAGGAACAGCGACATTCCCTTGCGGTAGTGGGCGGACGGATCGGTCTTGACGTAGACGTTTATGAAATTGTTCCTCGCGGCCGCGCCGGTGGCCCACAGTTTCTGACCGTTGATTACCCAGGCTTCACCGTCACGGCGGGCCGTCGTGCGCATGGCGCCGATGTCGGAACCCGCGTCCGGCTCCGACATCGATATGGAGAACTTGATCTCCCCGGAAAGCAATTTGGGAAGCCAATGGCGCTTTTGCTCTTCGGAACCCTTCCTTACCAGATTGAGGCCGCAGAAAATGCTGCCGCCATAGGCCATGGAGAGGTCGGCGCTGTGGTACGACAGTACCTGGGCGATAATGGCCATGTCGATGACGCTGCCCCCCAGTCCCCCGTATTGTTCTGGAAAAGGCATTTTGAGCAGGCCCGCTTCGACCCAGACGTCGTAGAGTTCATACGGGTAGGCCTGTTCGCGATCGAGCTTGCGTATGGTCTCGGGCGGCGCGTGCTTCTGCATGAGTTTGTCGACGCTGTCGCGCATGATTATTTGTTCTTCGCTGAAGTTGAGGTCCATATTTGTCGTCCGAATCGATATCAAGGGTTGGAATTCTCGCCTGGCCCATCAGCGACCGCGCTCGTAATTCTGCAGTCCTGGCCGGAACGTTTTCTTGTCGAGGAACTGGCTCATCGCGCTGGCCCGGCCTTTCTCGGGATCGAGAAACTGCATCTGCTCCAGCTTGGCAAAGAGGTAGTCCTGTGAATCCTCCCAGTCCATGCTGCGGACCCGCTTGCAGGCGTGCTTGGCGGTGCGCATGGCGGTGGGGTTCTTGCTGATCAGGACCTTGGCGAGTTCGCGAGTGCGTTCGCGCAGGCGCGCGCGCGGCACGGCCTCGTTCACGAGCCCCATGTGCGCCGCTTTGCGGCCGTCGAACGTTTCGCCGGTCATGGTGTAGTAGAGCGCGTCGCGCTGGTTCATCACGGCGCTGACCGCCTTGAGCACATTGCCGGCCGGAATGATGCCCCAGTTGATTTCGGACAGGCCGAAGGTGGCTTCCTCCGCCGCAATGGCGAGATCACAGGCGACCAGGGAGTTGAACGCTCCGCCGAAACACCAGCCGTTGACCATGGCGATGCTGGGCTTCATGTAGTACATCAGTCGGCGCCATTGCCACTCGGCGGCCGAGCGCACGACGGCGGCCTTGTGCTCGGCGTCGAGACGGTCGGTTTCGCGAAAGAATTCCTTGAGATCCATTCCTGCTGAGTAGGAATCCCCTGCCCCCGTGATAACCAGGCAGCGACAGCGTTCGTCGCACTCAAGGGCGTTCATCACCGAGAGCATCTCGTCGCTCAGCTTCGGACTTATGGCGTTGCGCTTTTCGGGCCGGTTGAGCGTTACCCAGGCGATGCCGTCTTCGAATTCGACCAGGACCAGTTTGCCCCCTGGGATGGCGGTGTTGTCGGATTGGGACATGAATGTTCTCCAGAAATTGAACGCGGGGTGAACGGAAAATGATACCGCAGCACGAGTGCCGCGGTTGTCGCCACGCCGCGCTGCACTGAGCCGGCGAAGGTCGCGGGAATTCGATTTCCTTGATTTGAATCACAAACGACATCGACAGCCACAGCGCAGTATCCTATCCTTTGCGAGGCCCGGCGGCGACTGAAAGCTTGTCGCGCAGAGATGCACCGAATGTCGTGCTGCTTAGCTCGAAGGGTTGGCGTCGCGCGCGGCCGAAGGCCGGCAAGGGGAGAGTGACGGGTGCGCGCCCCCGATTTCTTGTTTGACGAGGACGCCGTACTTGGCGACGGCGGGCGCGTTGGTCCCGACAATGTGCGACGCTCTTGAGAGGAGAGGCTGATGAAAAAGCTAGTGTTGATCTGTGCAGGCGTGACCGCTTTGGCCTTTGGTCAGCCTTCGATCGCCGCGGATACCGTCATCAAGATCGCGTGTTACCTTCCGCCGCGGAGCGTGACCGTGTCCAAGGTTCTCATGCCGTTCATCAAGCAAGTGGAGGCGGCGACGAAAGGATCGATCAAGTTTCAGACCTATTGGGGTGGCGCGCTGGGGCGCAACCCGGAGAAGCAGTACGAGCTGGTGACCAACGGGATCGCCGACATCGCCTATATGGCAACCTATCTGTCGCACGGGCAGTTCCCGGACTCGACCATATTCGACCTTCCCGGGGTTCTGCCGGACGCGACGGTCGGTTCTGTCGCTTACTGGCGAATGTACAAGGCGGGAATGCTGCGCGGCTTCGATGACATCAAGGTCGTCTCGCTGTACATGACCGGAATGAACGGCGTCCACACGCGCAAACCGTTCAAGACGCTGGAGGACCTGAAAGGAATGAAAATCCGGGCGAGTGGTCCGCTCATCGCCGATTTCTTGAAACAGCTTGGCGTCGTACCGGTATTCATGAGCAACAACGACATGCCCCAGGCGCTTGCCACCGGGGTGGTCGACGGTCTCACCAACGAGTGGGTCGGTATCGCCACCTTCAAGCTTCAGAACCTGCTCCGTTACCACTTCGAGGCGCCAATCGGCACCACGAGTTTCGTCATCGCCATGAACAAGCAGAAGTGGAACAGCCTCGACGCGCGGCAGAAGGCGGCGATCGACAAGTTCGGCGAAGAATACATGGCAAAACGGGCTGGCATGGCGTACGACGAAGCGACGTATACCCGAAGGAACAAGTTCAAGGACGACGGCCGGGTGTTGATCTATCCGAGCAAGCAGGAATGGGCGAGGGACATGCGGAAATACGGTGAGCCGATGTACAAGGAGTGGATCAAGCAGAGGCCCGACGGTCAGAAGAAGTTTGATACGCTCAAGAAGATTCTGGCCGAAGTCGAGTCCAAGAAATAAGCGGCCAAATCTGAACGCCCCGCCATGCGACGATCAGAATCCGGCGGGGCGGTACGCCTGGTGCGGCCGGGCGGACCGCTCGACCGCGCCACGCGGTGGATCGCTTTCATCGGGGTGGCCGCGCTAGTGCTAATCGCGCTGGTCATTGTCACCGACATCGTGCTGCGCTACGTGTTCGACAAGCCGATGGAAGGTCTGGAGGACATCTCCCGGTTTACCTTCGCGATCGTCGTGGCGACTTGTTTCCCGGCGGGACTGCTGCAGGGCCAAAACGTCACGATCCGTTTTCTCGGCAAGGCGCTGGGATCCGGGCGGGCGGCCTGGCTTGATGCGTTCGGCGCGGCCTGTACGCTGGTCTTTTTTGTCTTCCTCGCTTGGCGTTTCGGGGTGTTCGCTCTGGACGAGGCCCGCCATGACCGGTACACGCAAACGCTCGAGGTGCCTACAGCTCCGTTCTGGTCGGTGATCACCCTGATCGTCGCCGTGGCGGTGCCGGTGCAGGTTGCTGTCGCGGCAGCGTGGTTTCAGCGCTGCAAGAGCCATGCGGAACCCGAAAGCGGGATGCGCAGCGAAGGCTAGGCGTTGAGGGCTCCATCGGATCCGGCGCGGGCTGGCGCCACGGAGAGACAGTGACGGATCCGCTGGTTATCGGCGTGTTGGGCCTCGCGCTGATGTTCCTTCTCATCGCGTTGCACGTTCCGATCGGCGTCGCGATGGGGTTGGCGGGCTACGTTTCGATCGGCTTCATCATCGGCTTCGACAAGTCGATCACGCTGTTTTCGACCGAACCGACCTCGGTTATCTCCAGCGCCGAGTTGGCCGTGATACCACTGTTCCTGCTGATGGGCAGCTTCGCGGGTGCGGCGGGGCTGTCTTCGGACATCTATCGGGTCGCGTACGCTTTTCTGGGCCACCGGCGCGGCGGACTCGCACTCGCAACCATTGGCGGCTGCGCCGGCTTCGGCGCGGTGTGCGGATCGTCGATCGCGACCGCGGCGACCATGACACGAATCGCGCTGCCCGAAATGTTGGAGCGCGGATACAGGCCGGGGCTCGCCGCGGGCTGCCTCGCCGCAGGCGGTACCCTGGGAATGCTGATTCCGCCTTCGGTGGTCATGGTGCTGTACGCCATTCTTACCGAGCAATTCATCATCGCGTTGTTCGTCGCGGCGATCATGCCTGGCCTGCTGGCGGTATTGCTCCATTTCATCGCCATCGGCATCTATACCCGGATCAATCCCCAGGCCGCGCCGCGCGGACCGCGCATGGACTGGCGTGAGCGTGTCCGCGTGCTGGGGCAGTGCTGGGGTGCGGTGGCGCTCATCGTGGTCGTGAGCGGCGGCATCTATACCGGGGTATTCACCGTTTCCGAAGCCGCTGCGGTCGGCGTGGTGATGGCGTTGGTCTTCACCGCGGTGCGCGGACGGATTACCGGGAAGGTGCTGTGGGACGTGCTCGGCGACACCGCAGCGAATACCGGCATGATCTACGTGATTATCATCGGCGCCTCGATCTTCACCTATTTTCTCTCGTTGTCGCAGATGCCCGGCGCCCTCGTCGACTTGATCCAGGGATGGGGGCTGCCGCCGCTCTTGGTGATTGCCATCCTTACCATCATGTACCTGGTTCTTGGTAGCATCTTCGACACCATTGCGGCGATGGTGATCACGCTGCCCTTCGTGTTTCCGCTGGTGACCGAACTCGGCTTCGACCCGATCTGGTTCGGCGTTTACAACGTGATGGTGATCGAAATCGGAATGATCACTCCACCAATAGGCATCAACGTGTTCGTGCTGCACGGCATGGCCAGGGACATTCCGCTGGGCACGATATTTCGGGGCATCACGCCGTTCCTGATTGCGGACCTGGTGCGTCTCGTCATCCTGGTGCTGTTCCCAGTGATCGCACTTTGGCTCCCCAAGGCGCTGGGGATTTCGATGATCTAGGCGGAATCACCGATTGGATCGCTATCGAGAAATCCGACCATTCATTGGTGGCTCCGCGAGCGACCAACTGCAAGGGACCAAGGATTGCATCCGGACGCACTGAGCGATAGGCTTCGCCGGCGAACACAAAATGGGGCTGCGCTTCAGGCATGCCATGAGGCTGAACGCACGTTGCCGCGATCCTCGCGGCCCGTGCGGGTGACGAGGCTTCTTGAATAGTGATAGGGGTGAAAACGAACATGTCTACAATGACAGGCGGACAGGCGCTGGTGGCGCAACTGCTCAAGCAGGACGTCGAAGCAATATTCCTGATTCCGGGTGTGCAACTCGACTGGGCGGTCGACGCCTTGCGCGAACAGAACAGTCGGATCAGCGTCTACGTACCCCGGCACGAACAGGCAACAACCTACATGGCCGATGGCTATGCCCGGATATCGGGAACGCCGGGCGTGGCGATGGTTGTCCCCGGTCCAGGGGTGCTGAACGCATGTGCCGGCATGGCAACCGCCTACGCGAGCAATAGTCCGGTATTCATGATCGCAGCGCAGATCCGCTCCGGCGGGGTCGGCAAGGCTTACGGGTTGCTGCACGAAATCAAGGATCAGTCGCGGCTCCTCAAATCGGTCACCAAATGGAACGCGTTGGCGCAAAAGGTTGAGGACATTCCGAAACTCGTTGCGCGGGGGTTTTCGGCCGCGACCGAGGGCCGGCGGCGGCCGGTCGCCGTCGAGATTCCACACGATCTGTTCGAGGTGAAGGCCGAAATGCGTGCGCGCAGGCCGCGGAGCGGTGTATCGGCGCCGGTTCTGGACGAGCGGGCGATCGACGAGGCTGCGGCGCTGCTCGATTCGGCCCGGTTGCCGGTGATCTATGTGGGAGGCGGGGTCATGACAGGCGATGCCTGCGAGCAGTTGTACCGGCTCGCGCGGCGTATGCACGTGCCCGTCGTGATGAGCGACAACGCGCGGGGGGCGCTTCCAGATCAGGATCCGTTGGCATTTACGACACTCGCTGGCCGCGTGGTGTTCGAAAGGGCCGATGTCGTTCTGGTCGCCGGCAGCCGGTTCATGGACAGCCTTGTGATTCAGCCTTCGTGGCCGGTCGATGGAAAGCGTTACATTCACATCAATATCGATGCTGCCGATTTCGCGGCGCCAAGACAGCCTTCGGTGTCGATCTTGGGCGATGCCGGCGCTGCACTCGGTTTGCTGGCGCAGAAAGTCAAGCCGCGCCAAGTCTGCTCGGCCGATGCGCTCACCCGGACGAAACAATGGGCGGAACAGGAGGTCGATAAGGTCATTCCGCAGAACGCGTATATACGGGCGATGCGGCGGGCGTTGCCCGAGACCGGTATTTTCGTGAACGAACTGACGCAGGTCGGTTATCTCGCACGCGTCGCATGGCCGGTGTCTGCACCCCGCACCTACATCGGTCCTGGCTATCAGGGGACGCTCGGTTACGGCTATCCGACGGCCATCGGCGCGGCAATAGCAGCGAAGGGGCGGCCGGTGCTCGCGATCTCGGGCGACGGCGGTCTGGGATGGAACATGCAGGAACTGGCGACTGCGCGGAAATACGAACTGCCGGTGATTCTGGTGGTGTTCAATGACGGCTATTTCGGCAACGTACGGGCGCTCCAACGCAGACAGTTTGGCGCCGAGATCGGCGTCGAATTGAAGAATCCGGATTTCGAGCATCTTGCACGGGCGTTCGACCTCGCGTTTCAGCGCGCCGAAAGTCCGGAAACGCTGGGCGAGGCGATCGCAAGAGGTGTTGCCCGCGGCGGACCGACGCTCATCGAAGCGCCGGTGGGCGAAATGCCGAGCCCGTGGCCGCTGTTGCGTCTGCAGCCAATGGCTGGATCCGGCGCCGCATCGCACATGAATCCGAACCCCTTCGCGCTGGAGTAGCGAACGCCGGCAACGTGAGCGAATCCGTTCCGAGCGGGCCGCTCGCTTCTCGCTCCGTGGCGTTTTCAGCACGCGGTAATCTGCCGCGGCCCACCGGCGCCGCGTGTTCGTTTGATGTGGATCACACTTGCGGAATGGTCGCTGTGCTTTAGTACAAAGCGCGAGCGAGGACTGGCGGTATTCAGGATAAGACGGGCTCCGGGGTCCCCGGGGAACGCGATCGACCTGAAATCTATTCCGAACGCACTCATTGAACCGAGGGAGGTTTTTATGCTCCGAGCCGATCGTTGGTTGAAAAGAATACGTTTGATCATTGCTGCGAATGCGGCTTCACGCGCTTGCG
>MEQX01000008.1:48188-55153 GCA_001770415.1 Betaproteobacteria bacterium RIFCSPLOWO2_02_FULL_63_19 | reverse complement strand
GCAGGCCAACCAGCCGCCCGTTTCACGCTAGCGGCCGCTTCATTTACGGCACGCGCGAACACGTCACGCTCAAAGGCCGGTCGGCGCCGATCGAAGCCGTGATGGTGCTGGGCTTCCTGCCTCGCGAACGCGTCGAACCGGCCGAGATCGTGGCACTGCGAGCCTGAGGCATCAATGCAACGCCACCGTTCTTTCTTCCCCGGCCGGGGAAAGTGCCGGAACCGCCCGCTAGAGCGGATAGAATATCGGCAGCAGCAGCGAAAGCGCGAGCCACATGAGCAGCGTCAGCGGCACGCCCGCGCGCAGAAAATCCGCGAATTTGTAGCCCCCGGCGCTGAAGATCAGCAGGTTCGTCTTGTACGCCATCGGCGTGGCGTAGCTCATGTTCGCGCCGAACAACACCGCCAGCACGAACGGTTCGGGTGACAGCCCGAGCTGCTGCGCTATGCCAATCGCGATAGGCGTCCCGATGACCGCGGCGGCATTGTTGGACACGATGTTCGTCAAGACCGCCATCAGGAGCATCAGCCCGCTCATCACCAACACGGGCGGGAATCCGCCGGCGAGCGCCACGTACAGTTGCGCCAGGTAATCCGCGCCTCCGGTACGCATCAGCGCGAGGCCCATGGCGAGGCTCGCCGCGACGATGAGGATAACCTGCGTGCTGAGGGCTTCCGCCGCATCCTCCCAGCTGAGGCAGCGCGTGATCAACATCAATCCCATTCCCGCCAGCGCGCTCACCGCGATCGGCGCGATTCCGGCGGCGGCCGTAACAACGACCAGGAACATGATCGCGAGCGCGAGCGGGGCCTTCGCCGTATGCGGCAGGTCGACCGTCGCATCGAGCACGAGCGTATTGCCGCTCGCCCTTAGCTCGGCGAGGCTCTCCGCCGAGCCCTGCGCGAGCAGGACATCGCCGACGCGCAACATGATCTCACTGAGATCGCCTTTGGTGAGCGTCGCCTGGTCTCGCGCACGGTGGATCGCAAGGATCATCAACCCGTAACGCTCGGCAAATCGCGCCTGCCTGACCGTGCTGAAGCACAGCGGCGAATGCTCGGTCACCACGATTTCGGCGAGTTGCTGGCCTTCTGCGGAAAGAGGATGTTCCTCGTTGACCGGGGTCTCGACGTCGGAGGTATTGTAGAGCGTAACCTCCAGCAACCGTTCGTATTCCTTGAGGTTTTCCGGGGAGTCGCGCACCAGCAGACGGTCGCCCTCGCGAATGACCGCCGTGGGCAGTCTGGCCACCGTCAAGTTCGCCCCGCGGTGTATCGACAGGACCTTCATCTTGCCTTCGGTCCTGTCCAGTATTTCGGAAAGCGGCCTGCCATTTGAGAAACTGTCCGCGCCCACGTGCAGCATGGCCTCGAACACGCGCGGCGAGGTGTCCCCGAGAAGCGGCGTACGCAGCGGCAGCAGGCGCGGCGCGACGAGCCAGAGGTAAATAACCGCAATGCCCGCGGCGATCGCCGCCGGCACCACGAAATCGAACATTCCGAAGCGCCGCATGCCCATATCGGCGGCGATCGTGACCACCAGCAGGTTGGTCGAGGTGCCGATGGTCGTACCCATGCCTCCGACCAGCGTGGCCAGGCCCATGGGCAGCAGGATTCCGGAGGCCGCCCGCTTGCTGCGCAAGGACGCGCTGATCAGGACCGGCAGCAGCATCACCACGATCGGCGTGTTGTTGAAAAACGCGCTCGCGACTGCCGCAAACAGCAGCGTCAACAGCATCGACAACACCGGGTGGGCGGACCATATTCGCGACAGCATCGCGGCCAGCGGCTGCAGCGCGCCTGTAGTCTCCATACCCTTGCCAAGAATCATCAGCGCACAGATGGTCACCAGCGCTTCGTGCCCGAAGCCCGAGAAGAACTCGGTAGGTTCAAGTGTTTCACCACCACGGTTGTAGGGAAATGCCGTGAACCCTACGACCAAGGCGATCAGCACCAGCAGGCACGAACTTTCCAGCGCGATTCCCTCGCGCGTGAACAGGAACAGCGCGCAGGCGATCAGCGCCAGAACGGCAATCGCGTGGGCGTCGGGTACCGGTGGCGGCATGTCTTCAGATGCGGATCTGCGCTGTTTGCCTCTCGATGCGATCGGCGCGTGCTGCGCCGGCCAAAACAGTCTAATGCTTTATCCGCGACCGGGAGCATCGTTCATCATAGGACGCGCCTGCCACAATACCGCGCCGTGCCGATGGTTCCCTTGTTCGTGGCCAAGCACGATACAAGCGACTTGCCTGTCGCAGCACATGGTCAAGATGACAACTGCTACTAATGTTCGGGCTGACCCGCCTTCCGTTTTCGCAACAAACGCTCAGCGGGCGGCCGCGATCAGGGCGGCGACCCGGACGTGGTAAAATACAAAATTAAATCAGTCAATTCGCTACGCTGCGGCTCCGGTCTCGGGCGCGGCCACGCGCAAGCTTCGGGCGGTTCGTCGCCCGCGCCGCCGCCTACGCGGTTGGACGCCAGATTCTCGCAGCGGCCTTCTCCAGCGCTGCGACGACGCAGTAATGCAAATCGCGATCCGACAGGAGGCATAATTTGTTGACCGAGCACGATATCTATCTGTTCAAGGAAGGCACGCACGCGCGGCTTTACGAGAAGTTGGGCTGTCACCTGTGCGAGCTCGACGGCGTCGCAGGCGCGCACTTTGGCGTATGGGCACCGAACGCCCGGCGCGTTTCGGCAATCGGCGACTGGAACGGATGGAACCCGGAGCCGCATCCCCTGAGCGCTAGGCCGGATGGTTCCGGGATCTGGGAAGGCTTCGTGCCGGGTGTCGCGCATGGCCACGCCTACAAGTACCGCATCGATTCGCGCCTCGGTAGTTTCTACGTGGACAAGGCCGACCCGTTCGGCTTTGCGGCCGAAGCGCCGCCGAAAACCGGCTCGCGGGCCTGGAAGATCGACTACGCGTGGGACGATGCCGCATGGATGGCTGGACGGCGCAGCGCCAATGCGCTCGATGCGCCGATGTCGATCTACGAAGTGCACCTCGGCTCCTGGCGGCGCGTGCCCGAGGATGGAAATCGTCTTCTCAGCTATCGCGAGATCGCTCAGCCGCTCGCCGACTACGTCCACGAGATGGGGTTTACGCACGTCGAGCTGATGCCGGTTACCGAGCATCCGTTCTACGGCTCGTGGGGTTATCAGACCACAGGCTACTTCGCCCCGACCGCGCGCTATGGCAGCCCCGAAGATTTCATGTACCTCGTCGACACGCTGCACCAGCACGGCATGGGCGTGATCCTGGACTGGGTGCCATCGCATTTCCCGAGCGATGAGCATGGCCTTGTCTATTTCGACGGTACCGCCCTCTATGAGCATGCGGACCCGAAACAGGGATTCCACCCGGAGTGGAAGAGCGCGATCTTCAATTACGGCCGCAATGAGGTGCGCGGCTTTCTGGTGTCAAGCGCGCTGTACTGGCTGGATCGCTACCACGTAGACGGACTGCGTGTCGACGCGGTCGCCTCCATGCTCTATCTGGACTACGGACGCAAGGAAGGCGAGTGGGTGCCCAACCGCTACGGCGGCCGCGAGAACATCGAGGCGGTGGAGTTCCTGCGTCTGATGAACCAGGCGGTCTATCGCGAACATCCCGACGTGCAGACCATTGCCGAGGAGTCGACATCCTGGCCGATGGTATCGCGGCCGGTGTATCTCGGCGGACTCGGTTTCGGCATGAAGTGGAACATGGGCTGGATGCACGACACGCTCAAGTACATGAGCCAGGAACCGATCCACCGCAAATACCACCACGACCAGCTCACCTTTTCGATCTGGTACGCCTTCTTCGAGAATTTCGTTCTGCCGCTCTCGCACGACGAGGTGGTCTACGGGAAGGGATCGCTGATCGGCAAGATGCCGGGTGACTTCTGGCGCCAGTTTGCGAACCTGCGCCTGCTCTACGGTTACCTCTGGGGCCACCCGGGCAAGAAACTGTTGTTCATGGGCGGCGAATTCGGCCAGCGGCGCGAATGGACGCACGAGGATAGCCTCGAGTGGCACGTGCTCCAGTTTCCCGAGCACGAAGGCCTGCGGCGCTGGGTGGCGGATCTCAACCACCTCTACCGTTCCGAACCCGCGCTCTACCAACGCGACTTCGAGCAGTCCGGTTTCGAGTGGATCGACTGCAGCGACAGCGAACAGAGCGTGCTCAGCTTCCTGCGCTGTCCGCGCGACAGCGGCGCGCCGGTGCTCGTGGTGTGCAATTTCACGCCGGTGCCGCGCCACAATTACGTCGTCGGCGTTCCGCACGGAGGCCACTGGCGCGAGATCGCCAACAGCGACGCGACGCTCTACGGCGGCAGCGGCATGGGCAACCTCGGTGGCGTCGAATCCGCACCGGTCGCCGCGCACGGACGCTTTCACTCGCTCGCTCTCACGCTGCCGCCGCTCGCGGTGCTGATGTTCACGTGCGATGCGGCGGCATGAGCAGGAAGCAGGGGCCCCGTTTTGCGGGGATGCGAGCGGCCGCGATTGCCGCCAGCCGCCGACACCCCAATGTGTCCGTTGCGGAACGACTGAAGGAGGCGGCGGAATAGGACGGGATGCGACCGGCCTGCCGCCGATACCCAGACGTGTCTGTTTGAGATCAAGTGAGGGAGGCGGCGACGCGTGGCTAAATCAAATTTGAACGCGGACGAAGGCCGCGTGCGAGCGGTGATCGAGAACATCACACCTTCGGTGGACGGGGGCCGCTTTGCGGCCAAGCGCATCGTCGGCGACGCGGTGGTCGTCGAGGCCGACTGTTTCACCGACGGGCACGACGCGCTCGGCTGCCTGCTGCTTTGGCGGCGCGAGGAAGAGATCGCATGGCATGAAGCGCGCATGGAACCGCTGTCCAACGATCGCTGGCGCGGCCGTTTCATCGCGGTCTCAGTGGGCCGCTACCGATACACCGTTACGGCCTGGGTGGATCATTTCCTGTCCTGGCGTCACGATTTCGCCCGGCGCGTCGAGGCAGAGGACCTGCGCGTCGCGGCACTCGTGGGCGCAGGCCTCATCGAAGAGGCCGCTCAGCGCGCGAAAGGCAGGGATCGCGCACGCTTGAAGGACTGGGCCGGGCAGCTGCGCTCGACCAGCGATGCACAGGTACTCAAGACGCTGGGCCTGGACGAGGAGCTCGCGGACCTTGCCAACCGCCACCCGGACCGGCACCTCGCCGCCACCTGCCCGGTCGAGTATCCGCTCGTGGTCGACCGCGAGCGCGCCCGCTTCTCGTCCTGGTACGAAATGTTCCCGCGTTCGGCATCGCCCGAACCCGGCCGGCACGGAACCTTCCGCGATTGCGAAGCTCGCTTGCCCGCGATCGCAAAAATGGGATTCGACGTGCTGTACTTCCCACCGATCCATCCGATAGGGCGCGTCAACCGCAAGGGCATCAACAATGCCGTGGATGCGGCGCCGGGAGATGCGGGCAGCCCGTGGGCCGTTGGCGCGGCCGAGGGCGGACATACCACGCTACACGGCGAGCTGGGCACGATCGAGGACTTCAGGCGGCTCGCCGCGAGCGCGCGGGATCACGGCATCGAACTCGCTTTGGACATTGCTTTCCAGTGCGCACCGGACCATCCGTACGTCACCGCGCACCCGAAATGGTTCAAATGGCGCCCCGACGGCACCGTGCAGTACGCCGAGAATCCACCCAAGAAGTACCAGGACATCTTTCCGTTCGATTTCGAGTCCGAGGACTGGCAGGGGCTCTGGACAGAACTCGCCGGCGTGATCCGCTACTGGGCGGGCGAAGGCGTGCGCATCTTCCGG
The DNA here is from genome assembly GCA_001770415.1 of Betaproteobacteria bacterium RIFCSPLOWO2_02_FULL_63_19. Taxonomy (GTDB): domain Bacteria; phylum Pseudomonadota; class Gammaproteobacteria; order Burkholderiales; family SG8-39; genus JACQTO01. The sequence continues at coordinate 49,370 of MEQX01000008.1, read as the reverse complement.
GTCGACAATCCTCACACCAAACCGTTCCCGTTCTGGGAATGGGCGATCGGCGAACTGAAGCGCGAATACCCCGATGCGATCTTCCTTGCCGAGGCGTTTACCCGACGCAAGGTCATGCACCGGCTCGCCAAGCTCGGTTTCACGCAGTCCTACACCTATTTCGCGTGGCGCAACTCCAAGCGCGAGCTCACCGAGTACTTTGCGGAACTCACGCAAGGCCCCGGGCGAGATTACTTCCGGCCCAACGTGTGGCCGAACACGCCGGACATCCTCACCGAGTACCTGCAGTTCGGCGGGCGCCCCGCCTTCATCGTGCGCCTGGTGCTCGCGGCGACGCTCGCCGCAAACTACGGTATCTACGGTCCCGCCTTCGAACTGCTCGAGGCGACACCGCGCGACGCCGGAACCGAGGAATACCTCGACAGCGAGAAGTATCAAATACGCGCCTGGAACCTCAAGGCGCCGCACGGACTTTCCGAGCTGATAGCGCGCGTCAACCGGGCACGCCGCGACAACCCCGCGCTGCAGTCCGACGCCTCGCTGCGCTTTTTCCGCGTCGATAACGAAAGCCTGCTGTGCTACGCCAAGTCGTCTGCCGACCCGGACAACCTAGTGGTGACGGTCGTCAACCTGGACCCGCACCACGTCCAGTCCGGATGGGTCGAACTCGACTTGACGGCGCTGGGCATCGAAGTCCATTCGCCCTACCAGATGCACGATCTGCTCTCGGGCGCACGCTTTCTGTGGAGCGGAGCGCGCAATTTCGTGCAGCTCGATCCGCAGCGCGCGCCCGCGCACGTCTTCGCGTTTCGGCGCAAGGTACGGACCGAACACAATTTTGACTACTTCCTGTGACGAATCCGGATCGATCGATGAACAAGCTGGTAAAGCCCCGAGCAGAAGAAGCAAAGGATCCGAACAAGCCGATCACGGCGGAACAGGACGACGCGCTCTGGTACAAGGACGCCGTTATCTACCAGCTTCACATCAAGGCGTTCTTCGATTCGAACGGGGACGGACTGGGCGATTTTCCGGGCCTGATCGAAAAACTCGATTACGTGCGGGACCTGGGCGTAAATACCATCTGGCTTCTGCCCTTCTACCCCTCGCCGCTCAAGGACGACGGCTACGACGTCTCCGACTATCACAACGTGCACCCCCAATACGGCACGCGCAGCGACG
>MEQX01000008.1:0-48176 GCA_001770415.1 Betaproteobacteria bacterium RIFCSPLOWO2_02_FULL_63_19 | reverse complement strand
TCCGGGAGGCGCATTGGCGCGGCCTGCGTGTGATCACCGAACTGGTGGTGAACCACACGTCGGACCAGCATCCCTGGTACCAGGCCGCACGGCGCGCGCCGGCTGGATCCTCCAAGCGCGATTTCTACGTCTGGAGCGACAGCGACGCGAAGTACGACAAGACGCGCATCATCTTCACCGATACCGAGACATCCAACTGGACCTGGGACCCGGTCGCCAAGGCGTTTTACTGGCACCGGTTTTTCAGCCACCAGCCGGACCTCAATTTCGACAATCCGAAAGTGCTGAAAGCGGTGATCCGCGTCATGCGTTTCTGGTTCGACATGGGCGTGGACGGGTTCCGGCTCGATGCGATTCCCTACCTGGTCGAACGCGAGGGCACAAACAACGAGAATCTTCCCCAGACCCATGCGGTAATCCGGCAGATCCGCGCACAAGTCGACGCCCACTACAAGAACCGGCTGTTGCTTGCGGAGGCCAACCAGTGGCCCGAAGACGTGCGCGAGTATTTCGGCGAGGGCGACGAATGCCACATGGCCTACCACTTTCCGCTGATGCCTCGCATCTACATGGCGATCGCCCAGGAAGACCGCCACCCGGTAGTCGAGATCATGCAGCAGACGCCCGAAATTCCCGACAACGCGCAGTGGGCGGTCTTCCTGCGCAATCACGACGAGCTCACGCTGGAAATGGTGACCAGCAAGGAGCGTGACTACATGTACCGGATGTACGCCGCAGACCCGCGTGCGCGCATCAACCTCGGCATCCGGCGCCGGCTCGCGCCGCTGATGGAAAACGACCTCGAGCGCATCAAGCTGATGAACAGCCTGCTGCTCTCAATGCCTGGCTCGCCCATCATCTATTACGGCGACGAGATCGGCATGGGCGACAACATCTTCCTCGGCGACCGCAACGGCGTGCGCACGCCAATGCAGTGGAGCCCGGACCGGAATGCCGGCTTCTCTCGCGCGGACCCGCAGCGCCTGTTCCTGCCGCCGATCATGGATCCGATTTACGGCTACGAAGCCGTGAATGTCGAGGCGCAGGCGCGCGACCCGTCTTCGCTGCTCAACTGGATGCGGCGCATGCTTGCGGTACGCAAGGGCAGCAAGGCTTTCGGACGCGGACGCCTGACCTTCCTCAGTCCCGGCAACCGCAAGATCCTCGCCTATCTGCGCGAATACCGCGAGGAGGCAATCCTGTGCGTGGCCAACCTAGGGCGCTCCGCGCAGCCGGTGGAGCTTGACCTGGGACGCTTTCGGGGCCGCGTGCCCGTGGAGATGATGGGCCGTACCGCGTTTCCGCCCGTCGGCGAGTTGCCCTACCTGCTGACCCTCCCGGCCTGCGGCTTCTACTGGTTTCGCCTTGCCGAAAACATCGAAGTGCCGAGCTGGCACGAGGAGCGGCTGGCGACCGAAGAGCGCCCGGTGCTGGTACTGTTCGACGGCTGGACCAGCTTCTTCCGCGACCGGGTCGTACCGTGGCGCATCCGTATGGCGGAAAGACTGCGCACCGAGTTCGAAACCGACACGCTGCCGCGTTTCATCGCTTCGCAGCGCTGGTACGCGGCCAAGGGCGAACCAATCAAGCGCGCGGCCCTGAGTGACTGGGCGCTATGGGGACCGGACAAGTCGGCCTGGCTGATGGCATTGCTGCAGGTCCAAGCCGCGCCGGGCGAAAGCACCTACTTCCTGCCGATGGCGCTCGCCTGGGGGGAAGGCGACGATGAACATGTTCGCGCGCTTGCGCCCGCGACATTGGCACGAGTGCGTCAACAGTCGCATGTCGGCGTGCTCGCAGACGCTTTCGCCGACGAATCATTCTGCAAGGCCATCGTCGAGGCGATTGGCGCCCGGCGCGAAGCGGCATGCGCCCATGGCAGACTGCGCTTTACCCCGACCAGGGCTTTCGCCGAACTCGCCGGCCAGGGACTGGGCGACCTTCCGGTCACGCGCCCGACGTTCCAGAGCAGCAATACGACGGTGATGCTCGGTGATCGCCTGTTCGTGAAGGGATACAGAAATGTCCGCGCCGGCGTGAACCCGGAATTCGAGGTCGGGCGCTTCCTCACCGAGGTCGCGCATTTTGCCAACTGCGTCCCGGTCGCCGGCGCGATGGAATACGTCGCCGCCGACGGTACGCCGACCAGTCTGGCGCTGCTGCAGGGGCATGTCGCGAACCAGGGCGACGGCTGGTCCTATACGGCCGACTACCTCCAGCGTACGTTCGAGTCCCACCTCGCGACGGCGGCCGAACCGCCCGCGGACGTGCATGGCGCGTACCTGTCGCTCGCCTATACGCTGGGCCTGCGCACCGCCGAGTTGCACAAGGCGCTGGCGCTGCGTACGGGTGATCCGGCATTCGACCCGGAACCGGTCGAACCGAGCGAATTCGCCGCCTGGAAGCAGCGCGTGCACGAGGATGCGCTCGCCACGCTCGCCTTGTTGGAACGGCACGAGACCCAGATCCCAGCTCAGGCTCTGCCCTACGCACGCGCATTGATCGGGCAGCGGCAACGGCTGCTCGACCGTATCGATGCCGGCAGTATGCCTGCTGGCCGATGCCTCAAGACCCGCTACCACGGCGACTACCACCTTGGCCAGGTGCTGGTTAACAACAACGATTTCATCATCATCGATTTTGAGGGCGAGCCGGCGCGGCCGCTAGCCGAGCGCCGCGCCAAACACTCCTCGCTGCGCGACATCGCCGGAATGCTCCGCTCTTTCGATTACGCGCGCTGGAATGCGCTGCTGCGCGACACGTACACCGATGCCGACCGGGTCCGGCTCGCCCCGCTCGCCCGGAGTTGGGCGCGCGAGACCCGCGAGACGTTCCTGCGCGCCTACGACGAAACCGCCCGCAGCGACGGCCTGTACGGGTCCTTCGCCGATGTGCGGGGCCTGATCGAACTGTTTGAGCTGGAAAAGGCGTTGTACGAACTGCGCTACGAGGTCGGCAACCGCCCCGCCTGGCTCAACGTTCCGCTGCAGGGCGTGCTCGTGCTGTGCGGGCTATCACCGAACTCGGACGCTGACAACGCAACGCATCGATAGAAAGGAGGCTGACATGGAAAAAGTCGACGTCATGCTCGAACCCGTGCGGGTGTTTCTGATCCAGCTCGGGGAATTCCTGCCCAAGCTTGCGCTGGCGATCGGCGTGCTGATCGCAGGATGGTTTCTCGCGAAGTTCGTGCGGTTCGCGATCGTCAGGGCCCTTCGGGCGGTGAACTTCAACGTACTCACCGAGCGCGCGGGCCTGGACGGGTTCCTGCACCAGGGCGGTATCGAATCCGATACCACCGGCATATTCGGTTTGCTGGCCTACTGGCTGGTAATCCTGGCCGCCCTCATCATCGGCTTCAACAGCGTGGGCCTCACCTACATCACCGGCCTGCTCGGCGAGATCGTGCGCTTCGTGCCGAAGTTGATCGTCGCGCTGCTGATCCTGGCCTTCGGCGCCTATTTCGCACGCTTCGTCGGCAACGCGGTGATCACCTACTGCAGGAATATCAGCATCCAGGACGCAGACGTGTTGGGCAAGCTCGCCCAGTACGGCATCATGACGTTCGTCGTGCTGATCGCGCTGGACCAGGTCAACGTCGGAGGGGATATCGTCAGGCAGAGTTTCCTGATCATCCTGGCCGGGGTCGTGTTCGCGATGTCGCTTGCCTTCGGGCTCGGCGGAAAAGCCGCGGCCGAGGAACTCATCGACCGCTGGTGGCCCGGGCAGCGAAAGAACGGCGGGAATTAGGCCGGATTGCGAAAGGCATATCGCGTCGGCGATAGATCGCCGGTCACCGTGCGGCAGGCGATGCATGGTTACGCTTTCGAAACGGGTTGGGTTCCTGCCTCACAGGGTGGCTAGGCGAATGGAGAAGGAATCATGATCAAGGAAAAAATTCTTGCCATAGTGCTCGCAGGGGGCGAGGGGACACGGTTATCGCCCCTTACGGCAACCCGCTCGAAGCCTGCGGTGCCGTTCGGTGGCCGTTACCGGATCGTGGATTTCGTGCTGTCGAATCTGGTTAACTCGCAGATCTACTCTATTTACATGTTGGTGCAGTACCGCTCGCAATCGCTCATCGAACACATCCGCAACGCCTGGGTGCTCGCACCGATCATCTCCGATCATTTCATCACCGTGGTGCCGCCGCAGATGGCCGAGGGTCCGGAATGGTTCGCCGGTACCGCCGACGCGGTGTACCAGAACCTGAATCTGATCCGGCACGAGAGCCCGACCCTGGTGGTGGTATTCGGCGCCGACCACGTCTATCGCATGGACGTGAGCCAGATGATCGATTTTCACCGCAGCCGCAACGCCGACGTCACCGTTGCGGCGCTGCCGGTCCCGGTCGCCGACGCCACGGCCTTCGGCGTGATCGGAGTCGACCGCGAGGGACGCGTACTGGAATTCCAGGAAAAACCCGAACGGCCAAAAACAATGCCGTCAGACCCGACACGCGCTTACGCCTCGATGGGGAATTACATCTTCAACGCCGACATTCTGATCGCCGCCGTCGAGGAAGGACGCGAGCGCGGCGAACACGACTTCGGGCGCCACGTGCTGCCGCGCCTGGTCGACACGCACCGGCTCTATGCCTACGATTTCGCCTCCAACCAGGTACCGGGCGTGAAACCGCACGAGGAGCACGGCTACTGGCGCGACGTCGGCACGCTGGATGCGTATTTCGAGTCGGCAATGGATACGCTGGGGCTGACGCCACGTTTCGACCTGTTCAACCCCCGCTGGCCGATCCGCTCAACCAGCTTTCAGGGACCGCCGGCACGCATCGGCTCAGCACGCATCGAGTCGAGCGACATCGCGACGGGAGGCGTCATCCGGAACGCCACGGTGCGCCATTCGGTGATCCGCCGCGAAGTGACCATCGAGGAAGACGTGGTGATCGAGGATTGCGTGATCATGGACTTCTGCGTGCTGCGCAAGGGCGCGCGGCTACGCCGCGCAATCGTCGACCGCTACAACGTGATCGCCGCGGGTGCGCGTATCGGCTACGACCTCGACGCGGACGCCAGTCGATACACAGTCACCGATTCTGGGATCGTCGTGGTGCCGATCGCCGATATCGGCACGCGCGCAGGCCGTTATGCCGAATAGAACACGGCGTGCCGCAGGAGTGCCTGATCGTTGCATAGCGCGGGAACACGTCAGGCGAATCTTCGCTGCCCTATAATCTAGGCGCGCAGCGCCGGCGGCACAGGCGTGCCGCGAGGGCCACGCTCTATATCCGATCTCAAACTCTCCCTAAGGCGCCGAGCATGAAGCCGATTACCGCTGTCTGGCCGGGCCGTCCCTATCCCCGCGGGGCGACCTGGGACGGCGAAGGCGTGAATTTCGCGCTGTTTTCCGAGCACGCACACAAGGTCGAGCTGTGCATATTCGACGCCGACGGCCGGCGCGAACTGCAGCGCGTCGAGTTGCGCGAGCAGACCGACCTGGTCTGGCACAGCTATCTTCCGGAAGCGCGCCCGGGCATGCTCTACGGCTATCGCGTCCACGGTCCGTATAAGCCCGAGGAAGGACATCGCTTCAACCCGTACAAGTTGCTGCTCGATCCCTATGCCCGGAACATTGACGGCAACGTGCGCTGGAACGACGCGCTGTTCGGCTACACCATCGGCAGCCGGCGCGAAGACCTGTCGCTTGACCGCCGCGACAGCGCGCGCGGCATGCCCAAATGCAAGGTGACCGACCCCGCCTTCACCTGGGGCGAGGACCGGCGCCCGAACGTGCCCTGGAACGACATGGTCATCTATGAAATGCACGTGCGCGGATACACCCTGCGCCACCCTGAGGTCGCGCCCGCGCTTCGCGGCACGTACGCGGGACTCGCAAGCGCGCCGGCGATCGAACACCTGAAGCGGCTGGGCGTCACCACCGTCGAGCTGATGCCGGTGCACGCCTACGTCGACGACCGGAAGCTGGTCGAGCGCGGCCTGACCAACTACTGGGGCTACAACACCATCGGCTATTTCGCCCCGGAGAAGCACTATTCGGCCTCGGGCAAGGTGGCGGAATTCAAGACCATGGTGAAGACCCTGCACTCCGCGGGACTGGAAGTCATACTCGACGTGGTCTACAACCATACTGCCGAAGGCAATCACCTTGGTCCGACGCTTTCTTTCCGCGGTATCGACAACGCGTCCTACTACCGCCTGACACCGGACAACCGGCGCTACTACGCCGACTACACCGGCTGTGGCAACACGCTGAACATGGTGCATCCGCGTGTGCTGCAATTGATCATGGATTCGCTTCGCTACTGGGTCACTGATATGCACGTGGACGGCTTCCGCTTCGATCTGGCCTCCGCGCTCGCCCGCGAACTGCACGAAGTCGATCGGCTCGGCGCTTTCTTCGACATCCTGCGCCAGGATCCGGCGCTAAACGAAGTCAAGCTCATCGCGGAACCATGGGATCTCGGCGAAGGTGGATACCAAGTGGGCAATTTCCCGGTCGGCTGGTCGGAGTGGAACGACAAGTACCGCGACACCATGCGCCGCTACTGGAAGGGCGATGGCGGCCTGATCGGCGAATTCGCGCAGCGCATCACCGGTTCGAGCGACCTGTACGGACGCGGTGGCCGGCGGCCGCACGCCAGCATCAATTTCGTGAGCGCCCATGACGGGTTCACGCTGGCCGACGTCGTCTCCTACAACGACAAGCACAACGAGGCGAACCAGGAGGACGGCCGCGACGGCCACAACAACAACCTGTCGTGGAACTGCGGCGTGGAAGGCCCGACGAACGACCCCGCGGTGCGCGCGCTGCGCGCGCGCCAACAGCGAAACCTACTCGCCACGCTGTTGCTGTCCCAAGGCGTGCCGATGCTGCTCTCCGGCGACGAATTCAGCCGCAGTCAAAGCGGAAACAACAACGCCTATTGCCAGGACAATGAAACCTCCTGGGTAGACTGGGCACTGGACGACGACAAACACAAGCTCTTGGCATTCACTCAGCGGGCCATCGCATTGCGCCGAGCGCATCCGGTATTCAGACGGCGCGACTTCTACAAGGGCCATCCGGTGCGCGGCCTGGGAGTGAAGGACATCGTCTGGCTGCGCCCGGAGGGCGGTGAAATGACCGACGACGAGTGGAACACGCACTTCGCGCGCTGCCTCGGTGTGTACCTGGCAGGGGACGCACTGACCGAAACCGACATGCGGGGTCATCCGGTGCGCGACCGGAACTTCCTGCTTCTGTTCAACGCGCATCACGAAGCGGTTCCCTTCACGTTGCCGCGGTACCTCGGCGTGCGGTGGCGAGTATTGCTGGATACGGCATTCGAGGACGGGCTGCAGATCAACGGTCTGTTCGATGCCGGCGTGATGTACGACCTGCAGGGACGCTCGCTCGCGCTGCTCCACCATGTGGGGTCGGCGGGTGAGACGCGCCGCGAAAACGGTGGCGAGGGACGCCCCTGATCATGGAAACCCCAAGGTGAAGCACCGCCATGCGATGCCATTCGGTGCACAAATGCTGGATGACGGGACGACGCGCTTCCGGCTTTGGGCGCCCGGAGCCATGGAAATTGCGCTCGAGACCGCCGCGGGCCCATTGCGTTCCGTAGCACCGATGAAAGCCCTCGACGACGGCTGGTTCGAGGCGATCCTGCGCGAGGCGCCGGCCGGCACGCGCTATTCATATCGGTGTGGCGACACCCGCTTTCCCGACCCGGCCTCTCGCTTCAATCCGGACGACGTGCACGGCGCGAGCATGGTGGTCGATCCTCTAGCGTTCGACTGGAGCGACGGCAACTGGAGCGGAAGGCCCTGGGAAGAAGCGGTCATTTACGAACTGCACATCGGAACGTTCACGCCGGAAGGTACGTTCGCCACTGCGGTTGAACGCCTGGACTATCTTGTCCCGCTCGGTGTCACCGCCCTTGAAATCATGCCGGTGGCGGACTTTCCCGGCCGGCGCAACTGGGGCTACGACGGCGTATTACCCTTCGCGCCCGACGGTTCCTACGGCACGCCCGATGAGCTGAAGCGCCTGGTCGAGCAGGCCCACCTGCGCGGACTGATGGTGTTTCTCGACGTGGTGTACAACCATTTCGGCCCCGAGGGCAACTATCTGCACGCCTACGCGCCGCAGTTCTTCAATCCCGAACACCACACCCCCTGGGGTGCCGCAATCAATTTCGACGCCGCGGACTCGCGCACAGTGCGAGACTTCTTTGTCCAAAACGCGCTTTACTGGATCGAAGAATATCGTTTCGACGGGTTGCGCCTGGACGCAGTGCATGCGATCGCCGACGATTCAGACCCCGATATCGTTACCGAAATCGCGCTGGCGCTGCGCGCCGGACCGGGGCGCGAACGCAAAGTCCATCTCATTCTCGAAAACGACCGCAATCAGGCGCGCTACCTCCGGCGCGACGCCGCGTGCCGGGCCGTGCAGGCGAGCGCGCAGTGGAACGACGACATACACCACGCCTTCCACATATTGATCACCGGCGAGCGCGATGGCTACTACGAGGACTACGCTGCTCGGCCTCTGTGGTACCTCGGACGTTCGCTCGCCCAGGGTTTCGGTTATCAGGGCGAGATTTCGCACCACCGCGACGGTGCCGTGCGCGGCGAACCGAGCGCACATCTGCCGCCGGCGGCATTCGTCCCCTTCCTGCAGACGCACGACCAGGTCGGCAATCGCGCGCTGGGCGAGCGCTTGTGTGCGATCGCCCGCCCACAGGCGCTGCGCGCCGCGGCGGCCTGCGTATTGCTCGCGCCGTCGCCGCCAATGCTTTTCATGGGCGAGGAGTTCGCGGCGAGCACACCCTTTCAATTCTTCTGCGACTTCGGGTCGGAACTCGCTGCTGCGGTCACACAAGGACGGCGGCGGGAGTTTGCGCGCTTCGAGCGCTTCAGCAATCCCGAGGCGCAGGCGGAGATTCCGGATCCGAACGCCGCGGAAACCTTCACGGCTTCGAAGCTCCGCTGGGATGAAATTGTCCGTCCACCTCATAGTGACTGGCTCGCGTTCCACCGCGAATTGCTCGCCCTGCGCCACAGGGTCATCGTGCCGCGTCTGGCCGCCATGCAGACGGGCGGAGCATTTCAGGTCGGCGATAACGGTGTGCTGCGCGTGCAATGGACCCTCGGTGACGGATCGCGGCTGCACCTGATCGCGAACCTGTCAGCCGCGGCAATACCGTCCGTGACCATGCCGCCCGGTGAGCTCATATACGCAAGCACCCGGCAAACTGGAAAGCGCGCCAGAACGCGCAAGCTTCCGGGGTGGTTCGTAGCGTTTTCGCTGGAAGGGGAATCAGCGCGATGACGATGAACACGCGTGTAGCGCTCGAACGGCTGGCCCGGATTCACCAGATCGACCCGGATTACTACGACATCTGGGGCAAACGCCACGAGGTCCCCGATGCGAGCCTCCTTGCGCTGCTCGGCGCGCTCGGGGTACGCGCAGGATCACCCGAAGAAATCGATGGGGCAATTCGCGCGGCAGACTCGGAGAGCTGGCGCGCCGTGCTCGCGCCTGTGATCGTCGCGCAGGAGAACGCCCCGCCTTGGAACATACGGATCAACCTCCCCGCCGCGATGGCGAATTCGCCGCTGATCTGGCGCATCACCCAGGAAAACGATCGACATGACGAGGGCGCGCTCGACATCGCCGCGCTAAAGGTCGTCGACTCCGGCGAACTCGAAGGTCAGCAGTACTTCACACATGAATTCGCGCTGCAGGCCAGCGTGCCCTGCGGCTACCATCGGCTCGCGATCGTGAGCAACGGTACCGCGCTGAGCGAAGCGACGTTGGTCATGGTTCCCGCACGGTGCTTCCAGCCACAGGCCGTGGAAAACGGCGGCCGTGTATGGGGTGCGGCGGCGCAACTCTACGCGCTCCACTCGGAGCGCAACTGGGGCATCGGCGATTTCACCGACCTGTCAACGCTGCTCGCGCAGTGGGGCGCGCGAGGTGCTGACATCGTCGGCGTCAATCCGCTGCACGCGCTGTTTCCTCACAACCCGGAGCACGCGAGCCCTTACAGCCCTTCCTCGCGATGCTTCGTAAACGTGCTATACCTCGACGTCGAGGCGATCCGAGATTTCGCCGAATGCGACGACGCATCCGCGCAAGTGCGCACGCCCGACTTCCAGTCGCGCCTGAAGGCGCTACGCGAGGCGGAACTGGTGGACTACACCGCGGTTGCGCACGTCAAGCTGCCGATGCTGGAGCGCTGTTTTGCGCATTTCAGCAACCATCACCTCGCCAGCGGAACGCCCAGGGCGCAGGCTTTCCGCGCCTTTCAAGCCGCGCACGCGCCGGCGCTCAGGCAGCACGCGCTGTTCGAGGCGCTGCAGGAGCATTTTTCCCGGGAGGACCCGCACGTCTGGGGTTGGCCGGTGTGGCCGCAAGCCTACCGAGACCCCAACGGGCCCGAAGTCGCCTGCTTCGCCGAATCCCATGCCGAGCGGGTCGAGTTCTTCGAATATCTGCAGTGGAATGCCGAACTTCAACTCGATGCCGTAGGCCGGCGTTCAATGGAATTGGGCCTGGGGGTCGGGCTCTACGAAGACTTGGCGGTCTCGGTCGATCGCGGCGGCGCGGAAACATGGGCCAATCAGGATTTGTATGCGCTCGCGGCAAGCATTGGCGCTCCTCCCGACGAATTCAACCTTCGCGGCCAGGACTGGGGCCTGCCACCGTTCGCGCCCCAACGGCTGCGCGCGGCGGCCTACGCTCCGTTCATCGCAACGCTGCGCGCCAACATGCGACACGCGGGTGCGCTGCGCATCGATCACGTCATGGCGCTGGCACGACTGTTCTGGGTGCCTCAGGGCGGCGAGCCCCGCGATGGGGCCTACGTGCGCTATCCGTTCGAGGACCTCGTAGGCATAGTCGCGCTGGAGAGTCATCGCAACCGCTGCATGGTCATCGGTGAAGACCTCGGTACGGTCCCGGACGAAGTCCGCGCGACGCTCGAGCGCGCCGGCGTGCTCTCGTACAGGGTGCTCATTTTCGAACGGCAGCACTCGGGCGATTTCAAGCCGCCCGCAGAATACCCCGCCGGCTCACTGGTCACCGCAGCGACGCACGATCTGCCCACTCTTGCCGGTTACTGGGAAGGACGCGATCTGACGCTGCGAAGGCAGCTCCGGCTGTTCCCGACCGAGGAAGGGTACCAGGCACAGATTCTCGGCCGCGCCCAGGACCGCGCGCGGCTGCTGCTCGCTCTCGAGCGCGAAGGCTTGCTTCCCGACGGCGCCAGCGTCGACCCGGTGTCAGTGCCCGAGATGACTGGCGAGCTTCTGCGCCAGCTGCAGGTGTTCCTCGCCCGCACCCCTTCGTGCCTGCAAGTGGTGCAGTTGGAGGACGTGCTTGGAATACGCGATCAAGTGAATCTTCCGGGCACCTCGAGCGAGCATCCGAACTGGCGCCGCAAGCTGTCAGTCGCGCTGGAGCGATGGCCTGACGATGAGCGCTTCGTCGCGCTCGCGCGCGCTCTCACGGCGCTGCGCCCGCTGGCGCAGCCCCGGCCCATGCGCCGCGCGCAGGGCGGCGCGCGCATCCCGCGCGCAACCTACCGGTTGCAGCTCAACCGCCACTTCACGTTCGACGACGCTGCGGCGCTGGTGCCCTACCTGAGCACGATCGGCATCAGCCACGTGTACTGCTCGCCCTACCTGCGCGCCCGAGAGAACAGTACTCACGGCTACGACATCATCGATCACAACGCGATCAACCCCGATCTCGGCGGGGCGGAAGGCTTCGAGAAGCTTTGTGCCGCGCTGCGCGCTCACGGGATGGGGCAGATCCTCGACATGGTCCCCAATCACATGGGCGTGATGGGAGCGGACAACGCCTGGTGGATGGATGTGCTGGAGAACGGACCTGCATCCGCGTTCGGAGAGTTCTTCGACATCGACTGGCAACCGGTCAACCCTGACATGGTGAACAGGGTGCTTATCCCGGTGCTGGGCGACCAATATGGCGTGGTTCTCGAAGCGGGCGAGTTCAAGCTCGTCTTCGAGGCGGACCGGGGATCATTCAGCGTGCTCTATAATGAGAACCGCTTTCCGGTCGATCCGCGCGATTACCCGCGCGTGCTCGAGCGCGCGCTGCGCTCGCTGGAAGGAACAAGGGTCTCCGAGGACGCGCTGCTGGAAGCCGCCAGCCTCGCCGCGGCGTTCGCACACCTGCCAACGCGCAACGAAACGGCCGCGGATAAGACCATCGAGCGCAACCGCGACAAGGAACTGCTCAAGCGCCGGCTGGCGCAGCTCGCCCGCGAGCATCCCGCTTTCCTGGAAGCGATCGAGCACGCGGTGCGCGGATTCAACGGAACCCCGGGAGAGCCCGCAAGTTTCGATGCACTGGATGCGCTTCTCGAAGCGCAGGCGTACCGGCTCGCCTTCTGGCGCGTGGCCTCCGACGAAATCAACTATCGCCGCTTTTTCGACATCAACGATCTGGCCGCACTGCGCATGGAAAACGAGGCGGTGTTCACCGCCACACACGCCCTCGTGCTCGGCCTGGCCGCAGAGGGCAGGATCGACGGGCTGCGCATCGACCACTCCGACGGCCTGTACGATCCGGCACAGTATTTTCGCAGGCTGCAGGAGCATTACGCGCGCCTCACCGGGGGAGAAGTACTGGAAAGCGAAACCAATGGTCGGCCTGCACGCCCCCTGTACGTGGTCGTCGAGAAGATCGCTGCGCGCCACGAGCACGTGCCCACCAGCTGGGCGGTGCACGGCACGACCGGTTACCGTTTCGCCACGGTGGTGAACGCACTCTTCGTAGACCGTCTGGCCCGGGCCAAGCTCAGCCGCGTTTGGAGCGCGTTCACGGGTGAGAATACCGATTTCGAGGACGCGGCTTACTACGCCAAGCGCGACGTTACTCGCTCTGCCCTGGCCTCCGAACTGACGGTACTCGCTACCGAACTTCTGCGCATCGCGCGCGCCGATCGGCGCACGCGCGACTACACGTTCAACACGTTGCGGCACGCGGTTGCCGAGGTTGCGGCCTGTCTACCCGTGTACCGAACCTACGTCGCCGAGCGCCTCACGCCGCAGGACCGGCGCTACATCGACTGGGCCGTCGCTCACGCGCGTCAGAGGGTCCGTGCAGCCGACGCGACCGCATTCGACTTCCTGCGTCTGGTGCTGCTCGCAAGTCCGCCAAAGGAAGCACCACCCGAACTCAGGCGACGCTACCGCGCGTTTGCGATGAAGTTTCAACAGTTCACCGCGCCCGTTGCAGCGAAGGGCGTCGAAGACACGTCGTTCTACAGCTTCAATCGTCTCGCCTCGCTAAACGAGGTGGGCGGTGACCCCGACATGTTCGGCATGTCCGTTTCGGCGTTCCACGGTGCGAGCGCCGACCGCGCTGCCCGCTGGCCACACACGATGCTCGCGACATCCACCCACGACAACAAGCGCTCGGAGGACGTGCGCTGCCGCATCGACGTGATCTCCGAAATACCCGCCGCATGGAGGCTGACACTGCGCCGCTGGAGCCGCATGAACGCCATCCATCGGCGCAAGGTTGACGGCGAAGCCGCGCCATCGCGCAATGACGAGTATTTCCTCTACCAGGCGCTGCTCGGAACCTTCCCGAGCGAGGCACTGGATGCGGTCGGGCTGGAAACCTACCGCAAGCGGATCGAGAATTACATGGTGAAGGCCGTGCGCGAATCGAAGCTGCATTCGAGCTGGGTCAACATCAACAACGAGTACGAAGAGGCGGTGGCAGGGTTCGTGCGCGGGCTGCTCGGTCGGCCGGATTCGAACGCGTTCCTGGACGATTTGCGCCTCCAGGCCGGCCTGATTGCCTGGTTCGGGGTACTCAACAGCCTGTCGATGACGCTGGTAAAGCTCACTTCGCCCGGCGTTCCGGATTTCTACCAGGGAGCCGAACTCTTCGACCTGAGCCTGGTCGATCCGGACAACCGCCGGGCGGTCGACTACGGCCACCGCAGGGCGCTGCTGGAACAGCTGCAACGCATCGCCGCGGCGCCGGCAGAAGCCATTGCGGCAAGCGTCCGCGGTTTTTTCGACAATGCGCTGGACGGTCGGGCAAAGCTCTGGCTGATCTGGCGGGTACTGAACTTTCGGCGTGCGCACGATGAACTGTTTCTCAAAGGCGACTACCATCCCGTCGTGATCGTCGGCAAACATTCCCGCAACGCGGTGGCCTATGCGCGCCGGCTGGGCGGCGCCGGTATCGTCGTTGCCGCCGGCAGGTTTTTCGCTTCCATGGGGCTGGAGCCCGGTACCCCGCCCGTGGGTGAAGCGGTGTGGGGCGACACCACGCTCGATCTGGCGTTCCTGCCCGCGGGTGTGCGTCTGGTCAATCTCCTGACCGGCGAATCGCTGAACGTGGATGCCCCCGGACGCCTTGCGCTCGGGCAGGCAATGGCGAACTTTCCCGGCGCACTGTTGGCCTATGGCATGCCGGCCGACTGACCCGGTTCAACCGTGAAGGGAGAAACACGATGGAACAGTTTCTGCATGGTCTGAGCTTCATAAACGTCGCCAAATGGGACCATGAGTTCGTCGTCCTGTTGCGTATGGCGCTGATCGCGTTGGCGGCGTGGATCGGACTTGGCGTGACAAAGCGTGTGATACCGATGTTACGGCAGCGCATCACCCGAGGCATGGGCGACCCGGAGCAGGTGAAGCGCGCCGAAACTCTGGGCCGCGTGTTCCGCTATATCGCTTCGGTGATCATCGTCGTGATCGCCACGGTCCTGATACTGAGCGAGCTGGGCATTGCGGTGGCTCCGATCCTCGGCGCCGCAGGTGTGATCGGCCTCGCGGTGGGATTCGGCGCGCAGAGCCTGGTCAAGGATTATTTTGCTGGGTTTTTTATTCTGCTGGAGAACCAGATCCGTCAGGGCGACGTCGTCGATATCGCGGGCAAGGCCGGCCTTGTGGAGGAAGTCACGCTGCGCTACGTGCAGTTGCGCGACTACGAAGGCAATGTGCACATCGTGTCAAACGGGTTGATTACCACGGTCACCAACATGAGCCGGGGCTTCGCGCAAGCGGTGGTCGACGTCGGTGTCGCGTACCGCGAAAATACAGACGATGCAACCGACGTGATGCGTGCGGTCGGTGCCGAAATGCGCGCTGACCCCGCCTTCGGTCCCAAGCTCCTCGATGATCTGGAAATCGCCGGCGTCGACCAGTGGGCCGACTCGGCGGTCATCCTGCGCTGTCGGTTCAAGGTGAAGCCGCTGGAACAGTGGAACGTGCGGCGCGAATTCCTGCGCCGGCTCAAGATCGCGTTCGACGCGCGCGGCATCGAAATCCCGTTCCCGCACCTTACGATCTATGCGGGCGTGGCCAAAGACGGCACAGCCCCACCTTTCCGGCTGAACGATACCTCGGCAACGGCAGCGTCCGAATGAACCGAGCGCCGCCATTCCCCGTTGACGCGGATGAGGCGCTACGCGCAGAATGGCCGGGAGTAGGCTCAACTTCCCGCCCGGAAGGCAGGAATCCATGAGGAGGCTTGAGTCGTGCGTACATTGTGGCGAGCGTTGTCCATAGGATTGCTTCCGTTCGCCGTGGCAGCAGCACCTGCGGTCACGGTGCTGAAGATTGATGGCGCGATCACACCCGCGACTGCCGAATACGTTAGCGGGGGACTCGCTCAGGCTTCACAACACCAGTCCGCCCTGGTGGTACTGGAGATGGACACGCCGGGGGGACTGGACACCTCGATGCGCAGCATCATCAAGGCGATTCTCGCCTCCCCGGTGCCCGTTGCGGCGTTCGTCCATCCGAGCGGTGCGCGTGCCGCCAGCGCCGGGACCTACATTCTCTACGCCAGCCACATTGCCGCGATGGCACCCGCGACCAACCTCGGTGCGGCGACGCCGGTTCAGATCGGCATCGGCGGCGCCGTTGACGAACCGGCCCCCGAGAAGAAGGAAGACGACAGCGGTAAGAAACAGGGACGCGGCGGCAAGAAGCAAGGCAACGTGCTTACCAATAAACAGGTTCACGACGCCTCTGCCTACATCCGTGGTCTGGCCCAGTTGCGCGGGCGCAACGCACAGTGGGCGGAGCGCGCGGTGCGCGAGGCGGTAAGTCTGTCCGCGGACGAAGCGCTCAAGCTCAAGGTCATCGACCTCGTGGCCACCGACGTGCCGGATCTGCTCAAGAAGCTGCACGGCAGAAAGGTCAACGTGGCCGGTGCCGAGCGCGCGCTGAACACCGCGGGCGGCAGGACGGTAGCCGTCGAACCGAACTGGCGCACTCAGCTATTGGCCGTCATCGCCAACCCGAGTGTCGCCCTCATCCTGATGATGGTCGGGATTTACGGGCTGCTGTTCGAGTTCTCGCATCCCGGATTTGCGCTGCCGGGCATCCTCGGTGGTATCTGCCTGCTGCTAGCCCTATACGCTTTTCAGTTGCTGCCCATCAACTACGCCGGGCTGGGTCTGATAGTTCTGGGGATCGCGCTCATGGTAGCCGAGGCGTTCGTGCCCAGCTTCGGCGTTCTGGGCATCGGCGGCATTGCCGCCTTCGTCATCGGTGCGGTGATTCTCGTGGACACCGACATTCCCGGCTTCGGTATTCCGCTCGGTCTGATCGTCCCGGTGTCCGTGCTGAGCGCGGTCGCCGTGTTTTTCGTCGTCACCATGGCGCTGCAGGCCAGGCGCAGGCCCGTGGTAAGCGGGCGCGAAGAGCTGGTCGGCGCGGTGGCAGAAGTGCTCGAGGACTTCTGCGGGGAAGGCTGGGCCCGCGTGCACGGCGAGACTTGGCGCATCTCGAGCGTGCTGCCACTGAAGGCGAAACAGAAAGTTCGTGTGACGGGCGTACGCGGGCTCGTGCTGGCGGTGGAACCCAAACCTGAAAGAGGTCAATCATGATCGGGGAATTTGGCTGGTTCGGTGTCGCGTTCATCATCATCGCGCTCGTCTTCTCGGCGTTTCGCATCCTGCGCGAATACGAGCGGGGCGTTGTGTTCACGCTCGGTCGCTTCTGGAAGGTAAAGGGACCGGGGCTGATTCTCATCGTCCCGGGCATCCAGCAGATGGTGCGCGTCGACCTGCGTACGCTGGTGATGGACGTGCCCAGCCAGGACGTGATCTCGCGCGACAATGTTTCGGTCAAGGTCAACGCCGTCGTGTACTTCCGCGTCGTCGATCCCGAGAAGGCCATCATCCAGGTGGAGAACTACCTGCAGGCCACGAGTCAGTTCGCCCAGACGACCCTGCGCTCGGTGCTGGGCAAGCACGAACTCGACGAGATGCTCGCCGAGCGCGAACGCCTGAACATGGACATCCAGCAGGCGCTCGATACGCAGACCGACGCTTGGGGCATCAAGGTCGCGAACGTCGAAATAAAGCACGTGGACATCAACGAGACCATGGTGCGCGCGATCGCCCGCCAGGCCGAAGCCGAACGCGAGCGGCGCGCCAAGGTCATTCACGCCGAAGGGGAGTTACAGGCTTCCGAGAAATTGCTGCAGGCCGGCGAAGTTCTCGCCGCGCGCCCACAGGCGATGCAATTGCGCTACCTGCAGACGCTCACGGCCATCGCCGGAGACAAGAGTTCGACTATCGTTTTCCCGTTGCCGATGGAGTTATTGACGCCCCTGATCGAGACGTTGTCGGGTACCAAGCCGACAGACAACTAGCAGGTTCCGGATCCACGGCGAGGCCCCATGATCGGGGCGGTGACCGACGCATCCTCGTGCCAGCGCTCGGAAACACCGGCGATCGAAATTCTGCCTCGTCGGCGACGGACCGATTGCCGACAAAGCGCTGCGCGTCGCAAATGGGATGGCGCACGCGAACCGTATCGGCCCGTTCGGCCACCGTTTTCACGATGTCTTGACCCATATCACAAAGCCCCTTTTGTTCAATGTTTAGAATGCAGACTGCAATATAGTGCTCGACTACCCCATGATATGCATTATTTTGCATGTTGCCGGCTTGGGCCGGTGCCGCACAGGGTAGATCTTTTAGGGACGGGACAAGGCCGGTTAGTGAACGCTTGGAAACCGTTGGGTGGGTGGACGCCGGTCCCCGCCTGACCGCTACCGCGACGCGCTGTTGGGCATGACTCGCGTTCAGGGCTTTGTTGGAACGTGAAGGCAGGCGCCCGCCGAGGCGTGGAGGATACGGATATGGGACAGGTCATCGAGTTCCGGCCGCCGCAGGACGATCGCGTGCCGCAGCCGCAGGCGATCTACCGCTGCGCGCGCTGCGGCGCTGACCTTTGGAATCTGCTCGCCGACGGGCATGTGCGCTGCGCCGACTGCGAACAGGCGTGTCGGCTGCGTGTTGTCCTTCGCAACGAAAGCGAGATCGACGCAAACAAATGACCTAATAGCCGGTTGCAGGTTGCCGGCCCGTCGACAGTACCGACCGCCACGAAACTGTTTTGCTGTTGCTGAAACGGTCTCTGGCCCATGGAAGCAAGGGGCGTGTCCCCGCACATTGCAACAGATGCTGATTCAACCTTTATGGAGATGAAACGATGAGTGATCTGAGCTGGCTGCCGCGAGAAAACGACCTCAAGGACCATTCGCTGTTCGACGACCGGTTTTTCGGCGATCAAGCCCCGTCGATCAAATTCGAAAAGCGACCCGTGCTCGACGGGAATGGGACGCCGGTCCAAGGCCTTTACGCAGCCTGGATCTGGATAAACAACCCGGCCCAGTACAACTCCTATACCACGGGGATGGCCAAAGGCATCGTCGCCGGCTTCCAGAGGGCCTCCAGCGACCGCAGCGTGGTGGCGGCCGTATTTACGGCAGTCGGTGACAAGGCTTTCTGCTCCGGTGGCAACACCGTCGAGTACGCATCCTACTACTCGAAGCGCCCCAACGAGTACGGCGAATACATGGACCTGTTCAATGCCATGGTCGATGGCATCCTGAACTGCAAGAAACCGGTGATCTGCCGCGTCAACGGCATGCGTGTGGGCGGCGGACAGGAACTGGGTATGTCGGCGGATCTCGCGGTGAGTTCCGACTTGGCAATCTACGGGCAGGCCGGTCCGCGCCACGGATCCTCTCCCGATGGCGGCGCGACCGATTTTCTGCCTTGGTACCTCGGCATTGAGGACGCAATGTACAACTGCATTTCGTGCGAACCCTGGAGTGCCTACAAGATGAAGTTGAAAGGCCTGATCTCCAAGGTCGTGCCGGTACTCAAGAAAGATGGGAAATGGGTGCGCAATCCGCTGGTTCGTACCGACACCTACGTGGAGGACGGCGAGGTCGTCTATGGTGAAAGCATCACCGGCGATGCGGCGAAACAAGCCAAGGAGCTGATAGCGCACTGCACGACCGACTTCGAACTCCTCGACGCCGAAGTCAACAGACTGGTCTGGAAGTTTACCAACATGTTCCCGCATTGCCTGATGAAGGCAATCGACGGAGTACGCGCCAAGAAACGGTATTTCTGGGATCAGGTCAAGCTGCCGAACCGGCACTGGCTTGCAGCCAACATGAATTTCGAGGCACATATGGGCTTCTCGGCATTTTCCTCCAAGAAAATGACCGGACTGGACGTCATCGATTTCGTCAAGTACCACCAGTTGCAGGCGCAGGGCGCGTTGATCGACGACACTTTCTTCGAAGCGGTGCATCCGAAGAAGAAGGCCTGAGGCCTCCGCGCAGGAAACGGGCGGCGACACGTAAAATTGCCATCCCTGTTCTCCCGACGTCGGCAGTTGCCCGAATTGCAACTCCCGGCGTCGGAAGATCTCACTGATTCCAGGTCCTTTGACGAAGCCGTCAGCTCATGAGCGACAGGAGTCCCCCACGGAGAATTCAATGACACGTCCAGGAGAGCAGAAGCTCGCCCATCTGTTCAAGCCGGGTATGTTCGGGAAATTCGCCACCCGAAACATGGTCAAGTACGGTGCCTGCTGCGTGTCGAATTACAACACGCGCGACGGCTTCATCACGCCGCGGGAACTGGCGCGCATGCGCATCATCGCCAACACCGGTTGCGGGCTGATCACCAACCAGGGCGCCTACCCCGACCCTCTGGGCGAAGGCAAAGCCTACTTCCGCCAGATTGCGCTATTCGATGACAAGTTCATGCCCCAGTTCGAGACCATCGCTCGTTACATCCACGATGCGGGTGCAATCGCGATCCAGCAGATCCTGCACGCCGGGCGATACGGGGGAATCGACCTTGGCTACTGCCTGCAGCCGTCGGTGGTGCCGCAGACGCTGCCGCATTTCCGGCCACCGCGTGAGATTTCCCGCGATCAGATCCGCGAGACCGTCAGGCAGCATGCCGATGCCGCTCGACGTTCCGTACGCGCCGGCTTTGACGGAACCGAGGTCACCAGCTTCATGGGCTACCTGCTGGCCAATTTCAACTCACGTTTTACCAACCAGCGTACCGACGAATATGGCGGTTCGGTCCAGAACCGCGGCCGCTTCATGCGCGAACTCATCGACGGCATCAAGCAGGCCACGCCAGATCATCCGCTGGTCATACGCCTGAACGGCGCCGAACTGATGGACAACTGGGGCGGCAACACCGAGGACGAGTGCTTTGAGCTGATGCAACAGGCGGTGGACTGCGGCGTGGACATGATCAGCGTAACGGTAGGATGGCAGGAAGCGCCGGAGTCATCGATCGGGCGCGACATCGCGCCGGGCCACTGGAACTACCTCGCCGCGAAGGCGAAGAAGTTTTTCCCGAAGACCCTGATCGCCTTCGGCAATCGCCTGCCCGATCCGGTGATGGCCAACGAATGCATCAAAAACGGCGAGTTCGACTACTGGGAAGTCTGCCGCCCCCTGCTCGCGGATCCGGAGCTGGTGCACAAGGCCGCCGAAGACCGACTCGACGAAACCCGGCGCTGCATCGGCTCGCTCAACTGCCTGTCGCGCCTGTTCCGCGACCTACCCTACACCTGCACGATGAACCCGGCACTGGGGCACGAAGTGGAGCCCGAGTACGCCATCACCCCTGCAACGGTCAAGAAGAAAGTGATGGTCATCGGCGCCGGCCCGGCCGGAATGGAATGCGCGATTACCGCATCCAAGCGCGGCCACGAGGTGACCGTGTTCGAACGTGCTGACCGCATCGGTGGCAGCCTGCTCGCCTACGCGACGCACGACCTTGCTCGCCCGGATGATCTGTTCTCGGTGCTACGCCACTATGAGGTCATGGCGAAAAAATACGCCATCGAGATGAAATTCAATACCGAAGCCAACGCCAAATTCATGCGCAGCATGCTGCACCAGTACGACGTATGCGTGGTCGCTTCCGGCGCGCGCGTCGACATGGCAGCCCACAAGCACCTCGAAGGCGCCGAACTGCTGGTCGATGCGCACGATGTCGCCTTGGGCCGCTTCCAACCGGGCAAGCGTGTAGTCGTGCTGGGCGCAGGAAAGATCGGTCTGGTGCTCGGCGAATCGATGGCCAAGCGCGGCCTGCAGGTCACTTTGGTCGAGGAGGAAAAGCGCATCGCCGGCGACGTCATGCCCTCGTTCAAGTGGCGCCACTCGGCGTGGGTCGAGGAACTCGACATCAGGACGCTGACCTCGTCGCGTCCAAAACGCATCACCGCCGAAGGGGTCACGGTAGTGAATGCCAAGGGTGAAGAGACATTCGTCGCGGCGGACACGGTGATCGCAGCAGGACCGCGAAAATCGAATCAGGAACTGTTCCGCGAGTTCGAATGGATGATCGACGAGCTTCACGGATGTGGCGACGTGTTGATTCCCCGCGGCATGGACGCAGCGATCCACGAGGGGTTTCGGCTCGGTGTGCGAATCTGAGCGGCGCAGACCACGCCACGCCAATGAATCCCGCGGCGCGAAGAATGTTCGACGATCTGCCCGCCTGGCAGGCGATGCTCGATCGTTACCAGGAGCTGTTCTCGGACATGCTCCCCGGGTCGTGCATCGGCATCCTGCCGCGATCCGGTACCGGTCTAATGCCGGGCAAGCATCTCGCGGGCCTTTCGAACGCCGAATTCCGTCTGCCCGATGGGAAGATGCTCGCGTGGGAAATCAGCGCCGAAGGCTCCGGCATGCGCGCGGACTTTCGAGCCTGCCGCAAGTTCGATGAAGCGCGCGCCGACCTTCTTCTCGTGCCGGACGATGCGGCATTCGAGGAAATCCGGCGCAATCTGGGCAGCGACCCGCTGTCAACGATCAAGAAAATGATACGCTGCGGCAACATCCTGTTCTTCGTGATGAAGACAAGGCACCAGTTGCAGGACGCGGGTTACGAGGACTTTCTCGACACGCTGGGCCTGGCATTCCTGGGAGCGTGCCGATGATCTTCTACAACCCGAGCGGCGCTCCCGAACTGGCCTGCGATGAGTGTGGATGCCGCTGGTTCGACCGCATGGCCAACGCCTGCTACGAGTGCGGCACCGCCGTGACCGCCGAGTCGCTCGCCGAGTACCGGCGCGCGCTGGACGCGTTCCAGGCAAACCGCACCGGACCAGCATCGCCGCCCGTCGCCGGGCGTCCTGAAACTTGAGAGTTGCCGGACAAAATCGCGACTGGCCCTAGGCCGGCCTCCGAAATCGCCATTTCGCGTCACGCGGATCAATTTGAACAAATTCCTAAGCGGCCGGCCGAGCAGGTGATGAGCCGAATCGGCATCGTTGATCATCGCTTGCCGAGCCATCCTTCGAGGCCGAACAGAGTTCGCGAAGCGCCCGGATCGACCTGAAACAGGACTCAAGAACAAGCGGTGCGAATGACGCTTGGAACCTATTTCAAAATGATCCGCGTGATCGCGTCGGCTCAGACCTCGATCTCGACCCTGTTGCGCCCGTGCTCCTTCGCGCGGTAGAGCGCGCGATCGGCTCGGACAAGGGCGGCATCGCCATTCTTGTCGCTTCCATTCATTGCCGCAACGCCAATGCTGACGGTCAGCGAGATCACTCGTTCTTCATGCGCGGCCGGTGTTCCGGCCACCTTCTTCCTCAGGCGCTCGGCGAAGATCTTGGCCGCGGAAATGTCCGCTCCCGGCAATATGATCGCGAATTCCTCGCCTCCAAGCCGACCCGCAGCATCGATCTTGCGGAGTTCGTTTCGCATAACCACGGCGAGGTGGATCAGGATGCTGTCCCCGACGGCATGACCGTAGGTGTCGTTTACCTGCTTGAAATGATCGGCATCTATCATCAAGACAGAAGCACAGTGTCTATCGATACGGTGTACGCGAGCCATTTCCTGCTCGAGCTGAGCCAGGAAATATCGCCGATTGGGCAGCCCGGTGAGAAAGTCAGTGGCCGCCATTTCCCACAACTCGGCTTGCTGGCGCTTCAGCTTCGTGATGTCGCGTGAGACCACGACTACTCTGGACACCTTGCCGTCGGCGCCTTTGATCACACGACCCTCGGACTCCATCTGACGAATGCTGCCGTCCTTAAGGACGAATCGAAATTCGGCGCGCTCGCCGACGCCGGTGGCCACAGTCTTGTGGAAAATTTCCTTGATCCGTTCGCGGTCCTCCGAATGAATCTCCGTAAAGGACAGTGAACCCGGCCGGATGTCTTGCTCCCTAAATAACGGCTTGTACGAGGGACTGTTGTAGATCCGCCGGCCCTCGGTGTCGAGCACGGCAACGAGGTCGCCGACGTTCTCGACGATTGCCTGAAACAACTCCTGGGTTTCGCGCAGTTTTTCTTCGGCGAGTTTGTGTTCCCGGGCCGCCCTGGCTTCGCGCAGCTCGCGCTCGCTCACCGGTCCGAGACGCATCATTTCGTTCTTCTGCACATAGTCCCGAGCGCCGGATTTGATCAGATCGACGGCCAGGTTGAGGTCGATTTCTCCGGAGACGATAATGAACGGTACGTCCGGGCACAGTTCCTTTGCGATTGCCAACGCCGCGGGAGCGTTGAAGCCCGGCATCGCGTGGTCACATGTAATCAAGTCCCATTCCTGCCTGTTGAGCGCAGCGCGCATGGCCATCGGAGTATCAACCGCGGTGGACTCGACGCGATAGCCCTGGCTGCTCAATGAACTCCGAACCAACTCTATGTCGTCGGGCGAATCATCAATGATCAGCAGCCGCAGTGCTTGCTTCATCGCAAATCCCGATCAGCGTGCTCCCCGACTTTGTCCACGTATCTTTCCTTCCGAGAGCAGGTCGATTTCATCGCCGTCGCCACGCGAGTTAGAGCATTAAGCTGCTGTGAAGCTGCCATCAGCGACACATGACGTTCAGTGATTTCAAACGAATTATGCCGGAAAACGAACGCAGACTTGCCGGTATTTTCTCGCATTGTGAGGCTGTTCGCCGATAGCGCAGCGCGCCGTCCCTCCTTCGCGTCGCGCGCGCGCCGGGTCTGGCGCAAGAAACTGCTCGCGTACGTTGAGTCGACTTTGGTTCGAATCCGTTCCGCCCGGGCTGCCCCGTGAAGCACCCGGCACGACGTCTTTAGCGTGGTCACGGCAGAATCGAGTTCAACGTGATTCCAGGATCTGGATATGCCTATCCAGGTCGGTGTAATTGCGTGCGCCCCGCGGCAGTTGCTTGACCTGGCGGCCCGCTGGTGAAATCAGCCAGAAATACGGAAAAGCCAATCATAGGCGACGTTGGAAACATGGCACGCCAGCACGGCCAGCGCTGCGGCAAACTGTTTCATCGAATGTCCCTCAGACCGCATGGCGTCGTGGCGGAGGCAAGCCCGGCAAAATTCTAACAACGATCCCGCCGCAGCGAGTGCGCCCGGTCAGGTTGCGCGAATCATGTCTCCTCGTTATCGGAACACGGGTAATGTGCGTCACGCCCGTGTCACAATCGGCACGTCGTCCTTGACAGTCTTTGGCATGGTATCGCCGCGCATTTCGTCGGGCAGGGGTTCGTCGCGCAGACTGCTCTCGGTCTCGGTGGCGGTTTCCACGGCCTCGATGTCCGGCGCGAGGAACCCTCCGGACTGGTGGCGCCACAGTTTCTCGTAGTGCCCGCCCAAGCGCAACAATTCCTCGTGCGAGCCCTGTTCGACGATGCGGCCCGCGTCGAGCACGATCAGACGGTCCATTCGCGCGATGGTGGAGAGCCGGTGCGCAATCGCGATCACGGTCTTGCCTTCCATCAAACCCAGCAACTGCTCCTGGATGGCGAGTTCCACTTCGCTGTCCAGAGCCGAAGTTGCTTCGTCGAGCACGAGGATGGGCGCATCCTTCAATATCACGCGGGCAATCGCGATGCGCTGGCGCTGGCCGCCGGAAAGCTTGACGCCGCGCTCGCCCACGTGAGCGTCATAGCCTGTACGGCCCTTCCAGTCCTGAAGCCCGACGATGAACTCGTGCGCCTGCGCCTTGCGGGCGGCGCCCATCAACTCGCTGTCACCCGCCTCGGGGCGGCCATAGCGGATATTTGCAGCTATCGAGCGGTGCAACAGCGACGTATCCTGCGTCACCATGCCAATTGCCGCGCGCAGGCTCTCCTGCGTCACACAGCGGATGTCTTCCCCGTCGATGCGTATCGCGCCCTGCTCCAGCTCGTAGAATCGCAGCAGAAGGTTGACCAGCGTGGATTTGCCGGCCCCCGAACGGCCTACCAGGCCCACGCGCTCGCCTGGACGGATCATGAAGCTGAGTCGGTCCAGCACCGGCTTGGCATCCTGCCTGGCATAGGTGAAAGAAACATCTTCGAATCGGATTTCGCCACGCGGCACTTCGAGCTTCCGTGCTCCGGGGCGATCGGCGCCGCTGTGAGGCACCGCGATCGTCTGCATGCCCTCCTGAACCACGCCGACGTTTTCGAATATTCCGGTCACCTCCCAGCTCACCCAGCCGGCGACATTGGCGATCTGCCACGCGAGCGGAAGCGCGGTGGCCACCACGCCCGCGTTCACCGTCCCCTGCGCCCAAAGCCAGAGTCCAACTGCGGCAGTAGCCGTCAGCAGCGCCGCGTTCATCGCCGAGAGCCAGAACATGAACTTGGAGATCACCTTCATGTGTGCACCAATCGCGCCCTGGTGCCGGTCGATCGCCTCGCGCACGTAGGCATCCTCGTCTTCCAGGCGCGCGAACAGTTTGACGGTGAGAATGTTGGTATAGCTGTCGACGATGCGCGCCATGACGAGCGAGCGCACTTCCGAGCTCGCCTTCGCCAGGTCGCGCATCCTGGGCACGAAGCGGTGCAGGAAAGCGATATAGCCGATGAACCATGCGAGCGTGGGCATACCGAGACGCCAGTCCGCATTGGCCATCAGCACTAGCGCGGTTACACCGTAGACCGCGATGTACCAGATCGCACGGATCGCCGACATCACGCTTTCGCGCAGCGCGTTGGCGGTCTGCATCACGCGGTTGGCGATGCGCCCGGCAAAGTCGTTCTGGAAAAACGGCCAGTTCTGGCGCACCACGTGCCAGTGGCTCTGCCAGCGAATCATGCTGGTAACCCCTGGTATCAGCGCGTTCTGGCGAATGGCGGTGTCGGTGAACAGCATGAGCGGCCGCACCACCAGTATCAGCAGCGCCATGCCGGTGAGCAACGGCGCCTGTTGCGCCATGCTTGCCTTGCGGTCCGCGGCTTCCATCAGCATCACGAGCTTGCCAATGAAGACCGGGATCACCGTATCGAGCAGCGCCACCGCGAGGCTGGTGGCGAACATAGCCGCATACCATCGCTTGGTTTGGCGCACGAAATGCCAGTAAAAGGCCATCAAGCGGGGTGGCGGCGCTCCCGGGCCGACACTGGCCGTTGCGCGAATGCGCGATTGCAGATAGTTCAACATGCGGGGTAGCCCCGCTACGCTGCGGTCGCAGCGGCGCGATGAGTCTGCTCGCCGAGGCGGTAACCCTCGGCCAGCGCGTCCAGATTGATGTCGAGAAAGCTTTTCGGTGTGTTCGCGCGCACGGCCCGCTCGAGCGCGCCACGATCGCAGATTCCGGTGAGCACGGCCAGCGCGCCCAGCGCGACGATGTTGGCCACGCGCTCGCTGCCAAGCTCGATCGCGGTCCGCGTGAGGGGCAGTTGATGCACGCTGCAATCACCGGCAGGCGTTTCGGGACAGAGCCGCGTGTCGGCAATCACCAGAGCACCGGTCTTGAGCAGCGCCCACGACGGTGCCACCGCCATGCGGTCGAGCAGTACCAGGCAATCCAGTGCCGAGGTCAGCGGATAGTCCACTTCACCCTCCGTGACGACGAGGTCGGAGTTGCAGAAGCCGCCGCGCGAGGTGGGCTCGTAGGTTTGTGACTGCGCGACCCGCCTGCCCATCGACGAGAGGGCTTCGGCAAGCATCTTCCCCGACAGAATCAGACCCTGGCCGCCGGTGCCGCCGATGCGGATTTCCATGCGCTGGTCGCGTTTCATTGCCTGCTCTTCCTGCCTGCAGCCGGATTGTCGGCCGCCGATTTGATCGCCACCGCGGCGCGTCGGTACGCCTCGCCGTATTCGGGGCGGTCATTCCTGGCCAGTATGCCCGTCGGCAGATCTTTCGCGGCGAACGGCATGTCGACGGTGTCGCGGTACGCGCTCGGGCGCAGTTCGCTCTTCTGGCGCAGCACCATCTCGGCCGAAGAGCCCATCTCGTTCTTGCGGCCGAAGATTTCCGTGCAGTCGGTCATCACTTCGACGAATGCAAACCCCGGATGCGCGAGCCCCGCCTTGATGAGCTCCTTCAATTTCGGAACGTGATGCGTCACTTCCCTGCCGACGAAACCCGCGCCGGCGGCCGCCGCAAGCGCGCACGCGTTGAAATGCGGCTCCGAATTTCCCAGCGGCGTGGTGCTCGTCACGCGCGTCTCGGAGGTCGTCGGCGAAACCTGGCCGCCGGTCATGCCGTAGACCTCGTTGTTGAGCATCAGACAGGTGAGCTTAAGATTGCGCCTGCACGCGTGGATCAGGTGATTGCCGCCGATCGCAAGGCAATCGCCGTCGCCGGTGATTACGATCACATGCAGATCGGGCCGCGCCAGCGCGAGCCCCGTGGCGTAGGCGATCGGACGGCCATGCGTGACGTGAAACGTGCTGGCGTCGATGTACGCGGAAAGCCGCCCGGCGCAGCCGATACCCGAAACCACGGCGAGCCTGTCCTTGTCGATAGCCAGTTCGTGCACCGCCCACAGCAACGCACGCAAGGCGATCCCGTGTCCGCAGCCCGGACACAGGAAATGCGGCATCATCTCCGCACGCAAATAATCGCGGACATCGAACTCGGCGGCCGAATCGAGCATCGTCGTAGCGCTCATCGGGCCCTCCTCACGCCTGGGGCCTTGGCGGACCCGGCGCCTGTCGTATCGATCAAGGAAGATGCGCGCTCCGCGATTTCCGCCGGCGTAATCGGCTCGCCGTTGTAGCGGTGGATGGCATCCACGGGTCGGTCCCCGAGGATGCGCTGCACCTCCAGGCTCAGTTGCCCGGCGTTCAGCTCCGGCACGAGCACGGCGCGCGCGCCCGCCGTCGCCTCGCGCAATGCGGCTTGCGGGAACGGCCACAGCGTGACCGGACGGAACAGGCCCGCACGCACGCCGCGCGCGCGGCACATCGCGACTGCCCGAATCGCAGCGCGGGCACTGATACCGATGCTCACGATCACCACCTCGGCATCCTCGCACGCGAGCGCCTGCCATGAATCGATCAGGTCGCGGTGCCGCTCGAACTTGGCGAGCAGCCGTCCGAGATTGCGCGCGACGGCCTCCGGATTCTGCGTCGGAAAACCGTCCTCGGCGTGATTGAGTCCCGTCGTATGCACGCGATAGCCCGCGCCGGGACGAGACATGGCCGGGATCCCGTCTTCATCCACTGCGTAGGGCCGATACGACTCGCGCGGCCCGCTCGCCCATTTGCGCTCCGCCGCCGCGGCGCGGCCTCGGGCACCGGCGTCGCCGAGTTCCACGGTTTCGGTCAGTTGCGCGATCACCTGGTCGTAGAGAAGTACCACGGGCGTGCGCAGCGTTTCGGACAGATCGAAGGCGCGGATGGTTTCAGTGTAGATTTCGCGCACCGAAGCCGGTGCGAGCGCGATGATCGGGTAGTCTCCGTGGCTTCCCCAGCGCGCCTGCATGATGTCGCCCTGCGCGGGGCGTGTCGGCATGCCAGTGGACGGCCCGCCGCGCATCACGTTGACGATCACACACGGAATTTCCGCGCCGGCCGCGTAACCGAGATTTTCCTGCTTCAGCGAAAACCCCGGGCCGCTGGTGGCGGTCATGGCCTTGACGCCGCCCATCGAGGCGCCGATCACGGCTGCGATCGACGCGATCTCGTCTTCCATTTGCACGAACACGCCATCGACCTCGGGAAGTCCGCGCGACAGGCGCTCGGCGATTTCCGAGGACGGCGTGATCGGGTAGCCGGCGAAGAACCGGCAGCCGGCCGCAATCGCGCCCAGTGCGCAGGCGTGGTTGCCGGAGATCAGCTGCATTGACGCCGCTGGTGCGGTTTCGATGGCGTTCACTGTCTTGCTCCGGCCTGTGCGGCCACCATGTCCTGCACCGAATCAAGGTGCACGCGGATCGCGAAATCGGGGCACAGCCATTCGCACAGCCGGCACCCGGTGCACGCCTCCGGTATCGCCAGCTCGACGATGCGCTCGGAGTTCAACTGCAGACAGCGCTCCGGGCAGAGCTTCACGCAGATGTCGCAGCTCTTGCACCATCCGGGGGTGATTTCCAGTCGAACGTTGTAAGGCGTATCCGCCGGCGCGCGCGGTGTTGCGAACACAGGTTCGGCCTCCAGTGCGGCCGGCGTACCGCGGCGTGCGTCGTCGATCCAGCCGCGGCCCAGGCCGAAGGCCTTCAGGTTGACCGCGATCGTCTTTTTCGGAACGAATTCGGTGACCGCACGTTCCCAGTCCGCGACCGGGAAATCCATCGCGGTTGAGACTGCTCCGAGCAGGACCACGTTCGCTGCCCTGTCGTTGCCCAGTTCCTCCGCCATGCGGGTCGCATCGATCGCGTAGGCTTCGAGCACGTGCGCCCGGACTTCCGCCGGCGTCTCGCGCGAATAGCGAAGAGGCGCGCCCGGATGCCGGTTGAGACAGGCGAACGGAGGCACGATGCGCTTGGTGTCGCAGATGAAGATACCGGTATCGGGCTTCAAATAAGGAAGCCAGCGCAGGCCTTCGGCCCATTCGAGCGCGACCAGAATGTCGACTTCGCCTTTCGGAATGGTCGGCGACCACACTTCCGGGCCGAAGCGCACATGGCTGAACACGGCCCCGCCGCGCTTGGCCATGCCGTGCACTTCGCTCTGTTTGACCTCGAAACCTTGCGACTGCGCGAGCCAGGCGAGCGCCTTGGAAATCATGATGACGCCCTGGCCGCCGACGCCGACAATCAGGACGTTCGTCGGCTGCCGCACCGTGGCCGAATCCACAGCGCGCACCGCCGCGTCATCGGTGGCGTCCCTCATGGAAGCGGGGCCCCTCACTGGTTCACCGGCACCAATGGCGCGCCGCCCGGCCCGGTCGCGGCGTTGGCAACGGGCTTGATGCAGTCCACCGTGCAGACCTGGGCGCACAGGGTGCAGCCGATGCACAGCGACTCGTCGATCTTGACCTTGTGCCGCCCCTCGAACGTGTCCTCGCCCCAGGTCATCGCCGGACAGCCCAGGTTCATGCACGACTGGCACGCGTTGCACTGCTCGTTGGCGATCCGCAGCGCCGGCCCCTTGATCTTCACCGGATCCAGCACGCACGGCCGGTCGGAAATGATCACCGATACGCCCTTGTACGCGATCGCTTCGCGCAATACCTGGTACATATTCGCCAGATCGTAGGAATCCACCGTGCGCACCCATTTGACGCCGATCGCGCGCACCAGTGCTTCGTAATCGACCTTGGGTGCCTCGTCGCCGCGCAGCGTCTTGCCCGTTCCCGGATGTTCCTGCCCGCCGGTCATCGCGGTGATGTGGTTGTCCAGCAGCAGCACGGTGATGTTCGCCTGGTTGTACACCGCGTTGATCAGCGAAGGTATGCCAGCGTGCAGGAAGGTCGAATCGCCGATGGTCGCCATCACCGGTTTGGTGTCGCCGGCCGCCGCCATTCCGATCGCGTTGCCGATCGAGGAACCCATCGACACCGTGGTGTCCAGGCCGCGCAGCGGATCCAGGCAGGCCAGCGTATAGCAGCCGATGTCCCCGGCCACGCGAGCGCCCGACGCCCGTACGGCCATGAAACTCGAGGTATGCGGACAGCCGGCGCAGAGCACGGGCGGACGTGCCAGCGGTTCGGGAGTCCAGCCGGCGCGCTTGTCGCGCGGTTCGAGCACGCCCGCCTTTTCGAACCCGGCGCGCAGGATCTCCGGAGAGAATTCGCCGACGCGCGGAAAGTGCTGCTTGCCCTCGACCGCCAGCCCCAGCGCAAGCGCTTCCCTTTCAATAAAGGGCTCGAGTTCCTCGACCACCAGCACGCGGTCGACCGACTCGCAAAACCGGCGCAGCAGCCCCTCGGGCAGCGGCCATGATGCGCCCAGTTTGAGCACGCTCGCGTTTGGCAGCACTTCTCGCACGTAGGGGTAGCAGGTGCCGGCGGTGATGACGCCGAAACTTGGCTTGCCCGTCGGCTTGCCCGCCTTGCCACCGGCCTCGATGCGGTTGATCGCCGCCGTTTCCAGATACTCCTTGAGCTTTGTTTCGCGCTCGAGCACCGCCACGTGCCGCACCTTGGCGTGCGCCGGGATCATGACGTTCTTTGCCGGGCTCTCCAGGAATCCGCGCGACGGATGTTCGCTGCGGGATCCCAGGGCGACCGGGCTTCGGGTGTGCGACAGGCGCGTCGTGCTGCGCACGATGACCATGGTGTCGAATTGCTCGGAGATATCGAATGCCAGCCGCGTAAAGTCGAGCGCTTCCTGGGCGTTGCTCGGTTCGAGCACAGGCACGGTCGCAAACTGGCCGTAGATGCGCGTGTCCTGCTCGTTCTGCGAGCTGTGAATGCCCGGATCGTCGCACACGGCGAGAACCAGGCCGCCGTTTGCGCCGATATAGGCCTGCGACATGAACGCGTCCGCGGCGACGTTGAGGCCGACATGTTTCATCGCCGCCAGCGCGCGGCTCCCGGCGAATGACGCCCCTATCGCCACGTCGAGCGCGACCTTTTCATTGGTCGACCACTGCGCGTGCAGTTCATCGGCCGGGTACTTGCCCAGCGACTCGAGAATTTCCGTGCTCGGTGTGCCCGGATAGGCCGCGGCGACGCGTACGCCCGCCTCCCACGCACCGCGTGCGATCGCCTCGTTTCCGGTCAGCGGGCGGACCTTCCGGACCTGCTGCGGCTGCTCAGCCGCCTCCTGCGCTGCTTGCATGACGTTCCCTCGTGGTGGGCTGGTGCGCTATTTTGACGGGTTTTTAGAAAAACGACAGTATTGGAAGACACTTGGCGCCGGAATTTGATCTGGGTTAAACCTTTCGGAATAGCCGCAATCATGAGCAATTCGGTCGGGAAACCCTGCTGAACGCCGGGTTTCCCCGGCGGGGCCTCCGCCGCGCGATAATCAAGTTGCTCGGCCGTTGCTCCAAAAGGAGTCCATCTCGTGAACAATCGAATCCTCACGACCCACGTCGGCAGCCTGCCGCGGCCCGCCGACCTGCTCGATCGAATGAAACTCATTCTGAGCGGACAGACGTTTGACCGCGACGAATATGACGCGCGCGTGCGGGCCGCGGTCGCAGACGCGGTACACACACAGTGCGACTGCGGCATCGATATCGTCACCGACGGGGAAATGTCCAAGCCCGGCTTCTTCACCTACGTGCGCGAGCGCCTGGGCGGCTTCGAGGCAAGACCCGGCGCGGGACGCAAGTTGTTCGCGGCTGAAGTGGCGGCTTTTCCCGAGTACTACGCGGAATACTTCAAGCAGGCGATGATCGGCGGCGCGATTGCGCCCACGGTGCCGCTGGTATGCACGGGCCCCGTCATCTACCGGGGACAGGCGGCGCTGCAGCGCGATATCGACAACCTCGGGGCTGCCGTCGCAGGGACAAGACACGAAGCGGTCTTCATGCCGGCCGTGGCGCCCAGCGGCGTCGGCCGCAACGAGTATTACCCCACGCAGGAGGAGTACTTCCACGCGGTCGGCGAGGCGCTGCGCACCGAATATCAAGCGATCGTCGACGCCGGATTCCTGCTGCAGATCGACGACCCTTTCCTGAGCGACGTCTTCAGCGATCCGGAGCTCGACGCGGGCCGGCGCCGCAGTCGCGCGGACCTGTACGTCGACGCCGTCAACCACGCACTGAGGGGCATCGCCCCGGAGAAAGTCCGCTACCACACCTGCTACGGCATCAACGAGGGGCCCCGCATCCATGAAGCCGACCTGAAGGATGTGATCGACCACATACTGCGGGTGAACGCGGGCGCCTATTCGTTCGAAGCGGCGAACTGCCGGCACGAGCACGAATACCACCTGTGGGAGACGGTAAAGCTGCCGTCGGGGAAGGCGATCATCCCGGGCGTCATCACGCATGCCAGCAACATCGTCGAACATCCGGAACTCATCGCCGAGCGGCTCACGCGCTTCGCCGGACTTGTCGGCAGGGAAAACGTGATCGCCGGAGCCGATTGCGGCTTTTCGTCGCAGGCGACCTATCACCCCGAAGTCCACCCGACGGTCATCTGGGCCAAGTTCCGCGCGATGGCCGAGGGCGCTCGGATCGCAAGTGATCGGCTTTGGGGTCGTGCCGGAAGACCCCTGTAATCGATCGAAACCGCCACCCTCCCCCGGGATCATTGCATCGGAGCGGCGGCGGTTTCGGGAGTCCCGATGGGCTGGCGGGACTCCCCGGCGAAACGACCTTGATCAGGCCGCCAATCTCGATTCGAGGGACTGCGCCCGTACCGCTGCGATGATGGCGTCTCCCTGGGTCGCCACGACAAATCGAAGCAATTCCGGATCGACCTCGTCATAGGCGTCGACATGATCGATCTTCAAGCCTCGCGTGGTATTCACGAGGTGAACCCAACCATGGGCCTTGCGGCCGTCCAGGTCGGTTGCGACGATTCGCGCCGATGCGAACCAGCCCACGGCTCCGTCGTTCCGCCCGAACTTGATATCGACGACTTCAACTTCAATGCTCTTGCGCACGACACTCATGTAATCACCCGTGACTCGAATTTCAGAATTGTGAACATGTTCTATTATCGGCATAAACTCAGCGATTCGTGATCAAAAATAATGAGTTGCTCAATAGCCCGATCAATGGCGCTATAGGCGAAACCGAACTTGCCGTTCGGAAATTTGGATGGCTGCTGCGAGTCCTCAGGCGGCAGCTGAATAAGACGGGGACCTGGCCAGCAGCGAGATTCGCCTATCGATTCTTTGGAACCGCCGTGTTGCCCCGGAAGTTGCCTTCGCAATAATCATCTGACGCCGAAAAATCGCTTGGCTTCGTCCATCTTCGCCGCATCCCCACATAAGCGCCGGACCGCTGCGCGAAATCCCCAGTAAAGCGCTTCGACCGTCAGTATTCGCGTTGAACCATCGCTCGCCAAAGTAGCAGACAACCAACCTGGCCGGGCCGGCTCTGATTCCAATTCGAGCAGTCGATGCTCTGTTAAGCCGCGACCGGGGCGCGCATCGTCTGCAATTGCGATGCGTCGAATCATCAGTCCGTGCTCTCGGGGTCGATATACCCGCTGCGCGTCTTTGCCGAAGCCTTCAGAAAACACGGATACGCCGGCTGCGTGCGCGAGCGGGTTGCGATACTCCATGTAGAGAATGCGAGCGCCTTCAGTAGGATCGCGCACGGGGTTCTCACGGTCAGGCTCTGCGTCCCATGGATAGTAGCCGCGCAGGAATCCTTGAAAGGCCGCTCCGGTTCCTCCCTCGGTTGCATACAGCACGGCGGACACGCCGCCAATCGCCGCGAGCAGTACTTCCGCGATGGCGAGATTGCATCCCACGTCCGGAAGCGAGCCGTCGAGCGGAAGCAGCAGCATTGCATGTACGTCCGAAAGGAAAGGTTGGACCGCCCCGGTAATAACGCTCTGGACGATAGGCGGGGTGCTGGCGGGCAACGCAATGGGGTGGAATGCCATTACATCAACAGATCAGCGGTGCGATCTGTAGCAAGCGCTACGTCCTCGCCGGGGCTGCTTCCGCGCCTTGCATCAGAATGTCCCGAATCTCTCCCGGATTCGTCGCCGCGGCGAACCGCCACCGCCCGAAGCCTCCGTGCGCGTTCACCGCCTGCGTCCACTCATCCAGATAGCGGCGCTTGACCTTGTCCTGCTCGGTGTCCTGGCCCTTCGTCTCCAGCACGAGCATGTCGCCGCTGGCGAGGCGCACGAGGAAATCGGGCCGGTACTTGCGCACGACGCCGCGGTAAACGTAGAGCACCTCGAAACCCAGATGATCGTTCTTCACCCAGGCGGCGACTGTGTCGCTCTCGTCTAGCGCGAATGCATCCGACGCCTCCCAGGTGCTGTCGTAGACGCAGACGTTGATGTGCGACTTGCGGGTGCGCTCGCATGGCTTGCCCGTGTACCAGGTACGCATGTCGCCGGTGGCGCGGACCGGATGGTCGCGGTCGAACACCGGCGTGAGGCGCTCGGTGTTCTCCTGCCGCACTGCCTCCCAGACGTGCTGGACCACCCGCGACATGTTGAGCGTGATGATGAGCCGGCGGCGCAGTTCGTCCTGGTAAAACAGCGGCGGCGAAATCGAGATGCGGTGGGACCGGATGAACTGCTCGACAATCTTCACCAATTGCGCCAGCAGCACCTCGCGGTTGCCCTGCCATGTGTGTTTCATCTGGTCGAACACGTCGCGCGCCGTCTCGAAAATGATGCGCTGGGCTCGGAATTCCCGCGCCAGCCGCTCCAACTCGATGCGGTTGATCTTGGTCACGTCCGGCTTGCCTTCAAGAATCGGCGCGAGCTCCGCCACCTGCGCAGTCTGCGCGGCATCCAGTTCCAGCGTCCGGGCCTTCGACCAGTCGAGGGTCAACGCGGGCTGAAAGACGCGGTCGATGCGCACCACGTTCGGCCAGCGGATCTCCAACTCGGCCTTGGCCGGGTCGGCCTCCACGGCGGTCTTCGGGGACGGCGGCGGCGGCGGACCGTCCTGCCCGCCCTCGTGCGGCAGGAAGGTGAAGGGCACGCCGAAGATGTTGACGTATTCGGCGTCGAATAGCTTCGACTCCGGGTTCAGCTCGTAGGAGGTGCGCCGCAGGCCGCGCCCCACCACCTGCTCGCAGAGCAACTGACTGGTAAAGGCCCGCAGCCCCATGACGTGAGTCACGGTCTTGGCGTCCCAGCCTTCGGAGAGCATCCCGACGGAGATGACGTTCTGGATCTTCTCTCCGGGCTGGCCGGCCTTGCCGACCGTGTCCACGACCTGGCGCAACCGCTCCGCCTGCTCGGCCTTGGTCAGCTTGCGCTCGACCAGTGCGTCGTTTTCCGCTTCGTCGCCGTTCTCGCCGAGCTCGTCCACGGGTGTGGCAGGCTCCTCCTGCGCCTCGGCCTCGTCCAGCACCCTCGAGTCGATGTGCAGCACGCGCTCCGGGTCGCACAGTTCGTCGATGTGGATGCGCCTGGAATCGAAGGCGTGCTTCACGCGCGCGGCTGTCTCGGTGCGGTTGCACACGGTGATCATCACGGGCGGCGTGGGCAGGCCCGCCTTCTGCCATGTTTTCCACGCCTCTCGCCAGTCGTAGCCCAGCAGGTAATAGGCGTTCAGCACCAGGTCGGGCAGCGGCTCTTCCGGCTGCGCGCGCCGGTTCAGATCGTCCTTTACGTCCGGGTCGTTGTAGATGTGGTAGAGCCGCGACTTGTAGGTCCGCGCGTCGGGCACGGCGTCGTCTCGCACCACCACGCGCGGGGTCTTCACGAGCCCCGACTCGATGGCGTCGTTCAGGCCGAAGTCGCTCACAATCCAGCCGAACAGCGCCTCCTCGCTGCTCTTCTTGCCCGAAGGCGTGAACGGCGTCGCGGAGAAGTCGTAGCACTTGAGAATCCCCCGCGAGCGGTGCAGCCGATCCAGCCCACCGATCCAGACGGTCGCTTCCTCGGCGCTGTCCTTCAGGTCGCGGGCGCGCAGATACTTGCCCTCCGCTTCCCAGTTGACGCGCCAGGCATGGTGCGCTTCGTCATTGATCACCAGCAGGTTGTGCGCGCCGGCCATTTCGCCCAGCACCTCGCGGGTATAGGCTTCGTCGCTCTTCGCGCCGCGCTTGTCCACGCTCTTGCGCTTCCTGATCTGCTCCTCGCTGTCCCAGGCGAGCGCGTGCCAGTTGCGGATGAGCACCTTGCCCTGCCGCAGGTTGTCCAGCAGGGCCGAGGGCACGACGTTGAACGCCTCGTAGTAATTGCCCAGGCCCGCTGGCTCCAGCACCGCCAGCCGGCTCTTCACGGTCAGGCCCGGTGCGATGACCAGCACGTTGCGGGAAAAACGCGCGTCCTGCGGGTTCGCCACCTTGTTGAGGAGCTGCCAGGCGGTCACCATCGCCATTACGATGGTCTTGCCCGAGCCGGTCGCCATCTTGCAGCACTGGCGCGCGAACGCGCCGCCGTCGCCGGGTATCTCGATGCCGACGCGCTCGGCCGCGGGCGCCTCCGCGAGCCAGATGAGCGTCTCCACCGCTTCCAACTGGCAGAAGAAGAACCGCCGCGCGTCGAACTCCTCCGGGTTGCACCAGTGATCGAGCAGCCGCTTGGTGATGCTGGTGACGCCCGGATAGCCCGCCTCGCGCCAGGCGATCACGCGCGGGCGGATCCGGTTGACCAGCGGGATCTCCACGAAGATGCCGGGATCGTCGAAGGCTTTGGATTCCCCGGAAGCGACGACGTAGCCCGCCGGGCGGCGCCCTTCGGCCAGATCAAACGTGCGCGTCTCGCGCTCGTAGCGCCAGTGCCGCTGCGGCTCCTCGAAGGGCGAGTTGATGATGAGCCGGTCGATGGTGGTCTTGCGCATCACGCGGCCCCTCGCGCTTTGGCCGCGCTGGCCGCGGCGACGATGGCGTCGAGCGCTTGGCCGATTTCCGGGTCGATCGCCCCCGCGGAAACGAAAGCAGCCAGCGCGTGGTAGTCCGTCTTGCTCATGAAATCGGGCAGATCGAACGTCTTGTAGAACTGCTTGAACAGTGGATCGAGGAATTCGTCGCTCGCCTTGATGTCCGCGCTCCACGGGTCCTTGCCCAAGGTCCGCAAGGCGTTTTCGACCTGCTGGATCGCCTCGTCCATGGCCTTGCGCCACGCCGCGCCGAAGAGGTCGCCCTGCTGTCTGCGCCCGTGCTCTTCGGCATAGGCGAGCAGCGTCTCCCGCTGGCACAGATAGTTCTCCAGTTCGCGCCGCGTCCACATCCTCTGCACGAGCCTGGGATCGTCCGGCAGGTTCGAGTCCAGCCGGTCGTAAATGGCGATGCCGGCGAGGTCCTTCTTGGCCTCGCGCAAGGCGTGGAAATGCTCCTGCGCCTTGCGCGGCTGGTTAGCGACGTAGTGCACGAACGGCCGGTCTAGAGCCTGCCGCGCCGGGTGATTCAACGCGATGGCAAAGGCGCGCAGCATGGCGAGATCGGTCGAGCCTTCGAGATACAGCACCCAGCCTGACTCTTCGGCGAGGTAGTAATGCTCGAACCCGATGTCGCGCAGCGCCTTGAGCACCTGGCTGCCCCGGTCGTCGATGCGGTGCGGCTGGCCGACGAAGGCGATTACCATGTCGCGATCGGCCGCCTCGTTGAGGATGACTTCCGAATGACTGGCGGCGATGATCTGGCTACCCGTCTCGCCCGCCTGATCGGTGAGCACTTGATAGATCTGCCGCTGGCGCAGGATCTCCAGGTGCGCGTCGGGTTCGTCGAGCAGCAGCACCGCGCCGGGATGCACGGCCATGTGCGCGAGCAGGAGCAGCGTCTGCTGCTGGCCGCGCCCGCTCGCCGACAGATCGAGCGTGATCCCGTCGCGCGTGCGGTAGTCCATGACGACCTCGCCGCGCTCCTTGATATAACGCGGCTCGTTGAGCCTGGCGCCGAACAGCGCTTCGATCCGCTCGGCGATGCGCTGCCACTTCTTCGGTCCGTTATCGGATTCATGCACCTGCCAGCACAGGTTACGCAGCACCTCTGCCGTGCGCCCCTCGCCGAGCCGGACGTTGATCGTACCCATCTCCAGCCGGTCTTCGCGGGGCGCAAGGCCGGACATCGGCGGCAGGTAGGCCAGGCGAAGCTCGGCAAGATGCGCCGGCACTTCCGTGCGCTGGGCATCGGCGGCGCGCAGCGGCCGGCAGTAGAAGGACTCTTCGTTCGCGTAATCGAATTCCAGCCCGCACGCCCAGGTCTTGCCCTGGTCCACGCCCTCGACGCCGATCTCGACCAGCACGTTCTGCGTGCGGGTCTTGCCGTCCGTGCGGCTGCCCTCGCGGACGTGCAGATCGCGCCAGAGGAGATTGGCCACGGGGACCGGCACGGCGATCAGGTCGCGCCGGTTGATGGTCACGCCCGGCCGTTTCTCGGGCACCGCGCCGCCGCCGCGCTTTTCCAGCCAGCGTTTCGTCCCCACGTCCCATAGGGCGAGCGCCTGCAAGGCCGAAGTCTTGCCGGCATTGTTGGGGCCGATGAGCACGACGCGTTCGCCGA
Source organism: Betaproteobacteria bacterium RIFCSPLOWO2_02_FULL_63_19 (assembly GCA_001770415.1). Taxonomy (GTDB): domain Bacteria; phylum Pseudomonadota; class Gammaproteobacteria; order Burkholderiales; family SG8-39; genus JACQTO01. Next base: position 8,713 of record MEQX01000008.1, on the reverse strand, counting down.
GTTCGATCTCGACGTTCTCGAACAGCTTGAAATTGCGGATCGTGAGCTTGGTCAGCATGACATCACCCGAGCGCCATCACCTTCAGGCTCTCGATCCCCCGGTCGTCCACGATCTTGACCGCGATGCGCTTGTGCCCGCCCGGCTCGAAGGGCAGCGACGCCGTGCCGCGGTAGGCTTCGATCAACTGCTCGTCGATCTCGGCCTTGAGATTCTTCGCCAGCCGCGCCCAGCCTTCCTTCTCGCCCGCCATCGGAAAGAACACCTGGCGCGGATAGAGGCTGCGCCCGTCGTAGTCGGTGTCGAGCAGCCACACCGCGATCCTGTCCTCGCCGCCGGATTCGATGCCGCCGGTCTTGGTGTTGTAGTAGTCGAAGCCGTGGACCGAGACGCGGAACTTACCCTTGTCCTCGCCCTTGGCGATGCACTCCACCCGCACGTCTGGCTGGCCGATCAGCCAGAACGACTCGTTGCTCGAACGCTTCTTCTTGAGGTCATCGGTCAGCAGGTCGGCGTTCATCTGCGCCTTGAGCAGTGTCACGCCCGGCCAGTGGGTCTCGTCGATGTCACGCGCGGCTTCCGGGTCGAACTGGAAGGCGGCGAAGACGATGAGCTTCGGTTTCGGCACTAGCGTCTGCGCCTCCTCGATCGCCTGCGCGACCTGTCGCCGTTCCAGCGGCGCGTGCTCGGGGCCGAAGGAGACGACGATGCGCTGCGCCGAGTACGCGGCGCCTTTCTCCCGCACCCGGTCCGCGCCTTCGTCGTTCGGGCGCGTTTCGCCGTCGGCGTGCAGCCACCGGCAGCCGGGCAGCGGCTCCAGGCGCGCGAAGCGGATGTGCTGGCCCGCCTTGCCGCGGATGCCGGCGCGCAGCAGCTCGTCGCGCCATTCGCCCTGGCGCAGCGTTTCGCCCGAGCGGGCGATGGAAGCGTCCGCCGGCTGCGGCGCGCCTTCGAGCAGCTCGTCCACCGCCTTCACCGCTGGCGCGGGCACGGCCTCGACGGTGAACGGACCGGATACGCGCGTGCGCTTGTTGTCCACGAACGGCTGGTCGTAGAGCGTCTCCTGCGGCGCGTGGCGGGCGATGGCTGCGTCGATCTGCTCGCGCGTCATGCCCTCCTTGATGTCCGGGTTGTTGGCGATGGACTTGAGCGTGACGTGCGGCACGGTCTTGTACCTGAAGCCGCTGCCGACGCCCTCCTCCGGGTGCGCCAGTTCGTAGTAGTCGAAGACGGCGGTCATCAGGCGCTGCTTGCCGAGCGTGAGCGCCACGCGCGAGGTATCGCAGGTGATCCAGCGCCGGCCCCATTGCTCGGCGACGTAGGCTGTCGTGCCACTGCCGCAGGTCGGGTCGAAGACCAGATCGCCCGGGTCGGTGGTCATGAGGAGGCAGCGTTTTACAACCTCGGTATTCGTCTGCACTGCATAACGTTTATCATCCGCACCAACTGTATCATTCCAAAGAGCTAGAAGAGCTGAAATTGGATAGTCGTCGAGAAATAGTCGGTAGTTGATCAAGTTGCCCTTGACCTGCAACCTATTCATCTGCTCAAGCAACTTCATGCCTTCAGGCGTCGTAGCGTATCCGTTCGTGGGATGCCTAAACATCCTCCCTTGAAACTCGTAATTGAACATCCCAGCAGCCATAGGCCCGGACGGTTCCAATGACTTGAGACGGAATATCCTACTTTCCGCAGGTATACCAAAATGCGTCTCGTGTTGCTCTTTGGTCATGCGATGGGTGTGGTTTTCTTCATCAAGATACCAAACCCAATCTTGGTCTCCTCGGACATCCTTGCTTACGAATAGACGCAGGTACTTCATCGATGGTTTTGACTTTGCGTAAAACAGCGAAAAGTCATTCATTTGTTCGAGAGCAACGGTGCCAAATGGCATTGTTTTCTTCCGAAAAGGCACTAATGCAATGAAGTTCCCGGCCCCGAATACCTCGTCCATCAACTCCCGTACATGGTGGACGTTCTCATCGCTGATCTGCACAAACACGCTGCCGCTCTCGGTCAAGAGCTCCCGCGCCAAGAGCAGCCGGTCGCGCAGATACGTCAGGTAGGAGTGGATGCCCAGCTCCCAGGTGTCGCGGAAGGCACGGATCTGCTCGGGCTCGGCGGTCAGGTCCTCGTCCTTGCCGTCCTTCACGTCGCGCTTGTTGACGAAAGGCTGGAAGTTGGAGCCGTAGCGGATGCCGTAGGGTGGGTCGATGTAGATCATCTGCACCTTGCCCGCCATGCCCTCCTTTTCCAGAAGGGAGTTCATGACAAGCAGTGAGTCGCCCGCGATCAGCCGGTTCGACCAACCGTGTTTATGTTGGTAGAACTCAATGGCGTGGCGCAGCGGCTCCTGGCGCTCGGTCTCGAAGAGCGCCATCTGCCGCTCGCCGCCGTTGCCGTAGCGCTTCCTGACCGCCTCGATGATGGTGCGCGGATCGATGCGCTCGTGAACGTGCAGCGACACCGTAGGTAGCTCGAACGAGGTGTGCTCGGCCTTGCCCGCCCAGACCAGTTGCGGATCCAGGTGCGGATCGTATGCGTAGGTCTGCTTCGCCCCCGCGTCCGGATCGGTGTCCGGCGTCACCAGCCCTACCGGCGGATTGTTGACGCGCTGTTTGTCCCGATGCTCGTAAGACTCGATTGGGCGATTCTTCGACGCGCCGTTCTTCGCGCGCGCCGTCTTCTTCTTGAGTGCCATCAGGATTTCCTCCCCGCTTTCCCCGCGCGCTCTTACCGCCAAACGCGCTCCGGCCGCCCGCACCGGGCATGCGTCGCGGAGCGAAATTGACATAAACGGCATAGTGCGAAATTTTGGCCGGGTTCAAATTGCGGCCCGCGGGCAGGCCCTGCCGCGTTCGCGGCCGACTTGATTTTACTTCCCTCCTTGACGCCGTATGCTGCGAGCCGCTTGGGGAATTTCGCGTAGCCAAGCGCTACGCGCAGCTCTGTAATCAGCACCAGGGTAACCAGGAGTTAGACGGCTGTCAGCTCTCGGGGATGTACACTCAGATACTCACGTACTTCGAGCTGCATGCGGTCGATCTCCGTGATAAATCCAGACACCGCGGCACTGTAGTTGATGGGGTTGGTCTCCGTGTTCCGCAGGTGTGCTACCTGAGCCTGAAACTGGGCAATGCGGTCCAGAGCGATTTTGAGTTCTTGATCGTTCGCAATCATAGCTATGCCTCCGTAATCTCAACGATACCCCTTCGCGTTCCGTCGCGCTTGATCTGCCAACCCAGGACTGCCTCCTCTTCGCTCGGTAGGGCCTCTGGAAGGACGATGTCCGCCATTGTATCGCCCCCCGTTGAAGGCGCGCCGCCGGTTCGAGCCGTCAATCTCCGCGCCGACCGGCACGCGGCTGTCGGTAATCGGTGTTGCGGTTCCTGCGCAACCGAGCGGGGTGTGCTGTCAGACGAGCTAGCTTACGCTAAGCGTCTTCGCGAATGATGTCGGAGGCCCTTTCGGCCATCATCAACACGCAGGCATTGATGTGCGCGGAAACGAGATCCGGCATCGCCGAGGCGTCGACGACCCGCAGCCGCTCGATGCCTCGCACGCGCAGTCGCGGATCGAGCACGGCGCCGCAATCAGACCCCATGCGGCAAGTACCTGCCGGATGGTGCGCGGTCAGGGCCGCGCGCCGGATGAAGGCGTCGATGTCGGCGTCGCTGGTCACGTTCGCGCCCGGGACGGCCTCGGCGCCGCGGTAGGGTTCCATCGCAGCCTGCTCGCCGACATCGCGCGCACGACGAAAACCCTCGCGCAGGCGCGGCAGATCCTGGGGAGCACTCAGGAAATTGAAACTGATACGCATTGGCGCCCGCGGGTCGGCCGACCGCAGGCGAACGCGCCCTCGGCTGACGGGATGCAACAGCGTCGGGCGGATCGAGTAGGCATCCTGGTATGCGGGGCGTACAAACGGCAGCCAGAGCCGCGTCTGCGGCGGCACCGTGTTGAACATGAACTCGATATCGGGGACATCGAGCCCCGGCCGGGTTTTCACGAACGCGTGCAGACCGCCCGGCACGACGGTACCCGGCCCGGTGCCGAAGAAATAGGCGCGGATCATGCTCATGCACATCCGGTCGAGCCGCATTTCCCGGTGAAACGTGCCGGGCGACTTGCGTTGCCAGGTGATCCATACGCACAGATGGTCCTGCAGATTGCCACCGACCTCGGGAAGGTCGTGGATGGGATTGATCCCCATCTCCTTCAAATGATCCGCGGGCCCGATGCCCGAGAGCATCAGCAGCTGCGGCGAATTGAAGGTCCCCGCCGAGACGATCACCTCGCGCGCGGCGCGCACTCGATGCAAAACCCCTCGCCGCACGTAGTCGAGGCCAGTCGCGCGCCGGCCTTCCACGCTGATCTTCAGCACCTGCGCCTTTGTTTCCACGCACAGGTTCGTCCGCCGCATGACCGGGCGCAGATAGGCTCTCGCGGAAGACGAGCGCCGTCCGTCCCGGATCGTGTACTGCCCTCGTCCGAAGCCTTCCTGCTGTTCGGTGTTGTAGTCCGGTGTCGCCGGGAAGCCCGCTTGCCTGCCGGCCTCTATCCATGAACGGAAAATGGGGTCCGTGGTTTTCGCCGATTGCGTTCCGAGCGGTCCCTCGCCGCCGCGCCAGCGGTTCGCACCGCCTTCCCAGGTCTCGCCGCGCCGGAAGAACGGCAGGACTTCCGGGTAGGACCAGCCGATCGCGCCGTTGCGCGCCCAGCGATCGTAATCGCCGGGATGACCGCGCGTATAAGCCATCACATTGATCGACGAGCAGCCACCCAGCACCTTGCCTCGCATCGCCTCGATGCGGCGGTTGTCGAGATTGGGATCGGGCTCGGGCTCAAAGCCCCAGTCGTGCATTCGATGCTGGTGCATCTTGCCCATGCCCAGCGGAATCGAAATGAGCGGATCGATGTCGCGCCCGCCCGCTTCGAGCAGCAGCACCCTTACTGTGGGATCCTCGCTGAGGCGGTTCGCGAGCACGCAGCCGGCCGATCCGCCACCGACGATCAGGTAATCGTATTCACGCGCGCCCGGCATTTGATTCCGTCCATTGCATGCGTCGACCGGACGCGCGATCTATTCGTCGATGCGAGGACTTTCCTCCTGCGCGAATTCGTGTTCGCAAAACGGGCAACGAAGCTTCCAGAGCTTGTGCCGGAAGTCCTCGTAGTGGGCGTAGAAACGTTCTTTGCAGTGTGGGCATACGACCCAGAAGATGCGTGCCAAGATTGCCTCCTAATGCGGCGAAATCGGAACCGACGGGCGTTGCTTCTTTGACGCCACTGTTCTCTCGATTCCGGATCGTTGCAGAATGCGCAACGGTCCGGAATCGAGAGACGTATACAAAACCGCAATCGTCTTCGGGGTCGTCAACATTCAACCGGCGAGCGGCTAAAGTCCGATGCGGGCGAGTTGTTCGCGCCCGATCAACCGCTCGAGATCCGTCCGCTCGACAACGTCCCGCGGAACGTCGATGCGCGCCTCAAACGGGCGGCGGACCGGCCGGGTCGCGTCGATGATCATTTTGGCAGTCATGATGTCGTCCGTCTGCGACGGGTCGAGCGTCGCGCCTTTCACGTTCCTGATGATGTCGACGTCTTCGTCGGCCTGCACCCGCGTCGCGATCGACCAGAGGACTTCCTCCTCGCGATAAACATCCACGTCGGAATCGACGACGACGACGTGTTTCACGAAGTCGCAGGCGCCCAGCGCGATCAGCGCCGCCTGCTTGGACTCGCCGTCGACCTTCTTGTCGATGCTGATGTAGCAATGGAAACGGCCGACGCCGCTCGACGGCAGGTGCACCGCCTTCACCGTGGGAACGACGCCCTTGATGCGATTGAATATGCTGCCCTCTTTGGGGAAAGCCCCCAGCACCCAGTTGTCCCGGTGGCCGACGAAAATGTCCTGATAGATCGCGTCGCGCCGGTGGGTGATGGCGGTGACGTTGATGACCCAGCGCACCCGCTGCGGGCCGTAGGTTCCGGGGAACTCGCCGAAGGGCCCTTCCGCCTCGCGCACGCCGGGCGCAATCTCGCCCTCGATGATCAGTTCGGCGTCCGCCGGAACGAGAAAATCCGTGCCCCAGGTTTCACTCGGCGCCAGCCGCAACGGCTGTCCGGCGATCGAGCCGACGACGTGGTAGTCGTCTTCGCCGAACGGCGACACGTTCAGCGCGCCGATATAGAACGCGGGATGGTGCCCGACGACGATGGCCACGGGAGTCGGCCGGCCGGCTTCCTCGTGTTTGCGCGCAATCTGCCAGTTGTGGCGCGGCGACATGTGTATGCCGAGTTTTCGAGGTCCCCTGTATTGGTTGCGCAGGAACGCGATGTTGTAGGCGCCCGTCTCGGGATCGCGCATGACCGGCGTCATGTCGACGTACGGTCCTCCATCCATTCGGTGGTGCCGGACGATCGGAAGCTCCCGGAGATCCGCCTGATCACCCCGGCGCACGACCTGCTTCACCGGAGCCGCCGCCGCATCGATGACCACCGGCGCGATGCGCCGTTCCTCGCGGCGGGCGTACTCCAGCCCCAGTTCCTGATACGCCTGCTCCGGACGCAGGCCGAGGGCGCGGGCGCAGCGCTCGCGCGTCGCATAGATATTGGTCACCAGCGGGAAAGCCGACGGCTTCCCGTTCAGCGCGAGCGGCTTGTCAAAGACGACCAGAGGATATTTGTTGCGCTCCTCGAGCCGCTGAAGCACCGCGGTCGCCTCGAACGCGCTCGGATTGATCGCCGAATGCACGTGGAGCACTTCCTCCGGCGTGTCGCGCTCGAGTTGGTCCAGATAGCGCCGAAACGAAAGCTCGGACGCTGCCCCCTGCAAAGGTCCGGTGCGTAAAGTTTCAACTCGGGCAAGGGCCATGGCTCCTCCAATCCACTCGTCCAGGAATGCCGAAGCGGGATCACCCGCTCCCGTGCGGGCACTCCCGATCAGCGTGAACTAGGCGTGAACGTCGCCTTCGTAGCTTTCGAAATTGCTGATTCTCGGCGGTTCGCCCTCGAAGCCCAGTTCGCTCCAGCGAGCGCACACGGACTCGTAGACTTCCTTCTTCAGCAGGCTGCGGCGGGAGAACGTCCTGTAGTACTTGTACTCCTTGCACGCGTTGATGATGCACTTGGAACCCCACGGCCGGATCTCCGGCGGATTCTGGCTCGGGTCGAGGTAGGTGCTCCAGGTCTCGCGCAGAATGTCGATCGATTGCGCGGGTCGCGAGCGGGTCACCATCGCCCACATCACATCGCCGAGATCGGTCGGGTCGACGTCGTCATCGACCACCACGATGTACTTGGTGAAATATGCGCCGCCCATGCATTGAGCCGCCAATGCGCCGACCTGCGCCGCATGGCCCGCGTATTGCTGCTTGATGGACACGACCGTCATGCCCCAGCCGGCCGCCTCCGGCGGCGACCATACGCCGCGGATTCCCGGAACGCCCATCGCGTTCAAGTCGGTCCACACCTTGGCGGCCTTGGCCATCGCCCACATCAGCCCGCACTCGTTCGGCCAGCCGTCGGACATCAGCGCGCTGGTGACGACGGGGTCATTGCGGTAGCGGATGGTCTTGATGTCGATATAAGGCGTCGCGCCGCCCGGGCGGCCGTAGTAGCCGGTGAATTCGCCGAACGGTCCTTCCGGTGCCGTCTTGCCCGGATAGGAAAAGCCTTCGATGATCAGTTCGGCGTGCGCGGGCAGCGTCAGTCCCGTGACGTCGCTCTTGAATATCTCTATCGGATATCCGTTGATGCCGCCCGCGTATTCGTACTCCGACACGTCCTTGGGAAATGAGGTCGCGGCCACGAGAAACAGCAGCGGATCGAGGCCATAGACGGCAGCCACCGGCGCCGGTTCGCCCCGGTCCCACCAGCGCTGCTTGTCCAGCGTCGCGTCCTTGCCAGGCGACGAATAAAAACCGACCTGCTTGGGCCCCTGGACCATCTGCCGGTAGGTACCCATGTTGACGCGGCCGTCCTCCGGATTCATCGTGATCACCGCATCGGCCGTGCCGATGTAGGCGCCCCCGTCCAGCGGCCACATCTTGGGCGCGGGAAACCGGGTGAGATCGACCTTGTCGCCGCTGTCGATGTTCTGGTTGACCTCGGCGTCCTTCGCATCGATCGTCACCGGCGCGACACGCTTTTTCATCTTTTCGCTCAGCACGCGGACCATGCCGAGCGCATCCTTGCTGGGCTCTTCCCGGACGGATATCGCCACGCGGTTCAGGCTGCTGCCGAACGGATTGAACAGCAGCTTCGAACCCGCGTGATCCTTGATGTTCTCGAACAACAGCGCCGGCCCGCCGACGGTTTTGCCCGCCATGTAGGTGATGGTGCCCATTTCCAGGTCCCAGTCGACCTTGGCCTTGATGCGCTTGAGTTCCCCGATCGATTCGACGATCTTCATCCAATCGCCCAGGCTCTTGATGCCGATGACTCTGCTCCTATCCATGCTCTACTCCTTCTCGCCAAATTGTCTGATGCTTGCATCGAGCAGCGCGAACCGCCTGCCCCCCGTCTTGATGTCCTGTTCCATGATGCGCCGCGCTGCGGCGGAATTCCTTGCCCTGAAAGCATCAAGCATCTTCTTGTGCAGCTGCAGCGCCACTCGCGACGGTGCCTGGCTTCCGACTGGTCTGAGCCGATCGGCGAGCATCGTCAGTACGGTTTCGCCCACGGCAGCAAGCACCGGGTTGCGGCTCATGC
>MEQX01000007.1:48538-80132 GCA_001770415.1 Betaproteobacteria bacterium RIFCSPLOWO2_02_FULL_63_19 | reverse complement strand
TTCGTCTTTCGACTTCAGCGATTTGCGAACGCGCGCCGGCCGGCGCGAAGCCTCCAGCGTCTTGCCGTGAGTATCGGCATCGGGATGCGCGACGCCGTCCAGCGTTTTGTCGAGACCGAGCGCCCACAGGACGGTCACATAGACCCCCATCGCGACACCATGCTTCCCGAGCTCAAGCGCGTTGAGGGTGTTGCGATTGATGCCGGCCTTGGCGGCGACTTCGGCGATCGACATGCCGCGCCGGGTCCTGGCAAGCCGCACGCGGTAGCCAAGCTCCTTGATGCGCTCGGTAGCCGCAGTCGGGAAAGTTTTATTTGTGCCCATAATATTAGGCGCTAAGTTCCATAGTGCCTAATATATTAGGCTAAATGAGCAAAATAAGTCAACAGTGAATTACGAATAATGCCTACTTAACTGGGCACTAAACGTCTTAACGCCTAATATAATAGGCAGAATAGCTACGAGCGGGCCGAGGTTTCATGATGAGCGACACCGATCCGAGAACGACATGCTGGATTTGCGGTGATCCCGCAAATACCCGGATGAGTATCAACCCTTAAGCAGCGCGCAGCGGCACCACGTTGTGCGCGCTCAGCGCCTCAAGATAATCCGCCCACTTCCGCAGCCATACCCGTGCCTCGGCGTCGTACCGGTGCCGATCGTAAATGGCGCTTACCGAACCATCGACGTGATTGAGGATGCGGTCCTGCACGACGCGCGGGCAGCCGAGTTTGGCGAGGCCCGTGGCCACCGTGCGACGCAGGTCGTGAACCGTCCAAGGTAGCTCGATCGGATCGGCGCGTTGTTTGCCCTCCTTCTCCTTGCGTGCCTCGTATTGCGCAAGGCCGAGCGCTTCCTGCGCACCTGGGGTGCTCCTTTGATGCCCAGCGTCGGAAATACGAAGTCGTCGGGTATGCGCCCTTGTTCTGCAGCGTGGGCATATGCGCAACGGATGCGCGAAAGCAGATAGGTGCCTCCGCGCGGCCCGCGCTTCAACATGGGTCGGATGACTTCATCCTGCAGTTCGCGCCGCGTTAATCCGGCGGCAGCGCGATCCCCGAGTTTTGGCAGCAGGTCGCGTCGCAACGGCCGCGCGGCATTCGTGCGGCGCACCAGCAATCCCGGGTGATCGGGGTCGGCGCACTCGTCTCCCGAACGCAGGTCGGCGATAATGCGCGGTGTGAGCAGTGGGGGCGGTTTTCTCATTTCGCGTTGAGCGTAGACCGCCACCTAGACCAAACCGCCTGACAAGGCTGGACAAGAATGGTCAAGTCTGCATGCGCGGTGCACCCGGAAAATCGGATTTTGCGCCATCGGACCAAATGGTTACGAGCAGTTTTCGCAGGGAATACAGCAACTTGAACGACCCCGCTTTGAGCAACCATACTCCGGTGATGCAGCAGTATCTGCGCCTGAAGGCACAGTACCCGGACATCCTGCTGTTCTACCGCATGGGCGACTTCTATGAGCTGTTTTACGAAGACGCCGAAAAGGCCGCGCGGCTGCTCGACATCACGCTGACCACGCGCGGCGCATCCGCGGGCGCCCCGATCAAGATGGCGGGGGTACCTTGGCATTCGGTCGAACAGTATCTCGCCCGATTGGTCAAGCTGGGCGAGTCGGTGGCGATCTGCGAACAGATCGGCGACCCGGCAAGCTCGAAGGGGCCGGTCGAGCGCGCGGTGACGCGCGTGGTGACGCCGGGCACCCTCACTGATTCGGCGCTGCTTGATGAAAAGGCCGACAACGTGCTGCTTGCGGTGTCGCACGAGCGTTCCACGGCGGGCCTCGCGTGGCTCAACCTGGCCAGCGGCGACCTGCGGGTCGCAGAGGTCGCCACGCAGAACTTGATTCATGACCTACGCCGCATCGGTCCTGCGGAGATACTGGCCTCCGAATCCAGCCCGCTCGCGGCGCAGCTAGCCGGTTTCGCGGTGACGCGGCTGCCGGAGTGGCATTTCGACGTCAAAGCAGGAAGAACCGCGCTGCTCTACCAACTCGGCGCAGCGAGCCTCGCGGGCTACGGCTGCGATGACCTTCATGCCGCCATCGGCGCCTGCGGCGCCCTGCTCGATTACGCGAAAAAAACCCAGGGCCAGGGCCGGGACGGTCTGACCCATGTCAACGCCGTGACGGCCGAGCGTGCCGGCCAGTATCTGCGCATGGACTCCGCGACCCGGCGCAACCTCGAAATTACAGAGACGCTGCGCGGCGAGCCCGCGCCAACGCTGTATTCGCTGTTGGACGAATGCGCGAGCGGCATGGGAAGCCGGCTGCTGCGCCACTGGCTGCATCATCCGCTGAGGGACCACGCGGCGCTCGCCGGGCGGCACGAAGCCGTGGCACTCATGGTCGAAACCTCGACCGCGGCGGCCGTCCACAAGCTGCTGCGCCGCTTTGCCGATGTGGAGCGCATCACCGGACGCCTGGCGCTCAAATCGGCCCGGCCGCGAGATCTCTCGGGACTGCGCGGCAGCCTGGCGCTGCTGCCCGAGCTGCGCGCTGCGCTTCCCGACGGCGCGGCACTGCTCGACAGTCTCGCCGCGGAGATCAACGCGCCTGACGAGTGCCTGGCGCTGCTGCAGCGCTCGATCCAGCTCGAACCCGCCTCAATGGTGCGCGACGGCGGAGTGATCGCGGAGGGCTATTCGGCCGAGCTCGACGAACTGCGCGGCCTGCAGAACAACGCCGGCGAATTTCTGCTCGCGCTCGAGGCGCGCGAGCGCGAGCGCACCGGCATCGCCAACCTCAAGGTCGAATACAACCGCGTACACGGTTTCTACATCGAAGTCACCAACGTGCACGCGCAGAAAGTGCCGCTGGACTACCGCCGCCGTCAGACGCTCAAGAATGCCGAGCGCTACATTACGCCCGAACTGAAGGAATTCGAGGACAGGGCGCTTTCGGCGCGCGACCGTGCGCTCGCGTTGGAAAAAGCGCTCTACGAGGATCTGCTCGCGCGCCTGGGCACCTGGCTCGACGACCTGCAGCGCATCGCGCGCGCTCTGGCGCAGACGGATGTCCTGGCCTGCTTTGCGGTGCTGTCGTCAAAGCGCAATTATTGCCGGCCGGAATTCACCGACGAAACGCTGCTCGAAATCGATGCCGGTCGCCACGCGGTGGTCGAGGCGCAGATCGAGGGCTTCATCGCCAACAGCACAAGCCTTTCGCCCGCTCGCCAGATGCTGCTCATCACCGGACCCAACATGGGCGGCAAGTCGACCTACATGAGGCAGGTAGCGCTGATCGTGCTGATGGCGCATGCCGGCGCGTTCGTTCCTGCGGCTTCGGCGCGCATCGGCCCGATCGACCAGATTTTCACGCGCATCGGCGCCGCCGATGACCTGGCGGGCGGCCGTTCGACCTTCATGGTTGAAATGACGGAGAGCGCCAACATTCTGCACAATGCGACGGCGCACAGCCTGGTCCTCATGGACGAGGTCGGCCGCGGGACATCGACGTTCGACGGCCTGGCGCTGGCGTGGGCCATCGCGCATCACCTGCTCGATCGCAACCGCGCGCTGACGCTGTTTGCCACGCATTACTTCGAGATGACCCGCATCGCGCTCGAATACCGCGAGGCTGCCAACGTGCACCTGGACGCCGTCGAGCACAAGGACAGCATCGTGTTCCTTCACGCGCTCGAGGAAGGCCCGGCAAGCCAGAGCTATGGCCTGCAGGTGGCGGCACTGGCCGGCGTACCCAAGACGGTCATACGCCGGGCGCGCAATTATCTCCGGATGCTCGAAGATGCCAGCCTGACGCGCGGCAACCAGCCGGATCTGTTCGTCTCGACCCGCGCGGACTCGCACGACGAACCCGCAACCGACGCGCTGCGCGAGGCGCTCGATGCCGTGAACCCGGATGATCTGTCGCCCCGCGAGGCGCTGGAGCTGCTCTACCGGCTGAAAAAGCTGTGAGACCGGGATCGGATGAGCCGGCGACAGGCCCGAGAATCACCGATTCCCGCGCCCTTTGGCGGTTCGCGCTGCTCGCAGCGCTGCTTGCCGGCTGCGCGACGCCGCTGCCCGATGTCGCGAGCAAGGACCTCCTCTTCGGCCTCATCGGCGACGTTCCCTATAACGGCGTCCAGGTCCGCCAGCTTGACGCGCTGATCGACGACATGAACGCCGAGAACCTCGCGTTCGTCGTGCATGTCGGCGATATCACCAGCGGCCGCGGTCCATGCACCGACGCCTGGTTCGAAGCCCGTCAGCGCCAATACCAGCGGCTGCATCACCCGCTGATCCTGCTCCCCGGAGACAATGACTGGCTGGATTGCCACCGCAGCGGCTTCGACCCACTGGAGCGGCTGGACAAGATGCGACAGCTATTCCATTCGGGCGACAGCAGCATCGGGCAGCGGACGCTACGTCTCGAGCGCCAATCGTCCAATCCCCGCTATGCCGAGTACCGCGAACACGTGCGCTGGATCGCCGGCAACGTGGTGTTCATCGGTCTGAACGTCCAGGGGAGCAACAACAACCTGGGGCGTACGGCGGCGATGGACGTGGAGTACCGCAGGCGGATGGACGCGGTATTGGCCTGGCTCGATGAAAGCATCGCGCTCGCCGCAAAGAACAGACTCGCCGGGGCCGTCATGCTGGCCCAGGCCGATCCCAACTTCGAAGGACGCGATCGGCGTCGCCCGGGCGTCGCAGACGGCTTCGAGACGTTCCGCACGGCACTGCGTATCCACGCGCTGCGTTTTCGCAAACCGATTCTGTTCGTGCACGGCGACACGCACCTGTATGGCCAGGACAGACCCCTCGTCGACCCGGCAACCGGGAGGACCATCGAGAACTTTGTGCGCGTCGTGGTGCCCGGTTCCCCGCAGGTGCGCTGGATCAGGGGGGGAATCAACGCAACACGCCCAGGGGTGTTCGCGGTCTCGCCGGCGTTACCGGAAGGCGACCTGCCCTGATCCAGAGCGGCCGGCACCCCGTACCGTAACAAACTACTCGCCGGAGGTCCCAGCCACCCTTAGTTCGCCGGCTTCGGAGCCGCTGCCCGTCGGCACGCTCGCGTCGGGTACAGACCGCTTCGTATTCCGTGACCTGAGCAAAGTCCAGTATCCGAGCAGGTTGACCGGAATTTTCTCCGCCACATTCAGCCCCGTTCGCTCGAGAAAGTCTTCGAGCGAGAAATCAGGGTGGAAACCCAGCAACGACGAGAATGGCGCGATCATGCTCTCGACCAAACCGATCAGCGGGTTCGTATGCCGGAAGTGATTGACGATGTACAAATCGCCTTCGTGCTTGCAAACGCGGCGCATTTCTTCGAGCAACCGCCTGGGGTCCGGTGCGACCGACATGACATACATTGCCACGACCTTGTCGAAGGCACCATCCTCGAACGCCATGCGCTCTGCGTCCATACAGCGCAATTCCACGTGATCGAGCCGATGGCGACGTTTGCGCTCGTGCGCAATTTCGAGCATCTCGCTGGAGACATCGACACCCACGACCCGTACCTTGCGCGGGTACAACAACAACGACAGCCCGGTGCCCACCCCCACCTCGAGAATTCGTTCTCCCGGACGGCAGCGCATGGCGTCGATGACGGCGCGCCGTCCCGGCTGCAGCACGGCGCCGAAATAGAAATCGTAGGTGGGCGCGTAGCGCCTGTAGACTTTCTCAATGGACTGGAGATCCATGCGCTCTCCCTATCGCTAGCATCGCACTTCGGGGGTACCTCCCGTTCTTGTTCGCGGCCGTCACCCCGGATGCCGATACTAGCCAAAATCGACGAGGTGCGCGTCCGGCCGATGCGAGCATACCACTGCACGGCAAGGATATACACTTGCCTGATTGACCGACACCGCGTGAACACCTCGTCAGGCGTGTAGACTTTCGCGCATGCATGGCCGCGCGCGCCCAGCACGCGAGCAGCAGCTCGCCCTAATCGAAGTTCACCTCGGATCGCCCGAACATGTCTTCGGTACCCGCTAACTGGACCCGCTGGACGATCTGCACGCTGAGCGTAGCGCTCGCCGCGTGCGTACCGGCGCAGCGAGCGGGCATTCCGGTGCGGTGGATCGAATCACCAAATTATGATGATAGAAAACCGCAGTTCGTCATTATTCATCACACCAGCGACGACACCGTCGAGCAGGCGCTGGGCACTCTCACCGATCGCGCGCGTGCGGTCAGCGCGCATTACCTGATCGCACGCGACGGGACGGTCACGCAGTTGGTCCGCGAACGCGACCGTGCGTGGCATGCCGGCGCATCAAAATGGGGTGCATTGACGGATATGAATTCCGCGTCGCTCGGCATCGAACTGGACAACAACGGGCGTGAGCCCTTTCCGGACGTCCAGATATCGGCGTTGATCGATCTGCTGACCGACATTCAGGAGCGGCTCCACGTCCCCGGAACGAACGTGCTGGGGCACGCCGACGTTGCGCCGCGGCGCAAAGTCGACCCGAGCGTGTATTTCCCATGGAAGACGCTCGCCGCGCACGGATTCGGTCGGTGGTGCGATTCGCCTCTGCCTTCAGCGCCGGCGTCGTTCGACGTTGCCCTGGGACTGCAGACGCTGGGCTACGACGTCTCCGATGTCGAAGCCGCGATCATGGCTTTCAAGCGGCATTTCCTGGCAGACGACTCCTCGCCGGTCATCGACGAGACCGGTCGCGCGGTGCTCCAATGCCTGATCCGGCAGGCGTCCCGCTAAGACCGCGCAACGCGCCGACACCGGTGCAGCCGTTTGCTGCCCCGGTCCGTGATTACCCCGCTTGAACTAATCGGGAGCCCGCCGCTAGAATAACGTCAACGGTGTAACCCGATCGAACCGGAGGGCCTGCGACCATGAACGGCCAGCAATTCGAGTCCATCGAAGCGAGTTCGGCAAGCAGCGACCGCGACCTGCCACTGCAGTACGCACCGGGCCGCACTGATCTGGGCGCGCAGGGATCGGAACATCGATGGCTGCGCAAAGTGCTCGACCTGATCGACTTTCCGCCGGTGTGCCTGGTGCTGTGGGATGGCCAAGAAGTGGCCCCGTCCACGGCCCCGCCGGTCGCGCGGCTGCTCGTACGCAATCGCGATGCGCTGCTGCGGCTGATCGCAAACCCTGACCTGCAGTTCGGCGAGCTGTACAGCGCCGGCCGTATTGACGTGGAAGGCAGCCTGCTGGAGGTGGTCGAAGCCTTGTACCTCGCGCGCACCAATACGGTTCCCGGCGGACTGCGGCGAACGGTGCTCAACTGGGTGAATCGTCCGCGTCCCAACAGCCTGGTGCACGCAAGGCAGAACGTTCACCACCACTACGACATCGGCAACGATTTCTATCGGCTCTGGCTGGATGAGCGGATGCTCTACACCTGCGCTTATTTCCCGAACCAGGCAATGACGCTGGAACAGGCGCAGGTCGCAAAGATGGAATACATATGCCGTAAACTCCGCCTCAAGGCCGGTGACCGCGTGGTGGAGGCCGGCTGCGGCTGGGGCGCCCTGGCGCTGCACATGGCCAGACACCACGGCGTACGCGTCAAGGCCTACAACATCTCCCGCGAGCAGTTGGCCTACGCGCGCGAGCAGGGAAAGCGCCAGGGACTGGACGAGCGCGTCGAATACATTGAAGGCGACTTCAGGGAAATCGTCGGCACCTGTGACGCTTTCGTGTCGGTGGGCATGCTCGAACACGTGGGCATTGCGCACTACGAATCGCTGGGCGAGCTGATCGACCGTTGCCTCACCGCCAACGGCCGCGGGCTGATCCATTCAATAGGAATGAATCGTCCTGCACCCCTCAATCCCTGGATCGAACGTCGCATCTTTCCCGGCGCCTGTCCGCCCAGTCCGGGACAGATGATGCAGGTTTTCGAACCTTTCAATTTCTCCGTGCTGGACGTGGAAAACCTTCGCCTGCACTACGCGCGGACGCTGGAACACTGGCGGAATCGGTACACCGCCGCCGAGCCACAAGTTGAAAAGATGTTCGACCCGTCATTCGTGCGCCTCTGGCGGCTCTATCTGACCGGCTCCCAGGCGGCGTTTTCCACGGGCCAGCTTCAGCTGTTCCAGGTCGTGTTTGCCCGAAACCGCAACAACGACGTTCCCTGGACCCGCGATCATCTTTACTGCCAGGACGAAGTCCGGGGCAGGACCGATGGAGCGGTGTGACGCACTGGTTATCGGCGGCGGGCCGGCAGGTTCCACCTGCGCCGGCGCCCTCGTGCGTGAAGGCATGGACGTGCTGGTGTTGGACCGGAAGACCTTTCCGCGCGACAAGGTCTGTGCCGGATGGATAACCCCCGCAGTGATCGAGACACTGCGGATCGACCCCGCGGATTACGCGGCACGCCGCGTGCTGCAGCCCATCACTGGGTTTCGAACGGGAATGATCGATGGAATCGAGGTGGAAACCCGCTACCAGGGCAATGTCAGCTACGGCATCCGACGCTGCGAATTCGACCATTTTCTGCTCGAGCGCTCGCGCGCGCGCCTGCGATTGGGCGAACCGGTGCGCTCCATCGAGCGGAAGGGCCGATACTGGATTGTCAACAGCAGCGTCGAAACGCCTTTGTTGATCGGCGCCGGTGGTCATTTCTGTCCGGTGGCGCGCATGCTCGGTGGCCCCGCGGACGTGCCTGAATCCGTGGTCGCCGCCAAGGAGGTCGAATTCGCCATGGACGCGCCGCAGCAGCGCGCGTGCAGCGTGAAGCCGGAAATGCCTGAATTGTTCTTCTGCCAGGACCTCGCAGGCTACGGTTGGTGCTTCCGCAAGGGGGACCATCTCAATATCGGCCTGGGGCGGGAGGACAAGCACGGCCTTTCGCAGCACCTCGAGGCCTTCTGCGCCTTCCTGCGACGCCGCGGCAAGATTCCCACAGACGTACCCGATGCTTTTCACGGGCATGCCTACCTGCTGCACGGCCGCAGCAGGCGCAAACTGGCCGACGATGGCGTGCTGCTGATCGGCGACGCCGCCGGCCTCGCCTATCCGGAAAGCGGAGAAGGCATCCGTCCCGCGGTCGAATCGGCGCTACTCGCAGCGGCAACGATCGTTGAAGCCGAACAGGACTACCGGCTGCAGCGTCTGTCCCGTTACGAACAGCGCCTGCAAACTCGCCTGGGCCGGACGAGACGCGCAAACAGGTTGCCGGCGGGACTGCAGCGCTATGTCGGCGGCCTGCTCCTGTCCAGCGCCTGGTTTACAAAACACGTGGTACTCGATCGCTGGTTTCTGCACGCGCAGCAGGGCGCGCTGCGCGCCTCCTGAACCAAACGAGCGCTGCGCGGTTCAGCTCAGGCAGAAGAGCGGCGCATTGCGCCGCCGGCTTCGGGGTGGCCGCCGCCATGGCTGATCGGCGAGCCAAGCGCATTCGGTACCGGCAGTTCAAGCAGTCGGTACAAGTTGGAGAGCTTGGCCCGAAACAGCCGATCGAAGCTCTCGACGGCCGCTGCAGGGTTGTAGTCGCCAAACCACCAGAACCAATCCGAACCTTCGCAGTCAGCGAGTTGCCTACGCGCGGCAGCAGCACGCTGGGCATCGAATCGACCGCTCCCGATCACGATGTCGAAGCTCTGCTTGGCCGAGGCGAGCAGATCCCACGCGTGATTCTTTTGCGCTGAACCGATCCACGTCGACAGGTTTCCGTACACCCAACTGCCGGCGGTGATCCCCGGCAACTCGCCGGTTTTCGGGCGCACTTCGGCCGCCGAATGTAGGCGTTGTGCCACACAACTCGCAAACGTCTGTGGGCGGATGCGCTTATGCGACTCCAGTCTTCCATACAGTTCCGACAGAAAATAGAATCCGTTATACGGGTAATGTTCCCACGCGTTTTCGCCGTCCAGGATCACGCTCACCGTCGGTCGCTCCCCCAGCGGCGCCGAAGCGGCAATCCTCTCCAGTTCCTGCACGAAGTTGGCGGCGGCGTCGCTTCCGTGCCACGCTGCGTACTCGAATCCGACGAGATCGGACAGACGTTCGTCCCGAAAGAAGCACAGTAGGGACGGACTGACGGCGGTAATCCGGTACGGGAGATAGAGATCCCGCGCTTGCGATAACGCCCGCCCGCCGTGCTGGCGCAACGAGTTCGCGAGCACGCTCTGGCTGGACGCAACCCAGGTCACTCCTGTCTCGCCGAGCATGCGCAGAAACGCCGCCGACACCGCACCCTCCGCTGGCCACATTCCGGTGGCAGGCGCGCCGAACCGGCGCGCGTGCGAATCGAGCGCGCTGCGGATATGAAAGGAAACGCTTTCGCGTCCACCTGGATACGTCGGCGCAATCGGAAGCGGTGCGTCGGGCAGTGCTTCGCGTACGGCCCCGAAATCGATCAGCAGCGGCGCCAGCGGATGATAATGGGGTGTCGTGGACAGCTCGACGCGCCCGTCGGCACCAAGCACTCGGAAACGCGGCACGATCTGCGCGATGCACTCGCCGATGAGTGCAGACAGCTCAAGCCGGTGCGCGCGGGAAAAACCGCTGCCCATGGTCATCAAACGCGGGATGGTCTCGTTCTGGCGGCGCAGGGTTTCACCTGTCCACGACAGATGAAACCAAGTCAGAAGATCGTAGATGTACTGGTCCGAGAGGTATGCGAGCGCCGCTCGGCCATGCGCTTCGAGCGACAGGTAGAGATCGTGCAGCCCCTTGTACGCCGGAAACGGCGCGATCATCTTGAGATGGTTCGCGTGGAAGCAGTTGTCCAGCGCGTAGTCACGCTCGGCGGTCGTCAGCGGCTGCGCGTCGTCACGTACAAGAAGCCTCAGCAGCGGGTCGCGCAGCGTGCCGGTGGCGAACTGTTGCGAATAATCCTCGATCTGATCCAGAAGCACCGGCGCAAGATTGACCACCGCACGCATCCCGGGGTGGCGTTCGAGATGCCATGCCATGTCGGTGTAGTCCTTGATCGCGTGCAGATACACCCATGGAACGGTGAATTCGCCGGTTGCATGGTCGCGGTAATCAGGCTGGTGCATGTGCCAGGCCAGCACAAGGTCCAGGCTGCCCGCCTCGCTCAAGATGCGCCTCGCGTATTCATTCGGCGTTCGGTCAGCGCTGCTAATAGCGTCGCTGACCGAGCATTTCGGGAGTGACCAGGATGATCCCCTGCGCCGTGACATGGAAACGCCGGCCATCCTCCACCGGGTCGACGCCGATCCGCATGTCCGGCGGAATCCGGCAAGCGGCGTCGAGCACGACCCGCCGCAGCACAGCGCGCCGCCCTATATCGCAGTTGGCGAGAATCACGGAATCCTCTACCAACGCGTTCGAATGGGTGCGCACGCCCGAGAACAGCACGGACCGCCGCACGGTTGATCCGCTGATGATGCAGCCGCCGGAGACGAGCGCATCGACCGCATGGCCACGGCGATCATCGTCATCGAAGACGAATTTCGCAGGCGGAAGCTGTTCCTGGTAGGTCCATATGGGCCATTCCTTGTCATACAGGTTCAAGTCGGGGGTGACGCGCGTGAGCTCCAGATTCGCCGCCCAGTAGGCATCGATCGTCCCCACGTCGCGCCAGTAGGGTACGCCGTTCGTAATGTTGACGCACGAGTCGGCGAAATGATGCGCGTACAGGCGTCCGCCTTCGCGCACCAGGTGCGGAATGATGTCCCTGCCGAAATCGTGGCTGGAGGACTCATCACCCTCATCGCGGGCGAGCTGCGCGTACAGGAAAGCCGCATTGAACACGTATATGCCCATGCTTGCGAGCGCCATGTCTGCGCGCCCGGGCATCGGCGCAGGAGAAGATGACTTTTCCATGAACTGGGTGACGCGGAAGTCGTCCTCCACGCCCATTACGCCGAACTGTGTCGCGTCCTCGAGCGGGACCGCAACGCAACCGATGGTCATATCCGCGCCGCGCTCCACATGCTCCTCGATCATGCGGCCATAGTTCATTTTGTAGACATGGTCGCCCGCGAGAACGAGCACGAACGCCGGGTCGTGGCGGCGCAGGATATCGATGTTCTGGAAAACGGCATCCGCGGTACCGCGGTACCAGTTTGCCGACACACGCTGCTGGGCAGGCAGCAGTTCGATGAACTCCTGAAAGCGCCCGTCGAGGAATGACCACCCTCGCTGCACGTGGCGAATCAGGCTCTGCGCCTTGTACTGCGTACAGATGCCGATGCGCCGGATGCCTGAATTGACGCAATTCGAAAGCGTGAAATCAATGATGCGGAATTTGCCGCCGAACGGAACCGCGGGTTTTGCGCGCCAGTCGGTAAGGCTTCCGAGGCGTTCGCCGCGCCCGCCGGCGAGAACGATCGCCAGCGTCCGGTGGGTAAGCCGCGCGCCGGTCAGCAGCACATTCTGATCGTGCCTTGCACCGTTGCCACGGTTCGAGGGCGTCGGACCCCGCCGCATGTTCAACTCCCTGCAAACTTCAATCGGGCGTTGCAACGCAACCAAGATGCACCGCCAACCCCGAGCAGCGCCTGATCAATCGACACAAGATACCATGCGCGCACACCGGCACGTTGATTTAGATTAATCGAGCGCCCGGCGCGGGACTACTTCGCAGCAGGCTGACGTCGTGGCGCGCCGGATTGAGTCTATCCGGACCGTTTCGCTTGTCCGGTATGCTTCGGGTTTCAGATTATGGAACCGGTCCGCGTTACCCCCCCCACAATGACTGCCGAGTCGATACGCGTACTGTTCGCGACCTCCGAATGCGCCCCTCTGATAAAAACCGGAGGGCTTGCCGATGTAAGCAGTGCGTTGCCGGCCGCGCTGACCCGCCTCGGTGTCGACATCCGTGTCCTGCTTCCCGGCTATCGAGCGGTAATGGGAAGACTCTCCGGGGCGCGCGAAGTCGCCCGCCTGGCAGCGACACCCCGGTTTCCGCACGCTCGTTTGCTGCTCGCCGAAGGCCCGGGCGGTGTCCCGCTCGTAGTGGTCGACTGCCCCGAGTTGTACGACCGCCCCGGCGGGCCGTATCAGGATCCGTCCGGCGCCGACTGGCCCGACAACGCGCTTCGCTTCGGGCAGTTCAGCCGCGTAGCGGCCGAACTCTCGGGAGTGCGCAGCCCACTCGGCTGGCAGGTGCAAGTTCTTCACTGCAACGATTGGCAGACAGGACTCGCGCCGGCCTACCTGCGCCTCGATCCGGATGCCACGGCAGCGACTCTGCTCACCATTCATAACCTCGCATTCCAGGGAGTATTCCCGCCACAGGTGGTACCACAGCTTGGTTTGCCGCCGGAGAGCTTCAGTCCCGCGGGTGTCGAATATTACGGTCAGATGTCGTTCCTCAAGGCGGCGATCCGATTTGCCGACGCCGTCAGTACCGTCAGTCCGACCTACGCCGAAGAGATCCAGCGCGAGCCACTCGGCATGGGGCTGCAGGGCTTGCTTGCGGAACGACGCGGGGACCTTGAGGGCATACTCAATGGCATCGACATCGAAGCCTGGAATCCGGAGCGCGACCCGCTGATTGCGCGGCGCTTCGGCATCCGTTCGCTGGATAGCAAGCGCGACAACAAATGGGCCGTGCAGCAGCGGTTCGGCCTGACGCAGGATTCCGACGTACCACTGCTCGCGGTGATCAGCCGGCTCGCGTACCAGAAGGGGATCGACTTGGTCCTTGAAGCGGCCGAGGCGTTACTGGCGCTACCGTCGCAGCTCGTCGTGCTCGGGAAAGGCGACCGGGACTACGAGACTAGGTTGCTGGCGCTGGCGGCCCGGCATCGCGACCGCGTCGCAGTGATGGTTGGCTTCAATGAGGAACTCGCTCATTTGATCGAAGCCGGAGCGGACATGTTCCTCATGCCTTCACGTTACGAGCCCTGCGGCATGAACCAGATGTACAGCCTGCGCTACGGGACGATTCCGGTCGTGCGCGCCACCGGCGGACTGGTCGACTCAGTGGTGAACTGCAAGCCCGAGACCCTCTCCAGCGGTACGGCCAACGGTTTCGTGTTCGACGTGGCAAGCACCGAAGCGCTGCTCGGCGCGGTATCGCGCGCTCTCGAGGGCTACCGGAATCCAGGGATCTGGCGGGCGCTGCAGGTCGCCGGCATGAGACGCGACTTCAACTGGGACGCAAGTGCAAGGCGCTATCTCGCCATCTACACGCGCCTGGCCAAGGCGCAGGAACCCAATTCAGAATGAAACTTGCAGCAGCCCGAAACGGGCGAGTAACAGCCGGCTTTCCCCGCTGAATGGAAACCGACTCTCAAACCGGCTGGAATCAATATCACCGATCCGAAAGACGAACCCAGCCGAACTGGGGCCGCGATTTCTGTGGGTCAGATTCTTCTGCGGTGGCGACAGCGACGCGATTGCGGCGTCCCTGCACGCGGTTCGGACCTGCTTGTCGGATTAATTATCCGATTCGTCCATATTGGGCTAACATGTCCTATCCCCATGGGAGGGAGGGACGCCATGAACAATCAAGGCCAAGCGACATCCCCCGTGACCACGTCGGATGACGCATTCAACATCGGGGGGCGCGCCACGCCCGCACGCAACGGGCTTGAATGGTGGACAAAGGCCTGGCCGCTGTTCACGCGGCAGATTGGGATGTGGATCGGACTGATCGTCGTCACGTTCATCGTGTTTGCCGTGGTCTCGTTGATTCCGGTGATCGGCCAGTTGGCGATAACGCTGTTCTGGCCGGCGGTTGCCGGTGGCCTGATGCTCGGTGCACGTGAGGTCGACCGTGACGGCGTTCTTGGCTTCGGCCACCTGACCGCCGGATTTTCGAAGGACGCCGGTCAGCTTATTCTGCTTGGCGTGGCGTACCTCGTTGGCATGGTCGTCGCCGCTGGGATCGCCATGCTGATTGCCGGCGTCGGCATGGGCACGATGCTGATGGGTGCCTCGGGCGGCGGCACTCCCGCGGCGATGGGCGCTGTCGGCGCAGCCAGTGTCCTGCTGGCGGTTCTGATTGCCGTTGCACTGTTGGTGCCAGTCTACATGGCGACCTGGTTCGCACCCGCCCTGATCGTGTTCCACGGTACCGGTGCGGTCGACGCAATGAAGGCGAGCTTCTTCGGTTGCCTGAAGAACATCGTCCCGTTCCTCGTCTACGGCCTCGTCGGCCTGCTGCTCGCGATCGTCGCCTCCATACCGTTCGGCCTCGGCTGGCTGGTGCTCGGCCCGGTCCTAGTCATCTCGGTCTACGTCGGCTACCGAGACATCTATCTTGCTCGCTGATGGCGCCTTGATCACGCCTGTGATCCGGCACCCTGAAGGTCCGGCGCACACAGCCATACCATCAGCCCGAGTTCGAAGGGATGCGTGAGCAGGTCGTGGCGCGGGTAGCAGCGAATGCGGTAATGCAGCTTTCCACATTGCTCCGGCTTCAATTCGAGCCTGAACCGGTGCTCGCCTGCGTCGCCAGCGGTGCCGTCGGCTACGAACTCGTCGTGCACTCTAGGCGTTCGGCCGTCGTCTCTTTCGGAATAGGCGTACACGGCCTCGACGCATAGGTCCCCCGGATCGAGCCCGTTCAGCCGCACGCCTACCTCGATCAATACCGAATCACCGTACTGGATGCGTGGTCCGGGCGAGTCGATTCTGCGTAGCGCTACACCAGGCCACGCGGCACGCACGCGCGCCTTCCATTTCGCCATTTCGCGCGCTGCCTTGTTGTTTGCGTCGCCATACGTTCGCCCCTGCTTCGCCGCGAGAGAATAGAACTTCGACGTATATTCGTTCAGCATGCGCGCAGAATTGAACTGCGGCAGGATGCTCGCCATCGAATGCTTGGCCATGCGCGTCCACTCGGGCGAGTACCCCATGCTGCTGCGCCGGTAGTAGACGGGTATGACGTGATCTTGCAGGATCTCGTAGAGCGTGCGCGCCTCCTCGTGGTCGCGCCGCATCTCGTCATGGACTTGCTTGACCGGCTTGATCGCCCATCCGTTACCGCGCTCATAGCCCTCGTCCCACCAGCCGTCGAGCACCGACAGATTGATGACGCCATTCATGCCCGCCTTCATTCCGGAAGTGCCGCAAGCCTCTTGCGGATACACAGGATTGTTCAGCCAGACATCGACGCCCGCGATCAACCGCCGCGACAGACGCAGGTCGTAGTCTTCGACGAACAGAATCTTGCCCTCGAACTCGGGCATGCGCGAAACCTCGACAATCTTGCGGATCAGATCCTGACCCGGGATATCTGCAGGATGGGCTTTGCCTGCAAACAGGAACAGCGCCGGACGCTCCGGATCTGACAGGATTTTCTTCAGCCACGCGAGATCTTCGAACAGCAGCGTGGCTCGCTTGTAGGTCGCGAAGCGTCTTCCGAAGCCGATCGTTAGCACGTTCGGATCATCCGGATTGGCGTACTTGAGCATGCGGTCCAGGTGCGCGTCGCTGCCATGGTTACGCGCGTGCTGCGCACGCACGCGCTGACAAACAAGATGCAGCATCCGCGCCTTGAGATATTGGTGCATGGACCAGAATATCTGGTCAGGTAATCGCTCGATCCGGGTCCACCATGAACGATCATGCAGATGGCGTTTCCAGTCCGGACCTACGAAGCGGTCGAACGCATCCACCCACTCCGTAGAAAGAAACGTCGGCACATGCACGCCGTTGGTGATATATGTGATCGGGTTTTCCTCTGCGGGAACCTGCCGCCAGAGCTCGCTCAGTCTTTCCGCCGCAACATCGCCGTGAATGCGCGATACGCCGTTCTGGAAGCGCGAGCCACGCACCCCGAGCGCCGTCATACTGAAATCCGCGCTTGAAGGCGTACGGCCTAGATCCATCAACACAGCCAGATCGATCCCAACGTCACGGCAATAGCCTTCGAAGTAGGAGTCCATCATCTCCGCGTCGAACTGGTCGTGGCCTGCCGGGACCGCCGTATGGGTGGTAAACACCGTATTCGCAGCCACCGCCTCCAGCGCCGAGACGAAATCGAGTTCCTGCGCGACGAGCCCGCGGATGCGCTCGAGCACCAGGAATGCCGCGTGTCCCTCGTTGATGTGCCACACCGTTGGCTTGAGGCCCAAGACCGTTAGCGCTCGCACGCCCCCGACTCCGAGCAGAATTTCCTGTTCCATACGCATTGCGCGGTCGCCACCATAGAGCTGGTGCGTAATGCCGCGGTCATGCGCGCCGTTGGCCGGGATATCGGTATCGAGCAGGTACAGTGTTACGTGGCCCACCCGCGTCTGCCAGAGCTTCACCTTCACCGTTCGGCCGGGAAGCTCGACTTCCACGAGCGGTTCCGCTCCGTTCGCGTCCCGTACCGGTTGAATCGGTAGTTCGTCGAAGTCCGAATCGGAGTACGCGGCGTGCTGCTGGCCCTCCGAATCGACAGTCTGAAAGAAATAGCCCTGGCGATAGAGCAATCCAACCCCGACGAACGGTAGCCGCATGTCGCTCGCCGCCTTGCAGTGGTCTCCGGCCAGTATGCCCAGGCCGCCCGAATAGATCGGCAGACTCTCATGAAAACCGAACTCAGCGCAGAAGTAGGCGACCAGGTCGCCGCCGCTTAGCAACCCCGCACTCTCGCGGCGCACCGGCTCGTTCTGATAGCTGTCGTATGCCGAAAGCACGCGGTTGTAGGCGGTAAGGAATACGCTGTCCTCTGCCGCCTCGCGGAGCCTGCGTTCGTCGAAGCGCTTAAGGAACGCCTTGGGACTCTGGTTGACCGCATTCCAAAGGGTGAGATCCAGCCTTGCGAAAAGCGCGCGTGTCGGCCGATCCCAGCTGTACCAAAGGTTGTCGGCCAGTTCCTCGATGCGCGCAAGTTTCTCCGGAATGCGAGCGCTGATCTCGAGGACGTATTGAGTACCCTGCCGCATGCGATTCATCCTTGGTGTCGGGCGACGCCGCCCGTGCGCGGGCATTCTAGCGAAAAACTGCCGGGTCGAAGCGGCGGCCGCTTGCACGGCGTCCCGCCGTGAACAGGATCAAGCCCTGACAGACTTCAGGTCAGTGCGGAATCCGAACCCGGTTCTGAAACGGAGCACGCACGGTGGCGCTCGCCCCACCGGTGTACAGGCGGAGGCGAGTGCGACGCGAAGCGCGTTGGCGCTATTCGATCTTGATACTTTGCCGCTTCGACGCCTCGACCTTGGGCAGCGTTATCTCGAGCACGCCATCTTTGAGGGACGCCGTGACTTTGGATGCGTCGAACTTGCCGGGAACGAGAACCGTGCGTGAGAAGACGCCCTGCGAAATCTCGCATCGGTAGTAATCGGCCTTCTGCTGCTTGTATTCATGCTCCACCTTTCCTTTGATGGTCAGCATGTTGTCCGCAAGAGATACCTCGATGTCCTTCTTTTGGGCACCGGGGACCTCGGCCCGCACCAGGAAGTCCTCGTCGCGGTCGATCACGTCCGTACGTGTCATCCGACCCTGGAAAGGCTCCATCAGGTCGTGCCAGATGGACCGATCCCACGCCAGTGGCCGCAGCCAACCGCCGGACATGAATTTCTCGAACGCCCGCTCCATGTCTTCAAACGGAGTCAGCGCCCCGCCGTGTGTAGCCTTGCCCTCATCGTGCACCTTCGTCGTTACCGGCACATCGCGTTTGCTTTCGTTTCCCATGATCGTTCTCCTGCTCGATGCAACACCGAAACAACACCGGTTTTTTATTTTCAACCCCGGTGCACGGGATGTATTGACGGGCGTCAAGAAAGCGCCGAAATCGCGCTCATCCGGCGCGCGCTTGCCTGTCTTCCGACACGCGGATCTGGGCGCGACTCAGGCTATGGTAGATCCGGCGGCGGCGTGCCAGCGGCCACCAGTCGTACAGAAAGATCTGAATCGGGCGCCACATTGCAACCCAACCGCCGATGGTAAGACTCTCGCGGCCTATGCTGAGGACGGTGCCGGTGGCGATCTGACCGATCGCATTTGCCGCAAACAGGCACAGTGCGAGGAAAGCGAGGCCGATCACCAGACTGATGCGGCCCTGCTGCAGCAGCCGACGCAATTCACGACGCGTCAGCTCAGCCTTGTAGGCGAAAAAGTTGTGGATCGCGTCCGCAACCAACAGATTCGCATCGACCGGAATCGGCGTCTGCTGGATATGCACGGTGACCTGAAACCGACTGCCCGGAGGGAACTCCAGCGCCCAGCTCTCAATAAATTCCTCGGCGCCCGGATCCAGGTCCTTGTGATGAAACGGCGTCGGATCCATGGAGTTGAATAGCTGCGCGAAGTCACGCAGCCGCAACTCGATGCGATGAACAGGCGGTGCACCCATTGCCCGAGCTATAGATATCCGGGCAAAGCCGGGGGGTTCAGCGGCGCCGGCGGGCGCCAATTACACCGACGAACCGCGCCTTAGCGGCACGGTGTGCCGCACCGGCTGGCCAGACCGTCCGGTGTCGTCGCGCCGCAGGTGGCCGGCCTCGTCAAGCTGCCGCCTTGCCGCATTGAAGGCATCGCGCGTTGCAACGTATACGTCTTCGTTGCGCACGTGGTTTACAACGATTTCGGTTCCCGGAACGCGCACATCCAGGCTGACCAGAAAATGATGCTGGTGCGACTCCTCAACGGTGACGCGGAAGCTCGTAATGCGCGGATAGTATTTCCCGAGCTTTCCCGCTTTCTTTCGAATAGTCGCTTCGAGCGCTTCGGATTGCGGAAAATCACGCACGGCGATCTGAAGAGGGATTTGCATAATCGGCTCCTCATGTTGCAATGGAGGAACGCGGGTGGGCGCGAGCCTTTCCACTATACCCCACTCGAGGGTTCTATTGTATCCCAGCGCACACCGATGGCTTTGATGATTGTCAACCAGGGCACCTATGCCCGGCAACCCCTGCCTATCGGTGGCCGTAGTCCGAACGCAGTTCCGAGTTCGCGCAGGCCCGACACACCTGCCGCGGTTCGCATCTTCGGGTCGAAAACGTCATGCTGCACCGCGTGAAGAAGAGTTGTCCACAAAATCGGTGGACATCTTGTGCATAAGCCCGCATCCAAACCGTTCAACAGCCCCCGACGTGCACCCAGAGGGCGATTAGCTCAACAAATGAGCTTTGCGACATCCGCGAGCCAAAGCCAAGACTCGCGCGTCAGCCCCTGCCGACGAACGGCATCTTGGTCGCCATCACCGTCACGAACTGCACGTTGGCATCGAGCGGCAGGCTCGCCATGTGCACCACGGTGCTCGCAACGTGCGCGAGATCCATGCGCGGTTCGACCGCGATGGATCCGTTCGGCTGCGCGATTCCCTGAGCCATCTTGTCGGTCATTTCGGTTGCCGCATTGCCGATGTCAATCTGGCCGCACGCAATGTCGTATTGTCTGCCGTCGAGCGAGGTCGACTTGGTGAGCCCCGTGACCCCATGCTTGGTCGCCGTATAGGGTGCGGAGTTGGGCCGCGGCGCGTGCGCCGAAATCGAGCCATTGTTGATGATGCGCCCGCCACGGGGCACCTGACGCTTCATGATCCTGATCGCCTCCTGGGTGCACAGGAATACACCCGTGAGGTTGGCATCGACCACTGTCTTCCACTGCTCGTAGCCAAGGTCCTCCATGGGGATCGCGGGCGCACCTGTGCCCGCGTTGTTGAACAGCAAGTCCAGCCGTCCGAACTTCTCGACCGTTTTGGCGAACAACGCACGCACCGACTCCGGATCGCCCACGTCGGCGGAAACCGCCAGCGTCCGCGCCGCTCCGGCGCCGGAATCCGCGATCGCCTTGGCCAGCAGTTCAGTCCGCCGGCCCGCGAATGCCACGCTGTAGCCGTCGTTGAGCAGTGCCAACGCGACCGCCTTGCCGATGCCGGTGCCAGCACCCGTGACGATCGCAACCTTCGCATTCGAGTCCATACCCGGTCTCCCGATCTTTTCTGCCGATGGAACAAGTCTAACGCGCGGCGGCGTCTCCCGCGGCAACGCCGCTATATAATGAGCGTGATCATGCCAGAACACGACCTGCGCGAAATCCGTGATGCTGTCGCCAAGCTATGCGCCGGCTTCCCGGGAGAATACTGGCGGGAACTGGATCGCGAGCGGCGCTACCCGACCGAATTCGTACGCGCGCTCACCGACGCAGGCTACCTTTCCTGTCTGATACCGGAAGAGTATGGCGGGACCGGTCTGGGCCTCAGCGCCGCCGCGGCGATCCTTGAGGAGATACAGCGCAGCGGTGCCAACGGCGCTGGCTGTCACGCGCAGATCTATATCATGGGCACGCTGCTTCGCAACGGCAGCGACGCGCAGAAGCGCAAATACCTGCCCGGCGTCGCAACCGGTGCACTTCGCCTGCAGGCCTTCGGCGTCACCGAACCCGACGCCGGTACCGACACAACCTCGATCCGAACGGCCGCTGTACGCCAAGGCGATCGCTATGTCATCAACGGTCAGAAGGTGTGGACTTCACGCGCGGAGCACTCCGACCTGATGTTCCTGCTCGCTCGAACGACCGCGCGCGAGCAGGTAAAGAAGAAAACCGATGGCCTCTCGGTGTTCCTGGTGGACATGCGCGAAGCGCTCGGAAGAGGACTGAGCATCCGCCCGATCCGAACCATGATCAACCACGCCACCACCGAAGTGTTCTTCGACAACCTCGAGGTGCCGGCTGAAAACCTCATCGGCGTGGAAGGCAGGGGCTTTCGCTACATCCTGGACGGCATGAATGCGGAGCGCATACTGATCGGAGCGGAATGCGTGGGCGACGCGCGCTGGTTCATCGCCAAAGCGACCGCGTACGCAGGTGAGCGCCGCGTGTTCGGCCGACCGATCGGACAGAATCAGGGCGTGCAGTTCCCGATTGCACGCGCCTACATGGCCTGCGAGGCTGCCGCACTCATGGTCGAACGCGCCGCGCAGCTTTACGAAAACGGACAGCCCTGCGGCAAGGAAGCGAACATGGCCAAGCAACTCGCTTCCGAGGCGTCATGGCAGGCGGCTGACATGTGCCTGCAGACCCACGGCGGCTTCGGCTTCGCCGAGGAATACGACGTCGAAAGAAAGTTCCGCGAAACCCGCCTGTACCAGATCGCACCGATTTCGACCAAC
The DNA here is from genome assembly GCA_001770415.1 of Betaproteobacteria bacterium RIFCSPLOWO2_02_FULL_63_19. GTDB lineage: Bacteria > Pseudomonadota > Gammaproteobacteria > Burkholderiales > SG8-39 > JACQTO01. Next base: position 58,227 of record MEQX01000007.1, on the reverse strand, counting down.
CTGGTACTCAGCTACATCGCCGAGCACGTGCTCGGCCTGCCGCGCTCGTACTGACGCCCTCAGCTCTGGAGCGTAGGGCCCAGAGGACCGCGCGGCCCGCCGCGAGGCTCACTTCATCAGTCCGGCTTCCCGGTAGAACTTCACTGCGCCCGGATGCATCGGAACGTCCTTGACCTGCTTTGCGATGTTCTTGGGGTTGAATATCACGAACGGCCGGAACGTTGCGACCAGATCCTTCTTGTTCTCGTAGATTGCCTTGGCGGCCTTGTAGATCACGTCGTCTGCGACCTTGGCATTGGTAACCATGACCATGTCGAATGCGATCACTTTGGTCGGCTGCGTGATGCCCTCGATCGAGGGGTGCGGCGTGATGGTCAACGTGTACGAACCGGGCAGGATGTTCTGCGCGCGCTGCATCGCCTGTGGGGAATCGTTCACCTCGAGCACCCGCAGTCCGCCGACGCTCGCGCTCGCCTCCTTGACGGCCGCCGAACCCAAAGCGAAAAATAGCGTGTCGACCTTTCCCGCCTTGAAATCGTCGGCCTGCCGCACGACGTTCGGCGTCGGCACCGAAGTGACATCCTTGTAGCTCAGGCCGGCCGTCTGCAAATGCGTGTCGATGATGCGCGCGATGGTCTTCTGCGCATTGAACCCGCTCGAGACACGCTTGCCCTTCAAGTCCGCGATGCTCTTGACGGCAGTCGCGCGCGCCATGGTCATACGCGAATCCCTCGCGAACTGCTTCTGGAGATTCCGCACCATGGGTAGCCGAGGAGCGAGATCACGGTATTCGGACGCGAAAACGCGATCACGTGGTACCAGACCGTATCATCCCCATGATGCCACTCGCCGCAGAATCGCTCCTCCCCTGCGAGGATGTGCCCGCGCACGGCCCCGAGGCCGAAACCGAATCGGTCCACCTCCCCTTTATCGTCCACGGTATACGCGATCCGGCAAAAGCTCGTCGACCAGACGAACAGAAACCGGGCCGAAATGCCGAAGACGGTCTCGGCCGCGACCACCGGCTTTTCCGGGTGCAGCCTGACCCAAGCGACGCTGAACATTTCCCAGCACTGCAGGCCGGCTTTCGCGCGCTCGAAACATACAGCGCCATGGCCCAAGGGCTCACGATGCCTGTCCTCGCGATAGCCCGGAGGAGAGTAAGGTTCTTCCAGCGCCCCGACCTCGGCGTACGAATAGGGTTCAACGGAAAGCCGGGAAGTCGTCCTCGAACGACAGCTTCCGCGGGAGCAACAATTCCGAACACGCGTGTTCCTTTGCGCCCCGTGCCGCCGGCGGGGCAAGATGCGCGCATTCTACGCCACGCGCCTGCCGCCGCGGTTGATCCGCCCGTTTAGCAGTTGGCCGTACCGCGTCCGGGACCCGCGGAGAGATACCCGCACGGGCACAGCTCGATGCATTTCCTGCTGCGTATGAAACTATCCGGATTCAGGGGAAAATAGTGACCGAAAGAAACCTTCTAAAGGAAGATGCAGGATCAAGCTCTCCGCGTAGCCGCAGAGGACACAGCTCGGAGGTGGAATGGTCATGCCACGGTTGATTGTTTCGCTGATCGTCATATCGGTACTTTTCGTCACGCCGACGCACGCGGCGAGCATCGCGCTTGGCCAGGCCACGGCAGACCGGGTCACGGCCATCATCGAGCCGGATGCGGCGGATGTCAACGCATCCGCCAACATCTGGCTCGGAGCGGTCTACGCGACAACGCTATACCTCAACGATGGTGCGAGCTGGGTTCCCTACACCGGCGGGCCTTTTCCGATTGCAAGGAGCGTGACGCTCTCGGCCTCGCAATCCGTCACCGTGGTCGATCACATCGACATTTCGGGCCTCGAGGGTCTCCAACTCTATGTCGGCTATGGCGTCGACGAGCAGGATATGCTCACCTCCCCGGGCAAGCTGGCAAAGATCTATACCGTAACAACGCCCGAGGAAGTGCCGGTGATGAATGCAGTATGGCAACCCAACCTGCTCGATAGCTTTCATTTGCAGTTGCGCGGTGTGTTGACCACCAACGTTGCGGCCACCATCTACGACATTGATTTATTCGACACATCCGCGGCGCAGATCGCTCAACTCAAGCAACAGGGTCACAAGATCGTTTGCTACTTCTCTGCGGGCAGCAGCGAAAACTGGCGGCCGGATTTTGCCAGCTTCTTGGCGACGGACATGGGTAACCCGCTGCAGGGTTGGCCTGGCGAGAATTGGCTCGATATCAGATCGGACAATGTGCGAAGCATCATGCGCACACGCATGAACCTGGCCTTGGACAAAGGTTGCGATGGCATTGACCCGGACAATGTCGATGGCTACACCAACCCCACGGGATTTCCCCTGACCGCACAAGATCAGCTCGACTATAACCGCTTTCTTTCGTCAGAGGCGCATTCACGCGGGCTGGCGGCCGGCTTGAAAAACGACGTGGGGCAACTCAGTGATCTCGCAGCGACCTTCGAGTTTGCAGTCAACGAGCAATGTCATGAATCGGCCGAATGCGCCGACTATCAGGCCTTTACTTCGCTCGGCAAACCAGTCTTGAACGTAGAGTACCAAAGCCGCTACGTGAGCAACACCGACGGCGCCTACGATGAGCTGTGTGACAGTGCGCGCGCGGAGAACCTGCGCACCTTGGTGCTGCCGCTTCTATTGGACGGATCGTTCCGCTTAAGCTGTGATTAAGTCGGGCTACAGCCTGTAACCGCTGAATCACGCTCTCCTAGAACTCAAACGCACCTATGTCGTGTCCTGAATCCTGAGGCCGTGACGTGCCGTCAAAATCGCTCCCTGGCGCATTTGTCGAAGTCCCGCTGTCAATCGCCGGAGAGCCTGCCTGCAGATGGAAATCCGCCCCCGAGGCATTGACAAATACAGGGTCGGCCTCGACAAAATCACTGCCTCGCAGTTCTCCTTGAAATCCACGAAAACCGTCTATCAGATTGTGATCGATAGCCACGTTCGCGTTGTCGACACCCTCAAGCGCGATCTGAAACGACAGGTTTGCGCTCACGATATTGTTTCTTATCACGACATTCCGCGCATCGAGGTTGCCATGAAATATCCCGCCGCCCCATGAAACACCATTGTTGTAAAGCGTGTTGTTGATAATCTTGATGTCCTTCACCGGATGGCTGGTGCTCAGATCCATGCAGCAATAGGAAATTTCGATGCCGTAAACCCTATTGTTGTAGCCGATGTTGTTGTAGACGCCTACCTTCTCAAGAAGACCGCCCGCCTCGGAAGCTATTGAGATAGCCACCCCCTCTCCCGATATATCGTGCACCGTATTCTGATAAACATCGATATCACGTGTGTGCCTGGCCTGCGCATCAATATAGATACCCACGTCCGGGACGTCATGCACGTGATTTCCATATGCCTTTCCGTTGGACGAACCGTCCTTCAGGACGATTCCTTCCCCTCTCACAGGATAACCGTGATGCACATGATTGTTTCTGACCTCGAATTTATCGGTTTCCCCTACCGTGATGCATTCGTTCTTGCTTTCAGCGCCCTTGGTATTCGCAAGCTCGACCTCGTTGCCATCAATGACTATATTGCTTGAGTTCCACACCAGTATCCCCGAGGAAGCGGTGTTATAGACGTAGTTCTTTTCAATCGTGATGTGGCTGGCGCCGTCGGCCTGAATTCCCGCGCTTGTTCCATGGGGCCCGACATTCATGACCCTGAGGCCCGAAACCTTGATGTAATGCTTGTTCGCGACACTAAACAAGGCGTCGTACTCTGCGACCGATATGCCACTTCCATCAATCGTTACCGTTTCGCCGGGGTACGCCGCGTATGTAATGTAATGACCAGCGCTTCCGGAATTCCGCGGGGAAACTTGTTCATTGTACGTGCCTGACTTGATGAACACCGTATCACCTGCGACAAGCGTATTGGCCGCTTTTGTAATCGTCTTCCAGGGCCGTGATTCAGTGCCGGCATTATTGTCATCGCCATCGGGCGACACATAAAACGCGCCTTGCACATACAGGGAGTCAAAGCTGGTTGACCAGAGGTAATAACTGAGGAGGCTCCCTGCAGGCGTTACCAGAACGTAAACGTTGTATGTTCCTGCAGGGATAAGCGAAAAAGATATATCAAACAGATGCTCGTTTATTGGCCCGGTTACATTTGACCTCCACTTTTGAACACCGGCCGGCAGCACCCCCGTTGCAATACCATCGACGATATCGCTAAGCGGGAAGGGGCCGAAAGTATTGCCGTCTTGATTTAGTATGTTGATATTGCCTGGATCGGCTAGGGCGATAAATGCCACATAGATATCTACGGCTGCTGAAAATTGATTCAACCCAATGTCGATGCTGAGCACGGCTCCCCCGGTGGCAAATGCGCCGATGCCGAGGGGCTTTGCCTGAGCGGGGAAAGAACTCAGTGTCGGGGAAGACGTTTGATAATAGCTCCAACTCTGTGCGGCGGCTGGCACCGGAAGCGTTGCGTGCGCGATCGAAGTTGTCAGCAAAGAAATAGACAGCCAAAGCAGGGTATATACGCTACGGGCACTTGCTCCTCTATCCATCGTTTTATCCGTCATTACTCCTCGTTTCCAGGCTTCCGAATTCGATCAAGTGGCGGCTATTTCATGGAATGGTGCGAATGGGAACGGTGAGAGAATCGTCATGCCACGGTTGATTGTTTCGCCGATCGTCATATCGGTACTTTTCGTCACGCCGACGCACGCGGCGAGCATCGCGCTTGGCCAGGCCACGGCAGACCGGGTCACGGCCATCATCGGGCAGGATGCGGCGGATGTCAACGCATCCGCCAACATCTGGCTCGGAGCGGTCTACGCGACAACGCTATACCTCAACGATGGTGCGAGCTGGGTTCCCTACACCGGCGGGCCTTTTCCGATTGCAAGGAGCGTGACGCTCTCGGCTTCGCAATCCGTCACCGTGGTCGATCACATCGACATCTCAGGCCTCACGGGACTCCAACTGTATGTCGGCTATGACGTCGACGAGCAGGATATGTTCACTTCGCCGGGCAAGCTGGCCAAGATCTATACGGTAGATTCTTGCGTAGGTGCTGCCAGCAAATGGGCTTTATAGACAGGGACGACTTGCCTGCGCGGCGCCAACATCTACCAGATACGCATCCCGTCCGACGCTTCTGCCGCTTTCTATCCACGCTATACCCAAACTGATTTCAACAACCTCGCGGCGCTCGGCGCCAACGTGGTAAACATTTCGCATCCGGGACTGTATTCCGAAACTTCTCCCTATGCGCTTGACGCGGACGCCCAGGCCAACCTCGACAGCCTGTTGGCGATGATTCAGGAAGCCAATTTGTTCGCCGTCATCACCTTCAGGACCGGCCCGGGCCGGAACGAGGCAGCTATCGTCCCTGAAGTGGACTTTCCGACGCTCTATTCAGTTTGGACATCGCAAACCGAGCAGGACGCCTGGGTTGCTATGTGGAGGTACACCGCCGACCGGTACAAGAATAACGCTATCGTCGTCGGCTACGACCTTATGTGCGAGCCTCATTCGAACGCAATCCTGGCCGCGCGGAAAGATACCCGCAGGGGCACAGCTCAACGCACTTCCCGCAGGATTCGCAGGTATCCAGGCTCAACGAGAAATAACGCCCGGGAGCGACTTCCTGCAACTTGGAGAATCCGCCCCCGTTGCAATACATATAGCACTGCTCGCAGCCGAAACACGATCCGCAGGAAAAGCAACGCGACACCTCCTCGAAGAAGGCTCGCGCATTGATCGTCTGCTGAACTTCCAGGTCGGGGTTCGCGAGCCGTGAGGACACGTCCCTGTAGGGCGAGGACGAACGCGGAATTGCGGCGTAGTACTCGGGTTTGGGGGTTGGCTCGTCTGCTGCCCCCGTGCCATCGGAGATCGACTGAGTCGGCAGTCCGCGCAATTTCGCATGCACCGCTTCGGCGGCCTTGCGCCCCTGTGAAATGGCCAGGCCCGCGATACCCAGACCCAAAGCGTCCCCGCCTGCCCAGACGCCGTCGCCGAGCGCGCCATTCGAACCGGCATGAATCCAGATCTTTCCGTCGCGCAGTTCACCCAGACCCTCCCAGTCCGGCTCCTGAGAGACCGCAGCGATCACTGCGCTGGCGGGAATGTCCTGCTCCGAACCGATGACGGGTACGGGTTTTCTGCGTCCGGAGCGATCCGCCTCGCCGAGTTCCATCCGCTGGACCCGCACCGATCGGACGATGCCGCCTTCCCTCAGGATCGCGACCGGTGCCGTCAAGTAGGCAATATCCACGCCTTCCTCCAGGGCGTCATCGATTTCGGTTTCGATGGCAGGCATCTCGATGCGCGTGCGCCGGTACAGCATGCTTACCCGTGCGCCGGTGCGGCGCGCCGCACGCGCGGCATCCATCGCCGTGTTGCCACCCCCTACGACGACGACGTTCGCGCCCAGTTCCAGCTTGCTGCCGCGATTCAGTTGCGACAGAAATTCGGTACCCGTCCAAACGCCCGCGCCATCCTCGCCGGGAATGCCCAGCTTCAGCCCGGCGCCCGCACCAATGCCGATAAACACCACCTGGTGCATGTCCCGCAACTGCTGTACCGTCACGTCACGCCCGATGGCGGTGTTGAGCCTGAGTTCGACACCCAGGGCAAGTATCCGTTCGATCTCTGCTGCGAGCACGGTCCCGGGCAATCTGTACTCCGGTATGCCGAAGTACAGCATTCCGCCGGGCCGCTCCTGCTTTTCATAGATCGTGACGCGATAGCCGCGCCGCGCCATCTGATATGCGAACGAGAGTCCTGCCGGCCCCGCACCGATCACGCCCACCGATTCGCTGCAGTTCCCGCGCTCGGCGACCGCCAGCTTGAGTCCGCGCTGCAGCGCCCAGTCCCCGAGGAACCGCTCGAGCGCGTTGATCGACACTGCACCGTCCTTGTCACCGCGGTTACAACCGTCCTCGCAGGGATGCGGGCAGATGCGCCCGAGGGTCGCAGGAAACGGGTTGACCTCGGTGATGACGTTCCAGGCCTGGGTGCAGGCGCTCGCATCGGACAAACCAAGCTTGCGGCGTTGTGCCACCAGCGAGATCCATCCACGTACGTCGCCGCCACCGGCGCAGCCCGCGTTGCACGGCGGTGTCTTGCGAAGTTGCTCAGGCTGAACCAGTGCCTGTTTCAGCGCCGTGGGTAGCACGCCCATCCCGCTTATATGTCCCTCTGGTCCGGGATGCATGGCGTCCTCCGGCACTCTTTCGTCGTTATATACGCTCATCCGTCCCTCCTCGTATCGCAGCAGTTTCTACGCTAGTCCTTCTTTGCCGATGCCGAAGCGACACCGCGCCGTTCGGTTCCGCGCCTGCGTTCACCCGTGCGCCTGTCGCTGTTGACCCGCCGGTCCGGCCGTTTTCTGCGCTCGATCTGTCGCTCGGCCTCCGTCAGGGCCAACGTGTCCTGGCTCCGTGGAACGCTTCCCGGGCGCAGGTCGGCTATTTCTCCGCTCAGCCGGCGGATGCGCCGCGACATCATTTGCACCAGATTGAAAGCAAGAGAAGGATCTTCCTGGATGCGGCGCAGGAAAGTTTTCTTGTCGACGGTCAGAACCCGCGCCTCGCCCAGCGCGCGAACCGTCGCGGAACGCACTTCGCGTTCGAATATCGCCATCTCGCCGAAGATCTCACCCTCTTCGAGAACCGCCACGCGCGCTTCGCCGTCCTTCGAGTGCTTCACGACCTCGAGCTGCCCCTTCTGGATCGCGAACATGCAGTCGCCGGTCTCCCCCTGCCTGACGATAACTTCCCCGTCCGCATAGGTCTTCCCTAGCCCCGCCGAACTCATTGCGCTTCCTCCCTGACGCCTTGCTCTTTGGTCCGTACGACATTCCCTGCGACAAGATTCCACGCCAGGCGCAACGGGAACATTGGGTGAAATGTCCGCAGCAGGATTTCCTTGTACGGAGCGCTCCCGGTAAACACGTCCCACAAGACGCTGCTCATGAGTCGCTTCCTTCCCTCCCGCTGCTGCTCCAGCGCCGTCATGCGTAATACTCCCCGCCTCAGAAAGCGCACGCGCTGAATCAGCGTCGTTACGCCGAAAATCAGCTTCGCAATCCAGTTGTCCATGATCAGGTTTCTGCATTCCGGCCAGAAGCCTCGTTCGAAGTCGGCTCTGGAAATGCCCCGGAACACGACGGTTTTGGCGGCGGCCTTGGCGGTCCTGTATGCCGAACCGATGCCGTCCTTGAACAGACGGTTTACGCCACTGTCACCGATCCACACGATGCGGTCCGCATAAGGCCGCACTGCGGCGCGCACGTTGATGCGGGGGAAACAATGGCAGACGGGCGCCGGCACCACGTTCCCTGGAAAGCAGGCCTTGACCTCCCGCGTCGCCAGAAACGATTCGATCAGTTCTTCGTCGACGTCGTCGCCCAGCAGGCACAGCGTCGCGAACTCGCCTTTGGGTATCAGCGCAGCGAACTCGAGGCGTGGCAAGTCAAGAAGGAACACGTGCATGGAATTGCCAAGACATTCATTGATGGTCGCCTCGCCGAGATGAAACTCGCTAATGAACGCGCGCAGCGTCTCGGGCGGCTGGTAATCCGCGTCGCGGGAATTCAGCGTTTTCACGATATGGCTGTTGACGCCTGCGGCAACAGCCACAAGGTCGTAGGTCGACTCGGCGCCATCCGGGGTCATGATCTGCGGCCTGCCGTGGTCCCAGTCGAACCCGGTCACCAGCTTGCGCACCACGTTCGCGCCGGCACTGATCGCCAAGTCGAGAAGGAAGCGGTCGAATCCGGCAATTTCGACCGGCTCGGATTCTTTCGGGCCATTGCCGCGGTACACGGCGGCGATGCGCTTCTCCTCCAAAGGGGTATTGATGAGAACCCGTCCGACGTCGGTATGCAGCACGTACGATTCGATGCCTCGTCGCACCACCGTAGGCGGCAGATTGATACCTTCGGTCGCCAGGAGTTGCACCAGCGATTCGGAGACGACGCCGCCGCAATGGTTGCAGCCGGCGGGCCCGCGCTGGTCGAAGAGCCGCGCCTCATAGACGTCGACTGAAATATCGATTCCTGCGGACCTGGCCATCTTGAGCGCGAAATAGGCGAAAAAGGAGCCTGCGGGACCGCCCCCGATCACCCCGACTCTCGATCCGTCCTCGAGCGCGAGCCGCTCCGACGCTTCCTCGAAATACGTGGCAATCCCTCGTGATTGCCCACCGGTTCTCGCACCCAATTTCACGCGTTCCCTTCCGATTGGAGGGACGGAGTCCGAATCAACACGCTAGCCCCCTCCTTTCCCCGTCACGAGCGCTGGGGGCGTCCGTCGGAGCGTCCAGTCCATTGTTCTTAGATCAAACGGGCGTGCTGCCGGTGGACCCATTCGCTCTCGCCGGAGGCCACGGCGAAATAGCGTCAAAACATGCCAACTTGCGGCCCTATTGTAATAGGCTTGTAATAAATTTGTGAGGTATATGTAAGTCCTTGCCTCAGCATGCAAATGCGATAAATGACGCCACGGCGTGGCGACGCATATTGACGTTTGGTGTTTCGCAGGTTTGGCTAACCGGATAGTTGCGCGTCCGATCCGCCGCCCACATCGTCTGAGTCGCGCCCCGAGAGAGCAGTCGACATGACCGAGCCCTTTAGAACAAACATTCCGGCGCGCCTGGACAGGCTGCCATGGAGCCGTTTTCACT
>MEQX01000007.1:20592-48521 GCA_001770415.1 Betaproteobacteria bacterium RIFCSPLOWO2_02_FULL_63_19 | reverse complement strand
CTGGGCGCGAGCTGGGGAATCGACGGGCTGGAGGTCACCCTCAAGGGCGCGTTGAGCGGCGTGCTTCAGGACCCGCAGACGCTGCACCTCAGCAGCACGCAGATCGGCGCCATCGCGTCGTTCTATCTGCTTGGCGCCGTCGTCGGAGCTCTGTTCTTTGGTTGGCTGACCGACCGATTCGGCAGGACCAAGCTGTTCTTCATCACGCTCACCGTCTATCTGTCCGGCGCGCTGCTCACCGCGTTCTCGTGGAATTTCGCCAGCATGGCCGTGTTCCGCGGCATCACGGGATTCGGCATCGGCGGGGAATACGCGGCGATCAACTCCGCGATCGACGAACTGGTTCCCGCGCGCTACCGCGGGCAGGTCAATCTCATCGTCAACGGCAGCTTCTGGATAGGCGCGGCGGTCGGCTCGGGGGCGACGGTCGTGCTCCTCGACCCGGGCATCTTCCCGGTCGATGTCGGCTGGCGCGTCGGATTCGGCGTCGGCGCGGCGCTGGGCTTCATCGTGCTGGCGTGGAGACGGCACATTCCCGAAAGCCCGCGCTGGCTCAGCATCCACGGCCACGGCGAGCGGGCCGAGTCGGTGGTGGCGGCCATCGAGGCGCGCGTGGTGCGCGCAACCGGGGTCCGGCTGCATGCGGCGGAGGACTATCTGGTGGTGCGACCGCGAAGCAGCCTCGGGCTCGGCGTCATTTTCCGCACCATGTTCGAGCGCTACCGCAGCCGCTCGCTGCTCGGCTTCGTGCTGATCGGATCGCAGGCATTCCTCTACAACGCGATCTTTTTCACCTACGCGCTGGTGCTCACGCGCTTCTACAGCGTGCCGGTGCAGCAGACAGGGCTCTATCTGTTTCCCTTCGCGATCGGCAATTTTCTCGGACCGCTGCTATTGGGACGCTATTTCGACTCGCTCGGCCGGCGGAAGATGATCTCGGGCACGTACGCCGCGAGTGCGGTACTGCTGCTCGCCACCGGCGGTTTGTTCGCGGGCGATCTGCTCTCGGCGAACGGACAGACGCTGATGTGGAGTGTGATCTTTTTCTTCGCTTCGGCTGCCGCCAGCTCCGCGTATCTCACCGTAAGCGAGGTGTTCCCATTCGAACTGCGCGCCCTCGCGATCGCCGTGTTCTACGCGCTCGGAACGGCCGCCGGAGGCGTGCTCGCGCCCTGGATCTTCGGCATGCTGATCGGGACCGGGTCGCGCGAGAACGTCTTCTACGGCTATGCCTTCGGCGCCGCGCTGATGTTCGTCGCCGCGGCGGCGGAACTGCGCATCGGCGTCGATGCCGAAAGAATGCCGCTGGAACGGGTCGCTCGCCCGCTTTCGGCCGAGGAGTAAGGCGCCCGGTTCACCGGCCTGTGATCGCGTTGCGCGTCACGATACCGATAGAAAGTCCCTGAACAAGGATGGAAAACACGACGACGCCATAGGTCAGCGCGACGACGGTGTCGCGCTCGGCTCCCGCGGGAAGCGACAGCGCAAGCGCGACCGAGATGCCGCCGCGCAGCCCTCCCCAGGTCAGTACCTTCCACGACCCGCGCGGCAAGCGGACGTGGCGCCGCAGCAGACGCACGGGCACGCCGACCGTGAACAATCGGGCCAGCAGCGTCACGACCACGGCAACGGCCGCCGCTACCAGTTCGTGAGCCGAGAACGCCACGAGCAGTACCTCCATGCCGATCAGCACGAATAGCGTCGCGTTCAGAATTTCGTCGACCAGCTCCCAGAACATGTCCAGATAGCGGCGCGTCGTGTCCGACATCGCCAGCGCCCGCCCGTGGTTTCCTATGATCAGCCCGGCAACCACCATGGCCAGCGGGCCGGACACATGCAGTTTGTTGGCAAGCGCGTATCCGCCCGTGACCGACGCAAGCGTCAACAGAACTTCGACCTGGTAGTTGTCCACGCTCTTGAGCAGCAGGAAGCTCACGTAACCGAGCGCCAATCCGAACAGCAGGCCGCCGCCAGCCTCGTGCAGCAGCAATTCAAAGCCCTGGCCCGGCGTCGGCGCGAGTCCGCTCACGAGCATTCCCAAGAGCAGCGAAAAAATCACCACACCTACACCGTCGTTGAACAGCGATTCGCCCGCGATCACGAGTTCCAGCTCTTTCGGCGCACCGGCGGACTTGAGGATGCCCATCACGGCGATCGGGTCGGTAGGTGAAATCAACGCGCCAAAAAGCAGGCAGTACATCAGCGGCAGATCGAGGCCCGCAAATGGCAGCGCGACCCACATTCCGTAGCCCACCGCGAGGGTCGAGATCAATGTACCCAGCACGGCCAACGCCCCCACCGGCCAGCGGTAGGCGCGCAGTTCGCTCAGATCGACGTGAAGCGCGCCGGCAAACAGCAACAGCGACAGCATGCCCTGCATCAGAACGTCCGAAAAATCGATCGAACGCAGCAGTGACTCCTCGTACTGGCGCAATGCGTGCGCCACGCCAAGCGCATCCAGCCCGACCAGCGCCAACGAAATCGCAAGCGCGGCGGCCATCACGCCGACGGTTGTGGGCATACCGACGAAGCGATGGTTCAGATAGGCCAGCAGTGCGGTGATGACCAGGCAGGCGGCGGCGATGTCGAGCATTATCGATATCCCATCGGTACGGACAAACGGCACCTCAAAACCTGGGTCATGAGCCGCGCAGTCGGGCGTCGCCTCGTGTGGTTGCTATCGTCCTTTCCGGCGTGTGGGCGCGGTTCAACACTACGGACATTCTTCGCCGACATCGTCGCCGCGGCACGATGCGGCTTCAGTTTCCGGAACTTCTGTTCGCCCGGGTTGAATTTCAATCGTCAGCGGACGCTCGCCGAGGAACTGCCATCGCGGTCGCGCGACGTGAGCCATACCACCAGTTCGCGGTCCGCCGAGTCGATATGCAGCACGATCCAATTCCACAGAAAGCTGATGAGCCCGACGGGATTGCTGTGGTCGCCCCGCTGTACCCTGAAGAAATAGGTCCTGAGTTCCTTGAGCAGGGAGGCGTGGTGCTTCACATGCTGATCCATCCCCGGATAATCCGCCGAGCGCATCAAGCCTTCCTCGTACGCGAAATGCTCCTGGACGTAATCGATCAGCGCCCGCAGAGGCGCTGCGCTTGGCTTGTGTTGGTTCGGATCCGTCAGGGATTCGACTATCGCCTCGCCCAGCTGGAGCAGTCGCTGGTGCTGCGCGTCGATTTCCGCATGGCCGACTTCAATGGCATCGGACCATTCAAAGTAGGTCATGCACACGTGCTCCCAGCGGAAGTCTTCGCGGTCCGCAGGTCGAAATACTGCCCTGCAGGCAAATCGCTCGCTTCTCGTCGCCAGGTCCCGATGCGCGCAAATCTGCATTGGCGGCCCCGGCTGCGTACACGAAAGATAATTCCACTGTGCGGCAATTCAGTTCCCCGCATAGGATCGAAGTGGAGAAATATCCTGCTCGTTTAGGTACATAGCGCCCGAATTGTAACAACGTTCACGATCGAGCGACGGCGGTCACCCGCAGACCAGGCCCGAGGGGCGTGCGCGCCGTGGCGAGCGAGCGTACTCGTCGTACGGCGGCCCGCACATCACCTCCAGATCGAACCCTTTGAGCACGCGCGTTCGGTATCGAACCGGCCTCGATTGAACATTAGGCTTGCGATATTCATGTGAAAGCATTAAATTTGCATGCCTCATACGCCATTACTCATGCAATTAACATGATTTCCCCCAGCCAGCTCCGCGCTGCCCGCGCATTGCTGGGAATGGATCAAAAGGCCCTCGCAGAAGCGTCTGGCCTGTCTCTGCCCACCATCCAGCGGATGGAAGCGAGCGATGGCGTGATCCGCGGCCAGGTCGAGTCGCTGATGAAGCTGGTCGCTGCTCTGGACGCGGGCGGAGTCGAACTCATCGGCGAAGGCGCGGTGAGCGACAAGGGCGGGCGCGGCGTTCGCCTGAAGCAATGATGACGCTGCGCGCCCTTCGAGCACACTGCGCACGCGTGCATTCACGTGGGGGGCGGTGCTGAGCACGACGTAGTCATGGCACTGACCGTCCTCCTGTTGTGTGCCGGTGCGTGGCTTGCGACCAGCGTGGTTGCGCTCGCGGCGGCGCGCAGAAGCACCGCCACTTCCCTGGTCTACGCGCTCGCGCTTGTGGTGGGCGCAGTCGCGCTCGGTGCAGCACTCGACGCGTTGATCTACAGCTCGGATTCGATACGCGCTGCGGTACTTCCGATCGGACTGCCGTGGCTCGGCGCGCACTTCCGCCTCGATGCATTGAGCGCGCTGTTTCTGGTCGTGGTGAACCTCGGCGGGCTTACAGCGAGCCTGTATGGTTTGGGCTACGGGCGTCATGAGCAAGCGCCCGGCCGTGTACTGCCGTTCTTCCCCGCGTTTCTTGCCGGCATGAATCTGGTGGTGCTCGCAGACGACGCGTTTACCTTTCTGCTCACCTGGGAGTTCATGTCGCTTGCGTCCTGGGCGCTGGTCATGGCGCACCATCGTCAACCCGGCAACGCGAAAGCCGGATATATCTACCTGCTGATGGCGAGCTTTGGCACGCTTGCGCTGCTGCTTGCTTTCGGCCTGCTCGCCGGCCCTGCCGGCGGTTATGCCTTCGACGCGATCCGGGACTCGGAGCCCGCCGCGGGCATGTCGGCCGCGGTGCTGGCGCTCGCACTGATCGGCGCCGGATCAAAATCAGGCCTGGTGCCGCTTCACGTCTGGCTGCCGCTCGCTCACCCGGCGGCGCCCAGTCACGTCTCCGCGCTGATGAGCGGCGTGATGACCAAGGTCGCCGTCTACGGATTCGTGCGCATCGTCTTCGATCTGCTGGGGCCGCCCGAGTGGTGGTGGGGCGCAGTGGTGCTCACGCTAGGCGGCATCAGCGCCGTCCTGGGCGTGCTGTATGCGCTCATGCAGCATGACTTGAAGCGCCTGCTCGCCTATCACACGGTCGAGAACATCGGCATCATCTTCATCGGTCTCGGCCTGGCGCTCGCGTTCCGAGCCAATGACATGCAAGTGGGAGCGGCGCTGGCGCTCACCGCTGCCCTTTTCCACGTCTTCAACCACTCGCTTTTCAAGAGCCTGCTGTTTTATGGCGCCGGGGCCGTGCTCGGCGCCACCGGCGAGCGCGACATGGAGCGCCTGGGCGGTCTGATCCACCGCATGCCGCTCACGGCAATCGCATTCCTCGCCGGTTCGACAGCCATTTCTGCACTGCCGCCGTTCAACGGCTTCGTTTCGGAGTGGCTAACCTTTCAAGCCGTACTGCTGAGTCCCCACTTCCCGCAGTGGGTACTGAAATTCATTGTGCCCGCGGTCGGTGCCATGCTCGCGCTTTCGGCGGCGCTCGCGGCCGGATGTTTTGTCAAGGCGTTCGGGGCTACGTTTCTCGGGCGCGCCAGAACGGCGGCGGCGCAGCGCGCGCGCGAGACAGATGCGCTTTCGCTCGCTGCCATGTTCCTTCTGGTCCTGCTTTGCCTCGCGGCGGGCATCCTGCCCGGCTACTTTATGGACGCGCTCGCGCCGGTGTCGCAGCAGCTGTTCGATGCACGCCTGCAGCCGCAGCATCTGCACGCGTGGCTCACCATCGTGCCGGTGTTGGAAAGCAGAAGTTCGTACAACGGACTGCTGCTGTTCGTGATGATAGCTGGTGCAGCCTGGCTGGCAGCATGGGTCATCCATCGCGGGGCATCGCACGCGCTGCGTCGTGCTCCGGCTTGGGACTGCGGATTTCCTGACGCAAACCCGGCTACCCAGTACACGGCCGGCAGTTTTGCACAGCCGATCCGGCGCGTGTTCGGCAGCGTCGTATTCCGTGCGCGCGAACACGTGTACATGCCCCCGCCCGGACAGATGCAGCCCGCGCGCATGCACGTGCACATGCGCGACCTGGCGTGGGACACCCTCTATGCCCCGCTTGATGTCCTGGTCGGTTTCGCGGCGGACCGGTTCAACCGCGTCCAGTGGTGGACCATCCGCGCGTACCTAAGTCTGGTATTCGGTTCCGTGGTAGTGCTCCTGCTGGTGCTCGCGATATGGAATTGATCCGCGAGGCGCTGATCCAGATGGCACAGCTGGTGCTGCTGTTGCTCCTCGCACCTGGGCTCACGGGATTCGTCCGATCGGTCAAGGCTAAGCTGTTGCGCCGTAAGGGGCCGCCGATACGGCAACCCTACAGGGATCTGCTCAAGTTGATCCGCAAGGAGGTGGTGCTGGCGGAAAACGCGTCGTGGGTATACCGGGTGGCGCCATACGTCATATTCGCCACCACGCTGATCGCGGCATCGCTGGTGCCCACGTTCGCGACGGGCCTGTTGTTCAGTCCGGCGGCCGACCTCATCGCCATCGTCGCGCTGCTGGGAACGGCGCGCTTCGCGTTGGCGCTCGCCGGCCTGGACATCGGAACGAGCTTCGGCGGCATCGGATCGAGCCGCGAAATGATGATCGCCTCTCTCGCTGAGCCGGCGATGCTAATGATCGTGTTCACGCTGTCGCTGCTGGCCGGCTCGACGCAGCTCTGGATGGTCGCCACCTTCCTTCAGGGACCCGACGTCGGGCTGCGCGTGTCGCTCGCGATGGCCGTGGTGGCGCTCATCATGGTTGCGATCGCGGAAAACGCGAGGATTCCGGTCGACAATCCCGCGACCCACCTCGAACTGACCATGATTCACGAGGCGATGATCCTCGAATACTCGGGGCGGCATCTCGCGGTCATCGAAGCCGCCGCGTCGCTCAAACTGCTGCTGTACTTCTCGCTGATCGGCTGCGTATTCATGCCCTGGGGCCTGGCGGCCGTCGGCCAGGGGTTCACCGCCTATGCTGTCGGCCTCGGCACGTACGTAGCCAAGCTCGCCGCGTGCGGATTCCTGCTGGCCGTGTTCGAGACCGGGACGGCCAAGATGCGCGTCTTCCGAGTCTCCGATTTCCTCGGGGCGGCGCTGATGCTGGGCCTGCTGGCCGCACTGCTTCTTTTCGTGTCGCAGACCACCTGATGGACCACCTCGCGCTGGACGTCGCCCATTTTCTCGCCGGCGGGCTCGTGCTGGTGAGTTTCATGCTGTTGTACCAGGACCGCATGTTCGGGTTGCTCAACATTTTCGCGCTGCATGCCCTCGTGGTCTCGCTGTCAGTCGCCTGGCAAGCGCATATTCAGCTCGCCCCGTATCTGTACATCACGGCGGCGATCGCGCTCGTGGTCAAAGCCATCATCATTCCGGTGGCCCTGCACCATATCGTCCTGCGCCTGGGCATACACCGCACGATCGAAACCGTGGTCGGAATAGGGCAAACCATGCTGGCGGGCATCGGGCTGGTCGCACTGTCGATTATGGTCATGCTGCCCATCACTGCCGAGGCCGGTACCCTGACCCGCGAAGACCTTGCATTCTCGCTGTCGGTCATCCTGCTTGGTCTGCTGATGATGATTTCCCGCCGCAACGCGGTGAGCCAGGTCATCGGTTTCATGTCGATCGAAAACGGCCTGATTCTCGCTGCAACCGCGGCCAAGGGCATGCCGCTGGTGGTGGAAATCAGCGTGGCCTTTTCCATTATTGTTGCGCTGACAGTTGTCGGAATCTTTCTGTTTCGCATACGCGAGCGCTTCGACACCATGGATGTGCACGCGCTGGAGCGCTTCCGCGGGGGACAGCCGTGACCGAATTCGGTTCCCTGCTGGTCGACGCGATCCTGCTGCTGCCCGCCGTGAGTGCGGCGCTCTTGGCGCTGTTCCGCGACGACCGCTTTACCGGGAAACTGAACGCGATCGCGTCGTTTGCAACGTTCGTGACATCGACATCGCTGTTCGTCGTTCGGCCCGAACCCGGCACATTCCTCATCGTCGACGACGTCAACGTGGTGTTCATCGTGCTCACCACGTTCGTCGCATTCACGACCAGCGTCTTCAGCGCCAGCTACATTTCGCACGAACTCGAGTCGGGGCGGCTCACGCCGAGCTACCTGCGCTTCTACCACGCGATGTACCAGGTGCTGATGTTCGCGATGAATCTGGCCTTGCTCTCGAATAACGTCGGACTGATGTGGGTCGCCATCGAACTCGCGACCCTCACGACGGTCGTGATGGTAGGCCTGTACCGAACCCCGGCGGCGCTCGAAGCAGCGTGGAAATATTTCATTCTCGGCAGCGTCGGCATCGCATTGGCGCTGTTCGGGACCATACTGGTCTACCTGGCCGCCCGCTCCGTCGTCGGTGAGGGTCTGGAAGCTATGGCGTGGAGCGTGCTGGTGCGTGAGGCTCCGCGATTCGATCCGCACCTGCTGAACCTCGCTTTCGCGTTCCTGCTTCTGGGCTACGGCACCAAGGTCGGCCTGGTACCGCTGCATGCGTGGTTGCCCGACGCACATGCCGAAGGACCGACGCCCATCTCCGCGGTGCTATCCGGGCTGCTGCTCAACGTGGCGCTTTTCGCGGTTCTGCGCTTCAAGATGATAATGTCGGCCAATCCAGGCGCGCTTGCGCCGGGGCCGCTCATGGTAACCCTCGGTCTGCTGTCGGTTCTGTTTGCCGCCTTGATGCTCTACAGGCGCTTCGACATAAAGCGCTTGTTCGCCTACTCCTCCATCGAACACATGGGCATCATCACCTTCGCCTTCGGCATGGGCGGGCCGCTCGCCAACTTCGCCGGCTTGCTGCACATGATCTATCACAGCCTGACCAAGTCGGCGATCTTCTTTTCCGTCGGTCACATAGCGCAGATCAAGGGGACCCAGCGAATTCCCGACATCCGCGGCCTGACGGCTTCGCATCCGCTGCTGGGCTGGGGCCTGGTGCTGGGCGTGATCGCGATCATGGGACTGCCGCCGACGGGAATCTTCATGAGCGAGTTCCTGGTCATCACGTCCACGTTCGCGCGTGCCCCTGCCCTCGCAGTCGCATTGGGACTCGGCTTGCTGCTGGCAATGGGGGCCCTGCTCCAGTGGCTGAACGGCCTCGCCTTCGGTGAGCCGCACGGGCCGGACACGCCATCGAAGGCGTCCTATGTACCGATGCTCGCCCACCTCGCACTGGTTCTTGCCGCCGGAATCTATCTTCCGCCGTCTCTGGTTGCCTGGTTCCAGTACGTCGCGGGCCTGCTCGGTTGACGATGGAAACGCTATGACGAGCTTGCGTGATCTGATCGACCAGGGCCAGTCCGTGCGCAATCACCGGCCCTGGCCGCGCACTGTGCTGGGTTCTGAGGGCTGGCAGCAGGCCGCCGCCCTGCTGCAGCAGCAACAGTGCGCACTGCTCGCACTGTGGGCCGACAAGTCGATGGTGCACATGGCGCTGCTCGATGAAGAGCGCGGCGAGCCCGCCATTCTCAGCCTCGCGTGCGAAGACGACCGCTTTCCGTCCGTGGGCCGCGTGCATGCGCCCGCGATCCGGCTGGAACGGATGGTGCGCGACCTCTCGGGGCTGCAACCCGAAGGGCTCCCCGATACGCGTGCGTGGCTCGACCACGGCAGGTGGCCGGTGAAATTTCCACTCGGACGAGTGGAATTTTCGCCACCCGCGCCGCTGCCCTACCCGTTTCTCGCGGCCGAAGGTGAAAGCCTGCACCAGATTCCGGTCGGTCCCGTGCATGCCGGCATCATCGAGCCCGGCCACTTCCGCTTCACCGCCAACGGTGAAACGGTCGTCCGCCTCGAAGAACGCCTGGGCTACGTGCACAAGGGCATCGAATCGCTCATCGCGGGACAGACTGTCGCCCGCGCTGCGGCACTTGCCGGCCGAGTATCCGGCGACAGTACGGTAGCCTACACGTACGCGTTCGCGCGCGCGGTCGAGGCCGCGCTTGACGCCCAGGTGCCGGTACGCGCGATCTGGCTGCGTGCGCTCATGTCGGAACTGGAGCGTCTGGCCAATCACTTCGGCGATATCGGTGCCGTTTGTAACGATGCCGCGTTCGCGCTTCTGCACGCGCAATGCGGCCTGCTGCGCGAGCAGGTGCTGCGCGCATCGGAGCGCTGCTTTGGCCACCGCCTCATGATGGATTGCATCGTACCCGGCGGCGTACGCAATGATCTCCCTCAGCACGCGCCGCAGGTGCTCTCCGACCTGGTCGCCGGAGTTCGCCGTCGCTTTCCGGAGCTCATCGAACTGTTCGACAACACCGCGTCGCTGAAAGACCGCACCGTCGGCACTGGCGTTCTGGCGCCCATGCTTGCGAGGCAGTTCGCCCCCGGCGGCATTGTCGGACGTGCCTCCGGGAGGGCGTTCGACGCACGCCGTACACCGAGCTATCCGCCCTACGACCAGTTGCCTTTGGAGGTTCCGGTGCTGGAGGGCGGTGATGTCAACGCTCGCGTATGGATCCGCATCCAGGAAGTCGAGCGCAGCCTGGGCCTGATCGAGCGCATTCTCGTCGCACTGCCGGCCGGACCCGTACAGGCCGAACTCGCAGAAGCCACCAAGGACAGCGCGGCCGAAGGCGTGGCGATGGTCGAAGGCTTCCGGGGCGATATTTTCGTCTGGGTGAGGACCGAAGCGAACGGCACCATAGGCCGTTGCCATTTGCGCGACCCGTCATGGTTCCAGTGGCCGCTGCTCGAGGCGGTGATCGAGGGCAATATCGTGGCCGACTTCCCGCTTTGCAACAAGTCATTCAACTGCTCGTACTCGGGCCACGACCTCTAGGATACAAGCGCATGCGCAGACTCCTGTTCAAGAACCTGATACGCGGCCCGCTCACTGAAACCGCACCAGCCGTGGACGCGGCCGGCGTCGCCGAGCTCGCATCGGTGGCGGAGCCCGCTGAACGGGGACGCCTGGGCAGGACGATCTCGATACGCGCGGTCGACGCGGGCTCGTGCAACGGCTGCGAACTGGAGATTCACGCACTCAACAACGTGCTCTACGACCTGGAGCGCTTCGGCATGCGATTCGTGGCTTCGCCGCGGCATGCCGATGTGCTGCTGGTGACAGGACCGGTCACGGCGAACATGCGCGAGGCCCTCGAGCGCACCTACGACGCGACACCGCACCCGAAATGGGTTGTTGCCGTAGGCGACTGCGGGCGCGACGGCGGTGTGTTCGCCGGCAGCTATGCCTGTGTGGGCGGCGTCTCCGCGGTCTTGGACGTCGATCTGCACATCGGCGGCTGCCCGCCGTCCCCGAGCGCGCTGCTCAGCGGGCTGCTGGCGCTGCTCGACCGCGTCGAGCGCGGTCCGGCAGTCGATGTCCGCGGACCGGGCGATGCGAACGCGAAGGCAGCCGGTCGCTGAAGATCCCGGGGCGCTTGGCGACGAGCTTACGCTATTCCCGATGAAACTCGGTGAACGTCGGTGGAGGTCCGGAAAATCCCAGTTCCGACCAGCGCTCGCGAACACGCTCGTATACTTCCTGCCGAAGCAGCGTCGAAGGCGGAAATTCCTTGAGATGGCGATGCGGCTTGCACGCATCGATCAGCGCCTTCGAGCCGTACGGGCGCAACTCCCTCAATCCCTGGCTGGGATCCAGACCGGTCGACCAGGTGTTGCGCAGTATGTCGATGTGGTCCGCGGGATTGCAGCGTGTGCTCAACGCCCAAAGCACGTCGTTGAAGTTGGTGGGATCGACGTCTTCGTCCACGGCGATGATCCATTTGCTGTAGTAAGCGGCCGCCGCGCACTGCGCGGCCAGCGCCAGTACCTGTGCCACGTGTCCCGGATACTGCTGTTTGACCGAAACCACGGTCATGCCCCACCCCGCCGCCGCGGCCGGGTGCGCGTAGACGCCGCGAATTCCCGGGACGCCCATCGATTCGAGACTGTCCCAGATGCGCGCCGAGCGCATGATCGCGTAGTAGGCGCCGATTTCGCAGGCCGGGTAGCGGGCCATCAACGTCGTCGTGAGTATCGGATTGCGCCGCATGTGCAGCGCCTTGACCTCGATGACCGGCTGCGGCGCACGCACGCCGCCGTAATAGCCGGTAAATTCCCCTAGTGGCCCTTCGACCTCCCGCTCCTGCGGATGCAGCACGCCTTCGATCACGATCTCCGCATTCGCCGGAATGGGCAGGTCCACGACCACACCGTCGCTGAGGCTTACCGGTTCGCCGAGCAATCCGCCGGCCGCCTCGAGTTCAGACTCCTGTGAACCGAACACCTGCGCTCCGACCATGAACAGGATGGGATCGATGCCGTAGGCCACTACCACGGGACAGGGCTTTCCGGCGGCCCACCAGGCGTCGCGGTCCAGCCCGCCGTGCTTCCCGGGCGAGGTGTACATGCCGACCCGGCGCGGACCGTGCAGCATCTGCCGGTAGACGGCGGCATTGACACGACCGGTTTGCGGATCGCGCGTGAAGGTGATATCGCCCGTGCCGAGGTAACGGCCGCCGTCGCCAGGCCAGAACCGGGGCACCGGCAGCCTGGTGAGATCGATGTCGTCGCCGGTGAGCACGATCTCGTTCACCGGGGCATCCTGCGGCGCAATTTTCACCGGCGCGATCCGCCGCGCCATGATGCGGCGGGTCTCGACGATCAGTTCCGGAACCGTAAGCTCCGGATCGAGACCGACCGCCAGCGCATAGCGCCGCTTGCTCGCGCCGAGCATGTTGATCAGCACCTGTCCCTCGGCGGGTTCGGTGAAGCGCGAGAACATCAGTGCCGGCGCGTCTTCACGCTGGGCAGCCATGAGTGCGATCGCCGACAGCTCCTGGTCGAGGTCGACCGCGGCGTCGATCCTCTTGAGTTCGCCCGCGGCTTCGATCATGCGCAGCCAATCTCGCAAATCTCGCGCACCCCGCCGGCTGTCCGAAGCCGGTGCCGGCGCAGAATCGATGGGCGTCCCGGAATGCTGTTCCATATTCTCCTCGCGGCAGATGGCCGAAAAACGTTCGATTTCTATATTCGATCGCGCACCGAGCGCCGACCCTCGATCAGCGGCCGAATATCCCGCGGATCGCCGAAATAAATGCAGTGCGCAAGACAGACGTTGTCGGCGCATGCCGGTATCAGCCCGTTGTCGACCCGGTGATAACAAAGGTTGCACTTTTGCGTGACCAATGCGTTATCGTTGATGACTATTGCATCGTAAGGGCACATTCGAGGACACAGATTGCAGCCGGTGCAATCGTCTTCATTCATCACCACTATCCCGTCAGCACGAACCGTGATCGCGTCGGTCGGGCAGACATCGACGCACGGGGTTCCTTCACATTCCGAATGCCGGCAGGTATTGACGTTGAACGAAAAGAACGGTTTGCCGTTCTTCTCGCGCACGATCTCCTGGTCCACGCGAATGAATTTGATGCCCGGTTCCGCGTTGTTCTCCTGCTTGCATGCGACTTCACAGGCGAGGCACCCCCAGCAGGCTTCGTGATCGATGATCAGGGCGAGTTGATTCATGCCCGATCCCCGGTCTGCATCCCGCTTGCGTTCCCGCCGCACCTGTCGCTTTGATCCGGGTCGGGATAGATCCTGCAGAGCAGCGTGCGCACGCTGTTCGCTCCCATCGCGGGATCGCAGGATTCGTATGAATCCTCGGTCAGGATGTTGATGTTCGATTCATTCCAGTACTGCCCCTTCATGTTCTTGTCGGGGTACCACCAGGCATGCTGCGCTCCGACGACCTCGGGCCGGATGCCGCCGAACAGCTTCGCGCGTTGCCTGACCTTGCCGCGCGGCGATTCGATGACCACCCACTGCCCGTCGTGGATGCCCAGCTTCGCGGCGGTATCGGGATGAATTTCCAGGAACGGATCCGGCTGAAGCTCGCGTAGCCACGGAAGCTGCCGGTTCTCGGTATGGAAGTAACCGGGCGAGCGCGCTCCGGTGACCAGTATGTAGGGATACTCCCGGTGGAGTTCCGGCGTGCTGACCGGGCCCTCCACCGGTTCGGTGTAGTTGGGCAGCGGGTCGTAACCCCACTTCTCCAGCAGCGTCGAATACAGCTCGAACTTGCCAGTCGGCGTCGAAAACCCGCGCGTCTTGTATTTCTCGTAGGTGACGTCGCCGCGGACGAACTTCATCTTCCTGAAGTCCTGCCACGTGATGCCCATCGGCTCCAGAATGTAGTCCAGCCCCTGCTCGAAGTCATCCCACCAGTGCTCCCCCTGGCAGATGCGGTGCGCCAGGTCGTTGAGCATCTCGTGATCGGAGCGGCACTCGCCGATCTGCACCACCTTCCTGCGCGGCAGGATGTAGCCGTGGCGTTTCCAGAAGTCGCCGATGTAATCCATCTCCAGCCAGGTTGCCGCGGGCAGGACGATGTCGGCCAGCTCCGCGGTCGGGGTGATGAAGAAATCGGCCACGGCCATGAACTCCACCTTCTGCAGCGCCCGGTACACGTCGCCGGCATTGGCGCGGGTCATGACCGGATTGGAGCTGATGAAGAACAGCATTTTCACCGGGTAAGGCTCGCCGGTGACAATCGCATCCCAGATACACTTGGGATTCTGAATGGCGAAGTTGCCGGCCAGCCTGAAGCGGTCTCCGCCGAGCCGTTTGGCGATCTGCTCCTTGGGCAGCATGTCGTGGGCGCCGAACTTGCCCACGTTGCGGATCTTCGGGGTCTTGAAGAGCACCTGCCCGCCCTGCCTGTCGATATTGCCGGTGATACCCATCAGCGCCATCAGCAGGCGATTATTGTCGGCGCAATTGATCTGCTGTTCGATCGCGACGCCCCACTGGATGCCGGCGGGCTTGGTGGTCGCGTACCCATGGGCCGCCGCGCGGATCTGCTCCTCCGGGACCCCGGTGATCCGCGCCACCTTGTCGAGCGGATACTCGCGCACGCGCGCGACGAACGGTTCCCAGCCGTGGACGTACCCTTCCACGAACGCCTTGTCGTACAGTTCGTTGGCGATGATATGGTTGAGCATGCCGAGGGCCAGCGCGGCATCGGTGCCTGGGCGCAACTGCAGCCAGATATCCGCCCGGGCTGCCAGCCGCGTCAGCCGGGGATCGACGACGATCAGCTTGGCGCCGGCATCGAGGCACACAGACAGGTCCTCGCCCTTGTACTCGTCGGAGTTGGCGATGACCAGATTGTTTCCCCAGACCATCACGCATTTGGGCTTGTTCTCGTAGTCGACGACCGGGTTGGAGCCGCAGGTGATGATGCCGGTGGCGATCCGCGGTCCGTAGCACAAGTGTCCGGCCGTCAGCACGTTGGGCGTGCCGAAAAGATTGGCGAGCCGGTAGATCACCGCCTCGTTTTCGCGGCCAGTGCCGTACCCGAGCACGACCGATTCGGCGCCGAAGCTCTGCTTATAGCCCAGCATCTTTTCGGCAATGGCGTCCAGGGCCTCGTCCCAGGAGATCCTTTGCCACTTGCCGCTTCCCTTGCGGCCGATCCGGCGCACCGGATGCAGCAATCGATCCGGGTGATAGGCAAGTTGCGCCGACGCAAGGCCTTTGCTGCACAGCGTGCCGTGGCCGATGGGGCTTTCTGGGTCCCCGGCGATCTTCTCGACCTTGCCGTTCTTCGTATAGACCAGGGCGCCACAGCCGCCGTGACACATCCGGCAATGGGTTCGGGTTACGGAATCGAAGCCGTAGGCCTCCATCTCCCTGTCGACGTTTGAGTACACGAACTCGACCATGTCCGCTCCCGTTCAAATTCGCGGCCGAGACATCGCCGCTGAGGCCCCATTCCGTACTTGGCGCCGCTGCTACGGGCAGCGGACCCGTCCATCCTGCCGGCGATCAGCGCAGCAAGGTCACATAGATAGCCGCGAGGATGGCCGACGAGATCACGCCGCAGATGCTTGCCCCCATCGCCGCGGGAAGGATGAGCGCGAGTTTGTTGGCTTCGCGCGCGGCCTTTTGTGCCACCTTTGCGGTCGTCGGCAAGCACGACACGCCTGCGATGCCTATGGCCGGGTTGAAAGTACGGCCGCTCATCCAATAGACGATATACCCGCCTATGATCCCGCCGATGCCGGAAATCAGCAGTGCTACGACCCCCAGCACGAGCAGCATGATGACCTTGGGATTGAGGATCGTATTGGCTTCACACAAAACGCCAAGCAACAGCCCCAGGAAGAACGTGGAGCCATAGAGCACGGGACCGCCGATGAACTCTATGTATTGCGTTACGCCGGATTCGCGGATCATGATGCCCAGAAAGAAAGACATGAACAGCGGTGCCGCCACCGGGAACAGCAGGCACAGCAGAACAGAGGTAATGACGGCAAACGTCATCTTCTCGGCCTTGCTGACCTTCGGATTCTTGCCGGGATCCATCTTTATTCCCCGCAGTTCCTTCGGAATCATCAATTTGATCAGGTAGGGATAGCCGGCGTAGGCCAGGCTCAGGTAGAGGTAGGCGACGATCGTGATCGGCACGAATAGGTCTTTGGCGAGGATCAGTGACGTGTACAGCACCATCGGTCCATCCGCGCTGCCGATCATCGCGATCGCAGCGGCTTCCTTGTAGGGCATGCCCAGCGCGACGGCGATAGGAAACGTCAGCACCGTCCCCAGTTCCGCGCACACCGCGATGAACATGCTGCGGAACGGGGATATCAGCATGTATCCAATGTCCGAAATCACGCCGATACCCATGAAGACCAGGCACGCGATCAGACCGTTGCTGAACATGAACGTGTACACCGGCTGCAGGAAGTCGATTTGCAGGATACTGACAAGCGAGCCCGGTTCGCTCACCATCGGATCCAGAAAGATCGTTCCGGTGGTCGTTGCCGAAAGATAGAGCACCGCCGCGTTGACCGCGGACATTCCAAACCCCATCGGGATCATGATCAGCGGTTCCAGCGTGCCATTGGCGCCCAGGTAGACGAAGAGCACTCCCAGCGCAATAAGGACGATGCGCGCGATGGCGACGGTCGGGCTCGCAGCCACCATCGTGGCCACCCCCTGAAAGATGTTCAGTATGTCGATGTCGGGCACGGTCAGGCTGCCTTTTTCGGCCCTGCCGGCGCCGATTCAGGCGACCCCTTGGGCTTTGATTCGTCCGGCGCGGCGTTGCGCCTGTTATGCATCCGGATTGCCGCGAACGTGAGCGTGATAATCCAGGCCACGAGGAACGAAACCACCGCCCCTATTCCATATACGATCAGCGCAAACTGGGTCGCGCCCCAGATATTTTCCATTTGGCAATTTCCTGCGACGTGGGATCTATTGCGATAGTGCGCGGCGGCTTTCTCTGCCGGAACTTGTAATTTTACTAGGTTGCAGTCTTTCGCGCCGTTCGCCGGGTCGCGCCTTGCGCGAATTCACTCCGGCGCATTGCGCTCCATATTCGCGCGTCCGGGCCTTCACAATATAGTAAGAACCTGCCACGAAACTCGCTTCGATCACCCTTCGTCACGTGGGCTCAGCGGAGCGCGGCCGATGGATGATGAAGTGCGCTGAACGATAAACAGTGGTGCATCGGAAGACCGCCAAAATGCGCGCTGTCCCTATGGCCGCCGGGCGTCTTGCGCACCGAGTTCCTCGGTCGCATAACGGCCCGCCAGCCGACCGCTGGTCATCGCCCAAGCAAGACTCTGACCGTGCGTCGGACCCGCGAATCCGCCTTGACCGACGTCACCAGCGGCGAACAGCCCGGCAATCGCCTCCCCGGAGGGCCGGAGCACCTGAAGCCGGCTATTGACGGTTACCCCGATCGGAATATGCCGCACCTTCGCGCTGAGCGGTCCCAACGCGTAATACGGCGGCTGCGCGAGCGGTGCACTCGAAGCACTGCGGGAGGCGATGGTTCTCTCCAGCCGCGAGCCAGGCACATCCAGTCGGGCCGCCAGTGATCGCACTGAGTCCGCTGTGATGTAAAGATCCCTGCGCGCCCGACGAAAATCGTCGACGTATGCATAGACCACTCCCGGGGCTGCCGACACGAAACGGGGCCACGAACTGAACAGGGTTGCGACGCGCTGGTCAAATGCGATGAATGCCTGGCCTTCGGGTTGCTCCGCGACGTCATTGCAGCTGACATGTCGCTCATCGGCAAAGCGCTCGCCATTGCGATTGATCAGGATCGCACCCTCTTCGTAAAACGCGGACTCGATCGGCAGATCGGCCAGCGCGGCTCTGATGATAAACGGGCGCAGCCAGGGTTGCGGCAATATGCGCGAGCCGAACTTCATCATCGGCGTGAGGACGCTGTAGGGCAGCAAATCGAACAGCGAGTGCGTACCAGCAATGCGCGCAAACGCAATGGTGCCGATTTTGGGCCCGAGATCGGGTTGCGGTGCGATCGCGGCGCCGATTTCGAGCGCCATCAGATGGCCGTCGCCCGAGGCGGTCGGATTGTAAGCACCGACCGCGTGCGGGTCCTGTCCGACGAACCGTGCACGCAATTCGTGGTTTGCGCTGAAATCGCCAGTTGCCAGGATCACCCCGGCACGAGCCGTGAGTTGCGCGACGTTGCCGTGCGGCCATACGACCTCGACGCCGGTCACGCGTGCTCCGGTCAAGAGGAGGCGTTTCGCATGGGTTCGAAGGCGTATCTCCACGCCCAGTGCGTTGCAATGGCGATGCAGGTAATGGACGTAGGCTCGTCCATCGAGCAGCGCCTGGTGATAACGCTTGACTTTGAACGGCGGCTGCTCGAACGGTCCGATAAAGTCGACGCCGATGGATTCCAGGAAGTCGACCGTGTCGCCTGCGTTCCGCGCCAGCAGCCAGCGCAGTTCGGCATTGCCGGCAATGCCCTGATCCGACGCAATCCGGGTCAGTTCCGCGTCGTAGTGCCTCGGCGTATCCGCGATCCCGGCTTGACGCTGAATGCGCGTCCCCGCCGCCATCATGAGTCCGACCGCCAGCCCGGTCGAACCGCCGAGAAGCCGATTCTTTTCCACCAGGATTACGCGAGCGCCAAGTCGTGCGGCCTCTCCTGCCGCCGCGAGTGCGGCGCCCCCCCCGCCCACGACAATGATGTCAGCGGAATTCTTTTCGGCACCACTTCCCCGCATCTAACGCTCGATCGTCCGCTTGACCTGTTGAGGAGAAATTTCGCGAATCGATTCTATCGGATTATTGCGCACGCCACCGGATCGACGAGCACGCGTGCGAAGGCGGCGCCGATCGCCGCGATCGGTGGAACCACGTCGTGCCAGCGCCGGTCCGTCGCGCGACCATCCCGCGCACTGCGAGCAGCAACACCAGTTCGACCGGACGATCCCCCACGGAAAATGTCGTCCCGACATGGCCGGACGACACCATCACGAACCTAGAGCTGCCGAAGAACCATCGTGGTGACTCTTTGATTCACCGCGATGCGCCGCGACAGCGCCAGATTCACCCAAATCTGCGCCCCGTTCTTGCGGACCACCGAGGCGCCGTGATCGAGCGAGGAGAAGTCCGACGACGCCCGGTCCAGCGCCGCGAGTTCCGCGGTGATCTTTTCCCGCTCGCTCTCGTGAATAATGGTGATCAGAGGCTGACCCGACAGTTCGTCCGGGGTGTACCCCAGCAAGGTCGTTACCGCCGAGTTTGCAAACTGGATGAGTCCGTTGGCGTCCGCGAGTACCACGGGTTCGGCCAGCAGGCCGAGCAGGTGCGCGAGGTAACGCCGCAGCGCCTGGCGCTCGTAGATCAGGCCGATTTCCGCTTCGGCCCAGTTCCCCAAGTGATCGAGGAGTTCGCGTTGATCCGCAGTAAGCGTGCGCGCCTTGTGGTCGGCTACGCACAACGCGCCGACCCGCTGTCCGTTGGGTGCCGACAGAGGTGTGCCAGCGTAGAACCTGATGAACGGTTCGCCGGTGACCATTGGATTGTCGTAGAAGCGCTCATCGTGCACGGCATCTTCGACGATCATCGGGTCACCGCCGAGAATGGCGTGTCCGCAAAACGAAACATCCCGGGCCGTCTCGGCGACGTCCAGACCGACTCGCGACTTGAACCATTGCCGTTCCGCGTCGACCAAGCTCACAAAAGCGATCGGCGCCCCGAACAACGCAGCGGCGGTGCTTGAAATCGCGTCGAAGCGTTCGTCGGGCGGCGTGTCCAGCAGACGCAGCGCATGCAGCGTGGAAAGCCGGTATTCCTCCTGCTCGGGCATTTCGGGCCGTTTCACGGGTACCTCCCGACATCATTACAAGATTAGGCGCGGCAGCGCTCGGCGATGTACGCCTTGATGGCCTGCAGGTCTGCGTCCATTACCACGAAACACTGCGGCAGGGTCTCGATATTTTCGTAACCCGCCGGGCGTTCCGGATCGCGCCCAAGCGCCTCGCGAATGGCGGCGTCGAACTTCGCCGGCAACGCCGTCTCCAGGCATAGCAGCGGCACGCCGGCACTGCGATAATCCAGGCCCACCTTGACGCCGTCGGCCGTATGCGTGTCAATCATCACGCCGTACTCGCGCCACACCCGCCGGATGGTATCCAGGCGGTCCCTATGGGTGCTGGTTCCGGACACGAAACCCGACTCCGGTACGCGGCTGAAATACTCCGTGCCGGCCAAATCGAACATGCCCTGCGCTTCGAGCCGATCCCACAGATCGGCTACCTTGTTTCCGTCGCGCCCGACCAGATCGTAGACGTAGCGCTCGAAGTTCGAGGCTTTGGAGATGTCCATCGATGGGCTGCTCGTTTCGACAACTTCGGAGGACTTGCGCGCCCGGTAACGCCCGGTGCGGAAAAATTCGTCCAGCACATTGTTCTCGTTCGTGGCAACGATCAGCCTGCGTATGGGCAGCCCCATGCGGCGGGCTACGTAACCGGCAAAGATGTTGCCGAAATTGCCCGAGGGCACCGCGAAATCGACGGACTTGGAATTCGCGTCCTTCGCGAACCCCGTTGCCGCAAAGTAGCCCCTGAAGTAGTACACGACCTGCGCGGCGACCCGCGCCCAGTTGATCGAGTTGATCGTGCCGATACGGTAGGCGGACTTGAAGTGCGGGTCGCCGCTGACTGCCTTCACAATGTCCTGGCAGTCGTCGAATACGCCGCGCACCGCGATGTTGAAAATGTTCGGGTCCGTGAGCGAGAACATTTGCGCCGTCTGGAACGGGCTCATGCGCTGGTGCGGCGATAGCATGAACACGCGTATGCCGCGCCGCCCCCGCATGGCGTACTCGGCTGCCGAGCCTGTGTCGCCGGAGGTGGCCCCTAGTATGTTAAGCGCGTCGCCTCGCTTCGCGAGCACGTACTCGAACAACCCACCCAGCAGCTGCATCGCCAGGTCCTTGAAGGCCAGCGTCGGTCCGTTCGCGAGCCCAAGAAGATGCAGCCCGGGTTCGAGAGTTCTGAGCGGCGTGATGTCCTTGTCGCGGAACACCTCCGCGGTGTAGGTGCGGTCGATGAGCGCGCGCAGATCGGCGCCGGGCAGATCGTCCATGAAGCGCGACACCAAGGCGAATGCCAGGTCGCGATAGTTCATGGTCCTCATCGCGGCCAGTTCCTCCTCGGTCACCCTCTCCTGTGACTCGGGCACGAACAAGCCGCCGTCCGGCGCCAGGCCCTCCAGCAGGGTGTCCGTGAAACGCTGCGGCTCGCCGCCGCCGCGGGTGCTGACGTAGCGCATCAGTTGCGGCCGAGTTCTTCCAGTCTGATCCGGGTCACTTTGCCGCTTACCACCGACAGTGCTTCGATGTTCCGCATCGCCGCGTTGACGTTCTTCTCGCGCGTTTCGTGCGTAAGCATGATGATGTCGACCTGCTCCTCGCCCTCACCGGGCTCGCGCTGCACCATCGCGTCGATGGAGATCGACAGGTCCGCCAGGATGCGCGTAATGTCGGCGAGCACACCGGGTCGGTCCACTACCCGCATGCGCAGGTAATACGAGGTGATGACGTCTTCCATCGACAGGATCGGCGTGGCGGCAAGCTGGTCCGGCCGAAACGCGAGGTGCGGCACGCGGTGCTCGGGATCCGCGGTATGAAGGCGCGTGATATCGACCAGGTCGGCCACGACTGCGCTGGCTGTCGGCTCGGCGCCGGCGCCGGCCCCGTAGTAAAGGGTCGCACCCACCGCGTCACCTTTTACAAGAACGGCGTTCATTACGCCCTCCACGTTGGCGATCAGCCGGCGCGTCGGAATGAGCGTCGGATGCACGCGCAGCTCGATGCCCGCGGAGGTCTTCTTGGTGATGCCAAGCAGCTTGATCCGGTAACCCAGTTGCTCCGCGTAACGAATGTCTTCGCGCGTCAGCTTGGTGATGCCTTCGGTGTAGGCCTTGCTGAACTGCATCGGAATGCCGAAGGCGATCGCCGACATGATGGTGAGCTTGTGGGCGGCATCGGTCCCCTCGATGTCGAAGGTCGGATCGGCCTCGGCATAACCGAGCGCCTGAGCCTGTTTCAGGGCTTCTTCGAACGACAGGCCCTTGTCGCGCATTTCGGAAAGGATGAAATTGGACGTCCCGTTGATGATGCCGGCGATCCATTCGATGCGGTTGGCGGTAAGCCCCTCGCGCAAGGCCTTGATGATCGGAATGCCTCCGGCCACGGCCGCCTCGAACGCCACCATGACGCCCTTCCTCTGCGCCGCCTCGAATATCTCGTTGCCGCGGGTCGCGAGCAGGGCCTTGTTGGCCGTGACCACGTGCTTGCCGTTCTCTATGGCCGCGAGCACCAGGTCCTTCGCGATCCCGTAGCCCCCGATGAGTTCGATGATGATGTCGATGTCCGGATCGCGCACCGCATCGAACGCGTCACCGGTCACGCGTGCCTTCGCACCGACTATCCGCTTGGCCTTCTCGACGTCCTTGTCGGCGACCAAGGCAATCTCGATGCCGCGTCCGGCGCGCCGTGTGATCTCCTGTTGATTGCGCGCGAGCACCTCCCATGTACCGCCGCCCACGGTACCGATGCCGAGCAGTCCTACGCTGATGGGTTTCATATCTGCAAATTCTCGATTACGGGGGAAGTTCTTGGAAGGAACATCGAATTAGTGATGGCAGCGCGTCGAAGTGACGCAGCGCCCGTTATCCGCCATGCACGGTCAAGCGTGCCGCCTCCGGTAGCCATCGAGGAATCGGGCAATGCATCCTATCGCCTCGGCGAGATCGTCGCTGTTGGGGAGAAACACCAGCCTGAAATGGTCCGGATTCGGCCAGTTGAAGCCGCTGCCCTGTACGACCAGTACTCTCTCCTCCTCGAGCAGGCTGAGCACGAATTCCTGGTCGTCCTTGATCGGGTATAGCCTGGTGTCCAGTCGTGGAAACAGGTACAGCGCCGCCTTGGGTTTGACGCACGACACCCCGGGAATCTGGGTAATCAGCTGCCAGGCCTGGTCGCGCTGACGGCACAGACGGCCTCCTGGAGCGACGAGTTCGTCGATGCTCTGGTAACCGCCAAGGGCCGTCTGAACGGCATACTGGCCGGGCACGTTCGCGCACAGGCGCATCGAGGCGAGGATGTTCAGTCCATCGATGTAGTCCCGCGCCTGCTGTTTCTCACCCGAAGCGACCATCCAGCCAGTACGGTAGCCGCAGGCCCGGTAATTCTTCGACAAGCCGTTGAAGGTGACAAACAGCAGGTCGTCGGCGAGCGAAGCGATGGAGGTATGCGTCGCGCCGTCGTAAAGCGTCTTGTCGTAAATTTCGTCGGCGTACACGATAAGCTGGTGCCGGCGCGCGATCTCAACCAACTCGCGCAACATGTCTTCCGGATAGAGTGCTCCGGTCGGATTGTTCGGGTTGATGACAACAATCGCACGCGTCTTCGGCGTGATTTTGGCGACGATATCGGCCGGATCGGGCAACCAGCCGCTGCCCTCGTCGCAAATGTAGTGCCGCGGCATGGCTCCTGCCAGGCGCACCGCCGCGGTCCAGAGCGGATAGTCCGGAGCGGGAATGAGTACCTCGTCGCCGTTCTCGAGCAGCCCCTGCATCGCCATGACGATCAGCTCCGAGACGCCGTTGCCGATGATGATGTCGTCCAGTTGCACCCCGGCGATGTGTTTCTGCTGCGTGTAATGCATGACCGCCTTGCGCGCGGCGAACAAGCCCTTGGAATCTGTGTATCCGGAAGCGTTGGAGAGATTCACGATCACGTCGTGGCGCATTTCGTCCGGCGCGTCAAAGCCGAAGGCCGCGAGATTGCCGATGTTCAGTTTCAGAATCCGGTGGCCTTCCTCCTCCATCTGGCGTGCCCGCGTGAGCACCGGGCCGCGAATGTCATAACAGACATCGGCGAGCTTCGAGGACTTATTGATCGGTTTCAACATCTCTTTCCTATACGGGGGTCGCCCGGCTTGCATGGAGGCGTGCAAGAGCGCGGCGGATCGTGCAGCGGAAGTTCATACCAACGCATCGTTGTGGCGCGCCGAAGGGCGCGGCAACGATGCAAAAGTTATAATCATACCGGGTCCCACATCGGCCGTCGCGAATATGCGTTGCGATGACCGCAGCCGGAGAAACATGAGGGCGAATTTGGCCTCACCTCGTATCCAGCGCTTCGCAAACCGAGCCGCGTAAAGCCTTGAAACTGCACCTCACGGAGGCAACTGGCAAAAACGCCGTTACCGGCTACGGCGACGGCTACGTGCTGGTCAATCAGGAGCGGCACGAACGCACGCTGGTCGTACTGCCGGACCGGCTGGTCACCGACTGGCCGGCGTCCTCGTTCGAAGCACTGACGGCCGCTCACGTCGCGGCGCTGCTGCCGCTGGGCGCGGAGATCATACTGCTCGGCACCGGCAAGCAACTGCGCTTTCCGCGGGCCGAGATCATGGCTCCGCTGATCCGCGCCAGGGTCGGATACGAGATCATGGACGTCCAGGCTGCCTGCCGGACATTCAACGTCCTGGTATCCGAGGAGCGCAAGGTCGCGGCCGCGCTGCTGCTCGGGTGAAGGCGCTTGCCGAAACGCGAAGTCGCGCGGCGTCGCCGGCCAGCTTGATTCGATGAGCTCGCGCGCGCTGACGCTGTTGCTGCTGACGGTCCTGGCAGTCGTCTGGTTCGGCACGCTGTCCCAGCGCAAACTCACGCGCCCGGACGAAGGCCGCTACGCGGAAATTTCGCGCGAAATGGTCGTCACCGGCGACTGGACAACGCCGCGGCTCAACGGCTACAAGTACTTCGAGAAGCCCGCTCTTCACTATTGGGCAACAGCCGCCGCGTTCGAGCTGTTTGGGACGCGCGAATGGACCGCCCGTCTGTGGAGCGCGCTTACCGGTTTCTTCGGCATATTGCTGGCCCTGTACGCCGGTAACCGAATATTCGGCCGGCCGGCAGGTGCCATCGCAGCGGCCGTTCTGGCGGGCAATGTCCTGTGGGTGTTGATCGGCCACATCAACACACTCGACATGGGAGTCTCGTTTTTCATGACGCTGTCGGTCCTGGGCGTGGCGCTTGCGCAGGTCGACGATGCCAGCCCGACCGAGCGAATAACCTGGATGCACGTTGCCTGGGCGGCGGCGGCGGCGGCGATGCTGTCAAAGGGGTTGATCGGCATAGTGCTTCCGGGCGCGTCATTCGTGCTGTACGTCCTCCTTCAGCGGGATTGGCGGCGGCTGAGGCGGCTTTATCTCCCCAGCGGCGCGGCAGTGTTCCTTGCCATCGCCACCCCGTGGTATTTCGCCGTATCCGCGGCGAACAGCGAGTTCTTCCACTTCTTCTTCATCCAGGAGCATTTCGAGCGATTCCTGACCAAGGCGCACGGACGCTACGAACCTGCGTGGTATTTCATACCGATTCTGCTGGTCGGTTTCTCGCCATGGATCGTTTCGCTGGTTCCGGCCCTGGGTCGCGCGTGGCGCGCCGCGCCGCGACAAGTCTTCCTGCCGGGCCGATTCCTGCTGATATGGTCGGCCTTCGTGTTTGTTTTCTTTTCCGCCTCGAGTTCGAAACTCCCCTCGTATATTCTGCCCATTTTCCCCGCGCTGGCACTTCTGGTAGCGGTGTACGCGAGTGGCGCGAGCCGCGCACTGCTCGTCTGGCAGGGTGTGCCGTACGCGATGATGGGCCTCGCAGTTGCCTCGCTTGCCCCGCTGGCCACGCGCGCGGCTAATCCGGAACTTCCGGCGGAACTGCTGGCCCGGTACGTTCCGTGGATCGCCGGCGCAGGGGTAGTCATGCTGGCGTTCGCGGTCGGATCGGTAGTTTCCGCGTTGAAGCGACAGACGGTCGCGGCGATGCTATTTCTGTCGGCGGGCGGAATGTTCTCTTCGCTCAGCATGCTGCTGGGCCATGAAACCCTGTCGCAGGCCTACTCCGCGTATCATATCGCCGCTAGGATTCGCCCCGAACTGAGAGCCGATGCGCCGTTTTATGCGGTTGACACCTTCGATCACACGCTGCCGTTCTACCTCGGCCGCACGCTGACCATGGTGGCCTACAAGGACGAACTCGCGCAGCCGATCGAACGCGAGCCGGGGTCCTACCTCCCCAACCTGGCCGCGTTCGCGCGCGCGTGGCGCGCCGACGGCGATGCGTGGGCAGTGTTCAGCGCCAGGGATTTTCCCGAGATCGGCAACACGCTTCAGATACCGATGCGCGTCGTTGCACGCGACCCGCGCCGCGTTGTGGTCAGAAAGCCCGAGGCGAATGCACCTTGAGCGCGATCAGCTTCTCCCTGCTGATGCTGGGCGTGCTGCTCAATGCGAGCGCGCAATTGCTGCTCAAGGCCGGCACCAACGCGATCGGCCACTTCGAATTCAACGCCTCGAATATCCTTCCGGTCAGCATCAAGCTCGCGATGCAGCCTCACATCATGGGCGGTGTAGCCTGCTATGTGGTGAGCCTGGTGGTCTGGATCATGGGACTTTCGCGAGTGCCCGTGAGCGTTGCCTACCCCATGTTGTCAATCGGATATGCGCTAAACGCGCTCGCAGCCTGGTACCTGTTCGGCGAGTCGCTGACAGCGCAGAAGCTCGTCGGCATCGGTTTCATCATAGGCGGCGTGTTCCTGGTCACGCGAGGCTGAACGAGCCAATGGATTTTCTTCCCTTTACGCGTCCGTCCATCGATGAAGAAACGATTGCGGGGGTCGCCGAGGTGCTTCGCTCGGGCTGGATTACATCCGGTCCGAAGGTGAAGGAATTCGAAGCCGTGCTCTCGGCGCACTGCGGCGGACGGCCGGTGCGCGCGCTGGCCACCGGTACGGCGGCTCTGGAAATGGGCCTCAAGCTAGCGGATATCGGGCCGGGCGACGAAGTCATCACGACACCCCTATCGTGGGTAGCAACCAGCAACGTGATCCTGCACTCGGGTGCCGAACCGGTGTTCGTTGACGTCGAACCGACGACGCGCAACATGGATCTTGAACTCGCCGAGCAGGCCATCACCGAAAGCACGCGCGCCATCCTCCCGGTCTACCTCGCCGGGTCGCCAGTGGACCTGGACCGCCTGTACTCGATCGCCGACGCTTACGGCCTGCGTGTCCTCGAGGACGCCGCGCAGGCGTTCGGCGCACGCTGGAACGGTACGCCTATCGGGGCGCGCGGAGACCTGATTGCCTTCAGCTTCCACGCCAACAAGAACATCACCACGGCCGAGGGCGGAGCCATTGTGCTGCCGGACGAAAGCTATGCGCCTCTTTGTGAGAAGCTGAGGCTCCAGGGCGTGGTCCGATCGGGCGAGGATGGCATGGAGGTGGACATCGCCGGCGGCAAGGCCAATCTCACCGACATGGCAGCTCGCATCGGCTTGGGACAGATCAAACGCCTGGATGAATTCACCGCGAGGCGTCGCACGCTGGCCCGGCTATACTTCGAGCATTTCGACCGCTCCCTGCGCTGCGAGTTGCCCGTCGCGGATTTCGACAACTCCAACTGGCACATGTTTCAGATAGTGCTGCCCGAGAACGTCAAGCGTGCCGATTTCATGGCCCGGATGCGCGCGGCCGGGATCGGCACCGGCGTGCACTATCCGGCGATTCACCTGTTCTCCCTGTATCGCTCGCTCGGTTGGTATGAAGGAATGTATCCTCATGCTGAACGCATCGGACGCGCCATTGTGACCCTGCCGCTGTTCCCGGCCATGCGGGATTCCGACGTGGAGCGTGTCTGCGATGAATGCCGCAAGGCGATTCGATAATTTCATGAATCAACTTTCGACGCAACCGTTTCGGGTCCGGGTTTTCAACAAGTCCCGCGATTCTGGAAAGTTGCGCCACCG
>MEQX01000007.1:0-20578 GCA_001770415.1 Betaproteobacteria bacterium RIFCSPLOWO2_02_FULL_63_19 | reverse complement strand
TCGCGGGAAACGCAGCGCCCGAAGCGGCACCGCAGCCCGGTCCGGCGCGCCCCTCACCTCGCCTGGACATCAAACTGACATGTCCCCACCGCAACTCTCGGTCGTCATCCCGGTATACAACGAGGAGGCCGGGCTCCCGGCGCTGTTCGAGCGCCTCTATCCGGCGTTGGACAGCCTGGGCGTTCCCTACGAAGTGATATTCGTCAATGACGGCAGTCGCGACCGCTCCGCCGCGTTTTTGCGCGCGCAGTTCCAGCGTCGACCCGAGGTGACGCGCGTTGTTCTGTTCAACGGCAACTACGGCCAGCATATGGCAATCCTGGCGGCGTTCGAGCGCGTGCGCGGCGAGCGCATTGTCACGCTGGATGCCGATCTGCAGAATCCCCCCGAGGAAATCGGCAACCTGCTCGCCAGGATGGACGAGGGCTACGACTACGTCGGCACCATACGGCGAAATCGCCAGGACTCCGCGTTCCGGCGCCTCGCGTCCCAGGCGATGAACCGGCTGCGAGAATCAGTGACGCAGATCAGGATGACCGACCAGGGGTGCATGCTGCGGGCCTACAGCCGGGATATCGTCCAGGCGGTCAATGCCTGCCGCGAGGTCAATACGTTCATTCCGGCGCTCGCCTATACATTCGCACAACGCCCGACCGAAATCGAAGTCGCCCATGAAGAGCGCACCGCCGGGGAGTCGAAATATTCGCTGTACCGGCTGATCCAGCTCAACTTCAATCTGATCACAGGATTCTCGATCAAGCCATTGCAGATGTTCTCGGTGCTGGG
Source organism: Betaproteobacteria bacterium RIFCSPLOWO2_02_FULL_63_19 (assembly GCA_001770415.1). GTDB lineage: Bacteria > Pseudomonadota > Gammaproteobacteria > Burkholderiales > SG8-39 > JACQTO01. The sequence continues at coordinate 19,792 of MEQX01000007.1, read as the reverse complement.
CATGCTCACCGCGGCAGCGGCCGTGCTGGCCTATGTCGTGGTAATCGCGCAGCGCTGGATTCTGGCCGAGTCCTTCATGGACGGCGTGCGCGCCGCATGGGACCGCGACATTCTGGAGTTCTTCCTGACCGGCATGCTGCTTTTCGGTCTGGGATTGCTCGGCGAATATGTCGGCCGCATCTACGAGCAGGTGCGCCAGCGTCCGCGATACCTGGTACAGGCGGTGCTGGAACAAGACGCCGAACGACCCGAATCTCCCCCATCGGCGCCATGACCTCAGCCGTCGTCTTCGCCTACCACAACGTCGGCGTACGCTGTCTGTCGGTGCTCGCGGCGCGCGGAATCGATGTGCGGCTCGTCGTCACGCACCGGGATGCGCCGGGTGAAAACATTTGGTTTCAAAGCGTCGCAGCGCTCGCCGCGCGCAACGAATGGGCGTGCGTGGAACCCGATGACCCCGATGCACCGGAACTGGCGGTCCGGATACGCTCTCTGGCGCCCGATTTTCTGTTCTCTTTCTACTACCGGCACATGCTCGGGCCACGGTTGCTCGAGATCGCCGCGCGAGGCGGGTTCAACATGCACGGCTCGCTGCTGCCGAAGTATCGCGGCCGGGTGCCGGTAAACTGGGCCGTGATCCATGGTGAGCGCGAAACCGGCGCCACGCTGCACGAAATGGTTGCCAAGCCCGATGCCGGTCGCATCGTCGATCAGCAGTCCGTTCCGATCCTTCCCGACGATACCGGCCTCGACGTATTCAACAAGGTGACCGTCGCCTCCGAGATCGTACTGGACCGCTCGCTGCCGGGACTCGTGGCCGGTACCGCGGCGCTGCGTCAGCAGGACCTTTCCCAGGGCAGCTATTTTGGCGCCCGCCGGCCCGAGGACGGACGCATCGACTGGAGCCAGCCCGCGGCCGCAATACACAATCTCGTCCGTGCCGTGGCGCCCCCCTACCCCGGTGCGTTCTCCGACATCGCCGGCGTACGCGTGCGGATTCTGCGCACGCGGGTCGAACCACGGCGCCAGGCACGCGCAGGCGGCCCGGGGCTGTATCGCGACGGAAACGAATGGTTCGCCGACTGCCGCGACGGCAAAGTCCTGCGGCTCATCGAAATCGAAGCGGCAGGCGGTGCGCTCGCCGCGCACGCGCGCGGCGACAAGAAGATTTCGCTCGCCTGACTTCGTCGAGTGGATGAACGCAATTGCCGCAATGCTGCCCGAGTGGGCGAAGCAATCTCTCCGCCAATTGGGAAACGCGGTGAGGGCCGTACCCTACCGCGGGCTTGGAAGATTCTGTCCGGTGTGCGGGAAATCATCCAGTCGATTCCGTCGGTTCGGAATCGTGCCGCGTGAAGACGCTGAATGCGCGCACTGTGGCGCGTTCGAGCGGCACCTCCTCTTGTGGCTGTTTCTTAGTGAAAAGACCGACCTCTTTGACGGCAGGCCCAAGACGATGCTCCACGTAGCGCCGGAACCCTGCCTCGAGCCGCGGCTCAGAAAACGGCTGGGTGGCGGATACGTGACCGCCGACCTGTTCAGCCCTCGCGCCATGGTGAAGATGGATATTTCGGATATTCACTATGGCGACCAGTCATTCGACCTCATCTACTGCAGCCACGTGTTCGAGCATGTTCCTGACGACAGGCGGGCGATGAGGGAGTTCTTCAGGGTTCTCAAGGACGAAGGGTGGGCGATACTCCTTGTCCCCATCGAAAGTGATAGGACATTCGAAGATCCGTCGATCGTCGACCCGAAGGCGCGATTGGAGGCCTTTGGTCAGGAAGATCACGTCAGACGCTATGGTGCGGACTATGTTGAGCGACTTCGGGATGCCGGATTCACCGTCCAGGTCAGCAAGGTGGAGGATTTGGCCAATGGCGAGGAAACTGTAACAATGGGATTAACGCCAGCCAGCGGCGAAATCTACTACTGCACGAAGTGATACCTGATCGCGCAAGCGATTGCGGGAGACGTGATCGCCGCGATCAGGCGCGAAGAGGATGGCGCGTTACAAGCCGGTGGATCGGAGTCCGAGGTTCTTGCCAATCGTGCTCGACGCACAGTTGATGACTGGCAGTTTTGAGTACGCCCTGGACTATCTGATCGACAACGAGGTTGATCTGTCGGGCGTGGCGGCACGCTACCGCAATGACGAGACTGGTGCGCCGGCCTACGATCCGGCGGTGATGCTCAAGATCGTGCTCTTGGCCTACAGGCGTGGCATCGCGAGCAGTCGTGCGATCGAGCGCCTATGCCGTGAGAACGTACTGTTCATGGCGATCTCGGGGGACAGTGCGCCACAGTTCACGACGATTGCGAAGTTTGTTCGGGAACTGGCCGGGGAGGTCTCGGAGATCTTCACGCAGGCGCTGGTGATTCGCGACCGGCAAGGATTGATCGGAAGGCAGATGTTCGCGATCGACGGGGTGAAGTTGCCGAGCAACGCCGACAAGCGCAGAAGCGGCACCCATGCCGAGCTTGCGCACGAGGCTGAGCGGACGGAGGCTGCGGTGGCGACGATGCTCCAGGCGCACCGCGGCCGAGACGAGCGCGTCGAGGTGAACGAGGACGAAGCTGCCAACGCCGCGCGCATCGAGGCGAAGCCTATCCGGCATTTTCTCGCAAGCCACGCCGAGCGCCGCTCCGAGAAGGGCGGGATCCGCAAGACAAAGGAGCACCATCATCAGGCAAGCTTGCGTGCAACTCGACCGCGCCGAGCTAATCTCGCCCGGAAACCGGGTTTTTATACAGGCTCGTTAGGTCTCGAGAAAAAGGAAGGGAAAAATCAGCGCTAAATCAAGCTAATCTCAAGGACAGCCTGTCGCATCCGGAGCATAAAAAGGTCTTCTTTGATGGGATTATTTTATGCTCATATCAAGACGCTTTTTCCAGGCACTTGCCGTTCTCGGTACTTTTTCAATCGTCACCTTGTTCGTAAGTCGGGTCGAGATCACCTCAGGCGCAAGCCCTTTGCCAAGTCCAATTAGTAGCTCCATGCCGGCACAGAAAGTGCTGACGGACATTGTCGCTTGGCTCTCGGCGAATACTGATCTACCAGCAATATATGACTCCCCACACGTCGAGTTCGTCACCCCGGAGGAAATGCATACCTTTGGTCTTCGCGTTGGCAGTGGCTCCGGCGCGGCCTCGATCAGGGCAGTTCAGAATCAATCGATCTCCCACTTCGAGCGTGAAGTCGACGCCCTTTACGACGACACGCGCCGCACGATTTATCTGAAAGACGGCTGGACCGGTACTACACCCGCGCAAGTATCCGTGCTGGTGCATGAAATCGTTCATCACCTGCAGAATTTGGGCCAGCTGAAATACGAATGCGCACAAGCCCGGGAAGCGCTCGCCTATGCAGCACAGGAGAAGTGGCTGGTGCAGTTCGGGACCACTGTCGGCAAAGAGTTCGGACTCGATCCAATCACCATTCTGGTGCGTACAAAGTGCATGCACTGAGAATAGATCGGGATACACAATTTTCCAGGCATGCCGCCTCTCGATCGACTTTGAACCAGAACCATCAATTCTCAAGGAAACACAAATCATCAGTAGTGTCCCAACGTTTTTCAGAGGAGAACGCCCTGGATCGGCGACATTGGCGACTCTGAATTGGTCGGGAGATTTGGAAGCAACGCTATCGGCGAAAATCACCGCCAACTGTGGAAGTTGGGTTAGGCCGAGCTGCAGCTTGTCATATCGGCGAATTCACACTACTCACCCAAATCGGACGGTTAAATTACGGGATCGTCAGGAGACCAGCTTATTGAACAACAGCAGAATGCCGACTACGATCAGTGCAGCTGCAATCACGGTAAACCGCATGAGCAATTCACTGTGAGCGAGACGGGCAAGTGTCGGACTTTGGAGCCGGTCCTTCAGATAGAACAAGCCAAGCAGGAAGCCCAGAATTGCAATCCCAACAAGCAGAACCGTTATGCTCGCTTGAATTGTCATGCCCGCTAGTATTTTATAAAGTGAAGGGCATTTTTGAATGCCCCTTTTCGCCGAGCACGATTGTATTTGCGTGCAGGTCCGTCATGGTCCGTTTGCGTCCATCGGTCAACGAGCGGAGCCGACCCAGAGCGGTCTCTCGGTCGGGAAAAGCCGTGTCGCGAGCATTCGCAGGGTGGCGCTGCCCTCACGATTAGGTTGCACTACGACTCGGCACTCAGTCGTCCGCCAATCCGGCTTTGCGCATGCCCTCCACGAAGTGTGCCATCGGTTTCGGTGTGTAGGGTACCGCCTGTTTGATCCAGGCAATCGATATCCCCGGTTGCAGTTCCCGCAATTGAGCCAGTTCAGACGCCGCTTCCTCGTCAAGCCCGGCCTGGGCCAGGCTGGCACAAAGTTTACGACGTGCGCCGAGATGGCCAGGGCGGAGCTGGATCGCTTTTCTTGCCCATTCGGCGGCGACGGTATATCGCCCCTCCAGATAGTGGGCCGCGGCAAGTCCCGCCATATAAAAAACATTGAACGGGTCATGCGGGCTCATCCTTATCGCTTGCTGGAGGTTTTGGATCGCTTCAACTGACTGCCAGTCGTGCGCCAGTGCCCAGCCCATATATCCGTATGCTCCCGCAAAACCCGGATTAAGCTCGATAGCTGTCCGAAAGTGATGAACGGCTTCGGCCGTCTGGCGCCTCGAAAAGCCAAGGTACCCAAGCGCCATCTGGGCCCAAGGATCGCGTTCGTCGAGATCAAATGCACGTCGCGCCAAGCGCTCGACATAGTCCCTGTGGTCTCCGGAAGGCGGCCACCCCATGTGCGCCGCAACGAGAAGAGCGAAAGCGAGCAGACTGTGCGCTGGCGCGTACGTCGGATGCCGGTCGACAGCCTGCCGCAAAATAGCGATTGCAGCCTCGCTTTCGGCGGAACGCAATGTCCAGAAATGGGACAGTGCCCGGGCAACGAGATCCCATGCGCCCAGATCTTCGACTGACCGCCCCCGCGTTCGTATGCCCTCCGCAGCCAAGAGCCTCGGTTCGACGGACGCTACAACGCTTTCCGTTATCGCGTCCTGAAGCGCAAATACTTCCGTCAGCTCGCGGTCATATCGTTCCGCCCAGATATGGCATCCCGCAACTGCGTCTATGAGCTGGGCTGTAACCCGCATCCGCTCGCCGCTCTTGCGCACGCTTCCTTCGAGGATGTAGCGGACACCAAGCGTGCGTCCCACCTGCCGGACTTCTGTGGGTTGCCCCTTGTACGTAAATGTCGAGTTACGTGCAATGACGAAGAACCACCGCAAGCGCGACAGGCCGGTTATGACATCTTCAGTGATTCCATCGCTGAAATATTCCTGCCCCGGATCTCCGGACATGTTTGTAAATGGCATAACCGCGATCGAGGGCTGGTCGGGAAGCCGAGGCGCCTCGAGCTCCACTGAGGGCAGAATCGCCTCTTCCCGCACTTCCGCTGCGTCTGTCCTCGCAGAGCTTGCGCCACCAGGGCCCCCATCCGCTCGAATTTCTCCGACAAAGCGGAACCCCTTGCGAGAAATGGTGCGGATCAATCGCTGGTTGCCTCCGCTATCGCCTATTGCTCGTCGGGCTGCAGAAATTCTACTGGTGAGAGTGGAATCCGAAACGATGCGACCGTTCCACACGTTCGCAATGAGATCGTCCTTACTTACTACCCGATCGCCGTTCTTGACGAGGTACTGCAACAGGTCCAGAACCTGCGGCTCGACGGAGACGAGATCTTCCTCATACCGCAGTTCGCGCCGGCCAACGTCGAGCGTGCAATTCCCGAACGTATAGATCATCGCTCCAGCCATGGTGCTCACTATATCAGCATTATGCAAGCCGTTGAGGCTGTATAAAAAGTTCTGAAGCACGTCCTCGGCAGGTGCCTTCAATCGTTACTCGAAGGAGACGATGTGAGGGAGAAGAGGATGGCGCGTTACAAGCCGGTGGATCGGAGTCCGAGGTTCTTGCCAATCGTGCTCGACGCACAGTTGATGACTGGCAGTTTTGAGTACGCCCTGGACTATCTGATCGACAAGCGTTTACTTGCGGACGATATTCTCGGCCCTCTATTTGCTGTTATCGAATGTTGCTGCGCGCTCCCCAAGGCTAATTGGTATCAGGATCTCGCATCTCTAAGGCAGAGTCCCGCAGTTTCTTGCCAGCTATCGCCTAATGGCAGAAGAAGGACGCTACGGTTGGAGTTACGCCGAGACGATTGCCGATCATATGAAGATTTTCTTTGATGCTCCTGGCGTGAGCACCGCGAATAAGGCTGAAGCCCTTCGCATCGCGATCATTGCTGCTTACCGTCAAAACCGATTTACAGCAATGGACACTTGCTACTCGTGGTCCTTCGTCCAACCCGGCGTTCTCGTTGTCCTGAATCTCTGGTTCAGTTCAATAGTCGAGGCGAACGGCGCGATTAAACAACACCTGAAGTTCCGCGGCCCAGCTGCACGCACGGAAGAAAATGCGGCTCGAAGGGCAAGGCGGCGGCACTTGGAAAAAGCCGTGGCTTTGGCATATCGAGCCGGCTTACCGGTCCGAGTCATTGTGCTAGACGGCACCCCCCCGAGGTATCGGCGCGGCTCCTAGACCCCATCCAATGGGCGGTAACTGCGTACAACGAATCAACGGGAGAGGCCATTGTCCGCCGAGGCGCCATCCCGTCTGCCTACACAGATCAGTTTTCACTTCCTCCGCCGCCAGATGGTACGCCAGGAACACGCAACGTCACTACCACCGTTCGTAATCGCGACCGTGAAGTGCGCGACTTCGCACTTTCCCGTGCCCAGGGGAAGTGCGAACTTTGCGGTGCCTCCGGTTTTCAGCTTCCTGACGGCAGAACGTTTCTTTAAACGCACCACGTTATCTCTCTTGCCGAAAGTGGTGCGGACAGTGCGAGCAATGTTGTCGCGCTCTGTCCCAATGACCATCGTGAGGCCCATTACGGGCGCGATGCAAGAAGCATTCGCGAGCGCCTCTTGAAGGTGCTGAAAGCAGGTAAGCAATGACGTCAAACTCTGCGGTCCACCGGACGCTGCGCGATATAGCCGCGCAGCGCCGGTGACCTCGTTAGATGTCAAGGTCTTTATCGAGTCGTTCTTCCACTCGATGAAATGGGAAATTGTACATGGCCAGACCTTCACCCAGGACGACGAGATCGAATCGGCAGTGCGCGACTACATTCCCTTCTACAACGGCTCTCGACTACACTCGTCCTTGAACTACGTGCTGCCCGCGACGTATGAACAGCTGGCGTGAAGACCCGGTGTCAACAAAATCTGGGGAAGGTTCGTCTTCGTCCTGCGCACTCCGGCGTGACTCACCACCACGTCGGAGGAATGGCCGACGCGGTAGAATCTTCCGCTGCAGCCTCAAATTGAATCAATATTCCAGGCCGGCCCATTCAACCCTCCTCCGAAAAATGAAAAGAATCCTCATCCTCGGCGTCAACGGCTTCATCGGCCATCACCTGTCCAACCGGATCCTCGCCTCCACCGACTGGGAGGTCTACGGCATGGACATGCAGACCGACCGCGTCGAGGACATTCTCGGCGAGAAGCGCTTTCATTTCTTTGAAGGCGACATTACCATCAACCGGGAGTGGATCGAATACCACATACGCAAATGCGACACGGTGCTGCCCCTGGTGGCCATCGCAACGCCCGCGACCTACGTAAAGGAACCGCTGCGCGTGTTCGAACTGGATTTCGAGGCGAACCTTCCGATCGTGCGTTCCTGCGTGAAACATGGCAAACGGCTCATCTTTCCGTCGACCTCGGAGGTGTACGGCATGTGCCGTGACACGGCCTTCGACCCGGAAGCATCCGAACTGATCCTGGGACCGATCAACAAACCGCGCTGGATCTACTCCTGTGCAAAACAGCTGATGGACCGCGTAATCCACGCCTATGGCATGCAGAAAGGCCTCGATTACACGCTGTTTCGCCCCTTCAACTGGATCGGCGCCGGACTGGATTCGATCAATACCGCCAAGGAAGGCAGTTCGCGGGTGATTACCCAGTTTCTGGGGCACATCGTGCGCGGTGAAAACATCAAGCTGGTGGACGGAGGCCGACAGAAACGCGCTTTCACGTACATCGACGATGGCATCGATGCGCTGTTGCGGATCATAGAGAATCGGAACAATGTCGCCGCGAGGCAGATCTACAACATCGGCAACCCGAGGAACAACCACTCGGTGAAGCAACTTGCCCGGATGATGGTGAAACTGGCCCTCGGCTATCCAGAGTACAGGTCGAACGCGCGCAAGGTGAAGCTGGTGGACACCACGGCGAAACAATATTACGGCGAGGGCTACCAGGATGTTCAGAATCGGGTGCCGAAGATCACCAACACGATGCGCGACCTCGACTGGCGTCCGAGAATCGACATGGAGCAGGCCCTCAAGAGAACCTTCGACGCCTATCGGACCCACGTCGCCGAGGCGCGACACCTCGTCGATTGAAGCTCGCGCTCAAGGTTGACGTCGACACCTACCGCGGCACCCGTGAGGGTGTGCCGCGGCTGATCGAAATTCTGCATCGCCACCAGGCGGGAGCCACGTTTCTTTTCAGCCTCGGGCACGACCACACCGGTCGCGCGATCAGACGAGTGTTGCGCCGCGGTTTTCTCAAGAAGGTCTCGCGCACTTCGGTGGTTTCGCATTACGGACTGAAGACCCTGCTTTACGGCACGCTGCTGCCCGGGCCGGACATCGGCCGGTCCTGCGCCGCGATCATGCGCCGTGCCCGTGATGAAGGTTTCGAAACAGGCCTACACACCTGGGACCACGCCAAATGGCAAGACGGCGTTGCGGGCGCCGACCAGCTCTGGACGGAGACCCAAATGCGTCTTGCCGCGGATCGATATGCGGAAATCTTTGGCCAACGTGCACGCGTGCATGGCGCCGCGGGGTGGCAGATGAACATCCACGCGTTCCGCCTGACGCAGCGGCTGGGCTTCGACTACTGCTCGGACACGCGTGGCACCCATCCTTTCGTCCCGGTGATCCGCGCCGAGCCGGTCGCGTGCGCCCAGCTTCCCACGACGCTGCCGACGCTGGACGAAGTGATCGGGACCGGAGGGGTCACGGTTGCCAATGCCGCCGGGACCCTGCTCAGCGCGTGCGAGCATCCCAGACCGACCGGTCACGTGTACACGCTGCATGCCGAAATCGAGGGTGGCCGCCTTTCGGGCGTGTTCGAGGACATGCTCGCCGGATGGAAGTCGCTCGGCTATGAACTGGTCGCGATGCGCGAGTTGCACGCCACGCTGCGCACCTCCGACCTGCCGCGCCATGAAGTGATCGCCGGGGAAATCGCCGGTCGCAGCGGACCACTGGCTCGCCAGGGCCCGGAGTTCCTCGCGTGAGCCGGCTGTTTCCGGAATTCGAGAGCCGAACGATCGAAACGGCCGGCGCCGCCATCCACCTGGTTCTTTCACAAGACTTATCAAATTTCTTCCATAACCCTATGAAATCCGTACTTGATTTTGGCGCCGGATTGGAGTTCAATTGACGCGTGGTCAGCATATCGATGCTCAATGAGGCGGTAGACGACTTCTCCCTGCCGGCCACCGGAGGCGGGACATTCCGGCTCTCGGAATTGGCCGACAAGTTTCTCGTCATCTATTTCTATCCCAAGGACAACACTCCAGGCTGCACGACCGAGGGTTCGAACTTCCGCGACCTTTACCCGGAGTTCAAGGAAGCCCGCTGCGAGGTCGTCGGCATTTCGCGCGACAGCCTCAAATCCCACGAGAACTTCAAGGCGAAAATGGGCTTCCCCTTCGACCTGCTGTCCGACGAAAATGAAAAGGTGTGCAACCTGTTCGGCGTAATCAAGATGAAGAACATGTACGGCAAACAGGTCCGCGGCATCGAGCGCAGCACCTTCGTGCTTGACGGGAGGCGCGTGCTGCGCCGAGAGTGGCGCGGTGTCAAGGTCCCGGGACATGTCCAGGAGGTCCTCAACTTTGTTAAAACACTCGTCTGAAGGGTTCTTCGTCAACGCCGAGCAATCTGCCGCCGACTATGCAGCGCCGATGACTCCGTCCCGGAAGCGCTCCGCGAAAGCGCTCACCAAGCTGTTCGTACTCGATACCAACGTCCTGATGCACGACCCCACGAGCCTGTTCAGGTTCGCCGAGCACGACATTTTTATTCCCATCATGACGCTGGAGGAACTGGACAACAACAAGAAGGGTATGTCGGAAGTCGCGCGCAACGCACGTCAGGCGAGCCGGTTTCTGGACGACATCATCAGCCATGCCACTGGCGACATCGAGCGCGGGATCAAGCTCGCCCGCAACGACACCGACACCGCGACCGGCCGCCTGTATCTGCAGACCCAGGCGATCAATGGATACATTCCATCCAGTCTGCCGATGGGCAAAGCCGACAACAATATCATCGGCGTGCTCATTTACCTGCAGAAGCAGCAGCCGCAGCGCAACGTGATTCTGGTCTCCAAGGACATCAACATGCGCATCAAGGCGCGCGCGTTGGGTCTGCCTGCGGAAGATTACTTCAACGACAAGGTGTTGGAGGACTCCGAGCTTCTGTACACGGGCATGCGCGAGCTTGGCGATGACTTCTGGGACAAGCACGGCCACAAGATGGAGTCGTGGAAGAAGGAAGGCCGCACGTACTACCGCATACGCGGTCCGCTGTGTCATAGCCTCATGCTCAACGAGTTCGTGTTCCAGGAAGGTGAGCGCCCGCTCTACGCGGCGGTAAAGGAAGTCGACGGCCGTACCGCGTTACTGGAGACGGTGAAGGATTACACCCACGTCAAGAACAACGTGTGGGGAATCAACGCGAGAAACCGCGAACAGAATTTCGCACTCAACCTGCTAATGAATCCGGACATCGACTTCGTCAGCCTCATCGGCCAAGCAGGCGCCGGAAAAACGCTGCTCACGGTCGCCGCTGGTCTGATGCAAACGCTGGAAACCAGGCTGTACTCCGAGATCATTTTCACGCGCGTCACTGTGCCGGTCGGCGACGACATCGGTTTTCTGCCCGGCACCGAGGAGGAAAAGATGAGCCCCTGGATGGGCGCGCTCGAGGACAATCTGGAGGTTCTCAACAAGACTGACGAGGATGCCGGTGAATGGGGCCGCGCTGCGACCAGCGATCTGATCCGATCCCGCATCAAGATCAAGTCACTTAATTTCATGCGCGGGCGGACGTTCCTCAACAAATATCTGGTCATCGACGAGGCTCAGAATCTCACGCCCAAGCAAATGAAGACGCTGATCACACGCGCCGGACCGGGAACCAAGGTCATCTGCATGGGAAATATCGCCCAGATCGATACGCCCTACCTCACCGAAGGAAGTTCCGGTCTGACCTATGTGGTCGACCGCTTCAAGGGCTGGTCGCATTCGGGCCACGTCACGATGAAGCGGGGCGAACGCTCCCGCCTCGCCGACCAGGCGGCAGAAGTGCTCTGATCGCCAGCGCGCCGAGCGTTCCCTATACCGGATCAGGCCTTAAACTGATCGTCCACCGGAACCCGGTACCCGTTGGCAAGCAGGTTCGTTTCGTTCGCCAGACCCACCACGGCGAGCAGTTCGGCGAGCATGTCGTCGGTCATGCCCTTCGCGCGGGCTGCCGCGGACGCTTCTGCATACTCGACCGCCTTCACCACCGGCATGCGAACCTCCTAGAGTTTAAAGTGCCATCGCGCGATTCAGCTCCCCCGCCGAGGCAACAAACCGGCGCAGGCACCCATGTTGGAACAAAGGTCATCGGCCATGAACCAACAACCCGCGCCGCATTCTAATGCCGAGTGCAGGACCACGGACGTCTCACGGCGCCCCCCGAGCCGGACCGGCGGCAGCGTGTAGAATGCGGGCCGCGGCACAGATGACACGATCCAAGTGAGGACATCAGCATGAGCGGGAAAGTCGAAAAGACGGATGCCGAGTGGCGTGCCCAGCTCACGCCCATGCAGTACAACGTCACGCGCAGAAAAGGCACCGAACGCGCCTTCAGCGGCGAGTTCCACAACTGCAAGGAAAAGGGCATCTATTGCTGCATCTGTTGCGGCTCTGAACTGTTCAGCTCCGAGACCAAATTCGATTCGGGGACCGGGTGGCCATCCTACTGGGCGCCGCACGACCCTGCAAACGTTCGCAGCGAAACAGACAATTCGTGGTTCATGACCCGCACCGAGGTATTGTGCGCGAATTGCGACGCGCATCTTGGACACGTCTTCGAAGACGGACCGGAACCGACCGGCCTGCGCTATTGCATCAATTCGGCGTCACTCAAACTGGACAAGCGCGCCTGAAAGCACCGCTGCCCGTCCGAACCAGACGGGTGCATGCATTCTGACGGTCGAACATATAATAAGAAGATGAAATTTCTTTTTGACCTGCTCCCGGTTGTCCTGTTCTTCGTCGTTTTCAAGATCGTCGACATCTACTGGGCAACGGCCGTCGCGATCGCTACGACGTTCGCGCAGATCGCGTGGCTGAAAATCAGGCGGCGCAAAGTGGAAAACATGATGTGGGTGACGCTCGCGATCATCGTTATCTTCGGTGGCGCCACGCTGCTGCTCCGGGATGAAACGTTCATCAAGTGGAAACCAACCGTCCTCTACTGGCTTTTCGGCGCGGTGCTTCTCGGGGCTCAGCTGCTGTTCGGCAGGAATCTGATCCGCTCGGCCGTGGGCGGGCAGATCTCCCTGCCCGAGACGGCCTGGCGGAAGCTCAACTGGAGCTGGGCGGGATTTTTCGCGTTCATGGGCGCCGCGAACCTGTATGTCGCGTTCAATTTTTCCACCGATACCTGGGTAAATTTCAAGCTTTTCGGCGGCATGGGCCTGATGCTGGTCTTCATCGTGGTCCAGGCGCTGTTTCTCGCGCGCCACATACAGGAAAAGGAGCAATCTTGAATCTTGTCCGCAACATCACCGGCGCAAGGGACCGCACATGAATCTCGCCGAGTCCATCCAGGCGAGTCTCGCGGAGCTCGAACCGATCTCGGTGGAACTGCGGGATGAATCCGATCAACATCTCGGACACGCGGGCTGGAAGGCGGGGGGAAGCCATTTCCGGCTGACGATCGTCTCGGCTCGGTTCGCGGGTCGGGACCGTCTATCACGGCACCGGATGGTCTACGACGCGCTGGGCCCGCTGATTCGTGAACATATTCACGCGCTGGCCATCCATGCGTTAGCGCCGGATGAGCTATGATGCGATCCCTTGATCCCGACGTCCGAAAGGAGCAGTAATGAAAGCGTTTCCCCTGCTCGCTGGTCTGCTCCTCGCCGCTGCGGTCGCATCTCCCGCATCGGCTCAGAGTTCGAAAGATGTGGCCAACCCGGCCCAAGCGGATCCCAAATCCGCAGACAAGACGGCAACTGTCAACGGCAAGGTGATCCCGAGGTCGCGCGTCGAATTTCTCGCCAAGATGCAGTCTGAGCAGGGCAAGCAGGACAACGAACAGTTGCGCAAAGCGATACTCGACCAGCTGGTGGCCTGGGAACTCGTCGTGCAGGAGGCCGACCGCAAAGGAGTAAGCAAGGATCCCGAGGTCCTGGCCCAGCTCGACGTCCTGCGCCAGCAGATCATATTTCAGGCCTATGTTCAGGATCACCTGAAGACGCACCCGATCACCGAGGCAGCGCTGCACGCCGAATACGACAAGGCCAAGGCACAACGGGGCGCCAAGGAATACAAGGCGCGCCATATCCTGGTCGAAAAGGAAGCCGACGCAAAAAACATCATCGCGCAGCTCAGGAAAGGCGGCAAATTCGAGGAGCTGGCAAAACAGTCCAAAGACATCGGTTCACGGGAGAAAGGCGGCGAGCTCGATTGGCAGCCGGCTACCACCTATGTAAAGCCCTTCGGCGACGCACTGATGAAGCTGCAGAAGGGCAAGACCACCGAGTCTCCGGTGCGCAGCCAGTTCGGGTTTCATGTGATCCGTCTCGACGACGTGCGGGAGGCGAAGTTCCCGGCATTCGACACCGTACGGTCTCAGATCACGAACATGTTGCAGCGCCAGGAGGTTCAGCAGCTGGTGAACAATCTGCGTGCGAAAGCAAGAATCGAATAGGGTCGCCTTGGCGCGCGACCGGTAGCGATCAGGCTAGCCTACCCAACACCTGGCATTGCGGAACATGCGCAGCCACGGTCCCTCTTCCCCCCAGCCCTCCGGATGCCAGGACTGCTGTACGGTCCGGAAGACGCGCTCCGGATGCGGCATGACGATGGTGAACCGGCCGTCTGCGGTCGTGAATCCGGTTGCGCCCTGCGGCGATCCGTTCGGGTTGAGCGGATAGGTCTTCGCGGGAGCGCCCCGGTTATCGACGAAGCGCAGCGCGAGCAGCGCCTTCTCCTCGCTTTCCGGCCCGTCGAATACGGCCCGGCCTTCGCCATGCGCGGTCGCGATCGCGATACGGCTTCCCGCCATGCCCATGAAGAACAGCGACGGGCTCGGCGTCACTTCGGCCATCACGAACCGCGCCTCGAACTGCTCGGAACGATTCCGCAGGAAACGCGGCCAGGCTCCGGCACCGGGTATCAGGCCGCGCAGATGGCTCATCATCTGGCAACCGTTGCAGACGCCGAGCGCAAACGTATCCGAACGCCCGAAGAACGCTTCAAATTCGTCGCGCGCCCGCTGGTTGAACAGAATCGATTTGGCCCAGCCCGCGCCTCCGCCCAGCACGTCACCGTAGGAAAAACCGCCGGCGGCGGCAAACCCCTTGTACTGCGCAAGCGACATTCTGCCCTCGATGATGTCGCTCATATGGACATCCCAGGCCTCGAATCCGGCGCGGTCGAACGCGGCTGCCATCTCGACGTGTCCGTTGACCCCCTGCTCGCGCAAGATCGCGATACGGGGACGAGCACCGGAGGCGATGAACGGCGCAGCGACGTCCTGCGCCGGATCGAATGTGAGCATCGAATGCAGCCCCGGATCCCCACCGTCCAGCAGGCGGTCGTATTCCTCGCACGCGCATTCCGGGTTGTCCCGCAGCGCCTGCATCCGATAGCTCACTTCCGACCAGGCGCGCTGCAGCGCGATGCGCGGCTCCGCAAAGACCACTCCGGTACGGTGCACCAGTCGGATTTCATCGCGTTCGTTCGGCGCTCCGATCCGGTGCACGACCAGTCCCGCCGCTCTCAGCGCCGCTACCACGGTCGCTCGGTCTTGCGTGCGCACCTGGACGACCGCGCCCAGTTCCTCCGCGAACAGTGCCGCAAGCACGCGATGCAGATCGTCCCCCCTAATCGGTTTAACCGGGAGATCCGCGGCGTGGTTCGCTTCATCGTCCGCTACCGCACCGGACGTGGCTGCGTCGCGGCTCGCGCCGTCCAGGTCGATGGTGATTCCGGTGCGGCCGGCAAAAGACATTTCGCACACACTGGCGAACAACCCGCCGTCGGAGCGGTCGTGGTAGGCGAGCAGTCGACCGTCGCCTGCGAGGGCCTGGATGCACTCGAAGAAGTCCAACAGCGCTTTGGATTCGTCGAGGTCGGGCGCCTGGTTTCCGAAGCGCTCGTAGACCTGTGCGAGGATCGAACCGCCGAGCCTGTCCCGCCCGCGCCCGAGGTCGATCAGCAGGAGTTCTGTAGGCCCGCAATCGGTGCGCAACTGCGGCGTCAGCGTTGTCCGCGCATTCTCACAAGGAGCGAATGCCGAAACGATCAGCGAAAGCGGCGCTACCACCTCCCGCCTCTCGTCGCCGTCCTGCCACACGGTGCGCATCGACAACGAATCCTTGCCCACCGGAATCGAAATGCCCAGTTTCGGGCAGAGGTCGAGCGCGACGGCCCGCACGGCGTCGTACAGCGCGGCGTCTTCACCCGGATACCCGGCCGCCGCCATCCAATTGGCAGAGAGCTTCACGCGCGTCAAAGACTCGATGCGCGCCGCCGCCAAATTCGTGAGCGCCTCCCCAACCGCCATTCGCGCCGACGTCGCCGCGTCGATAAGCGCGAGTGGCGTACGCTCCCCCATCGCGTAGGCTTCGCCCGCAAAGCCGGAATAATCCAGCAGCGTCACCGCGCAGTCCGCCACCGGCACCTGCCAAGGGCCCACCAAGGGGTCACGCGCGCACAGGCCGCCGACGGTCCGGTCTCCGATGGAGATCAGGAACATCTTGTTGGCGACCGTCGGAGACCGCATTACACGATAGCAGGCCTCCTTGAGTACCATTCCTTCGAACGAAAGCGGTTCGATCACGGACGCCATGCGGCGCACATCGCGCGTCATGCGTGGCGGCTTGCCGAACAAGACCTGCGTCTCCATGTCCACCGGTGTATTGCCGAAATAGGGATCGTCCACGCGCAGCCGACGCGCTGCGGTTGCGGAGCCGACAATCGCGAACGGGCAACGTTCGCGCGCGCAAATCGCCTCGAACTGCGCGCGCCTCGCCGGCTCAACCGCGAGCACATAGCGTTCCTGCGCCTCGTTGGACCATATTTCGCGCGGCGACATGCCGGGCTCCTCGCTGGGCGCCGCACGAAGATCGATGCGCGCGCCCCGGTCGGCGCCGTACACGATCTCCGGCAATGCGTTCGAAATCCCGCCCGCGCCCACGTCGTGGATGGACAGGATCGGATTGTCGGTCCCGAGCTGCCAGCAGCGGTCGATCACTTCCTGGGCGCGGCGCTGGATTTCGGCGTTTCCCCGCTGAACCGAGTCGAAGTCCAGGTCTTCGGCATTGGCGCCGGTGTCCATGCTCGAGGCCGCGCCGCCCCCCATGCCGATCAGCATGCCGGGTCCGCCCAACTGAATCAGCAGCGCACCGTCGGGCAGCGGTTCCTTGGCCGCATGCATGGCATTGATGTTGCCGATGCCGCCGGCGATCATGATCGGCTTGTGATAGCCGCGCACGATGCCGCCCACCCTCGCCTCGAACGCGCGGAAATAGCCTGTCAGGTTTGGCCTGCCGAATTCATTGTTGAAGGATGCCGCACCTATCGGTCCTTCGAGCATGATGGCAAGGCTCGAGGCGATGCGTGAGGGCATCCCTGCGGATCTTTCCCAGGGCTGTTCGAAGCCGGGTATGAGCAGATTGGACACCGAGAACCCGCACAGTCCGGCTTTTGGCCGTGCTCCGCGCCCCGTGGCACCTTCGTCCCGAATCTCTCCTCCGGACCCCGTGGCGGCACCGGGAAAAGGCGAGATGGCGGTCGGATGATTGTGCGTTTCGCATTTCATCAGCGTGTGCGTGAGTTCCTCCCGCGATCCGTAACGCCCCACGGCATCCGGATAGAACCGCTGCGTAAGACGCCCGGCCATGATTGCAGCGTTATCCGAATAGGCAACGATCGTTCCTTGCGGGTGCAATTGATGGGTCTTGCGGATCATGTCGAACAGCGAGTGCGGCTGCGCATGTCCGTCCACCACCCAGCTCGCGTTGAATATCTTGTGGCGGCAGTGCTCTGAATTCGCCTGCGCGAACATCGTGAGTTCGACATCGGTTGGATCGCGGCCGATGGCGCGATAGTGCTCAAACAGGTAATCGATCTCATCGGCGGAAAGCGCCAGTCCCATCCGCAGATTCGCCGCGTCGAGCGCCTGTGCCCCACCGGCACTTACGTCCACCGTCTGCAACGGCTTGGGTTCAAAATGCCGGAACAGAAGCTCCGCCTGTTCGAAGTTCTCGAATACCGATTCGGTCATTCGATCGTGCAAAAGGTTCAGCACGGCCGGCAGCCGCTCACCTGACGCACCGTCGAGGCGATAGGCTATGCCGCGCTCCGCGCGGCGCAAGGCGTCCAAACCGCAATGGCGGGCAATGTCGGTGGCTTTCGAGGACCACGGAGATATCGTGCCTACGCGCGGAACAACCAGTACCAGGACGCCCTCGACCGCGCCGTCGCGGGTCAACTCGCCATAGTCGAGCAGGCGGTGCAGGATCTGGATCGCATCGGGCGACAGAGCGTGTTCCAGTTCGACGAAGTGCCAGTACTCGGCACGAAGCACCCGAAGCGAAGGGTGCACGCGGGCGAGTTGAGCGTTGAGTTTATCGAGCCTGAAGGCCGAAAGGGCCGCCGGTCCGCGCAACTTCAGTATGGTCGACATCGGCACACGTCGGGAAAGGCGAATTATACCCGTCCATCGTTGCCTTCCCTCGCCTGAACGTTCGGATGGCTGGCAGGCAGTTCGATTCCATGGATCCGGTTGAGCCCTTCGAGCGGCTGAAATACGCGCTGCATACCGTACCGGCGACGCGCCGCCACGGCGGCCTTAGAACCGATGGCGAGTGTTATCGCCGAAAGACCGGTTTCGCCAGCGTGCCCGATATCGCCACGGTCGCGCGAGCCTGCGACCGCAGTTCTACTTCCAGGCGTCCGGAGAGGTTCTGTTGCGGATCCAAATCGACCGATCCGCCTGCGCTAAGAAGTCCTGCGGAAAATCGGATCTGACGCAATTGGATCCCCCTGGGTTCGGCCACCGCGGTTCCGGTCATTTCGGAGAACAGGCTGCTGCCGCCGGTGACACGAGCGCCCCTCAGCATCTGGGTCAAATCGACACCGGCGATCGAACCTTTTGTCACCTTGAAGGTCCCCTCGATTCGCGCGCTGGCAACGAGTTTTTCCGGCAGGTCGGACTTCATGCTGTAGACCCCTTTGCCCTCCAGCGTGCCGGTGGAGACAATCGGACCAGCCAGTTTCGCCGCGTCCATCGCCCGTGCTTCGAACGCGCCCGAAAAGTCCCACGCACCGCGCCAGGAAACACGCGCACTGCCGGCGAAAATTCCATCGAATGCGCGCGCCTCGAACTCGCGTAACGTCAGCTGCTGTGCATCGAGTGCGCCTTTTGCCAAAAAATCGTTCAACGCGATATTTTGCGCAAAAGGAAGTTCCAGCGTCTTGGCTTCAATCTCGATGTCGGTCTGCGCCCCGTTTGCCTTTAGCGAGACCGACACGCCCTTTTCGTCATTCACAAGGCGTGCCTTCTCCAGTCCCGACGTGCCAAACGATGCATCGACGTCAAGAGGTGGCACGACCATACCCTTCAGATCGAGCTTCAGACCCTTGATGACGACACGTTCGATTCGCAGGGCGTCGTCGCGTCCCTTGCCCCAAAGCGCCCCGCCAACCATGCCTTGCGGCAGCGAGATCCCCGCCATCTCGACGCTCTTGAACACCTTCCGCGCGCCGAAAATCGAGCCGAATTCGGGCACCGCCTTGACTGAGGCAATCTGCAGCCGCCGCTCCGCGCCGGCCTCGCCAATCGACACCTTCTCCATCGATAGATAGGGCGCGGGCAGCGGCCGGATCTGGATTGATCCGATGCGCACCTTTTCGCCGAACCGCTCCTGCGCGGCCTTTTCGTACGGGGCGACGTCGATCGGAACGACGTAGACAACGCCAACGGCAGCGACAAGGATCACGAAGAATCCAAGTGTGATTGTTCGCGCCCAGTTCCGCGGCGGACGCGGTTCGCCGGCCGGTCGTTCCGTGTAGGGCTCAACATCCGCCGCATACGGCGGCGCTTCAATTCCGGCCTTCTTTCTTTCCCTCGCCAGGGTCCGCTCGCGTGCGCGCGCCTCTTTGCGCGCCTGCTCGGCCGCGCGCGCGCCCTCCTTGTCCCGCGTCTTCGATTCTTCCGCCGCGGCTTCGGCCTCCTCGCGCTCCCTAAGCTCCTCTTCCTCTTCGCGCTTGCGTTCCTCTTCCTCGCGGGCCTTGCGCTCGTCTTCCTCCTTGCGGTTGCGCTCGTCTTCTTCCCTGCGCTTGCGTTCCTCGTCCTCGCGGGCCTTGCGCTCCTCTTCCTCATTGCGCTTGCGTTCCTCGTCCTCGCGAGCCTTGCGCTCCTGCTCTTCCCTGCGCTT
>MEQX01000006.1:9655-9826 GCA_001770415.1 Betaproteobacteria bacterium RIFCSPLOWO2_02_FULL_63_19 | reverse complement strand
GGTTGCAACTGGGATTGGTGCGACTCTGTCGCGATCCGTGTCGGCTTAGCCGTTAAACGCAGCGCAGTCGGCGAAGAATCTGGTTAGGGTTTCCAGGCCGCAGGTGAAACAGCCCGCCGAAGGTGCTGCGCTCAATGCTGTCTTCATCGATCGTCTCCTTTTTTCGAATCG
>MEQX01000006.1:0-9642 GCA_001770415.1 Betaproteobacteria bacterium RIFCSPLOWO2_02_FULL_63_19 | reverse complement strand
CCGCGCTGGAGCGAAGACTAGGCGTCGCAGCGCCATTAATCCAATTAATTGTAATAATCGTCCAGATAGAGGATAGCTAATTCATGCCGCGCTGGCGCAATGACAGCGCCGCTTGCGGGTCGAAAGACGGCCACCTGTGCATCGCTTGCGGGCCTGCTCCGTCGGAACGCGCGTAGCGCCATTGCAGAAGCGCCGGGTCCGATCAATGCATAGGCTAGCGCGCGGCGTCATCGAAGCGGGGTGACACCGTTCAATTCGCAATCGAGCACCGCGCCTCGCAGTGCATCGATCGCCTGCAGGCGCGGAAAGCTCTTGCGGTAGACGAGCACGACGCGCCGTCTCGGAACCGGGCGTGTGAACGGAACATAGGCGAGCAGGCTGTCGCGCGGCGTTTTCGCGGGCACCGACGAGGAGGGCAGCACCGTGAGGCCGATGCCGGAAGCGACCATCTGGCGGATGGTTTCGAGCGACGAGCCTTCGAAGCTCTGCTGCATGCCGTCGCCGGCGGCCTGGAAGCGCCCCAGTTCCGGACAGACCTCGATGACATGGTCGCGAAAGCAGTGGCCCGCCCCGAGCAGCACCATGGTTTCGCGCTTCAATTCGTCCGGGGCGATCGACTTGCGCGTCGCCCAGCGGTGCGCGCGCGGTACCGCGACCACGAACGGCTCGTCGTAGAGCGGCGGGATCGCGAACCCGGGCTCCTCGAAGGGCAGCGCCAGCACAGCCGCATCGACCTCGCCCTGCTTGAGGCGTTCGCGCAGCACGTGCGTGTAATTCTCCTGCAGCACGAGCGGCATCCGCGGCGCGCGCTTGTGCAGGATCTTTACCAACTGCGGCAGCAGATAGGGCGCGACGGTGTAGATCATGCCGAGCTTGAGCGGACCCGCGAGCGGATCCTTGCCCGCCTTCGCGATCTCCTTGATGACCTGTGCCTGTTCGATCACACGCTGAGCCTGCTCGACGATGCGAGCGCCCATCGGAGTCGGCGTCACCTCGCCGGTACCGCGCTCGAACAGCGTGACGCCGAGTTCTTCCTCGAGCTTCTTGAGCGCCACCGAGAGCGTCGGCTGCGAGACGAAACAGGATTCGGCGGCGCGTCCGAAGTGCCTTTCGCGTGCCACCGCGACGATGTAGCGCAATTCGGTGAGCGTCATGGCTTGGGGCCCTCGCTCATGCGGCCTTCTTCTTTCCCAGTACCGGCCTGAGGTACTGGCCCGTATAGCTTGCCTCGGTCGCCGCGATGTCCTCGGGCGTGCCCTGCGCGATGACGCGGCCGCCGCCGTCCCCGCCTTCGGGTCCGAGGTCGATGATCCAGTCGGCCGTCTTGATGACATCCAGGTTGTGCTCGATCACCACCACGGTGTTGCCGTGGTCGCGCAGCCGGTGCAGCACCGACAGCAGCAGGTCGATGTCCTGAAAATGCAGTCCGGTGGTCGGCTCGTCCAGGAAATACAGCGTACGGCCGGTGTCGCGCTTGGACAGTTCCAGCGACAGCTTCACGCGCTGCGCCTCGCCGCCGGAGAGCGTGGTCGCCGACTGGCCGAGCTGGATGTATCCCAGGCCGACGTCCAGCATGGTCCGGAGTTTCTTCTCGACCGCCGGAACGTTGCGGAAGAATTCGTGCGCCTGCTCCACCGTCATCATCAGCACGTCGTGGATGCTCTTCCCCTTGTAATGGATTTCCAGCGTCTCGCGGTTGTAGCGCCGCCCATGGCACACGTCGCACGGCACGTAGACGTCGGGCAGGAAATGCATCTCGACCTTGATCAGGCCATCGCCCTGACACGCCTCGCAGCGGCCGCCCTTGACGTTGAACGAGAAACGCCCGGGGCCGTAACCGCGCTCGCGCGCCGGCGGCACGCCGGCGAACAAATCGCGCACCGGTGTGAAAAGCCCCGCATAGGTTGCGGGATTGGAGCGCGGCGTCCTGCCGATGGGGCTCTGGTCGACGTTGATCACCTTGTCGAAGTGCTCCAGCCCCGTGATCGACTCGTGCGGCGCAGGTTCGGTGGGGCTGCCGTACAGGTGGTGCGCGACGGCGTTGTAGAGCGTGTCGTTGATCAGCGTCGATTTTCCCGAGCCCGACACGCCGGTGATGCAAACGAACCGGCCCACCGGCAGGTTCAGGTCGATGTTCTTCAAATTGTTTCCGCACGCGCCTTTCACTCGCAGCATGCGGCCGCCATCGACGCGGTGGCGCCGCTTCGGAATCGCGATCCGGAGTTCTCCGCACAGGTATCGTCCTGTGAGCGAGGCGCGGTCGGCGCGGATGGCCTGCGGCGTTCCCTGCGAGACGATGCGCCCGCCGTGCTCCCCGGCGCCGGGACCCATGTCCACGACGTGGTCGGCACAGTTGATCGCTTCCTCGTCGTGCTCGACCACGATGACGGTGTTGCCCAGGTCGCGCAGGGTCTTCAGCGTGTCGAGCAGGCGGCCATTGTCACGCTGGTGCAGGCCTATGGAAGGTTCGTCGAGCACGTACATCACGCCGGTCAGCCCCGAGCCGATCTGCGAGGCGAGGCGTATGCGCTGGGCCTCGCCGCCGGAGAGCGAGTCGGCCGAGCGGTCGAGCGACAGGTAATCGAGGCCGACGTTGACCAGGAACTGCAGCCGCGAGGTGATTTCGTTGACGATCCGCTCTGCAATCGCCTGTTTGTGGCCCGGCAGCACGAGCGTGCGGAAGAACGCCAGCCCCTCCCTGAGCGGAAGACTGCTTAGAGCGTAGATCGGCCGCTCGTCGCCTCGTGCGCCCACTCTTACGTTGCGCGCCTCGGCCTTCAGGCGCGTGCCATCGCACGCCGGGCAGGGCTTGGAGTTCAGATACTTCGCCAGTTCCTCGCGCACCACGATCGAGTCGGTCTCCCGGTAGCGCCGCTCCAGGTTGGGAACGATGCCCTCGAACGCATGCTCGCGGGTGAACGTGCGGCCACGTTCGTTGAGGTAGGAGAACGCGATGCGCTCCTTGCTGCCGTAGAGTACCGTGTGCTGCATGCTCTCGGGCAGGCGTTCGAACGCAACCTCGACATCAAAGCCGAAATGCGCACCGAGACTGGTGAGCATCTGAAAATAGAACTGGTTGCGGCGGTCCCAGCCCTTGATCGCGCCTCCGGCAAGCGAAAGGTTGGGAAACGCGACTACGCGTTTCGGGTCGAAAAAACTGATGGTTCCCAGGCCGTCGCAATCCGGACAGGCGCCCATCGGGTTGTTGAACGAGAACAGTCGCGGCTCGAGTTCGGCCAGCGCGTAGCTGCAGACCGGGCAGGCGAACTTTGCCGAAAAGATGTGTTCCCGGCCGCTGTCGGTCTCGACGACGAGCGCACGGCCTTCCGCGTGCCGCAGTGCGGTCTCGAAGGATTCGGCCGCTCGCTGCCGGGCGTCGGGCCGGACCTTGAGCCGGTCGATCACCACGTCCACGTTGTGTTTGCTGTGCTTCGCCAGCCTGGGCAGCGAGTCGATTTCGCAGACCTTCGTGTCGATGCGCACGCGCGCGAACCCCTGGGCGCGCAGTTCGGAAAACAGCTCGGCGTTCTCACCCTTGCGGCCCGCGACCACGGGCGCCAGGATCATGATTCGGGTGTCCTGCGGCAACGCCATCACCGAATCGACCATCTGCGAGACCGACTGCGCCTGCAGCGGCAGCTGATGCTCGGGGCAATACGGCGTTCCCACGCGCGCGTAGAGCAGCCGCAGGTAATCGTGGATTTCGGTCACGGTGCCCACGGTCGAGCGCGGGTTGTGGCTGGTCGCTTTCTGTTCGATGGCGATCGCCGGCGACAGGCCCTCGATCAGATCCACGTCGGGTTTGCCCATCAACTGCAGGAACTGGCGCGCGTAGGCCGACAGCGACTCGACGTAGCGGCGCTGCCCTTCGGCGTAAAGCGTGTCGAACGCGAGCGAACTCTTGCCCGATCCGGACAGCCCGGTGATCACGATCATCCGGTTGCGCGGCAGATCGAGATTGAAATTCTGCAGGTTGTGCGTGCGTGCGCCGCGAATGCGAATCTGATCCATGTTGGCCGGGTCTTGCGCTGCGATTGGTCCGGCGGGACCAGACGCATGCGCGAAGGCTGCTGGGTGAAACCTGCTAATATACGGCGATCCCGCCGTCCTGCGCTACCCAAAATTCCATGAGCGTTCGACCCGCGCCCGGCCGCAATCGTGCGGTGCGGGACAAGATGTCGTCATTCGAGATCCGGGCGGGATTGTCGCTCGCGTCGCTGTTCGCGTTGCGCATGCTCGGACTGTTCCTGATTCTGCCGGTGTTCGCGGTCTATGCGCCGCAACTGCGCGGCGGCGACAATCATGCGCTGGTCGGGCTTGCGCTGGGCGCCTACGGGCTCACGCAGGCGATGCTGCACATTCCGATGGGCATGGCATCGGACCGCTATGGCCGCAAGCGCGTGATCGTGTCCGGCCTGGTCCTGTTCGCGCTCGGCAGCTTCGTCGCGGCCTATGCAGCGGATATCTACCTGGTCATTCTCGGGCGTTGCATCCAGGGCGCAGGGGCGATCTCCGCTGCGGTCATGGCGCTCGCGGCCGACCTGACCCGCGAGCAGCATCGCACCAAGATCATGGCGATGATCGGTGCATCGATCGGCCTGGTGTTCGCGCTGTCGCTGGTGGCGGCGCCGGTTCTCTATCGCTGGAGCGGCATGCGCGGCATTTTCGAACTCACCGGCGCGCTCGCGGCCGGCGCGATATTGATCGTGACCAGAGTGGTGCCGCCCGAACCGACCGAGAATCTCGACCTCTCGCGCCGGGTGCAGGCGGCGACGCTGGGCGAGGTTCTGCGCAACCCGGACCTGCTGCGGCTGAACTTCGGCATTTTCGCGCTGCACGGCATGCAGATGGCGATGTTCGTTGTCGTGCCGGTCGCGTTGGTGAGCGATGGCGCGCTGCCGCTGGCTGAGCACTGGAAGGTGTACCTCGCGGTGATCGGCGGCTCCTTCCTGCTGATGCTGGGGCCGATGTTCTGGGCCGAGCGCGCGGGCAAGCTGAAGGCCGTGTTTCTCGCCGCCATCATGGTGATGCTCGCGGTACAGGCTGCCAGCCTGCTGTGGCTCAGCAGCCTCGCTGGCATCAGCCTGATACTGCTGGGATTCTTTCTGGCGTTCAACCTGCTCGAAGCCATGCTGCCGTCGCTGGTGTCGCGGGTTGCGCCGGTCTCGGCACGCGGCGCAGCCATCGGCGTATTCAACACCGCGCAGGCGCTTGGGCTTTTCGCCGGCGGAGCGGCCGGCGGGGCGCTGGCGCAGCATTACGGCGCCGTTTCGGTATTTGTATTCGGATCGGCGCTTGCTGCGTTATGGTTGCTTATTGCCGCGCCGATGCGCATCCCGGGACCGGTGGCGAGGCGGGAGTTTCGGCTCGTCAAGGCCGCGGCGGACCCGAGTATGCTGCGCGCGCAGCTGGTGCGTTTGCGCGGCGTGCGCGATGCGGTCGTCGTGCCCGAGCGCGGCGTGGCGATGCTCACGTTCTATCCGGACACATTCGATGAAAATGCAGTGACGCGACTACTTGGAGGAGAAACCTGATATGGCATCGGTGAACAAAGTCATACTGATCGGCAATCTCGGACGCGATCCGGAAACCCGGTACATGCCCGACGGGAACGCATTGGCAAACGTCTCGGTGGCCACGACGTTCGCCTGGAACGACAAAGCGAGCGGCGAGAAGAAGGAGGAAACCGAGTGGCACCGGGTGACATTCCGGGGCCGCCTGGCGGAGATTGCCGGCGAATACCTGAAGAAGGGCTCGCAGGTCTACATCGAGGGGCGTTTGCGAACCCGCAAGTGGCAGGACAAGGAAGGCTTGGAGCGCTATACCACCGAAATTGTCGCCGAGCGCATGCAGATGCTCGGCAGCCGCTCCGGGCAGGGAGACGCGGTGGGGCGCGACCGGGACGGCGAGACGCGCGCGGCGGCCCCGGTCGGCGAAGGCCGATCCGGGGGATCTGCAAAGAGCAAGCCCGCGGAGCAGTTCTCGGACATGGACGACGACATTCCGTTCTGACCTGACGCGCGTCACCGCCACCATTTCCGATGCGCGTGCATCGCGCATCGGAGCACCTGCTGCTTGATGAACCGTTCAGGCTGCCGGGCACGCGCGATCGCCCGCGCTGCGGTCGCGCCGGTTGCCGGCGCACCGAGAACCTGATCACCCACGATAGATACGCTTCGTGCGGGCTGACGGGCGCGGGTTCGGCTCGCACGCTCCAAGCCCGCGCGACGCGCATCGGCCTTCGCCCAACGCTTCAGTGACTTAACAGCCGAAGCTGTTCCGCGGTACAGCTCGCGCTCGCCCCGTTCTGCGCGTGATTTCGGCCTTTCGACGACATTTGATCTAAGTCAAAAGGTGTCCGTGGTCAAACTTACATCATCCTGACACATGACATTATGCTGACGCTCAGCCTGGGCTGGCGCTTGAGCGCGTGTGCGGATGATCCGGCCCGCTGTGCAGAATGACATCACGAATAACGTATCTTATTGAAATTTGATTGAAATATTCGTTTTCTTGTCTTAGCTACTTGCCTGCTCTGGAGGGAGAAACTATGAAAAGCACAATGCGGTCCCGGCTACTCCTCATGGCGATCTTTGCCATGATACTGAGCCTCGTCGGGTGTTCCGGCAGCGACGGTAGCGCTGGGCCTCCAGGCAAGGACGTGGATCCGGCCGTGGTCAATGACCTGACCGCGAAGATCGACGCGCTGTCCCAGGGCGGGGCGAATCCCGAGACCTGCGTGACCTGCCACAAGGGTTCCACGCCGGTGGCGCGCTCGGGCCCGATGCATCAGGCAAGATACAAGGAGTTTTATCAGGACGGCGTCGTCAAGATCGTAGCCGGGAGCATCGCCATCGCGACCAACGGCACCGATACGACCACGCTGACCTTCAAGATGACCAAGAACGGCGCCAACTTCGACTGCAGAGACGCCGACGCCATCGGGAGTTACTACGATCCGTACGATCGTGCCACAAAACGGTTCACCTACCCGGGGCCGAGCATCATGTCCTTGAAGCCTGCCGCGTCCGGCATCACCTACGACGGTGCCGGCGGCTGCACATTCACCAAGACATTCACCTCCGCGACGGATAAGGCCATAGTGGCCAGCCTCACCGCCTCGGATGGTGTCGTCCAGATCTATGGCGTGGATGAAATCCTAGAAACAAATCCGGCGAAGCACATGAACAACGGGAAGTACCCGTTTGCCGGTGTACTCAAGATCGGCGCGGTCGATTACAGTTCGGCAGCGAACGTCTCGGGCTGCGAAGGCTGCCACACCCAGCCGTTCCTGAAGCACGCCTACATCTACGGCAAGGTCACCGACAACGCGGGGGCCGTGACCGAGTTCTATACCTGCAAGGGCTGCCACTCTGACGCGCGTAGCGGCGGTCATGAGTTCTGGCAGATTTTGAAAGATGATCCTGCGCGCGCTGCTGCGATAAACAGTGGTAGCGCTTTAACGGATGCGGAAAAGACCAAGTACGCATACAAGACCCGACTCATGAACGACGTGCACATGTCGCACGCGATGGAGTTCGCCTATCCGCAGTCGATGCGCAACTGCGTGCAGTGCCACGCGGGCAAGCTCGACACCGTTCTGGCCGACGACAAGTTCAAGGCGGAAACCTGCAGGAGCTGCCACTCGGTCGACGGGTTGAAGTCCATCATGTCCGCGGCGACGTTCAACCACAGTTCGTTCGTCGACAATCCTGATTCGACCGACTGCACCATCTGCCACAAGGCCTCGGGTGGAGCGGCGCCATCGTTCAAGACGATCCACCTGGGCGGCTACGATCCGAAGATCTACAGCGCCGACGGTGTGCGGTATTCGGATACGTTCAAGGTCGCGATCGACAGCGCGTCGTTTGCGAACAACAAGCTGACCTTCAGTTTCAGCGCAACCGGGACGCTCGGCAGCCTCTCGGCCGCCAATATCACGCCAACCGTCATGGTCGGGCTGTACGGCTACGATTCGAAGGACTTCATCGTCGCCGCGCACGGCTCAACCGGCGGCAAGCGGAATCTGGAATATAAGTGGGGAGACGGGAACCCCCGTTTCACGCCGGTTTCGGCGGCGAACGGCAGTTGGACGGTGACCGCGGACCTGTCGCTGTGGGCGGACAAGATCGCTGCCAAAGAGATCAAGCGGGCGGAGATTTCGGTGCTGCCTGAACTCGGCCACCCAACGCTGACGGAAAAAAACCGTGCTGGAGAAACAATTGCAACGCCCCTCGGGCTGAACGCGCCGTCGAGGACCTTCGACCTGACCAAGAACGCATTCGACGACACCTACTTCAAGGACATCGTGAATGTGTTCAAGAAGACCGAGTCGAATGGAACGATCACCGGATGCAACACCTGCCACGACCAGCTCGCGACCACGTTCCACACCGGCATCCGGGGCGGCAACATCAAGGTCTGCCGGACCTGCCACGAAGTGTCCAGTGCCGGTGGGCACCTTGAACTGCAGTCGCGCTCGATCGACTCCTACGTGCACGCGATCCACTCGTTCCAGGTCTTCGATATCGGAGACCTCAATTTGAGCGATCCGGTCGAGGCATTGGAGCACGAGCATCACATCGAAACCGACTTCCCGCGGTTCGGCATCGAGAACTGCGAGTCCTGCCACAACCCGGGCATGTACGACGTGCCGGATCAGACCAAGTCGATGCCGGGCGTGCTGTCCGGAACCGACGTGGTCGCGGGTAGGAACATCGGCACGATCGGGCCGGCTGTCGCGGGTCCCGCGGTGAGGGCGTGCGGCGGCTGCCACCGGGCGCACGCGATCAACGAGGACGATTCGTCGGAGCTTGCGACGCTGATCCAGCACTGGAGGACGTTCGGTTACTACATCGAAACGACCAGCGCGGATGCGCGCAGTCTGTGGGAATCGACTGTCGCGAAGATCATGGCGCTGTACAAGTAAGGGATGGAGGCGAGGCGGGCGCGGCCCGCCTCGCTTGTTGCTGAAGTTCATGCGATAAGGCGAGCCCATTCGGCTCGCTTTTTCTTGGTGGCGGCGGGAGTACGCGGTGAAAATCGTTTGGCGCGACGCGGTTCGCCCGCCCCACTCTCGCGATGAATTAACGAACAACGTTCGAATGGAGCTGACAGCGGCAGTACGTTGGCACGATGCCGACACGAAAATTGACTACTGAAGAAGACCTGTCGATGGCGGCGCCAACACCGTCTGCGAACCTGAACGAATAACGGAACCGTCGAATTGACCGTTTCGATTTGAGCGGAAACACACAGCCATCTCCACCTGGAATTGTTGCGCGGGTATTACTCAGTAGTCGATAAGTAAGGCGACAATATTGGAACTTTCGATGTCCATGGTAGTCTCATCGTGCATGAAGCGAGACGGACGGACATTTGATCATCAGACGCTGGAGGAGATTCGGCTGATGGCGATCGAACGGGTGCGGGAGGGGGAGCGGGCATCGCAGGTGATTGCCTCCTATGGGTTTAACCGCACGACGATCTACAAATGGATCAGTGCCGCACTGCGTCCTGGGGTGGGAATCAGGGCGCTGCGTTCGACGCCGGCGACGGGACGGCCGCGCAGCCTGACCCCGGTACAGGAGAAGCAGGTGTTCCGCTGGGTCAATGGCCGCGATCCGCGCCAATACGGTTTGG
>MEQX01000005.1:33094-70474 GCA_001770415.1 Betaproteobacteria bacterium RIFCSPLOWO2_02_FULL_63_19 | reverse complement strand
ATAAGCAATGCACGAAACCGCCGCGATCCCGATCAGCGCGTCGAGTGCGAGCACCAGACGCTGACCGGCAATCGTCTTCGCATGCCACACCGGGTACAGAAGCGCGCACATCAGGCCGAAGCCGCCGAAGTGCACCGCGGACACGCGCAGCTCGGACATGGTGCCGAGCGTGTTGAAGTAGATGTGAAGCAGCGCCAGCGCGACGCCGAGCCAGTACGCGATCCGGCCGGGGGCGCTCGCGGCGCTGCGCGCGCCGGCCGGCTCGTCCGGCTCGCGCGAAACAGCGGCCGGCGTATCGCCCGGGGGCGCGTTGCCCTCGGCGCTCATTCGCCCGGTTTCCGTAAAGATCCGTGGTGCGTGGCGGCGGCCGCCACGCCACCATCACTTCGCCATCAACCGGTCGGGGACGGCGAGACCGGCCTCCTTGTAGTACTTGGCCGCGCCCGGATGCAGCGGCATGGGAAGCCCGGCGATGGCGGCTTTGAGCGACATCGACTTCGTCGCCGCGTGGATGGCGTTCAGGAACGGCAGGTTCTGGTAGATCGTCTTGGTGATTAGGTAAACATCCTCTTCGGGTACGTCGGCGTTGACGCCGAGGAAATTCGGTTGCGCGATGGTGTGGAAGTCCTTCGTCTGGCCCGGATAGGTGCCGGCGGGCACGACCAGCGGGTTGTAGAGATCGTTGCCGCCGTCGGCTTTGGCGGCCTGCTCGCGGGTGAACTCGATCAGGCGGATCTTGTTGCCCATCTGCGCGAAGGCGCGGGTAATGACGGATACCGGCGGGCCTCCCGGAATGCCCGCGCCCACGATCGAGCCGTTCTGCAGCGCGTCGATGCTCGGCCCATAGCCCTGGAACACCAAGTCGAGCTTCTCCGGGTCGATGCCGAGGTTGTTCAGCAGGAAGCGGTTCGAGTGCTCGGTGCCGGAGTTGCGCGCGCCGATCGAGAACTTCTTGCCGACCAGGCCCTTCAGATCGTCGGCCGTCCCGGTCTTGGCGAGGTCGGCGGTCACCACGAAGTGCTCGACGTTCTGCCAGAGCATGGTGATCGAGCGGATGTTCTTCTGCGGACCATCGCCCTTGAGCGCGCCGGATCCCTGCTTGGCGTACATGCCGAACAGCCCCTGCAGGATCGCGAACTGCGCCTGGTTCTCACGCAGCAGCTTGACGTTCTCGCCCGACCCGGCCGAACTGATCGCGCTCATGTCGAGCTTGAGCTTCGGCTGCAGCTTGACCTTGATCAGGGTTGCCACGGCGACGCCGACGGGGTAATAGGTTCCCCCCGTGGTGGCCGTCGTCAGGATGTACGAGCGGGGTTTGGGCGCCTGTGCCGAGGTGCCGGCGGCCACGGCCATCGCCGCGGCGAGCAGTGCGCATTGCAATGTGCGGATGCCTCTCATGGTTCCTCCGTCTTCAGGTTTGGTCCTGCGGTAAATGGCGTCCGGCGGGCGCCTCGGTAATGGTGCAGAACACCCTGGCCGGCACACAGTCTCATTATGCCCCGGATTTCCGGTCGCGTCTGACCGGACGGTGCCGCGAGCGACCGCGTATCCGCCGCCCGGAGAACCGCGCTACCCGCCAGCGATTTTGCTGAACAGGAGCACCTCGCTGTCGGGCCCGATCGGCGCGAGCAGCGAATCCTGGTAGACCACGCCGTCTATCGCGACGGCGAGTTCGGACTCGAGGCGCGGCGCAAGGTCAGGGTAGCGCTCGCCCAGCGCCCGGAACAGCTGGCGCACGTTGCCGGCGTCGAGATCGAGCGAAGTCTCGCCGCCGGTGTACGGCGCCAGGTTGTTCGACAGCGAGATCCTCGCCAAGATTTCAATCCTGCGTCGTGGCGAGCGCCGCTGCCTCGATCGCCTTCAGCACGCGCGGCGGCGACATCGGCTGTTCGCGCAGACGCACGCCGATCGCGTTCTCCACCGCGTTGGAAATGGCCGCCATCGGGGCGATGATCGGAACCTCGCCGCAGCCGCGCACGCCGTACGGGTGGTTGGGATTGGGCACCTCGACGATGACCGAGTCGATGAAGGGAACATCGGATGCCACCGGAACGCGGTAGTCGAGGAATCCGGGATTCTGCAGCACCCCATCGGCACCGTACACGTACTCCTCGTTCAGCGCCCAGCCGATGCCCTGGACCGCGCCGCCCTCGAACTGGCCTTCGACGTAGGCCGGGTGGATGGCCTTGCCGACGTCCTGCACGATGGTGTAGCGCAGGATCTTGATCGACCCCGTTTCCCTGTCCACTTCGACGTCGGCGATGTGGGTGCCGAATCCAGGGCCGGCTCCCTCGGCATTGATTTCCGAGTGGCCGGAGATGGTGCCACCGGTCCTGCCCGCCTCTCGCGCAATCTCCTCCAGGCTCATCGGCTTGAACTGGGTCCCGCTGCCTTCGGCGGGCTGAGCGCGCCCGTCCTTCCACGCCACCGCTTCCGGCGGAACGTCGCGTATCCGGGCGACACGCCGGCACAGTTTCTCCATCGCGTCGCGCGCCGCGAGCACCGCCGCCATGCCGCCCGCGAAGGTGCCGCGGCTGCCCGCGGTGATGAAGTTGAAACCCAGCGCCGAGGTATCGCCGACGACAGGCCGAACCTTGTCGTAGTCGATGCCGAACTCTTCGGCAACCATCATCGCCATTGTCGCGCGCGTGCCGCCGGCGACATCGACGATCCCGATGATCAGCGTCACCGTACCGTCCTCATTGACATGCACCGTGCTCGAGGTTTCCTTGCCGATATTGAACCAGAAGCCGGTCGCGATTCCCCTGCCCTGATCCGGTCCGAGCGGCAGGCGGTAATTCGGGTGCGCCTTGGCGCGATTCAGCGTCTCGACGAAGCCGATCGGCCCGAGCGTGGGACCGTAATACGTCTGCGTGCCTTCCTTGGCCGCGTTCTTGAGCCGGAAATCGATCGGATCGATGCCCAGCTTCCGGGCCATCTCGTCGATGACGCTCTCGACGCCGAACACCGCGATCGGCGCGCCGGGCGCCCGGTAAGCGGCCACTTTCGGGCGGTTGACGGTGACGTCGTTGCCGACGACGCGCACGTTGTCGAGGTCGTAGCGGGTGAACGTGCACATCGAGGCCATTCCCACCGAGGAGCCGGCAAAGGCGCCCGCCTGGAAGTTCAGCTCCGCGTCCGCCGCGGTGATGCGGCCGTCGCGCGTGCAACCCATCTTGATCTTGACGTTGGCGCCCGACGTCGGACCGGTGGCGCGGAACACCTCCTCGCGCGTCATCACCATCTTCACCGGCCGGTGCGACTTGCGCGACAGCGCGATCGCCAGCGGCTCGTTGTAGATGTTGTTCTTGCCGCCAAAGCCGCCGCCGAGTTCGGTTGCGGTGACGCGTATCTTCGAGACGTCCATCTGCAGCACCTTCGCCAGCTGGGCGCGGAACACGAAGTGCCCCTGAGTGCCGGTCCAGAGCTCGACCTGGCCATCCTCGGTGTAGCTCGCCACGCACGCCTGCGGCTCGATATACCCCTGGTGGACCGGCTTGGTGTTGAACTCGCGCTCTATGACCAGGTCGGCCTGCTTGAAGCCTTCCTCGAGGCTGCCGAGTGCGAACACCATGCGCTTGGCCACGTTGGAGGGTTTGTCGGGTTTCGGCGTCACGCCGTCGGTGAACTGATGCTCGTGCAGCAGCGGCGCGTCGGGCTTCATCGCCTCGAGCACGTCGATCACGTGCGGCAGGACCTCGTATTCGACCTTGATGAGCTTCAGCGCCTCGCGTGCGATCGAAGCGCTGGTGGCCGCGACCGCTGCCACCGGATGGCCGTCGTAGAACACCTTTTCGCGCGCCATCATGTTGCGCGTGACGTCGCGGAAATTGATCGTCAGTTCACCCGATGCCGCGTACTCGACAGGCATGTCCGCGAAATCGTCGCGCGTGACGAGCGCTTTGACCCCCGGCAAGGCCGCCGCCTTCGACGTGTCGATCGATTTGATGCGCGCGTGCGCGTGCGGGCTGCGCAGCACCTTGCCGATCAGCTGGCCCGGCAGGTTGTAATCCGCCGCATAGCGGGCACGGCCGGTCACCTTGTCGACGCCGTCGGGGCGAAGCGGACGTGTGCCGACGATTTTGAGCGGCTTCTCCTGGTATTTCACCGTCATGATCAGGCTCCTCGCATTTCACGCGCGGCATCGAGCACCGCCTCGACGATCTTGTGATAGCCGGTGCAGCGGCACAGGTTGCCCGCCAGCCAGTAGCGCACCTCTTCCTCGGTCGGATCGGGATTGCGCTCGAGCAGCGCGCGCGCCGAAATCAGCATGCCCGGCGTGCAGATGCCACACTGCAGCGCCGCGTGTTCGAGGAACTTGCGCTGCAGGGGATGCAGTTCGTCGCCCTTGGCCATGCCTTCGACGGTCTCGATCGTTTTGCCTTGCGCCTCGACGCCCAGCACCAGGCACGAGCACACCAGCCGTCCGTCGAGCATCACGCTGCACGCCCCGCAATCGCCGGTGCCGCACCCCTCCTTCGTGCCCGTGAGCTGCAGCTCGTCGCGCAGCGCTTCGAGCAGCGTTTCGCCCGTTTCGCACAGGAATTCGACGGCGTCGCCGTTGACCGTCGCCGTTACTCGATGCTTGGACATCAGACTTCCCCCTTCGCCCGTTTCACCGCGATCTGCGCGGCCCGCCGTGCCATCACGCCCGCGACCTTGATGCGATATTCCTTGGTGCCGCGCTTGTCGTCGATCGGCCGGCAGGCCGCGCTGGCCGCCGCCGCCAGGCGTTCGAGCGCTGCGGCATCGACGCGCTGGCCGATCAGCGCCGCCGCCGCGTCCGGAAGCAGCAGCACACGTTCGGCGACGGCGCCCAGGCTGACGCGAGCGCGGCTGCAGACGCCTTTCGCGTTCAGCGTCAGATTGACGCCGGCACCGACCACCGCGATATCCATTTCGGTGCGCGGCGTGAAGCGAAGATAGGCGTCTCCCGAGCGCTGCGGCCGCTTGGGCAGCAGAATCGAGACCACCATTTCGCCGGCGCGAAGCGACGTAAGGCCGGGCCCGGCAGGTATCTCCTCGACCGGCACTTCTCGTCTGCCGCCGGGGCCGATAATCCTGGCGAGGGCCCCCGCGGCGACCAGCGCCGGTACGCTGTCCGCGGCGGGCGAAGCGTTGCAAAGGTTTCCGCCTACGGTCGCGCGGCCCTTCACCTGGATCGATCCGATCAGCTTCACCGCGTCGATCACGCCCGGCCACATGCGGGCCAGACCCTCGTGTTCGACCAGTTCCATTGCGCTCACCGCGGCGCCGAAGCGATAGCCGCCTTTCTCTTCGGCGATCGTGCGCAGTTCCGGTATGCACTTTACATCGATCAGCAGTTCCGGATCGATCCGGCCCGAACGCATCTGGATCAGCAGGTCGGTGCCGCCTGCAAGCACCTTCGCCCGGCCGTTCGCCGCCGCGAGCAGCGCAACCGCGGCCTTCAGCGTCCGGGGCGCCTCATAGCGCATTTCGATCATCTCGCTTCCCTTTTTAATCGTGCAGGGCACGAATTTTCGCTCAATTTCGACACCGCGGCCAATCCATGCGAGCGAGAGCCGGTGCGATGCGAGCACCCGTCCCGCTCCGCGCCGCGGTCGCAATGTGCAATGAAATAGAGAATTACGCGCCGCCAACGCGTGATTACAGCCAGCCGGAACCGGCGGCAGGCGTAAGCGCCGACGGTGCCCGCGCGCCGATCGGCGCGCGGGCGATCAGAAGATCTCGGCGAAGAAATCGTCCATCATCGCGTAGGCGCGCTTGGTGACTTTGGCGTCGTAGATCGACCGTTTCGCGGCATTCGCTTCCGGATTCGTGAAGGAATGATAGGCACCCGAGAAAGCGATGATCTGGTAATCGACACCGGCCGCTGTCAGTTCGGCTTCAAGCGCATCGCGCTGGGCCTTGGGCGAGACCGGATCGACCGCGCCATGCAAAACCAGGACCTTTGCCTTGATGTTCCTGGCATCGGCCGGATTGGGCGTGCTGAGCGAGCCATGGAAGCTCACCACCCCCCGTATGTCGCGTCCGGCACGCGCCAACTCCAGCACGTTCGCGCCGCCGAAACAGAAACCGATCGCGGCGGTCTTGCCGGAGTCGATGAGGTTGCGCTTGCCTGCTTCCGCCAGAAACACGTCGAGCGCCTTGTTGGCGCGCGCCCGCTGCGCGGGAACGTCCTTCATCAGGCCGCCCATTGCGGCAACCGCCTCCTTGTACGACTTGGGCCGCTTGTTGACCCCGAAGATATCGACGATGAAATAGACGTATTTCTTCCCGGCCAGCAACTTGGCCTTGGTGACCGCGTTCTCGGTCACGCCCATGAAATTGGGCGCCATCAATACCGCCGGTCGTTTGCCCGAAACGCTGTCGTCGTAGACCAGGATGCCTTCGAAATTGTTGCCGCCCAGGCTGTATGGCACCTTGTCGGCGACCATCGCCGCCGAGGCTGAGCCGGTGGCGAACCAGAATATGCCAAGAACTGCTAGAAATTTGCGCACGATATTCTCCCGAAATGGTGTTTAAGGAACCGCGAACCGAACGGTCGGCGCACGCGCTTGAGTCTCTCAGGACTCTCCTCGCTTGTGGCTGCCGCCGGGCGAGAAGTATATTCGATCGACATCGCGCTTGTAGCCCATGTTTCCGGCAAGCTCCCCCATGCGCCGGCGGCCCGCCGGCTGCGGGCTAACGCTGAGGTCCCCCGGCCCGTGGCCGATCGCGTGACATCACGGCTTGAAAACTGCCGCCGCAGGGGACAGAGTCGGCCCATGCGCGGCTCGCCTCTGGCAAGGAATCCGTTGCACGTGGCGCGAGGCCGGCAAGACGAGAGGGGAGTTTAGCCATGGAGACCGCTGAAGCCACCCGAGCTGGTAAGACCACACGCGTCGCCTACACCTATTGCGACCTGTGCAACCAGGTTCCCAAGTGCGGCATGAAAGTGCACATCGAGGACGGCCGCATTGTCCGGGTCGAGGACCGCGAGAACTATCCAGCCGGGCCGCTGTGCATGAAAGGCCTGGCAAGCCTGGAGGAGCAATACCATCCGGATCGACTGCTGCACCCGGTGCGGCGCACCACGCCCAAGGGAAGCGTCGATCCCGGCTGGCAGCGCGTCAGCTGGGACGAGGCCTACCAGGTCATCGCCGAGCGCCTGAGCGAAATCAAGGCGAAGCACGGTGCGGACAAGGTCTGCTTCTACGTCGGCGACCCGAAGGAACCCCGCCCCGCCGTGCAACGTCTCGCCTACACGTTCGGCACGCCCAATTTCGGCACCGAGTCCTGCGTTTGCTCGAGGGCGACGGTGATGGCCGCGCAGCTGACCTTCGGCGCGCAAACCGGTGGCGCGCTCCCGGGAAAGCTGACGCGCAGCTGCCTTGTCTGGACCAGGAACCCCGCCTATTCCGCGCCCCACGAAATGGGCAAGCTGCTCGGCGCGAAGAAGCAGGGCGTCAAATACGTGATTGTCGATCCGCGCGTCACGCCGACCGTACGACAACTGGCCGACGTCCATCTGCAACTGCGACCCGGCACCGACGGCGCGCTGGCGATGGGGATGATTCATCTGATGCTCGAACGCGGGCTTTTCGACAAGGCGTTCGCCGATCGCTGGATCGAGGGCATGGAAGACCTCGCGCAGTACGCCAAACAGTTCACCCCCGCCGAAGTCGAACGCATCACCCGTGTGCCCGCGCAAACGCTGGAGGAGGCGGTGACGCTGCTGGCGCGCTCGCGCCCGCTGACCTGGATGGGCAGCTCGCAGGCCACCGTGCATTCCTCCAACGGCCTGCAGAATCACCGCGCCATCCTCGCCGTGGTCGCGCTGTTCGGCGATTTCGATGCGCCTGGCGGCGTATGCCTGCCGACCCATCCTCTTCCGCTGCTGCCGTTCGGCCACACGCTGGATTTCAGCCGGGAAAAGGAACTGTTGCCGAAGCTGCGCGAGCTGCGGGTGGACAACGACTACTTTCCGTTCTGGACGAAAATGAACGGCGAAGTGCAGATGAACCTGCTGCCGGAGTATGTCGAACAGGGGCGCATCCGGGCGATGGTGATATTCGGCGGCAACGCCATGATGTGGCCACAGACAGCGCGCTACCAGGCGGCGATCGGAAAGCTGGATTTCGCCGCCGCAGCGGACTACTTCCTGCGGCCCTGGACACACAATTACGTGGATATCGTTCTGCCGGCCGCGACCACTTTCGAGCGCATGAGCCCGATAGCGTTGTTCGGACGCAAGATCTATTTGCGCGAACCGGTGGTCGAACCCAGCGGCGAGGCGAAAGCCGACTGGCAGATCGCGCTCGAGCTGGGCTGCCGGCTCGGATATCGTGAGGAATTCTGGCACGGCGACGAAACCAACGCGCTCAATGCCATCCTGGCCAAGGTCGGAACGAGCGTGGACAAGCTGCGCGAGGCCGGCCCGGACGGGCTGGCCTTTCCGGCGCCCGGCGAAGAAGTGTTCCGCAAGTACGAGCAGGGCCTGCTGCGACCGGACGGTAAGCCCGGGTTCAATACCCCGTCGGGCAAGGTCGAGGTCAGCTCCAAAACGCTCGCCCAGCACGGCTTCGATGCGCTGCCCACCTATCGCGAACCGGTGGAGAGCCCCTTGAGCACTCCCGAGCTTGCCGCCGAATTCCCGCTGATCCTGAACACCGGGTCACGTGTGCCGATGTTCACGCACAGCAAGCTGCGCGAACTGCCGTCGCTGCGGCGGCTGATGCCGCACCCGGTCGTGAACCTGAACCCTGCAGACGCCGCTGTGCACGGCATCGCCGAGGACGACGAGGTGACCCTGGAAACGGCGCACGGACGCATCCGTCTGCGCGCGCACCTCAGCCGTGACGTTCTGCCGGGGGTGATCGATGTCTCGCACGGCTGGGCCGATGCCAACATCAACGAGATCGTTCCGCGGCACCTCGATCCGGTCAGCGGCTTCGTCGCGTTCAAGGAGGGCCTTTGCCGGGTGAGAAAGGTCGACGCAAATCCGGCTTGAGAGGCCGGTACCGCGCCGAGATACGATGACCATTCTCGTCCTGGGACTGATCCTTTTCCTCGGCGTGCATTCGCTGCGCATAGTCGCCGAGGACTGGCGCGGCAAACAGATCGCGCGGCTGGGCGAACTGCCGTACAAGGGGCTGTATGCGATCGCCTCGCTCGCGGGATTGGGCCTGGTCGTCTGGGGCTACGGACTGGCCCGCGCGGCGCCGATCGAACTGTGGAATCCGCCGTCGTGGATGCGCCACCTCGCGGCGCTGTTCGCGCTCGCGGCCTTCGTGCTGGTGGCGGCGGCCTATGTCCCGCGCAATCGCGTCAAGGCTGCGCTGGGCCATCCGATGATCCTCGGCGTGAAGGTCTGGGCGCTCGGGCACCTGCTCGCCAACGGAACGCTGGCCGACCTGCTGCTGTTCGGCGGCTTTCTCGCCTGGGCCGTGTTCGATTACCGCGCCGCGCGAATGCGCGATCGCGCGAGCGGCCGCCGCGGCGCGCAGGGCACGCTCGCCGGGGACGCCGCAACGATTGCGCTGGGTTCGATCGCCTGGGTGGCGTTTGCGTTCTACCTGCACGCATGGCTGATCGGCGTGCCGGCGTTCGGCTGAGCGACCGCCTCGGACGGCACGCGTCAGAGAATATTGAACATTTCGACCGAGCGCACCACCGGAAACAGGTCGCCAAGCAGCGAATGCGGCCAGGACACCGCGACCACGCGGTGAAACAGCAGGTAGCAGAAGGCGATCGTACCGATCGCAACCGGCAGCGTCGTCGACCAGCGTTCGCGACCGTGAAAACGCATGTACGCAACGAGGAAGACGAGCATCGCGGGCAGCAGGCCGATGACCTTGACCAGACCGAGTAGGCCGATGCACCACAGCAGGAAGACGGCACCGCGGCGAAGCACTGTGCCGGCACCGAGTTCCGCGAGCAGATCTACGGAATTATCGCCGGCCACGGGTTCGACGTTCTCGATCGTGCCCCGCGCCGGCGCCAGGCGCAGGTGTCGGCCCGCGAAATGAATCAGCGCGAACAGCATTCCGGCCACAGCGACAGTCTGCGGAACCAGTTTCGCTTCGCGCGACCAGGACCATGAAGACGCGAGTATCGCGATGAAAAAACACACGGTGACCAGGGTCATCGCGGCTTCGCGGGAAATCAACGGGCGCGGGCGCACCAGACGCATCCGCGCCGGTCCGTCGATTCGCGTCAGGTCCGCTCGCGCCTTGCGAATGATCGGAGCGAAAAGCGTGTAGCAGGAGCCGGCGAGCAGCAGAACGACGATCGGGAAACCGAGCCAGCTGAAGCCGTAGCGCTGGATCGATATGAACATGTATCCCTCGAACAGCGCGCCGAGGACGAATCCCAGGATCACCGGCGGGCGCGGCCAGTCCAGGCGCTTCATGATCCAGCCGATGACGCCGAACACGAGCAAAGCGATAAGATCGCCCATGGTCGAGCTGGTCTGAAAGACACCGACGAACACGACACCGACTATCAGCGGCGCCAGCACGCCGATGCGGATCAGCGCGATTTTCGCGAGCTGATTGGCGAACAGAAAGCAGATGCCGGCCCCGAGAATGTTGGCGATGGCGATGCTCCACACCAGCGCGTAGGTCACGTCGAGCCTCTTGGCGAGCAGATCCGGGCCCGGCACGATGTCGTGGATCAGAAACGCGCTCAGCATCAGCGCCATCGACGCGGACCCCGGCACGCCGAATGCAATGGTCGGAATCAGTGCGCCGCCCTCTTTTGCGTTGTTCGACGCTTCCGAGGCGATGACGCCACGCACGTCGCCCTTGCCAAAGGTCTCGGCGGCGCCTTTTTCGGTCCTCGCCGCATGCCCGTACGCAATCCAGTCGATGATGGCCGCACCGATGCCGGGCACCGCGCCCAGAAGCGCGCCGATGCCCGAGCAGCGCAGCGTCAACCACCAGTTTCGCAACACGTCGCGCACGCCCTCGAGCTGCGACCAGCGCGAGCCGGCCGACGCGTTGCCGGAAATCATGCGTCTCGCGATCGCGAGGTCGGCCATCTCGGGAAGCGCGAACAGTCCCAGAACGAAAGGCACGATCGGAAGCCCGTCGTACAGGTATGTCGTTCCGAAAGTCCAGCGTAGCGTCGAGGTCTGAGGGTCCTCGCCGATGAGTGCAATGATGATGCCGATGCACACCGCCGCGATTCCCTTCAGCGGCGCGCCGAGGCTCAGACCGGCGACCAGCGACAGGCCGAACACACACACGGCAAACAGTTCCGGCGATCCCATCATCAGCACCAGCGGGCGCAGCACCGGGATCGATATCGCCAGCACCAGCGCGCCGAACAGACCCCCGATCACCGAGGCGGTATACGCGGCACCCAGGGCCCGCCCGGCCTGCCCTTTCTGCGCCATCGGGAAGCCATCGAGCACGGTTGCCGCAGAACCGACGGTGCCGGGAACCGCGAACAGCACCGCCGGAATCGAGTCGGAGGTCACCGTGACCGCCGACAGGCCGAGCATCATCGCCAGCGCCGTGTAGGCGTCCATGTTGAACGTGAACGGCAGCAGAATCGACAGCCCTATCAGGCCGCCAAGCCCCGGAATGATGCCGAGCACCAGCCCCATCAGCACGCCGGCGGCCAGATACATCAGGCGCACCGGATCGCCGATGGCGACGAACGCCTTCATTGCCATCGCTAATGCGTCCGATTCCATGCTCGGAGGGAAAATCCAGTTGCAGGTGAATCGATGCCGCCGGGCGAGGGCTGCGCTCGCCCGGCCGGATGGATCAGGACATCACTTCGCGCCCATCGCTTTCTTCAGCCGCGCGATCATTTCCGGTTTCATCTTCATGATGCGTTCTTCGAAATCCTGGATTTCCTTGGCCGGGATCGGATCGATTTGGAGCTTGAGCTTCTTCGCGTCGGCCAGGAATGCCGGGTCGCGCAGCGTCGCCTGGTAGGCCTTCTCGAGCGCAGCGACGCGATCGGCCGGCACCCCCGGCGGTACCCCCATCGCTCGGTCGTCCGGACTCGACTGCACGAAGACAAGCATTTCACGCTCCTCGTCGGTCTTCGCGAATTCGCTGAGCAGAGGCACGTTGGGCATGTCGGGCGAGCGCTTGGACGCGAGTTGCACCAGGTGCACGATCTTCCCGGTCCGCAGCCATTCAGGCTTGCGCGTCTTCCAGCCCAGGTACTGGCCGCACCAGCCGTGCAGTTCGCCCTTTTCGATCGCCAGCCGGACCTTCGCCCCGCCCTTGTAGCCGGTGATGATCTTGAACTTGGTGCCGACGATGTTGTTGATCACCATGGCGTTCGTGTACGGGTTGCTCGCCTTGTTGAACGCGCCCATCATGAGTTCGGTCTTCCTCGCCTGCTCGATGGTGGTGGCAGGCGCGGTGTTCAGCACCGAGCAGTCGTTGACCGCCTCGCTCCAGCCGCCGATCCAGTGGAACTTGCGCGGGTCCCAGCGGATTCCCGGATAGCCCATGGCCGCGCGCTTGTTGAGCGCGGAGGTCGGCGTGACCACGACGGTGCCGTCCTTCGGGGCCGCGTCGTAGACCCAATTCATCGCCGAAATGCCGCCCGCCCCGGTCATGTGCTTGACGATGACCGTCGGGCTGCCGGGAATATGGCGCGCAAAATGCGGTGCCATCATCTGCGCATAGGTCGAATACAGACCGCCGGCCGAGACGCCGACGACCACAGTGACCGTCTTGCCCTTGTAGAAATCCGCCACCGAATCGGCGCTTGCGACGCCGGCTTGGAAAATTCCGACGGCGAATGCCGCCATCACCGCAACTTTCAGACGATCGCGCATATTTTCTCCTCCGCGTTGTGGTTGACCGGACAGCAACGGTCGAGATTCCGACCGTTCGCTGCTGGTGGTTCCATCTCCTCACCCGGAGTTTCGGGCAAACTCGGCAGTTTGGCAAACGCGATCGAGCGGCGCGGCAGATCGGAACGAACGCGTGAAGCGTCGAGCGACCTAATAGCGCGGCTCACCCGTGGTATCGAATGGCGGCGTGCGACCTACCAGCGCTTCCAGCATGATCAGTTCATCGTCGGTGTGGTTGACCACTGGCGCCCCCTCGATCATCTTGATCCCGGGCATCGACTCTCCGTAAATGTAGCGTGGCTGGTCGTGGTGCGTCGTGGTGACGGTTTCGCGTTCCTCCGGTTTGAACACGGAATCCAGTTCGGCTGTGCCGTAGCAGGTGCACACGTAGGTGCGCTGGCGTTCCGCCTCGACGTAGATTCCCGTGCCGCGGATGCCGATGGTGGCGGTGCGCGTGTGGATGCGCCTCGCACCGGGACCCAGCACCGACAGCAGCCGCCCCGTGATGATGCGCAGCGCGTCGATGAACATTTCCGTTCCGGCGGTTTGGAGACGGCTTTCCGCGCGCAACAGGTAGGCATCCTTGCCGACGACGAACACCGCCCGGCTGTTCGGCCCGGTTTCGATGACATCCCCGGGCCGGATCAGGAATCCTGGAACGACAGGCCGACCATTCACGCGTACATCGCCGTCCATTTCATAAATACCTGGTGCAGCCGGGTTCACTCCCCTGGCGAGCGCTTGACGGATAGCCACCGGCACCGATGCCACCCCCAACGCGGCGACGGCACGCAGCAGCCATCGCCGGCGGGCCGGTCCGATGTTCAACGGCGACGTGTCATTCATCGAGTTCTCCTGTTGCCGGCAACGCTGCTCAAAGCGCCTTCATCAATCCAGGTTGAGCAACTGCCGCGCATTTTGTTCGACGATGCGGCGTTTGGTCTGTTCGTCCAGCCGCGGGTGCCCGCTGACGATATCCACCGGCTGCTCATACGCAATCGGAAAGCAGTAGTCGCTCCCCATCAATACCCTGTCCGCGCCGATCACCCGCGTCAGGTACTCGAGCACATCGTCGGAATAGCCGACGGTGTCGTAATAGAAGCGCCGCAGATAGGCCACCGGCCCCTGGAGTTTCAGCTTCTTGAGGTCTTCGCGCTTCTCCCATCCTCGATGCAGTCGACCCACCAGCCACGGAAAGGCCCCGCCGGCGTGCGGCAGGCAGAACGTGAGCTTCGGAAAGCGATCGAGCACGCCGCCGAAGATCAGGTGTGCCGCGGCGATCGCCGATTCGAACGGATTGCCGAGCAGATTGGTGAGGTAATGCGTCATCAACCTCTGGTAGCCGATCACTTCGACCGGGTGCAGAAAGATCGGCATGCCGAGTGCCTCGATGCGCTCGTAAACTGGAAACAGGACGGGGTCAGACAGTTCGCGTTCCAGCACGTGCGTGGCCATGTAGAAACCGCGCACGCCGCCCAATTTGGCCGCGCGCTCCACTTCGCGCAGGGCCAGGTCCGGCTCATGCATCGGCAGCGTCGCCAACCCGTAGAACCGGCGGGGATCGCGCTCGTGCGCGGCAGCCAGGCCGTCGTTGTAGGTTTCGGTCAGCCGTTGCGCGAGGTCGCGCTTGGCCCAGTACACCATAGGCTGCGAGAGCGACAGCAGGTGCACTTGCACGCGCTGGCCGTCCATGGCTTCCAGACGGGCGTCGAGATCGATGAACTTTCGTCCCACCGGGCCCGTGGTCAGATGGCCGATCCTGAACTGCGGGCCCCTGCCGTCGACCATGCGGTGCTCGAAACCGTAGCTGCCGGCATTCGCCGCCACCAGATCGAGAAACGGCTGCGGAAAATAATGCGCGTGAATATCCACGGCATGGTGTTGCGCGCTTGTCATTCGTGATCCCGTTCGCCGGAGAGGGCGTTCACATTATCACAGCGCAATCTCGCGCGTCCGCGGAAGCCGGCCACGCATCAGTCGCGCCCGCTTGCGATGTTGCCCGACTTACAAATCGGCCAGCGGCGCCGGCCTGCCCGCGGCATAGCCCTGGTAGGCCGCGACGCCG
Organism: Betaproteobacteria bacterium RIFCSPLOWO2_02_FULL_63_19; assembly: GCA_001770415.1. Taxonomy (GTDB): domain Bacteria; phylum Pseudomonadota; class Gammaproteobacteria; order Burkholderiales; family SG8-39; genus JACQTO01. The sequence continues at coordinate 55,619 of MEQX01000005.1, read as the reverse complement.
AGTTGCGCCAGCACCGGCACGGAGGCGAGATCCTCCACCCCCTGGGCGATCAGCGGAATTTCGAGCGGCCGCAGCATCCGCACCATCGCCTCGACAATGAAGCGCAGGTCCTCGCGCGACGTGACTTGCTGCGTAAATGCCGGTGCGAGCTTGATGTACGCGGGCAACAGCTCGTGCACGATCGACATGGCATTGCGATCGATGTCGAAATTGTCGAGCGCGACGCGCGCACCGACCCCGCGCAATTCGGCCGAGAACCCCTTGGCCAATTCCGGCAGGTGGCTCGCCGCGCGGCCGGTGATTTCGAAAATGAGCCGCCCGGCGAGCAGTTTCTTCTTCGAAAACAGCTCCAAGAGTGCCGTGCGGAAACCCTTGTCGCCGATGCTTTGCATGGACACGTTGACGCTCACGTCACGAGGCAGCGATTCGAAACGCTCCAGCACGAGCAACGCCTGTTCGATCACCTTCCTGTCCAGCGAAGCAAGCAGGCCGTGCCGGCTCGCGATCGGCACGAACGTGCCGGCGGAAATGACATTGCCGTCGCTACCCGACAGGCTGCAGAGCAATTCGACCTGCAGCACGCCCTGATTGGTGGTCGGAATCACCCTCTGGGCGAGCAGCGTAATCCGGCCGTTCGCAATGGCCGATTCGATTTCGTTCTTGAGGCCCACACGCAAAGCTTGCGCGCCGCCTTGAACCGTCGCCAGAACCGCGCCCCCGTTCTTCACCGCTTCCGCCAGTGCGCCTTCGGCCATTTCGGCCAGGGGCGCGAGCGTAATCGTTTCTTCGCTGAAATGGGCAACTCCGCCCGAGAGCAAGACGGCCTCCGGCAAATCCTCCCCACGCAGTTTCGCGGTAATTTCGCTGCAAATGCGATTGGCCCACTCAATCGCGGCCGGTTCCTCGACGTTGGGAACAAACGCTGCGAGCGTAGGTCCCTGCCAGCGCCCCACCTTCGCCTTGCCGTGAGCCCCCGGCGCCGCCAGAGCTTCCGCAACGAGCTTCATGACCTCGTTGCCGCGTGACATTCCGAAGAGCCCATTGACCTCCTCCAACCCGGAGACGAAGAAAAGTCCAAGTGCGCCGGAATGGATTTCACCGCTTTCATCGAGCGATGCTGCCACCGCCTGTTCGAATCCGCGACGGTTGAGTTGTCCGGTGAGGGAGTCTTCGAAGGCCTCCTTGCGCAGATGCTCGGCGCGCTCGGACTCCTGCATGATGACGTCGCGAATCTTGGCCGACAGGCTGTTCATGGCGCGCGTGACCCGCTGCAGTTCGCGCGTGCCCGGCTCGGCGGCGATCGATACGAAATTGCGGTTGCTGACGGCGAGCGCCGTCTGTTCAATCTCCCTCAACGGCTTGAGAATTCCGGCCAGATAGTAGCGCACGCCGACCAGCGCGAAGGCGAACAGCGCGGCCAGCCAGGCCAGCGTGGCGAGCGCGGTGTCGTAGAGTTGCTGGTACGCGTATCCCGGGTGGATCTGCACGACGACCTTGCCAAGCTGTTTCCAGCCGGACGTAACGAATGCTTCCCCGACGGGGCCTTGCAGGGCGACGGCCGCCGCAAACCAAGCGGGCACGTCGACCTCCCTGTGCTCCAGTCTGCGGCCGAAAATGCGCTCGCCGCGTGTCGTTCGCACTTCGATCGATTCGAAGTACCCTCTATCGAATACCGGATTGACCGTGATGTTGACCAGCGACGCGTCGAGCGAACTGGCGCGCGAGCCCAGCGACAAGGCGAGCGACGTGGCCGTCTCGTTCGCGTGCGCGTCGAGTTGCTGCTCCAGGTGGCTGCGCGCCGTCGAGACATAAATGGCCTCGATGCCAACGAGCAGCGCGATGAAGGCCAATGTAATGCCGGCGAGAAGTTGTCGGGCGAGTGTCATAGGTTTCCGATTCTGCCGTGTTCAGATTTTGCTCTCGGCGAGGAGATGCTGCTGCAGGGTCAACCAGGCCCGGATCTGCGACGGCCTGCCCCGCTTGTTTCCCAGCCTGACCTCGTCGTCGTTGAAGCTGTATATGGGCTCCAGGTCTGTTCTCTGTGAAGCGCCGCGCACTTCGGGATCAATATTGTCCAGGATGAGCGGCTCGGCGTCAGGACTCGCGTAATAGGCGAGCACCATATGCGCCGGTTCTTTGAACTTAATGGCGCGCACATAGGTGATGCGCAGTCGCTGCAACGGCACCCCGAGTTCCTTGAGCAGGTAGTACTTTGCGATCGAAAAGTCCTCGCAATCGCCGCCCGCGCTTGCAATCGACTCCGCTGGCGTAGCCCAATAATCGTTCGCGCCCCAATGCTCCTTGTCCCCGACCCACTTGACCTGGCCGTTGATGGCGTCATTGACCGCCTGCAGCGTATCGGACTCGCGTCCCTTGGCCGCTTCGAGCCGCCGTGAGAACGGCGCCTTCTTCTGCTCCCTGGCAAACGTCTTCCATTGGGCGAAACGCTCCGGGACCGGTGCGTCGAACCTGCGCGCGTACAGGGCTGCGAGCGCCTCGCTCGCTCCGGTCGTGAATCCGAGGTCTGAAACCGACTGGGCGCACGTGAACGATGCAAGAAACAACAGCACAATGGCACTGCGCCTCACGATCGAGTTGTTCCGCACGTCAGCGTCGAGTGTTATCGTGAATGGACCCAAATCCGGAACGGGAAACAATCCGCCCGCCGAGGGAGTGGTGCCGGGTAAAGGATTCGAACCCTCGACCGTCGCATTACAAATGCGCTGCTCTACCAGCTGAGCTAACCCGGCAGACCGGTTTGACAGCCGCCCGCGACCCGGCAATCCGCCTCTGTGCCTCTGGCGCGCCCACCGCCGATGCACGACACAGATGGCACCGTTTGTGGGTCATGCGGCAGACAACGAGAAGCACGGATTATTCAACGAAACCGCGAACCGGCATGTTTTTTCATTATACCTTTGGCGCCCGAATGACCAAGTTGCCGCGATGTTGCTTCGGCAGCAAAAAATGGCGCACGCTTGCTGCGAATCACGGAGTAAAATAGCGTCGAAATCGTCAAATTCTGCACGGGCTTTAATCTTTATTATTTCTGTCAACATTAGCCGATCCACTCAGCGTCGCTGGCGCAGTTTCCGCACCAAACAGACCGGCATTTGCGCTACATCAATATGGAACGGGTCGGACGCAATACATTGCGCGCAGACCGCTGAGATCGAATCTCGGAAGGCCTGCGCAAAGCAGGCAATAGACGGGCTCCGGACCCAGGCTAAATATTTGATTACACGATAATTTGATGGTGTATCGCATGTCCAGTTTTGAGATTATCAAGCGCGAGGATTTTTCCGACGTCACGTACCTTCTGGAAGTCCGGCATCCGATGATGGCAAAGGCCGCCAAACCGGGCCAGTTTGTGATCGTGATGTTGAACGAGCACGGCGAACGCATCCCGCTCACCATTGCCGATTTCGACCGGAAGGAAGGCACCATCACGCTGGTCATACAGGCAGTCGGAAAAACGACGAAGGAGATGCAGCGGGAATGCCGGGTCGGGACCAGCCTCTATGCAATGGTCGGACCGATGGGCATCCCGAGCCCCATCAGCCATGCGAAAAAAGTGGTTTGCGTAGGCGGCGGACTTGGAGTCGCGCCCGTCTACCCGCAGGCCCGTGCCTTCAAGGAAGCCGGCGCGTACGTGATCGGCGTGCTCGGATTCAGAAACAAGGGCCTGGTGTTCTGGGAAGACAAGTTCAGGGCGTGCTGCGACGAATTCATCGTCTGCACCGACGACGGCTCGGCCGGCATCAAGGGGCTCGTCACCGAGGGCATCAAGCTGGCCATCTCCAAGCACGCAGACATCGACGAGGTCATCGCGATCGGACCGCCGATCATGATGAAAGGCTGTGCGGAGACGACGCGTCCGCACGCAATCAAGACCATGGTGAGCCTGAATCCGGTCATGGTCGACGGGACCGGGATGTGCGGAGGCTGCCGGGTGAAGTTGGGCGACCAGGTGAAGTTTGCCTGCGTCGACGGCCCGGACTTCGATGGACACCTGGTCGATTTCGACGATCTGATGACGCGGCTGCGCCGCTACACGAAAGCGGAACGAATCGCGCTCGAACGCTGGGAGGCGAACTGCCGTATGCAGCAGCAGATCGACGCTGCGTCAGCGTCGCTCGGCGTCTCGGCATCCACTGTCAAAGCTTAGTACACCATGGCAACCAAGAAGAAGACCATACGCAACATCCCCCAGGAGCGCACGCCGATGCGCGAACGGGATCCGAAAGAGCGCGCGAAGAACTTCGAGGAGGTCGCCTGCGGCTATGGCCTCGAAGACGCGCTGCGCGAGTCCGAGCGCTGCATGCTCTGCCCGGACGAGCCCTGCATCGCCGGCTGCCCGGTGGGAATCAACATTCCGGGCTTCATACAGAAGATCAGCGAGAACAAGTTCCGCGACGCTTACGACATTCTCACCGACACCAATCTGCTGCCGTCCATCTGCGGCCGCGTCTGTCCGCAGGAAAACCAGTGCGAGGGGGTGTGTACGGTCGGGGATTCGCTGGAACCGGTCGCCATCGGGCGGCTGGAGCGCTTTGTCGGCGATACCGCAATCAAGGAAGGCTGGATCAATATCCCCTATATTGAACCGAACCGCCACCGTGTTGGCATTGTCGGATCCGGGCCGGCCGGCATGGCGTGCGCGGCGGATATGGCCAAAGCGGGATGCGATGTCACGGTCTATGAAGCCTTCCACCAGCCCGGTGGTGTATTGCGCTACGGGATCCCCGACTTCCGTCTGCCAAACGAAGTGATCGACGCGGAAATCAACAATCTCAAGAAGCTCGGGGTCAAGTTCGAGTGCAACACCTTGGTCGGCCGCCTGTTCACCATCGAGCAGATGATCGACGAAATGGGCTACCACGCGGTATTCGTCGGCGTCGGCGCCGGCTATCCGACCATGCTCGGAATTCCGGGAGATTCGCTCAACGGCGTACTGTCGGCGAACGAATTGCTCACGCGCTGCAACCTGATGCGCGCCAAGGATTTCCCTGATTTCGACACGCCGATGCCCCCGGCCCGTCACGTGGCGGTGGTCGGGGCGGGCAATACGGCGATGGACGCCATGCGGGTGTCGCTGAGGCTGGGCGCGGAGAACGTCTATTGCATCTACCGCCGTTCACGCAAGGAAGCCCCCGCCCGTGCCGAGGAAATCCATCACGCCGAACAGGAAGGAATTCAGTTCAACTGGCTCACGAACCCGGTGTCGGTCCTCGACGATGGCAAGGGCAACGTGCGAGGTATGCGCTGCATTCGCATGGAACTCGGCGAGCCCGACGATTCGGGCAGGCGCCGGCCGGTTCCGATTGCCGGCAGCGAGTTCGATTTCGAGACCGATCTGATCGTGTATGCGATCGGCACCAATGCCAACCCGATCATGGGTCAGACCTCCAAGCTGAAGCTCAACAAATGGGGCTACATCGGCACCGATGAGCAGCTCGCAACCTCGGTTGCCGGCGTGTTCGCCGGCGGCGACATCGTCACGGGTGCGGCGACCGTGATCGAGGCCATGGGCGCGGGCCGCAAGGCGGCACGAAGCATGAAAGCCTATCTGGGCATCCGCGACCCGGGACTGCCCTACGTGGGCGTCGGCGGCCCGGGCACACTGTTCGGAATCGACATCAAGGAAAAGAACTTCGCGCGCGTGCGCATTGCCTAGGGGCGCGGACTATGCCTCGCTGGCCCGAACCATTCCTATAGCAACGCAAGCGCTCAACCGCAGCCACGGAACGAAAATGAATGAAATGACCACCCCCCCCAAGAAAGCCGTCAAGAAGGCGGTCGAGACGAGCAAGGAATCGGTCACGACGCTGAAGGAGCACGTCGTCGAGATCATCAGCGATTCAGGCGAGGGCGCACAAAAATGCGGCCAGTCGCTGGGCTCGATCGCCGCGCAGATGGGTAACGGCATCTGGACCGTCGAAATCATCCCCGCCGAAATCCGCCCGCCTGCCCGCAGCGTCGAGGGTGGCAGCGGCAATCGCATCCGCATCGGGTCGACCTACGTCACTAACGGCGGCAACGAAACCGACCTGGTCGTCGCCTTCAACGAGCAGGTGCTGCTGGGCCGCGTTCGTGCGAATGAACTCAAGTCCGGCTGCATCATCCTTCTCGAGAGCATGTGGCGCGAGCACGCAGACCCGAAGATCGCGGCATCGTATATCGAAACCCATGACGGACTCGTTGCCGCCGGGTATCGGGTCTATGAGATCCCGATGGAAAAGGAGTGCAAGACCCTGGTTTCGGATCCGCGGCGCGGCAAGAACATGTTCGCGCTGGGCATGCTGTGCTACCTGTACAGCTTGGATCTGCGGCTGGGCGTGGATCAGATAGAGCTCGCGTTCGGCAAGAAGGACCGCAGCGTCGTCGATGCGAACGTCAAGCTGCTGGAGGCGGGCTACAAGTGGGCCGGCGCGAACCTGGACTTTCGCTTCCGAATTCCGGCGGTGCGCGCAACCGAGCCGCAGATCGTGGTTAACGGCAATACCGCTCTGGCGCTCGGAATCCTGGCCTCGGGGATGGAAATCTGCGCCATGTATCCCATCACCCCCGCCACGTCGGCCTCGCACTACCTGTCGGATGTCTTCGACAAGGTCGGCGGCATCGTCCATCAGGCCGAGGACGAAATCGCCGCATGCGCGTTCGCAATCGGTGCATCCTATGCCGGCAAGTGCGCGGTGACGATCACATCGGGACCCGGCTACTCGCTCAAGCAGGAAGGAATAGGGCTCGCTGTGATGGGCGAGATCCCGCTGGTCGTCGTCAACGTGCAGCGTGGCGGCCCCAGCACCGGGCAGCCGACAAAGTACGAGCAGGGCGACCTGATGACCGCCATTTACGGCAGCCACGGCGACGCACCCAAGGTGGTCATGGCACCGGCCACCATCGAGGATTGCTTCTATTCGATTATCACCGCGCGCAAGATCGCCGAAACCTTCAACATGGTCGTTGTCGTCCTGACGGACGCCAGTCTGGCCACGTCGCAGCAGCCGTTTCCGCGCCCGAAGTTCAGCGACTCATGGATTGCGCCGCCGGTTGACCAGAGCCCGGTACCCAAGGGCGTCACCGCCTACGACTGGGACAAGGATACCGGGCTCGCGCGACGCTTCATCCCGGGGCAGCCCGGCGGCATGCACACTCTGACCGGGCTGGCTCACGACCGCCGAAGCCACGTCGCGTACGACCCGGAAATCAATCAGGACAGCATTCATTCCCGCAGCCTCAAGTTGGCGGCGCTGCAGAAGACCCTGAAGGCACCGACGGTGTTCGGCGATCCAAAAGGCGATCTCTTGGTCATTGGCTGGGGCAGCACCAAGGGCGCGATCGAAGAAGCGGTCGAATCGCTGCGCGAGGAGGGTCACAAGGTATCCTCGATGCACCTGCAGTTCTTGCAACCGCTTCCGTCCGGAATCAAGGAAATCATGCAGCGCTTCAAGAAAGTGATGACCGTCGAGGGCAACTGGAGCGACCGCCCCGATGACAAGATCATCGACGAAACCAACCGCCGCTACTCGGCGGTTGCGACGCTGTTGCGCTCGCGCTACCTGATCGACGTGGACTGCTGGAGCGAAGTCAAGGGCCAGGCGATCAAGCCCACCACGATCCGTGACGTGCTCGCCGAGAAACTGAAACAGTAACTGAGGCGCGCGAGGAACGAACCTCCCGCTTCGTATCGAGATCCAGGAAAGGGTGATTAGACGATGAACATGATGTCCGCCACAGAGTGCCTGCTGCAGATGTGCGATGAGCACTTCGAAATGGAAGACTACCAGAGCGGCGTGCCGCGCTGGTGTACGGGCTGCGGTGACAGCGCGATCCTGGCGTCGGTGCAGCGACTGTGCCGTGACGAGGGCTTGCGGCCGGAGAAGACCGTGTTCGTATCGGGCATCGGCTGTTCCAGCCGCTTTCCGCATTACATGAAAACCTACGGCTTCCACGGTATCCACGGCCGCGCACTGCCGATCGCAGAGGGCGTGAAGATGTCGCGGCCCGACCTGCACGTGTTCGTCAACACCGGCGACGGGGACTGCTGCAGCATCGGCGCGGGTCACTGGGTCCACGCGGTGCGCTACAACATGAACCTCACGTTGTTCCTGCACGACAACCAGATCTATGGCCTGACCAAGAAGCAGGCATCGCCGACCTCGCCGATCGGAACGAAGAGCAATACCACCCCGCGTGGCAGCTATCTCGACGCACTGAATCCGCTGACGGTCACACTTGGCATTCAGAACGTCTCGTTCGTTGCCCAGGCGGCCGACTGGATTCCGGAGGTTCTGTACGATATCGTCAAAGCCGCGTATCACCATCAAGGCTTTTCTTTCGTGCGCATCATCCAGCGCTGCCCCGAGTGGCTGCCCCAGTCACTCGACCCCTGGCTTCACGATCCCCAGAAGGTTCAGCTTCTCACCCACGAGCGGGGCTTGCAGTACAGCACGGCCATGTCCAAGGTCTACAAGAACCAGGTTCAGCATGATCCGCTGGACATCCACCGGGCGCGCGAACTCGCCTCGAACACGGATACGATTCCGGTCGGCATCCTGTTCCAGGACCCCGGCATACCGTGCTACGAAAACGTGCGGCGCTCCGGCGTGCTGCAAACGGCCGACTTGATCAGGGCGGGCCTCAACGCCGAACTCGACAAGTACACGGTTTGGCCGAAGAACGCGGATGCAAAGGTAGCCTGACGCTCAACGCGCACTCGGCACCGGATCGGAACTCAAGAAATTCACCAGCAAGGCAAATCGATACCCTCATGGAAGCGGACACTCAAGCGCATGTTTCATTTTTCCTGACCGGCAGACGGCAGAACGAATACCTGGACGCGGCGGACGGACTGGGCTTGCGCCCCGCCCTGTTTGCCCGCTATCGAGATCTCTCCGAGCTGAGATATGACTTCCCGCTCGTCCTCAGCGACACGAGCGACAGCTTCGTACAGCCGCTCTCGGGAGTTGTCGACGAAGCGCTGGGAACAGTCGCACAGGGCGACGACGGTGAGCGTATCCGCAAGCACACTCTTCGACTCGAGCAGGAAATCCGCAAGCTGGTGATTCAAGGAGCCGGGGGATCTCTCACGGCGCTATGGGACAAGGCAGCGGGCCGCCTTGCGAAGGACGCCGATGGTTCATTTGAAGACAGCCTGAAGCGAACCCGCGCAGCCATAAGAATGGACGGGGACCTCGCGGACTGCGATGCTGCAATGCCGGCGCGCCTTATGCGCCACGCCTGGAACGTGGTCCAGAAGCAAAGAGCTCACGTATTCGCCAAGAACGTCGAGCGACTGAACCTGAGGCTCGCCGACATCCTGCGGGCCGATTTCGAGCGCTCCGAAGCGGGCCGCACCGCTCGGCACCTCAAGGAAACGATCGGCTCGACGCACGGGAAATTGTTCGATTTCGACGCAATGTCGAAGATTCTCGGCGAGTCCCTGCCCAAGGCGACGATGCCGGAGGCGCGTCGGCAGCGGATACGCGACCTGCTGGCAGTGCTGAAAGCGCAACAGTTCTACCCGGGGTCCCAGGACGGGCAAGACGGGACGTCGAAACCGTACTCGTTCGTCTTCGAGTCCTGCGGCGCCGCGCTCGATGCCTACGGCAAGCGCATGCCAAAGGCAGTCGAACTCGCAAGAGCCATGGAAATCGCGGAACTGGAGATCGCGGGACAGTACAACCCGGCGAAACACGACGCGCTGTTTGCGGAGTTCGGCGCGAACGGTCTGGATCCGCAGGAACTGACCGCGTTTCCGGATTACCTGGTATGCGTGAATGCCGAGCAATTGCAGGGCGCGGAGCAGACAAAGTTGATGGAAATTCTCTCCTCGGGCCTGCCTTTCAAGGTCCTGCTCCAGACCGATGACATCCTGGAAGAATCGCCGCTTGGAGATTTGAACCTCAATGCCGCCACGCGCAGCAGGCAAATCGCCAACATGGCGATCGGCCTCAACGATGTCTATGTATTGCAGTCGAGCAGTTCCAACCTCTATCGTTTCCGCGATCAAATACTCAAGGGGCTGACCTACGGCGGCCCGGCCCTGTTCAACGTGTACTCGGGCGTGGGCGGAAAGGCCTCCGGTCTGCCGCCGTATCTGGCGGCCGCGGCCGCCATGGAGTCGCGCGCCTTTCCGGCATTCACATACGATCCGTCCGCGGGCCCCAACTGGGCTTCGCGATTCTTCCTGGATGGCAATTCCCAGCTCGACGTCGATTGGCCGGTCCAGGGGCTCTCCTACGAAGACGAGGAACACCAGAGTGTCTCCGAGGATGTCGCCTTCACGCTGGTGGATTTCGTAGCAAGCGACCGCCGCTATACAAAACACTTCGCGCGGGTTCCGCGGAAGTATTGGAATGGCAGCATGATCCCCGTTGACAAGTCGCTGACGGGCGAGCGCACGAGCTTTCCCGACAAGGTCCCCTTCCTGCTGATGGTTGACGGGGACAACGCGCTGCAGAAGGTGATCGTTGACCAGAAACTGATCAGGGAAGCCCGCCGTTGCCGCGAAATGTGGCACAGCCTGCAGGAACTGGGCGGCATTCGCAACTCACACGCCGAAGCTCTGCTCGCGCGCGAGCGCAAGGCCTGGGAAGAACAAATGGCCCAGGAAGTCGAGGCGGCGCGCCAGGCCGCAGCTCAGGCCGCCGCCGCTGCCGCGGCTGCTGCGCCGGCGGTTGCCGCTGCGCCGGCCGCAGCCGCAACGCCTGCGGCCGCACCCGCTGCACCGGCTGCGGCCGCACCCGTCGCCGCCGAGCCGGAAGCCCCTGCCGCGGCGGAACCCGAGAAGTCCCCGGACGATGCCTACATCGAGACGCCGAGGTGCTCAACCTGCAACGAATGCACCACCATCAATAACAGGATGTTCGCCTACGACGCGAACAAGCAGGCGTATATCGCGGACATCACCGCCGGAACGTATGCGCAGCTTGTGGAAGCCGCCGAAAACTGCCAGGTCGCGATCATTCATCCGGGCAAGCCGCGGGACCCGAACGAACCCGGGCTGGAAGAATTGATGCAGCGGGCGGCAGCCTTTCAATAAGCCCCGAGAAGCGTAATCGACCTGGATTCGCTGTTTCAGCGCCTCTGCTCTTATCCAAAACCAGGTTCCTCTCCGGGATCATCAGCGGCAAGCACGTCACGGGACGGCCCGCTCTGCGCGGGACGTCGACGTCGATACTCACGGGACGACTTGCGCCTCAGCACCCAGCATCACACGAGGTGCAACGGGCCAGGTAGGTCCACTTGCCATCGGAGAACCAGCTGCCATCGCCGGGCTGGGCGTGTGGCAGCGCCACGAACGAGAGGCCACTGCCTCCGAGGCTGGCCAGGCATACCTGGTTCCAGCTCGCCTTGTGGGTCGGCTCCCTGTTGTCGATCTGCTCGCGTATGTTGTTCACCGCGGCCGTCGTCGTCGATTCGACCATATAGCCGGTCTTGGCTGTATCCGCGGGAGCGCGGGCTGCCGCCGCGCTGGCCACCGCGACGCCGGCGGCGTAGATGTTGGGATACCTCGGATTGCGCTGGAATTCGTCGATGATGATGAACCCGCGCGGGCTCACAAGGCCCTCGATTCCGGACACCGCGTCAATGCCTCTGAATGCCGGCACCATCATCGAATAGTTGAATGAAAGCACATGCTGCTTGTCCGGTGCGCCATCGGTACCGAGTTCGGTGACATGCATCCTGTCCGGTTCGACCCGGGTCACGCTCGCATTGGCGATCCAGCCTATGTTCTTCTCGCGCATCGCCGATTCGAGCATTGTCCTGGAGTCTTCCATGCCGCCCAAACCGAGATGCCCGATGAAGGGTTCGGCCGTCACGAAGGTCATCGGTGCGCGATCACGCACGCCACGTCGGCGCAGGTCGGCATCCATCGCAAATGCAGATTCGTAGGCGGCCCCGAAGCATGACGCACCCTGCACGGCACCCACTACTATGGGCCCGGGATTGGCGATGAACCGTTCCCACGCCTCGCTGGCCAGCACCGTGTGCTCGACATGGCAGCGCGATTGCGTATACCCGTTGGGGCCGAGGCCCTCAATGTTGTCAAACGCGACTTTGGGACCGGTGGTGATCATCAGGAAGTCGTAATCGAGGAACTCGCCGTCGCCGAGTTCGATCCTGTTCTGCGCCGGATGCACTCGCCGTGCTCCGGCCGCAGTAAACGCGATGCCTTTCCTTTGAAGCTGTTCCGCCACCGAAAACTCGACCCGGTCCGCTCCCTTCGTCGGCGACCACGGACTCGCTTCGGCAAAACGCAGGTCCGCGGCATCAGAGACGACCGTGATGCGGTCGCCGGGCCGCGCCAGTTCGTCCATTTCGTAGGCAGCGGACAGACCGCCGCTGCCGGCGCCGATGATCACGATGTGTGCCATGCGTTCCTCCCGCTTGCGGTTGGCCGCCAACTAGCGCAGCGACGAATTCAGGTGCTCGAGTATCTCGCGGCCCGGGATCAGCTCCCGCTCGCCAAGCTGATTGAGCGGCGTTTCCACCGTGTTCAGATGAGCGTGCAGATCGACCGGCTGCGGATCGACGTAAAGCAGTCCGGTGACGATTTCACCCTTTGCCGCCCGTTCCTGCAGCATGTTCATCGCTATGATGCGGTTGCCCGGATCGTAGTCTTCCCGCAGCTTGCGCAGCCGCAGCACTGAGCCGTCGTGCTGTACGACCTCGCGCAGCTCCCCCGGAGCGTACTCGGTCGTGATCGGGCCGCGGCCGATCATCACGTCGAGGAAATTCACCGCCTCGTTGTGCTCGCGGACATAGTCGTAGCTCTTGGTCGAGCCGGGATGATTGTTGAATGCGACGCAAGGGCTGATGACATCGATGAAAGCCGCGCCTCGGTGCCTGATCGCGCCTTTGATCAGCGGCGCCAGCTGCGCCTTGTCGCCGGAGAAACTGCGCGCGACGTAAGTGGCACCCATCTGCAGTGCGATGCTGACCATGTCGATCGCCGCGTCCATGTTCGTCACGCCTCGTTTGCTCTTCGACCCGCGGTCGGCCGTCGCGGAAAACTGTCCCTTGGTCAATCCGTAGACGCCGTTGTTCTCCACGATATAGACCATGTCGACGCCCCGGCGCACGCTGTGCGCGAACTGACCGAACCCGATCGAGGCGGAGTCGCCGTCTCCGGATACGCCAAGATAGATGAGGTCGCGATTGGCCAGATTGGCTCCGGTCAGCACTGAGGGCATACGCCCGTGCACGCTGTTGAAACCGTGCGAATTGCCCAGAAAATAAGTTGGTGTCTTCGATGAGCAGCCGATACCCGAGAGCTTGGCCAGCCGGTGTGGCGCGACGTCGAGTTCGAAACAGGCCTGCACGATGGCCGCACTGATCGAGTCGTGGCCGCATCCGGCACAAAGCGTGGAAACCGTGCCCTCGTAGTCGCGCCGGGTGTAGCCGAGCCTGTTGACCGGCAGCGAGGGGTGATGCAGCTTCGGTTTGGCGAGATAGGTCATGACACGAGCTTCCTGAGTGGAGCGATGTTGAACATGCCGAGATTCGCGGAAATCTCACGCACGATGAAGCGTGCGGTAACCGGTGTCCCGTCGTAGTGCAGCACGGGCGACAGTCTGGCCGGATCGGCGGCGCATTCGTTGACGAGCATCATCCGCATCTGCGCGTCGCGGTTCTGCTCGACGACGAACACCTGATCGTGCGCGGCGATGAATTCGCTCACCTCGTCACAGAACGGGAAAGCACGCACGCGCAGCGCATCCACATGCAAGCCCTGCGTCTCGAGCAATTCAAGTGCCTCGGACATGGCCGGACTCGTGGATCCGAAATAGATTACGCCATGCCGGGTGGCCTGTGCGGCCTTGCGCAATACGGGTTTCGGAACCAGTCCTCTCGCCGTCTCGAATTTCCGCAGCAGACGCTGCATGTTGTCCACGTAGACCGGGCCCTCCTCGCTGTAGCGCGCATAGCGGTCCTTGGTCGTGCCGCGGGTGAAATAGGCGCCGCGCGTCGGATGCGTTCCGGGATAGGTGCGAAATGGGATGCCGTCGCCGTCGACATCCAGGTAACGGCCGAAATCCGCACCCGCATCGAGCATTTCGCGGGTCATCACCTTGCCTCGGTCCATGCGCCGGCAATCGTCCCAGACGAAAGGATCGCACAAGCGCTCGTTCATGCCGATGTCCAGGTCGGTCATGAGGAACACCGGCGTTTGCAGCCGGTCCGCCAGGTCGAAGGCCAGTGCGCTCATGTCGAAGCACTCACGGGGATCCTCGGGGAACAAGAGCGGGTGCTTGGTGTCGCCATGCGACGCATAGGCACAGGACAACAAATCCGATTGCTGGGTTCGCGTGGGCATGCCGGTGGACGGTCCGCCGCGCTGCACATTGACGATGACGGCCGGGACCTCTGCGAAATACGCCAGTCCGATGAACTCGGTCATCAGAGAGATGCCCGGACCGGAGGTCGCTGTGAACGCCCGCGCGCCGTTCCATCCGGCACCGATGACGATACCGATGGAGGCCAGCTCGTCTTCGGCCTGCACGATCGCATATCGGTTCCTGCCGGTCTCGGGCTCCGTGCGCAGGCGTTTGCAGTGCCGGGTGAAGGCTTCCGCCACCGACGAGGATGGCGTCAGCGGATACCAGGCGCAGACGGTCGCGCCGCCGTAGACGGCCCCGAGCGCCACCGCGCTGTTGCCCTCGATGAAGATGCGTTCGCCGACCCTGTCGGCGCGCTGCACGCGCAGCCCGATCGGACACTTGAGTTGCGCCAGCGCGTAATCGCGCCCCATCTGCAAAGCGTGCACGTTGGGCTTGAGCAGCGTCTCCTTGCCCTTGTACTGCTCGCCGATCAACTGTGCGATTTCGTTCGGATCGACTTCCAGCAGCGCCGACAGCGCTCCCAAACAGATGATGTTCTTGAACAGCTGCCGCTGGCGCGAGTCGGTATAGCTGTCGTTGCAGATCTCGGTAAGCGGCATTCCGATCACCGTGATGTCGTCGCGGAACCTCGATCTCGGCAGCGATTTAGCGGAGTCGTAGAACAGATAACCGCCGGGGTCGATCTCCTTGAGATCCTGATCCCAAGTCTGCGGATTCATCGCCACCATCATGTCGATGCCGCCGCGCCGCCCTAGATAACCCTGCTCCGATACCCGTACTTCGTACCAGGTCGGCAGTCCTTGTATGTTCGACGGGAATATGTTGCGCGGGCTCACCGGCACGCCCATGCGCAGGATCGCCTTGGCGAACAGCGTATTCGCCGAGGCCGAACCCGAACCATTGACGTTGGCGAACTTAATTACGAAGTCGTTAATTCTTTGGATCGGCTGCGGCATGCTGGCCCCGCGTCAGTCATTTGCAACAGGAATTTCTGCATGTCCCATGCGCCGGTGGGACAGCGTTCGGCGCAAAGACTGCAGTGCAGGCAGACGTCCTCGTCCTTGACCATGATGCGGCCCGTCTTCAGCACTCCGGATACGTAGAGGTCCTGGCTGGCGTTGTTCGCCGGCGCGTTCAGGCGGCCTCGGAGGTCGTTTTCATCGCCTTCGCGAGTGAACGTGATGCAGTCCATCGGGCAGATGTCGACGCAGGCGTCGCACTCGATGCACAACTTGGACGAAAACACCGTCTGCACATCGCAGTTCAGGCAGCGCTCGGCCTCGGCGAGCGCGAGCGCAGGATCGTAGCCGTTTTCGACTTCGATCCTGATGTCCTTGAGCGAAACTTTGTTGTCCTTGATCGGAACACGATAGCGCTCGTCGAGCGAGACCTGGTTGTCGTAACTCCACTCGTGTATGCCCATCTTCTGCGACATGAGGTTCCAAAAGGGTGCGGGGCGCTCGCGCACGTCCTCGCCGTGGCACAGCTTGTCGATTGAAATCGCGGCGGCGTGGCCGTGTGCCACCGCCCAGATGATGTTCTTCGGGCCGAATGCGGCGTCGCCGCCGAAAAACACGTTCGCGACCGTCGACTGCAGCGTCGCGGGATCAAGCACCGGCAGTCCCCAGCGGTCGAACTCGATGCCGACGTCATGCTCGATCCAAGGAAACGCGTTCTCCTGCCCGACCGCGACCAATATGTCGTCGCACTCCATATAGACATCAGGTTCGCCCGTGGGGATCAGGCTACGCCGGCGTTTCTCGTCGTATTCCGCCCTGACCTTCTCGAACATCATGCCAGTGACGTGCCCGTTTTCGTGGGTAACTGACTTGGGCACCATATAGTTGAATATCGGGATGCCCTCGTGCGCGGCATCCTCCTTTTCCCAGGGAGAAGCCTTCATCTCCTCGAACCCGGATCGCACCACGACCCTGACGTCTTCACCCCCCAGTCGCTTCGCCGACCGACAGCAGTCCATCGCGGTATTGCCACCGCCCAGCACGAGAACTCGTTTGCCGATCCGCGTCGTGTGGCCGAAGGAGACGCTCGCCAGCCAGTCGATACCAAGATGAATGTTGCCCGCGGCCTCTTTTCGCCCTGGAACATCCAGATCACGCCCGCGCGGCGCGCCACAGCCTACGAAAATCGCGTCGTAGGCGCTCTTCCCCTTTGCACTGAGGAGCGCCTTGATGCTCTCGACGCGCTCGCCGAACCGCGTCTCGATACCCATGCCGAGGATGTAACCCACTTCCTCGTCGAGCACCGTATCGGGCAGGCGGAATTTCGGTATCTGCGAGCGCATCATCCCGCCGGCATAAGGGTCGCCATCGTAGATCACGATGTGATAGCCGAGTGGGGCAAGGTCCCGGGCGACGGTAAGCGATGCGGGTCCCGCACCGACCAGCGCAACGCGCTTGCCGTTCTTCTGTTTCGGTATCGATGGCAGCCGCTCGCGTATATCGTTCTTGTAATCGGCCGCAACACGCTTCAGGCGACAAATGGCGACCGGTTCCTTTTCCACACGGCCGCGGCGGCACGCAGGCTCGCACGGGCGATCGCAGGTTCGACCCAGAATTCCCGGAAAGACATTCGACTTCCAGTTGACCATGTAGGCGTCACTGTAGCGGCCTGCAGCGATCATTCGAATGTATTCGGGAACCGGCGTGTGGGTCGGACAAGCCCACTGGCAATCGACAACCTTATGGAAGTAATCCGGTGAAGAAATGTCTGTAGGCTTCAATACCACTCCCATCTAAGGGCAATCGTTCCCGCGCCTTTCTCGCCTCGTGCGCACCGCGTGCTTCGCTGGAACACCAAGCGCGGAGGCCGTCACACCAACGCACGAAGATGGCGGATTCTACAGGCTGGCCACCCCAGTGAAAAGCGCTGCATGCTTACGCTCCGACACGAAAAGCAAACGCAAAAGACCCTAATGCCTTCAGGACTTTCGCGCTCTCGGTGATCTAAGTATCGATGCCCCCAAGCGTGAAGGGCAGGGCGTTTAGGCAAGTCGGCGTCCCTGCTTTCAACTCGTTCGACCGAGACTATTTGATTCGGCGCAAGGTCGGTCTGCCGCCGGAAGGCTTGGGCGGTTCGGGCCCGTCTGCCGATGTGGCCTCCCGATCGGGTTTTTGCGGCTGCGGCGGGCTGTCGTGGGTTTCGGCAGGGAAAGACATGCCCTGCCCGTTCTCGCGCGCATAGATCGCGGTGACTGCCGCCACGGGAATCAACAACTCCCGCGCGACCCCCGAAAACCGGGCCGTGCACTCGATGAACTCGTTCCCCATCAGGAGGTGCGAGGTGGCGAGCGGTCCGATGTTCAGCACGATCTCTCCGTCCTTTGCGTACTCCATGGGCACTCGTGTCTGCGAGTCGATCAAGACCGAGATATAGGGCGTAAAGCCGCTATCCACGCACCACTCGAATATCGCCCGCAGCAGATAAGGTTTGGTGGAGGTGGGCTCGGACATAAGTCGGGAATTCCCGGTCAGCGTGCGAGCGCCTTTCGACGCACGATCGATTCATTCGGAATGATGCGCGCCCAGGCTTTGCGTCACTTGCGCATTACCTTTTCCGAAGGCGTCAGCGCCTCGATGAACGCCGCGCGCGAAAACAGTCGCTCGGCGTATTTCATCAGCGGCGAAGCCGATTTGGGCAGCGAGATCCCGTAGTAGCTCAATCGCCATAACAGCGGCGAGATGGCGACATCAAGCATCGAAAACTCCTCACCCAGCATGTGTTTCTGCTTGGCGAATACGGGAACCATCTGCGTTAGGCGGTCCGACACGTGCTGGCGCGCACGTTCCTGCTGCTTCTGGGTGCCGCGCTCGAGCACGTCGATCTGACTGAACAGTTCCACCTCGAATTGAAACAGGAACAGCCGCGCGCGGGCCCGCATCACCGGGTCCGCGGGCATCAGCTGCGGATGCGGGAAGCGCTCGTCGATGTACTCGTTGATGATGTTGGACTCGTACAGAACGAGATCCCTCTCAACCAGCACCGGCAGCCGGTTGTACGGGTTCATGACCGCTATATCCTCGGGAATGTTGTACATGTCCACGTCGATGATCTGAAAGTCCATGCCCTTTTCATAGAGCACGATGCGACAGCGCTGCGAAAACGGGCAGGTCGTTCCGGAATATAGGTTCATCATGGCGTGTTACCTTTTGCCATCAGGGTTGTGCTTCAAAATAACTGGAGGACGCGGCAGAAGAAAAAGCGCAGCGCTATCCAAGGCGGCACCTGCGCTGCGGTGGCTGCTGCTAGTGAACGTCCCTCCAGAACTCCCTATAGAGCGCATAACTCAGCGCCACCAGGATCGCCAGGACAAAAAGTACCCAGATCCCGACCTGCCTGCGCAGCACCTGGTTGGGCTCGGCCATCCAGGTCATGAAATTGACCAGATCGCGTACCACGGTGTCGTACTGCACCTTCGTGAGGGTGCCCCGCGCGGTAGTCTCGAACCTGACGCTCTTGATCACGTTGCCGTGCCGGTCCTTAACCGGCCGGCCCTCCACGTCCCTGCTCACCTCCTCGATCATCACCCTGTCGCCCTGGAGTTGCCAGAGCACGTGCGGCATGCCGACTCCCGGGAATACCGTGTTGTTCCAGCCGGTCGGGCTGGCCGGGTCGCGATAGAAGCCGCGAAAATAACTCCAAAGCCAGTCGGAACCGCGGGAGCGCGCGATCAGCGACAGGTCGGGCGCGGGCCCGAACCAGTCCGCGGCGTCCTTGGGTTTCATCGCGATCGTCATCATCTCGCCGACCTTGTCGGCGGTAAACATCAGGTTGTCCTTGATCTGCTGGTCGGTAAGACCGATGTCTCGAAGCCGGTTGTATCGCATCAACGAGGCGCTGTGGCAGTTGAGGCAGTAATTCACGAACGTGCGCGCCCCGGCCTGCAGGCTTGCCGCATCCCGTACGTCGATGGGAGCCGACTCAATGCTGATATTGCCCTCCGATGACCAGGCAACGGGCGATACGGCGAGGACCAAAGGCATCGCAAGGCCCACCGCCGCGTGCGCAGCCGCCCTGAGGAAACCCTTGATCATTTGGTCACCCGATCAGGTTCGGGCTTGCATTTGTCGAGGGACGAGTACCACGGCATCAGCAGGAAGAACAGAAAATACAGGACCGTGCAGATCTGCGCGACCAATGTTCTACCCTCGGTCACCGATTGCGTGCCGAGATAGCCGAGGATAATGAAGCAGACGACAAAAATGGCCAGCGCGCTCTTGTAGATCGGACCCCGGTACCGGATCGACTTCGCCGGACTCCGGTCCAGCCAGGGGAGCAGGGAGAAGATGATCACCGAAATGCCCATCGCGATCACTCCCCACACTTTCGCATCGACCCAAAGGAAGTTGATCGTGATCGATCGCAGTATCGAGTAATAGGGCGTGAAATACCACACCGGCGCAATGTGCTGCGGCGTCCTCAAGGGATCGGCCGCGATGAAATTGTTGTACTCGAGGAAATAGCCCCCTAATTCGGGCGCGAAGAACACGATAATTGCGAAGACGAACATGAAGACGGCCACGCCGAAAACATCCTTCACCGTGTAATAGGGATGGAATGGAATGCCGTCGAGCGGAATGCCGGTTTTAGGATCCTTGTTGTCCTTGATTTCAATTCCATCCGGGTTGTTCGATCCGACTTCGTGCAGCGCGAGCAGGTGGGCAGCCACCAGTCCGGCCAGCACGAATGGAATTGCGATGACGTGAAAGGCAAAGAAGCGGTTGAGCGTGGCGTCCGACACCACGTAGTCGCCCCGGATCCATATCGCCAGGTCCGGCCCGATGAACGGGATCGCCGCAAACAGGTTCACGATCACCTGAGCGCCCCAGTACGACATCTGTCCCCACGGCAGCAGGTAGCCGAAAAACGCCTCCGCCATCAGGCATAAAAAGATGAGCATGCCGAATATCCACAACAGCTCCCGGGGCCTGCGGTACGATCCATAGAGAAGACCGCGGAACATGTGCAGATAGACGCAGATGAAAAACGCCGAGGCCCCGGTGGAGTGCATATAGCGAATCAGCCAGCCCCAGGGCACGTCACGCATGATGTACTCGACGGAGGCGAACGCCAGGTTCGCGTCCGGCTTGTAATGCATGGTGAGGAAAATGCCGGTCAGGATTTGAAGCACGAACACCAGCAGCGCCAGCGAACCGAAGTAATACCAGACGTTGAAATTCTTCGGCGCGTAATACTCGCTCAGATGTGCCTTGATCGTCGACATGAGCGGATAGCGCGCGTCGACCCAGGTCAATATACCGTTGAAGGGACCGGCGAAGCTTATCGGCTGTTTGTCGGTGGCGGCCATGGATTACGCCTTCTCGTCTTCGCCGATGAGCAGCTTGGTGTCGGACAGGTAGCTGTACGGCGGCACCATCAGATTGTCGGGCGCCGGCTTGTTCTTGTAGACGCGTCCGGCCAGGTCGAACAGTGAACCATGGCAGGGACAGTAGAACCCGCCTCTCCAGTCCGGGTCAAAGGGCTCGGGCTGCGCCTTCAGACGGTCCGATGGCGAGCACCCTAGGTGCGTACAAATGCCCACGACAACGAGATACTCGGGTTTTATCGAGCGAAATTCGTTGCGCGCATACTCCGGCGTCAGTTCTGAAGGCTTGCGCTCGCTGTTCGGGTCGGCAACCTTCGGGTCGCTGGCCTTGACGCCCTCGAGCATTTCCTTGGTCCGGTGTACGATCCACACCGGCTGCCCTCGCCATTCAACCCGCATTATTTCGCCGGGAGCGAGATAACTGATGTCAGCTTCGATCGGAGCACCAATGGCCTTGGCACGTTCCGAAGGCATCATCGACGCTACAAACGGAACCGCAGCGGCGACCGTCGCCGCCCCGCCGGCACACCCTGTGGCGATCAAAAGGGTACGTCGCGCCTTATTGACATCCGGTTTATCACTCATTGCCTGGAAACCCCTTGGGAAACCGTCCGCCGGTGGGAAGACCTGACGCAAAAGCGGTGCATTATATCAACAACACCCGCCGCGAGCCAAATTAATTGGCCTAACTAAATGATTTAATTGACATTTCATGGTTCCGCATCGAGTCGCCCCGGGAAGCGCAACTTGGGACCGCGTCCACTCCGGCAGCGCATTCCGGTGGCGCCACATCGCGCACGGACCCGCGTGACCGCGACGGTCCCACTGCCATGACGCTGCACCTTGAGTTCGGTCCGCACTGCCCCCATTAGTTTTGATGTACCTTCGGTCAAACAACGGCAACCCTCCCTAAAACTCATGCGCAGACTCTGGCTTACCTTCGCGCAAACCGCCACCATTGCGCTCGCGCTGCTTTTCGTCGTCACGACACTGAAACCCGAGTGGTTGCCTTCCCGCCCTCAGGGGCGCCAGGTGGTTGAATTCACGCAGACTTCTCGGGTTCCGTCGCCGGCAATGCGAGCCACGTCCTACAGCGACGCGGTACACAAGGCCGCCCCGGCGGTTGTCAGCATATTGACCCGCAAGGACGTCAAGGTTCCGCAGCACCCGTTTTTCAGCGATCCCCTGTTCCGGCGTTTCTTTGGTGACGGCGCCCCTGACGAATCGCAAAGAGCACTGGGACTCGGATCGGGGGTCATCGTCAGCACGCGTGGCTACATTCTCACGAATCACCATGTCGTCGAGGCAGCAGATGAAATCGAGGTGGCCCTCGCGGACGGACGCAAGCTGCGCGCCAAGGCTATCGGCACGGATCAGGAGACGGATCTGGCCGTTCTGCAGATAGACGAGGCGAACCTACCCGCCATCACGTTTGGCAGAGCCGACGGCGTGAAGGTAGGTGACGTGGTGCTTGCGATCGGCAATCCCTTCGGCGTCGGACAGACGGTGACCATGGGCATTGTTTCCGCGCTGGGCCGCACCGGGCTTCAAATCAACACCTATGAGAACTTCATTCAGACCGATGCCGCGATCAACCCGGGCAATTCGGGTGGTGCGCTCACGGATGCGGCCGGCAACTTGATCGGTATCAATACGGCAATCTACTCACGTTCCGGCGGATCTCTCGGGATCGGATTTGCGATCCCGGTATCGACAGCCAAACAGGTGATGGAACAGATCATCGCAAGCGGCAGCGTTACGCGGGGCTGGATTGGCGTCGAGGCCCAGGAAATCACCCCCGAACTCGCTGAATCGTTCAACCTGGCCTCGA
>MEQX01000005.1:0-33062 GCA_001770415.1 Betaproteobacteria bacterium RIFCSPLOWO2_02_FULL_63_19 | reverse complement strand
CGGTCTCAACCCGGGCAAACCGGCGACGATGCGGCTGCGCCGGGACCAGAAGGAAATCGAATTGCGATTCACGCCGGGCAAGCGCCCGCCGGCCCGCCGGCGGCGCTGACCCAGCGCATCCATCTGCGCCGGACACCCTTCAGGCGACAACACGTCAGACGGTGATTTCTCATGCCGAGAGCGTCCGCGAATTTCGGTTCCGCGATTCAACGGCGTCGAAGCAGGGTCGGGGGCTCGTCCCGGACGCTTACGAACTAGGGTTGCCTTGGCCCGGACTCGGCATCGCGCAGATCGGACGCAGAACGTTCGTCGCCGGATAGCGCATCGTCCGCCACCTGGTCGGATTTCGCGACGAAGCGTGCCAGGACGAGCCCAAGCTCGTAGAGAATCCACAGCGGCACCGCGAGCATCACCTGCGACAGCACGTCCGGCGGCGTGATCACTGCTCCGACGACGAAGGCACCGACGATCACGTACGGCCGGGCCAGCTTGAGCTTGTCTATCGAAACCATCCCCGTACGCACCAGCATGATCACCACCACCGGAACCTCGAAGGTGACACCGAAAGCGATGAAGGTGGTGAGCACGAAGCTGAAATACTTGTCGATGTCGGTCATCCAGGCCACGCCTTCCGGGGCGATCGCCGCCATGAACCTGAATACCATCGGGAAGACGAGGAAATAGGCAAATGACATGCCGACCAGGAACAACAGAAAGCTGGCGACCACCAGCGGAAGTACGAGGCGCTTCTCGTGAGCATACAGGCCGGGTGCGACGAATGCCCAGGCCTCATGGAGCACGTAAGGCAGCACCACGACGAACGCGACGAGCAGCGTCACCTTGAGGGGCACCAAGAAGGGTCCGATCACATCGGTCGCAATCATTTGCCCGCCCGCAGGAAGCGATGCGAGCAGTGGCCGCGCGAGTACGCTGTAAATTTCACGTGCCCAGGGCAACAGGCACAGACACACGATCAACAACGCGAGGATCACCCGCACCAGCCGCTGGCGCAGTTCGACCAGATGCGAGATAAACGTGTCCTGAGAACTCATCTGCGCCTAAGGCGTGCTGTTATGCCCGAGGCCGGCTCGCGAGGCGCCGTCCGAAACGGCCTCTGCCCGGACCGCCGATTCACCCTCCTGGACCGGGGCGGTCGGCTCCGAGGTGAGCATCGCAGCGTGGTCGCCGTCGCCGGTCTTGGTGTCGGACTCGTCTGAAAAAGACTCCGTGGCAGACGCCAGTTCCGATGCTGGATCTGCGGACTCCATCTCGGCGGCAAGTTCGCTGATCGCCGCCTCGGCATCAGCCATCTCACCGCGCACGCTCTGCTGGACAGACTCCGCTGCTTCTTCGAACTGATTCTTGAATTTCCTCAGTTCGTCGAGTTCGATTTCACGGCTGATGTCGGACTTCACGTCGCTTACATAGCGCTGCAGCCGCCCGAACAGGTGGCCGAGCGTTCGGGCCACCCCGGGCAGACGCTCCGGGCCGATTACCACCAGCGCCACCAAAGCAACCAGCGAGAGCTCGGTAAAACCGATGTCGAACATTGGGGGGGGGAGGCCAAACAGGCCGTGAACGGCGGCCGATGCCCGGCTTTGTGCCGGGCGCCTTGGACCTAAGCCTTCTGTTTGTCTTTGACTTCGGCGTCGATGGTGCGGCCGTTCAGTTCCTTTGTCGAGGGCTGCTGACCGCCTTCACCCGACCCATCGGCCGCGGATTCCTTGATGCCTTCCTTGAAACCGCGCACCGCGCTGCCAAGGTCAGCACCGATGTTTCGCAGTTTCTTGGTGCCGAACACAAGCATGACAATAATCAGCACCACGATCCAATGCCATATGCTCCAGGTTCCCATGCGCGCCTCCTACTTGCGAACAAGCATCCCCGGCAGGACGTCAGGTCCGCCGATGATGTGTACATGCAGATGATACACCTCCTGTCGCCCGACCCGCCCCGTGTTGATAATGCAACGAAAACCATCCTGCGCGCCCTGCTCCCGAGCAAGCTGCCCCGAAAGCGCCATGATCTTGCCGAGCACAGGCTGGTGGCTGTGATTGCAATCGTACAACGAAGCGACGTGCAGCTTCGGGATGATCAGGAAATGTACCGGCGCGATCGGGCGGATATCGTGAAATGCAAGCACCTCGTCATCCTCGTATAGCTTGCGGCTCGGGATCTTCCCGTCGGCAATGCCGCAGAAAATGCAGTTATCCATACAGTGCTCCTGGTCAAGCGACAACGGCACCTGCGCGGATGTTATGCAGCCTCAAAGACGGTGCTCTTGCCGCGGCACTGCTAGCCGTGCTCGGACTCGATACGGCCGCTGGCTGCGCGCGAGGCCTTCTCGTCGATTCCCGATATGCCTTCGCGGCGGCGCAATTCCATCAACACGTCCGACGGGCGCAGTCCGTAATGCGAAAGCATGATGAGGCAATGGAACCACAGGTCGGCGGTCTCGCCGACGATACGCAGCTTGTCACCGTCCTTCGCGGCCAGCACCGCTTCTGTCGCTTCTTCCCCGATCTTCTTGAGAATCGCGTCTTCGCCACGAGAAAAGAGCCGCGAAACATATGAGGCATCGGGATTGCCGCTCTTGCGGCTCTCCAGCACGTCGGCCAGTCTGTCCAGAATGTCGCTCATTTTCGGTAAATGTCCTTGGGGTCCTTGATTACCGGATCTGCCTCGACCCAGTCGCCGCTCTCATGTCTGAGGAAGAAACAGTGCTGCCTGCCGGTATGGCACGCGATGCCACCCAACTGCTCTACCCGCAGCAGAAGCGTGTCCGCGTCGCAGTCCAGCCTTATTTCCTGCACCCTCTGCACGTGTCCGGACTCCTCGCCCTTGCGCCACAGCCTTTTGCGCGAACGGGACCAGTACACCGCGTTTCCGGACTCTAGTGTCGCGCGCAGCGCCTCTCGATTCATCCAGGCGAGCATGAGCACCACGCCACTCGCGGCCTCCTGGGCAATCGCCGGCACCAATCCGTCGGAATTCCACTTTACGCGTTCGAGCCAGTCCTCATCCATCAGCGCACACCTCACATTCTCACTTCGATCCCGCGGCTCGCCATGTAATCCTTGGCCTGCTGGACCGTGTACTCGCCAAAGTGGAAGATGCTGGCCGCCAACACCGCGTCCGCGCCACCTGTGATAACGCCCTCGGCCAGGTGAACAAGATCGCCGACCCCGCCGCTCGCAATGACCGGTACATCCACGGCATCGACCACCGCCCGGGTCAGCGCAAGATCGAACCCTTCGCGAGTACCGTCGCGGTCCATGCTGGTCAGCAGAATCTCGCCAGCACCCAACTCCTGCATTTTACGCGCCCAATCAATGACGTCGAGACCCGTGGGCGTGCGTCCGCCATGGGTAAACACTTCCCAGCCGTCCCCGGCGGTTTTCCGCTTGGCGTCTATGGCCACCACGATGCACTGGGCCCCGAACCGGCCGGAAGCATCGCGTACCAGTTGCGGATTGTGCACCGCGGCCGTGTTGATAGACACCTTGTCGGCGCCCGCGTTCAGCAACCGACGCACGTCCTCCACGCGCCTTACACCCCCGCCGACTGTCAGCGGGATGAAAACCTGCGCGGCGACATCCTCTATTACGTTAAGGATCAGGTCGCGGTCGTCCGAACTGGCCGTTATATCGAGAAACGTGATCTCGTCCGCTCCCTGCTCGTCGTAGCGGCGCGCGATTTCGACCGGATCACCGGCGTCGCGCAGGGCGACGAAGTTCACACCCTTGACCACGCGGCCGCGGGTGACGTCCAGACAGGGGATGATTCGTTTGGCGAGCATGTTGTAACGGGAAAGATGTCGCAGTATCGAGCGCGCGGCGGCCGGACCGGGCTCGACTTTCAGCCTGCAAGCGTCAAGACTTGCCTCGCCGATCGGCCGTCACTTGCGCCTCCTTGAAATCGAGCGTTCCATGATAGAGGGCGCGTCCGGTGATAACCCCGGTGATGCCCTCGTTCTCGACTTCGCACAACGCTTTGACGTCCTCGAGGCTGGTCAGGCCACCGCTCGCGATGACGGGAACCCGCAGCTCCCTGGCCAGCTTGACGGTCGCGCCGATATTGACCCCGGTGAGCATGCCGTCGCGTCCTATATCTGTGTAAACCACGGACTCGACTCCGTAATCCTGGAACTTCTTCGCCAGGTCGATGACATCGTGCCCGGTCAGCTTCGACCAGGCTTCAACTGCCACCCGGCCATCCTTTGCATCCAGACCGACGATGACATGGCCAGGAAAAGCAATGCAGGCATCCTGCAGGAAACCGGGATTCTTGACCGCCGCGGTACCGATAATCACGTACGTAACCCCGACGTCGAGATAGCGCTCAATCGTGTCCAGGTCGCGAATGCCGCCTCCCAGCTGAACCGGAATCGAATCGCCTACTGCCGCCACCATGTCGCGAATGATGCTCTCGTTCTTCGGCTTTCCCGCAGCGGCGCCGTTGAGGTCGACCAAATGCAGCCTTCGCGCACCCTGCTCGAGCCAGTGCCTGGCCATTCCTTCCGGATCCTCGGAGTACACGGTGGCATCGTTCATGTCACCCTGCTTAAGGCGAACACAATGGCCGTCTTTGATATCGATCGCGGGGATGATCAGCATGGGAGGCAAGAGAGGCGGAAGGCTAGCGGCTGTTTTGCCCTCACGCGTTGCGGAAAAAAATCGATCAGCAATTCCAGTCGACGAAGTTGGAAAGCATTCGCAAGCCGGCGATGTGACTTTTTTCGGGATGAAACTGTACGGCAAAGATATTATCCCGTGCAACGGCGCACGTAAAGGGCAACGCGTAGTCGGTAATGCCGCTTACAACGTCTGCGTCGGCAGCTTCGGCGTAGTAACTGTGCACGAAGTAGAACCGCGTGCCATCTTCGATACCCGACCACAGCGGATGGGATTTGCGCTGCCACACCTGATTCCAACCCATATGTGGCACTTTCAGCCTTCGCCCTTCGCGGTCGTGCATTTCCGCGTGCGGGAACCGGCGCACGCGACCGGCAATCACCGCCAGTCCCCGCACATCGCCTTCGTCGCTCGAGTCAAAGAGCATCTGCAGCCCGATGCAGATGCCGAGGAACGGCTTGGCGCGAGCCGCAGCGAGAACCGCGGGCCGCAGCCCCTTCGCCTCCATTTCACGCATGCACTCAGGCATTGCCCCCTGCCCGGGGAATACGACCCGGTGGGCAGCCTCGACCACGGCGGGGTCGGAAGTCACCTGCACCCGTGCGTCGGGTGCGACATGTTCCAGCGCTTTCGACACCGAGCGCAAGTTTCCCATGCCGTAATCAATTACTGCAATCGTCGTCATATGCGAGTGACGCGGTGAGCCCGGCGGTCAGCAAGGGCAGTAGAGAATGGTCTAGAGCTTGCCCTTCGTAGACGGAATCTTGCCGCCTGCGCGCGGATCGGGCTCTACCGCCATGCGCAACGCCCTTGCGAACGCCTTGAACACCGTCTCGCACTGGTGGTGCGCGTTGTCGCCGCGCAGGTTGTCCACGTGCAGGGTCACTTGCGCATGATTGACGAAACCCTGGAAGAACTCGCGTGCCAGATCGACATCGAATTCTCCTACCAGCGCGCGGGTGTATGGCACATGGTATTGGAGCCGAGGGCGGCCCGAGAAATCGATCACCACACGCGACAACGCTTCGTCGAGCGGCACGTACGAGTGCCCATAACGGATAATGCCCTTCTTGTCCCCGACCGCCTTCGCGACTGCCTGGCCAAGCGTGATGCCGATATCCTCGACTGTGTGATGCGCGTCGATCTGCAGGTCACCGGCGGCTTTCACTTCCAGGTCGATCAGCGCGTGCCGGGCGACCTGGTCGAGCATGTGATCGAGAAAGGGCACGCCGGTGCCGAGCCTGGCACGGCCGGAACCGTCGAGGTTCACCGAAACCGCGATCTGCGTTTCGTTGGTGTTGCGTGAAACTTGGGCCTTGCGCATGATCGATCCGCCCGCCGCCGGATAATGTCTACGTACGGGCATAATAGCATCTGCACCTATATGATGATGAAGCATCAGCCATGAGCCGATACTGGAGCCCCGTCGTGCAGGGCCTGAAGCCCTATGTGCCGGGCGAGCAGCCGAAACTGCGCGATCTCGTCAAGCTCAACACCAACGAGAATCCTTACGGACCTTCGCCGCTTGCGATCGAGGCGCTGCGCGGCGAAATCGGCGACACGCTTCGACTCTATCCCGACCCGAATGCCGACCAGCTCCGGGAGGCAATTGCTGCATCGTTCGACGCCGTGGGCGTCGGCCCGCACCAGGTCTTCGTCGGCAACGGGTCCGACGAAGTTCTCGCACATGTCTTCATGGCCCTGCTCAAACACCCGCGCCCGGTCCTGTTTCCGGACATCACCTATAGCTTCTATCCCGTGTATTGCAAGCTGTACGGGATCGATTACGTCACGGTGCCGCTGGACGAGGAGTTCAGGATCGCCGCCGGCGATTACCTGAAGCCGAACGGCGGCGTCATTTTCCCGAACCCGAACGCACCGACGGGTCGCTCCCTGCCGCTTCGCGAGGTCGAGCGAATCGTGGCGGGCAACGCGGATTCAACCGTCGTGATCGACGAAGCCTACGTGGATTTCGGCGGTGAATCGGCCGTCGCCCTGGTCGCGCGCTATGCCAACCTGCTCGTGGTTCGGACCTTGTCAAAGTCACATTCGCTGGCGGGTCTGCGCGTCGGCTTCGCCATCGGCCAACAAGAGTTGACCGAAGCCCTGGAACGCGTGAAGAACAGTTTCAACTCGTATCCGCTCGGGCGCCTCGCGCTGGCAGGCGCTGCCGCGGCGATCCGGGACCGGGAGCACTTTGAGCGGACTCGTCGCGCCGTCATCGCCAGCCGCGAGGCCTTGGCCGGCGATCTCGCCGCGCTCGGCTTCGATGTGCTCCCCTCAAGCGCCAACTTCCTGTTCGCACGACACCCGACGCGCGACGGCGAAGCATTGGCGGCGGCGCTGCGCGAGCGCAATATCATCGTCCGTCATTTTCAGTTGCCGCGCATCAGGCAGTTTCTGCGCATCTCCATCGGCACCGACACGCAATGCCGGATGCTGGTCGAAGCGTTGCGAAATATCCTTGGCTAGTCCTCTATCCGGTACTCCGCAGATCTGGCATGCGCGGAAAGTCCCTCGCCGCGTGCCAGCGTCGCCGCAACGCGGCCCAGCGTCTTCGCTCCCGCCTGAGACACATGGATCAACGAGGTGCGTTTCTGAAAATCGTAGACGCCCAGCGGCGATGAGAACCGTGCGGTCCGGGATGTGGGAAGGACATGGTTGGGCCCCGCGCAGTAGTCGCCGACCGCCTCCGAACTGTAGCGCCCGACGAAAAGGGCTCCGGCATGTCGAATGCTGTCGATCCAGCGCTCGGGCTCCGCGACCGACAGTTCGAGGTGCTCCGGCGCGATGCGATTGGCAATGTCGCAGGCCTCGCCAAGATCGCGCACCTTGATGAGGGCGCCGCGGCTGCCGAGCGACGCCGCGATAACCGCCTTCCGCGGCATGCTATCTAGCAGGCGCTGGATGCTCGCCGCGACGCGTTCGATGAATGTGGAATCGGGACAAACCAGGATCGCCTGTGCAAGCTCGTCGTGCTCGGCCTGCGAGAACAGGTCCATCGCTATCCAGTCGGGTTCGGTCGTACCGTCGCATATGATCAGGATCTCGGATGGACCAGCCACCATGTCAATGCCGACGGTTCCGAATACGCGGCGCTTGGCCGCTGCGACATAGGCGTTGCCCGGACCGACGATCTTGTCCACCTGAGGCACGCTCTGGGTCCCATAGGCCAGCGCGGCCACCGCCTGGGCACCTCCAATGCAAAACACGCGATCCACGCCCGCAAGCTCGGCGGCGGCGAGGACCAGCTCGTTGCGCTCGCCGTCTGGCGTCGGTACGACCATGATGAGTTCCCCGACGCCCGCCACCTTCGCCGGAATGGCGTTCATCAGCACCGACGATGGGTAGGCTGCCTTTCCGCCGGGAACGTAGAGCCCGACCCTGTCGAGCGCCGTCACCCGCTGCCCCAACACTGTGCCATCGGCTTCGGCGTACTGCCAGGACGCCGCCAGTTGCCGCTCATGATAGCTGCGCACCCGCGCTGCAGCCTGTTCGAGCGCGCCGCGCCGCCCGTGGTCGAGCGCGGCAAGCGCCTCGGTGCGCGCAGATCTCGGCAACTCGAGATCGGATACCTTGGCCACCTTCATCCGGTCGAAGCGCTCGGTAAATTCGATCAGCGCAGCATCGCCGCGGATGCGAATCGCCGACAGAATCTCGCCGACCACGCGCTCGACCGATTCGTCCTGCGAAGCCTCGATCGATGTAAGGTGCACCAGTTGCGCGGGAAAGTCCGGATCGGTGCTCGACAGCCTGCGCATATCCATAGCCGTGTCAGCCATTCGAGTCCACCGCCTTCGAAAACGCGTCGAGCAGCGGCTGAATTGCGCCCCTTTTCAACTTCAACGCCGCCTGATTGACAATCAGACGGGCACTGACCGGAAGTATCTCCTCGACCGCGACGAGGTTGTTGGCGCGCAGCGTCGCACCGGTCGATACCAGGTCCACGATGGCGTCGGCAAGCCCGACGAGCGGCGCGAGTTCCATCGAACCGTAGAGTCTTATCAGGTCAACATGCACCCCTTTGGCGCCGAAGTGCTCGCGCGCGGTCTGCACGTACTTCGTCGCCACGCGCAGACGCGCTCCCTGCTGCACCGCGCGCGCATAATCGAAGCCCTGCGGCGCCGCGACCATCATGCGGCAGGCGGCGATGTGCAGATCAAGCGGCTGATACAAGCCCTCTCCGCCATGTTCGAGCAGCACGTCCTTGCCGGCTATGCCCAGGTCGGCGGCCCCGTACTGCACGTAGGTCGGCGTGTCCGAAGCGCGCACGATGATCAGGCGCACCTCATTGTCGCTGGTGCCGATGATGAGCTTTCTGGACGTTTCCGGATTCTCCAGCGCTCGTATGCCTGCCTGCTCGAGCAGCGGTGCGGTCTCGTCGAAAATCCGGCCTTTGGAAAGCGCAAGCGTGATCATGTCGATAACGCCCGAAAAGGCCCGAGAGAAAATCCAAGTGTCAGAGGAGGCTGCCGCGAACCTCCACCACGATCAGTGCTGCGCTCCATGCAAGAAGATCGGCAGAGCACGCACGCGGGTTCTTGTGATGTCACAGCCCGTCGATTCAGTTTATGGGGTATTGAGCGGTTGTCACTGTTCCGCCCGGTGTCGTGACAGTGAGCGTCAGCGCTCCCGAACTAATACCGTTGTCGCATTCCTGCGTTTCGACCCCGGTTGTCGGATCTGTCGCGACAGTTACGTATCGGGAAGTGTCCCTAACGAAAACCGTGTAGTTCGCCGCGCTCGCGGGTGGTGTCACGTTGGTGTTGTCTTGCACGAACGAGCTGGCTCCCGACATTTCACCGATGCTGGTCTTGAACTCGATCTTCGTTCCCGCAGGCATTGGGTTGCCGTTTACGTCCACGATTCTCAAATCCACCTGCGTGCTTTCTCCCAGGCAAGTCAGCGGTAGCGTGATCGCCTCCGGTGAAATCTTGCTTATCACCGCGTGGGATCCCGAGAATATGATCACCGTGGAACCGCGCACGTGTATGGATTTTCTCGCCGCACAGGTCCCAACCGAGCTTCCCGCCGGAGGCGGTGTAATGTTGTCACACAGTACACCGCTGTACTGGCCATCCGGCCCGTCCCATATGCCGTTCTGGTTCAAATCGATGAACGGCTCGGGGTCCGCGTCCCATACGCCGTTCTCGTTGCTATCGAGAAACGCTTCCGGCATGTCTGTCGAACCCTTGTTTTGGTCCACCAGTTCATCCGGCACAAGGTCCACCACGCCGTTGCCATTGAGATCGATAAAGCTTTCCTCCCCCAACGCATAGGCCAGCACGGTGTACCGGCCGTCAGGAGCGAGACGTGGAGCCTGACTGGTCAGCGTCACACTGCAATTGCTGTTTCCGCTACCGTCGATGACGGTGCTACAAGACCCCACTATGGAACCGCCTTCGGTTGTGAAATTCACTGCTGTGCCATTGGGTACGGGGTTGTTAAAATGATCACCGAGTCGTACGGTCAACACCGTCGTATTGCCGTCAACTTCCAGAAATTCCGGATTCAGCACCGTCGCGCCCAACGAAAAACTGTCCTGATCCGGAATGCCCGTGGTGATGGTCAACGCGCTCGACTGGGTGCTCAGCGTGGCGCCGGGAATCGCGCCGGGGGTCGATGCTGTCACGCGCACTGGCGTGCTGACGGTGCCTGAGTTGACACCAATTTTGACGAGTCCGCCGGAATCGGAAACGGCTGTCGCCGGAGCCGCCGGTGTAAGCGTGATTCCACCCACTGTCGTGGTCAATTCGAATGTGACGGTCTTGCCGCTGATCGGGTTTCCAGCGGCATCCAGCACTTTGAATATCACCTGCGCCGCTTCCGTACCCCCGATTCCTTTCAGGGCAACAAACTCGGGCGTCGCGGAAACGAACTGAATCGATCCCGTTGCCGGTGGCGTGACGACCAGGCTTGTCGCCGCCGAAGTAACGCCCGCCGCGGTTGCGGTAATCGAGTCGGTTCCGGCACAACCTTTGTCCGTGTATGACCCGGTAGCCGTCCCGTCCACCGTGGCCACGCCGCTGCTGAGAACCGCCTTTCCGACGCTGGCGCACGAAGACGAAAACGTCACGTTTTGAGTCGTGCTCACCGGAACCCCACCCAGCGACACCGCGACGGATACGCTGGTGGTGCCGAACGCAGAAAGCGGCGCGGAACCGACACCCAGCACGGGTGCGGCAACCGTAACCGAGGCGATACCCACCGCATAACCTATCGAACCGGTGACCGCGGCGGTTCCGACCTGGGCCTCTGCCGTGATGGTAGTAGCGCCGGCCGTACTGATGGTCGCCGGATTGAGCGTGACCGTTGCAACGCCGGAGGCGTCCGTCAACGCCGTAGGCGCCGGCGTTATCGTGGCTAGCGTCTCGTCGGTGCTGAAAGTCACGACGGTATTGGGCACTGGCGAGCCGTTCGCATCCTTCACCGTCGCTCTTACCGTCGCAGGCGCGCCGATCGAAATGGATGTCACCGCTGCGCCAGCGGCATCGGTCAGCGCCAACGCAAGCGTTGCGCCCGTTCCCTTCGATTGAATCGCGAAATTGGCTGTAGCGCTTACTTCCGTGCCCCCCACCTCTGCGGAAGCGGTGATGGTATGGGCTCCCACCGTGGCGCTGAAAATTGGTTTGAGCGTAACCGTTGCCGCGCCCTTGCCGTCGGTCAGCGCGGTCTCGGCCGGGGAAACGAGCACCGACGTTGAATCGACGCTGAACGTTACCACCGCATTGGTAACGAACAGCCCGGCCGGATCCTTAAGCGTTGCCGTGACAGTCGCGGGAGCATCGACCGAGATGAAGTTCGCATTTGCGCCTGTCGCATCGGTAAGCGCGAGCGTGAGGGTCGGCACCGCCGTCGTACCCGAAGGCGTAGACGAGCCAGACGAGGTTCCCGTCGGCGCGGCCGGAGTCCCTTCGATGCCGGCGCCGGGACTGCACCCGCCGAGAACGCCCAGCGTCGCCAGCAGAGACAGCAGGCCCGCGACGCCCGCGAATTTCCGGCTCAAGAACTTCCGACTGGACAAGAGATTCCTTTTCACGCAAGCCCCCGGTCAGCGACCCTGATCGACACCGTGTCACCCAGGCAACACGGTCAATCTTATCATGGCGTCCTCGGGGAATAGCCTGCCGCGCAGAGGCCTTGGACGCCCCTGAATATCAGCTGACGCGCCGGATCTTTGCGCCCAGTTGTGACAGCTTTTCCTCGATGCTTTCGTAGCCGCGATCGAGATGGTAGACCCTTTCTACCGTGGTCTCGCCTTCTGCCACCAGGCCGGCGATCACCAGGCTGGCCGACGCGCGCAGGTCGGTGGCCATCACGGTGGCTCCCTGAAGTCGCGTTGCGCCGCGTACGATCGCCGTGTTGCCCGAAATATCGATTTCGGCCCCAAGGCGCTGCAGCTCGAGCGCGTGCATGAAACGGTTCTCGAATATCGTTTCGGTGATCACGCTCGTGCCTTCGGCAACGCAATCGAGCGCCATGAACTGCGCCTGCATGTCGGTTGGAAACGCCGGATAGGGCGCGGTTCTGCAACTGACGCCCACAGGGCGGCGGCGCATCGCCAGCGCTATGGTTCCGGGCTCGACGCGGATCTGCGCCCCGGCCTCGCACAGTTTTTCCAGCACCGCATCGAGGATGGCGCCGTCCGTGCCGTTCAGCCGAACGGCGCCGCCGGTAGCGGCGGCAGCGACCAGGAAGGTCCCTGTTTCTATGCGATCGGGCATGATCGCGTGGGCGGCACCATGCAGGCGCTCAACGCCCTCGATCGTGATGACGTCGGTGCCCGCACCGCGGATTCTCGCCCCCATCGCGTTGAGGCAATTCGCCAGGTCCGAAACTTCCGGTTCCCGCGCCGAGTTCTCGAGCACGGTGGTTCCCTCGGCAAGGGTCGCAGCCATCATCAGGTTCTCGGTTCCGGTCACCGTGACCATATCGGCAACGATGCGAGCTCCCCGCAGGCGGCCGGAACGGGCCGAAATATAGCCCTGCTCGACGTGGATTTCGGCGCCCATCCGCTGCAGGCCCTTGATGTGTTGATCTACGGGCCGCAGGCCGATTGCGCAGCCCCCGGGCAGCGACACGCGCGCCTCGCCGCAGCGTGCCAGCAACGGGCCGAGCACGAGTATCGACGCTCGCATGGTCTTTACCAGCTCATAGGGCGCAAGCGGCTCGGCGATCCGCTCGGCCCGCATCTCAAGCCCCAAACGTTCATCGCGCGACACCTGCACGCCGATGCGACCAAGCAGGCCGATCATCGTGGCGACGTCCCTGAGCTGCGGCACGTTCGAAAATCGCACCGGCTCGCTGGTCAGCAGCGAAGCGCACATCAGCGGCAGCGCCGCATTCTTGGCGCCGGATATCCTGACTTCACCCGAAAGCGACGTTCCGCCCTCGATCACGAGTCTATGCACGCTGCTCCTCGAACTCCTCAGGGGTCAGGGTCATCATGGAAAGCGCATGAATCTCCTCGCGCATGCGCTTGCCGAGTCCGGCGTAGACGAGCTGGTGCCTCTGCACCCTGCTTTTGCCGCGAAACGACGCGCTCACGATAAGCGCCTCGAAGTGCTGTCCGTCGCCGATGACCTCGATCTTCGCGCACTCCAGGTTCTGTTCAATATAGCTCTTGACCTGCTCCGGTGTCACCATCACTAGTACCTCAGCTTGTAGCCGCGCTTGAGCAGCATCAGCGCCACCGCCGACACGGCTATGAAACAGCCGGTGACCACGGCAAATCCCATCCGCGGGTCGACGTCCGATATGCCGAAGAACCCGCGCCTGAAGCCGTCGATCATGTAGAAGACCGGGTTGTAGTGCGACAGTCCCTGCCAGAACGCCGGCAGTGAGTGCACCGAATAGAAGACGCCCGACAGAAACGTCAGCGGCATGATGAGAAAATTCTGGAATGCCTGCACCTGATCGATCTTGTCGGCCAGGATGGCGGCGATCAGCCCGAGCGCACCGAGAATAACGCTGCCGGCCAGGGCAAACAGCACGATCCAGTGCAGCTCGCGCGCCGGCAGGGCGACGAACGGCGTGGTCACCAGCAGCACTCCCGCGCCCACGACCAGTCCGCGTATGGCCGCAGCGAGTACGTAGGCCGAGAAGAACTCCAGGTACGAAATCGGCGGCAGCAGAACGAAAACGACGTTCCCGGTCATCTTCGACTGGATCAGCGAAGACGACGAATTGGCGAATGAGTTCTGCAGCACGGACATCATCA
The DNA here is from genome assembly GCA_001770415.1 of Betaproteobacteria bacterium RIFCSPLOWO2_02_FULL_63_19. Lineage (GTDB taxonomy): Bacteria > Pseudomonadota > Gammaproteobacteria > Burkholderiales > SG8-39 > JACQTO01. Next base: position 19,208 of record MEQX01000005.1, on the reverse strand, counting down.
CCAGGCCGGGGACCAGAAAGGTCGTATAGGACACGGCCTCATAGACGCGCACGTGCCGGTCCATGACGTGTCCGAATATGAGCAGATACAGCAGCGCCGTCAGCACCGGTGCAGCGACGGTTTGAAACGCCACCTTCCTGAAACGAAGCACTTCCTTGTAGAGCAGTGTGGGGAAACCTGTCATTTGCTCCTCATGATTTCCATGAAAACGTCCTCCAAGTCCGGTTGCTGGAGGTCCATTTCCTCGATTTCGCACCTGGCCTCGCGCAGTACGGTAAGCACCGATTCGACTTCGCCGTAGCTGCGCAGTTTGACCACACGGGCGCCGCCGGCGTCGACCGCCTCCAGCGCAGCGGGCCACTGTCCGCTACGCAGGCGCAAGCGCAGGTGCATGCTGGGCAACCGCCGCAAAAGGTTCGCCGTCGAGTCCAGCGCGACAAACCTGCCCTGCTTGAGCATGGCGATGCGGGCGCACATCGACTCGGCCTCTTCGAGGTAATGAGTGGTAAGCACGATCGTGTGGCCATCGCTGTTCAGGCGCTTGACGAACTGCCACAGGCCCTGGCGCAGTTCGACATCGACACCCGCCGTCGGTTCGTCGAGCACGATCACCGGCGGTTTGTGCACCAAAGCCTGTGCAACCAGCACCCGACGCTTCATTCCGCCGGACAGAGCACGCATGTTGACGTCAGCTTTTGCCGTGAGATCCAGGCTCTCCATCACTTCGTCGATCCAGCGATCGTTGGCGCGCAGCCCGAAGTATCCCGACTGGTTCCGCAGCGTCTCACGCACCGTGAAGAAGGGGTCGAACACCAGTTCCTGGGGCACCACGCCAAGCGCGCGCCGGGCGCTGCGGTAGTCGAGCGTCACGTCGTGCCCCATGATGCGCACGCTGCCGGTGTTCGCGCGTGCAAGGCCCGCAAGGATGCTGATCAACGTCGTCTTGCCGGCGCCGTTCGGCCCGAGCAGCCCGAAGAACTCGCCTTTGCGAACTTCCAGATCAATGTCGGCGAGTGCCTGCAACGCGCCGAATCGTTTGGAAACCTGCCTGACTTCGATGGCTGCCATCACGGCACGCCCGGGCCGTCGAATCCTGTACCGCTCGACGCTGGCCATTCAATTACCGCGGACAAGAACATACCCAAGGACCCAAAAAAGGCTCGCGAGCGCCGCGTGATTCGGACAGCATCGGAACTCAGGGATAGTGTGGGATCCTCTTCTTGTTTTCGGATCCCTTCGCATCGTCATCGTTTTGGACACTTCAGGCGCTCGCGGGCCGGAGCAGTTCCGATACCCCGTAGAGTTCGGCGAGGATCTGCATGGATTCGGGCAGATTGACGAGCCGCAGCGCGACATTTGCCCGCTCGGCCCGGCGAATCCAGTCGAGCGCGAGCGCCACCGCCGCCGAGTCCACTTCGGTCACCGCAGCAAAATCAACCACGGTGATTCCCTTCCCGATTCGTTCTTCGGCTGTCGAGATCAATTCAGGAACGGTATCGAGCGTTACCGCACCTTCCAGCTTCAGAGTCTCGCCTTCGTGCTGAATCATGGCGCCAATTCCAGCGATTCCGCCTTGCGGACCGGATTTCCCGAATTCCCGTACCCGCGCGGGAGCCGGCTCTGGCCGTCCGCCCCTCTCATGATTTGTCCGAACGGGCAGCGCGGTTTTTCGAAACCAGCGACTTGATCAGTCCGTCGATACCGGATTCGCGCACCTGGCCCGCGAAATCTTCCCGATAGTTGGTGATGAGTGATACGCCGCCGACCTTCACATCGTAGACCTTCCATCCGTGCGCCGTCTTTTCCATATCGTAGTGGAGCGTCACCGGCTGCTTGCCCCTTTGCCGCACTTCGGACTTTACCGTCACGTCGACGTCGTCCGGCCGCATGTGCAGCGGCTTGAAATCGATTCTCTGGTCGCGATAAAGCGCAAGCGCGTTCGAATAGGTGCGCACGAGCAGCGTCTTGAACTCCTCGGTTAGCTGTTTTTTCTGTTCGGGGGTCGCACGGCGCCAGTTGACGGCCAATGCAATCTGCGTCATACGGGCGAAGCTGAAATGCGGCAGGATGCGCTTCTCGACGAGATCCGCGATTTTCTTCGAATTTCCCGCCTGAATATCCTTGTCCTGCTTGATGATGTCGATGACTTCCGCGGTGATCCGCTTCACCAGCACGTCGGGCGCGACATCCTGCGCCAGCACCACCGACGAGACCATTGCGAAGAGCAGAGATAACAGAGGCTTCATAGTAGGAACCGGGGGCCAGAAGGTCAGCGGATGGAAATGGCGCCGCTCGCCACCGCGGCATCGTCGGCGGCGCCGGTGCCAGGATAAACGAAAAGAGCGCTTGCTTCGAAGCACAAATTGGCGGTTTCGTTGGCGGGACGCTCAGTTGCGGCATTGCGCATGTCGTCACGACCAAAATCGGGCGGCTGTCGCACTGTCGTTTCGTCCGGCGCCGCCGCGCGCTTGGCTTTGGGTTCGCTCGGCGGATCGCCGTCGTAGATGAGACTCCGCCGCCTCTGCAGATAGGCGTCTCTGACAAATCTGTACTTATCGAGTGCCGCCTGTTCCATGACCCGCGCCGCATCCAGGAGCCCGGCGCGGGTGTTCACTGCGCGCACCGTGTAGAGCGAATTGCGCGTCGACACGCGATCGATGGTCCAGACCGGATCCACCGCGTTGTCGACGCCAAGGCGAGCGACGCCGTCGCGCAGCGTACTCGGCCCAAAGAACGGCAGGACCAGATAGGGCCCGCTTCCGATACCCCAGCGGCCGAGCGTCTGTCCGAAGTCCTCGTTGTGCTTGTCCAGTCCTTCGTCGTAGGCCACGTCCAGCACGCCGCCGATTCCGAAGATGGTATTGATGACCACCCGCAACATATCCTGCAGCGCCTGCTCCGGCTTGCCCTGAAGCAAATTGTTGGCACCGATCCAGACATCCTCGATGTTGGAAAAGAAATTGGTCACGCCGGCGCGTACCGGTTCCGGAAGCGCGGCGCGATAAGCTTCGGCAACGGGCTTCAGCAGAAACTCATCGAAGGAATCGTTAAACCCGAATATCGCGCGATTGATCGGCTGCAGCGGGTCCTCAGGGTTTGCGCCTCCGGTCGTGGCACAACCGGACAGTGCCCACCCAAGAACAGCTGTCGCGCAAAGTCTCTTGATCGCGGAAGAAAAAATCATTGTTTCTTATCGCCTCCTTCGGCTGCTTTACTATACAAGAACTGACTGATGAGATTCTCGAGAACGACCGCGGACTGCGTGATCTTTAACGAATCGCCGTCCTTCAGGTTGACCGTATCGCCCCCGGCGGAAATACCGATGAACTGCTCGCCCAGCAGCCCTGAAGTGAGAATCTTGGCCGAGGTGTCCCTCGGAAACTGGTACTTGCTGTCGATCGACATCGTCACCACGGCCTCGAATGTCTGGTTGTCGAAGTGAATCTCGCGCACGCGTCCCACAACCACCCCCGAACTCTTCACCGGTGCGCGCACCTTGAGGCCGCCGATGTTGTCAAACTTGGCGCTGATCTGGTAAGTACCAGCGCCACTCAGCCACGACAGATTCGCGACTTTCAGCGCCAGGAAGAGAAGCGCTCCGAAACCGATCGCGACGAACACACCCACCCACAGATCCAGCGTCTTGCGCGACATCATGTTCAGTTCCCCCGGAACATCAAAGCAGTCAGTACAAAATCCAGTGCAAGCACCCACAGTGATGCCGTAACCACCGTGCGCGTCGTGGCGCCTGACACGCCTTCGGCCGTCGGCGGCGCATCGTAGCCTTCAAACACCGCGATCCAAGTGATCGCCATGCCAAACACGAAGCTCTTGATGACGCCGTTCAAGACGTCATCGACGAAGTCCACCGCGGCGCTCATCTGCGACCAGAACGAGCCCTCGTCCACGCCGATCATCCGCACGCCCACCAGATAGCCACCGAAGACGCCCATTGCCGAAAACAACGCAGCCAGCAGCGGCATCGAGATGACCCCCGCCCAGAACCGCGGCGCGACCACGCGAGCGATCGGATCGACGGCCATCATTTCCATTGCATCGAGCTGCTCGGTCGCCTTCATCAGTCCGATCTCCGCGGTGATGGCAGAGCCGGCCCGGCTCGCGAAAAGCAGGCCGGCAACCACCGGCCCCAGCTCGCGCACGAGCGACAGTGCGACCAGCACCCCTAGCGCCTCCGAAGACCCGTAGCGTACCAGCGTGTCATAGCCCTGCAGCCCCAACACCATACCGACGAACAGTCCCGAGACGATGATAATGATGAGCGACTGCACCCCGGAAAAGTACATTTCCCGCACCGTCAGGTGAAACCGCCGGAAGCTCGGACCCGACTGCTTGAGTATGAGCAAGAAAAACCTGGTCGCGAAACCCAGCCGCCAGACCATGCCGGTCACGTGCGCGCCGAGCCTGCGCAGCAACTCCGAGGCGCCAAGCATCATGTCGCCGCCTCCCTTGCGCCGTCCGTCCCCGTCCCATCGCAGCCTCGGCGTCGGGCGACAATCGCGGCCGGTCGCATCCCCGCCCAGCGGGGCCCCTGCTCCCTGCTCATGTCGCCGCCTCCGCGAAGATGTCTTCGCGCAGGTCCGTTGCCGGGTAGTGAAACGCGACCGGTCCGTGCGTCTCGCCATAGACGAACTGGTGCACAAACGAATCCTCCGAGGCACGGATCTCGTCAGGAGTGCCCTGGGCGATGATGACGCCTTCGGACATGAAATAGACGTAATCGACAATGCCCAGCACCTCGACAACGTCATGCGTCACGATGATCGAGGTCGCGCCCAGCGTGTCGTTAAGATGCCGGATCAGCCGGCCGATCACTCCGAGGGCTATCGGATCGAGGCCCGCGAAGGGTTCGTCGTACAACATCAGCATCGGATCCAAAGCGATGGAGCGGGCCAGCGCGACGCGGCGTGCCATACCCCCGGACAGTTCGGAGGGCATGAGGTGCGAAGCGCCGCGCAGACCCACCGCGTTCAACTTCATTATCGCCAGGTCGCGAATCAGCGCGTCGGGCAATTCCGTGTGTTCGCGCATCTGAAAGGCCACGTTTTCAAGCGCGGATATGTCGGTAAACAGCGCGCCGAACTGGAACAACACGCCCATCTTCCTGCGCAGTAGATAGAGTTCATCCGCGGACAGCTTGTTCACCACGTGGCCGGCAACGCGCACTTCCCCTTTCTTGGGCTTCACCGAGCCGCCGATCAATCGCAACAAGGTCGTCTTGCCGCATCCCGACAGCCCCATGATGGCCACCACGTGGCCTTTCGGAACGCTAAGGCTGATCTGCCGCAGAACGGTTTTCTGCTCATAGCCGAAAGTGACGTTGTCGACCTCGACCAGATTGCCTTTGCTCACGAATATGGCGCGCAGAAGTTAAATGGCGGATTCTAGCCCAGAACGGCATGGGGCACGTCCCCCGCGCAGCCGTGTGAAGGCGATGCATGGAAGCGAACGAGCCCCGACGAGACGGGCCGGCATTTCGAAACCGCCGCTTGCTGATTGGCCAGCGAGATTTCGTATATCATCGCTGACCAGTAACAATTCTGCGCGACTTGCGATGACCGATCCGGTCGTTCGTTTCTCAAGGGTAAGCAAGAGTTTTGGATCTACGGCGGTACTGCGTGAGATCGACTTGGTGCTGCCTGAGGGCCAGTTCCTGGGACTTGCGGGACTCAACGGAGCCGGCAAGACCACGCTGATAAAATGCTTGCTCGATTTTTGCGATCTCGACACCGGCGACATCAGCATCCACGGCATTGCATGCCACAAGCCGCAGGCGCGCTCGCGCCTCTCATTCCTGCCCGAGCGATTCATTCCACCGTACTTTCTTACCGGTCGCGAATTCGTCGGCACGATGCTCCGGCTCGCGCACCGCGACTATGACGAATCGCGTATTCGCGCCATGTTCGATGACCTCGATCTGGATCAGGCCGCACTTGGCAGTCCGGTGCGCTCCTACTCGAAAGGCATGACGCAGAAACTCGGGCTGGCGGGCTGCTTCCTCTCCGAGCGCGATCTGTATGTTCTCGACGAGCCCATGACCGGCCTGGATCCATCGGCGAGGGCGCGCGTCAAGACCATTCTCATGCGTCTGCGCACCGAAGGCCGAACCTTGCTGCTTACTTCGCATTCACTCGCGGACATCGAGGAAATCTGCGACCATATGCTGGTCCTACACCGGGGGAGATTCGCCTTCTGCGGCACCCCGCGTGAGTTACGCGGGGAATTTGGCGAATCGACGCTGGAGAACGCGTTTCTAAAATGCATCGAGGTCCCCGTGCATGGCTGACGATCGAAAACCGAGTCTGCTGATTGTCGATGACGATCCGCTGATCACCGACACGCTCTCGTACGCACTGAAGAAGGATTTTGACGTGCTGGTGAGCGATTCCCGACCTCATGCGGTAAGTCTGATGCGCCAGCTCGACAGCGCGCCGCAGCTCGCGCTGGTGGATCTGGGCCTGCCGCCGATGCCGCACCGCCCGGACGAGGGTTTTCAGCTGATCGCCGATCTGCTTGCGCATTCCCCGGCGATGAAGATCCTGGTCCTTTCCGGACAGAATGACGCAGCGAACGCCAGGCACGCTCGAACCCTCGGTGCCGCAGAATTTGTCCCCAAGCCCTGCGACCCGGATACCCTGAAGAAACTCCTGCTGCACGCGCTTCAATTCCGCGCCGCTGAAATATCAGGGGCCGGGGTCGCCGAAGCCGACCCCCTGATCGGCAAGAGCCCGGCGCTGCAGAAACTGAAGAGCCAGATAAACCAGTATGCGGACTCCCCGTTCCCGGCGTTGATGGAGGGCGAATCGGGCACCGGCAAAGAACTGGTAGCTCTGCTGTTGCACCGGCTTTCGTGGCGGCGTTCCAAACCGTGGTATGCGCTCAACTGCGCAGCGATAGCGCCGACGCTGGTCGAACCTACCCTGTTCGGCTACACCAAGGGCGCTTTCACCGGCGCTACGCAGAACAAATCCGGTTACTTCGAGGACGCGGGCGACGGAACACTTTTTCTGGACGAGATCGGCGAACTGCCGCTGGAGCTGCAGGCGAAGCTCCTGCGGGTGCTCGAAAACGGGGAATTCCAGCGTGTGGGCGAAACGCAGCAGCGGTTTTCGCGCGCCCGCGTGATCGCCGCCACGAACCGCGATCTCCGACAGGAAATCCGAAAGGGCCAGTTTCGTCCGGATCTCTACCACAGGCTGTCGGTGTTCACCATCAGCGTGCCGCCGCTGCGCGACATGGACGATGACAGGGTACTGCTGCTCGAGCATTTCCGAAAATTCTATGCCGAGCAGGCGCGGCTGCCGCCGTTCTCGCTGGACGAGGGAGCACGGAAGGCGTGGCGTGATTACCACTTTCCAGGCAACGTGCGCGAGTTGCGCAACATTGTCATCCGGCTCACGACAAAATACGCCGGCCAGAAGCTCTCGACAGTGGAAATCGAGCCCGAGTTTGATTTGGAAACGCCCGTCGACAACGGAATGGGCCTGCCCGCAGAGTCGGGAACACTCATCGAGCAGGCACAACGGCACTTGCAGCGCGAGCGCAACTTCAATCTGGACAACATGCTTCAAGCCTGGGAGCAGGGTTACATCGAGGCGGCCATGAAACTCACGCGCGGCAATGTCAGTCAGGCCGCGAAGATGCTTGGCATCAACCGCACCACCCTGTATTCGCGCATGGAATCGCTGCAAAAGCAGCAGTAGGCTGCGGTCCCGCATAACTGCAAGCTGCAGGACACGACATGTATCTCGACCATTTCGGCCTGAACGAGCCGCCGTTTCGTATCACGCCACACACCGACTTCTTCTTCGGCGGCGCGAACCGGGGCGCGACGCTGGACGCGTTGCTGTACGCGATCGGCCACGACGAGGGCATCGTCAAGGTCACCGGCGAGGTAGGCAGCGGAAAGACGATGCTTTGCCGCGTGCTCATGGAACGCCTGCCGGAAAACGTCGAAACCATCTATCTTGCGAATCCGTCGCTGTCCAACGACGAAATCCTGTTTGCGGTCGCCGACGAACTCAAGATCGAGCTGGCCAACGACCGTCCCAGTCGTCTGATGCGCGCGCTGCTCGATCATCTGATCGCGCTCTACGCCGAGGGGCGGCGCGTGGTGGTGCTTATCGACGAAGCGCACGCGATGCCGCGTGAGACGCTGGAGGAGATCCGCCTGCTGTCGAATCTCGAGACGAACAGGCACAAGCTGCTGCAGATAGTGCTGTTCGGCCAACCCGAACTCGACGAACACCTCAACACTGCGCAGTTGCGCCAGTTGATGGACCGCATTACCCACACGTTCCGTCTCGAGCCCCTTGCGGGCAACGACGTCGAGCGTTACATCGACTTCCGCATGCGCGCCGCAGGCTATCGCGGTCCCAGCGTATTCTCGGCGAAGGCGATTCGCCTCATAGCCGAAGCCTCAGGAGGACTCACACGCAGAGTCAACATTCTCGCCGACAAATCGCTGCTGGCGGCATTTGCGGCGAACGTGCACGCGGTGACGGTGAAGGAAGTGCGCAGGGCGATACGCGATTCGGAGTTCTATCGCGCGAGGAAGAACTGGCGCCCCTTCGCTCTCGCAGCCGCCGGAGTTGCAGGCGGACTACTGATCGGCTTGAACCTTGATCTCCTGGTTCATGACCGCCCCGATTCGGTCAGACCTTCGGAAAGCGCCGCGCCCGCCGGGCCCCGGCCAGCCAAGCCTATGCGCGTGGCGCCAGCTCCGGGGAACAAGACGACGAGCGAACCTGCTGCTTCCCTGACGGCGCCGTTGGCCGTTCCGGCCGCTGCACCCGCTCCGGCCACCCGGGAGCCGACGCGCAATACACGGGTCGCGCCGGAGAAAGCGGTCCCCGAGACGCCAGCCGCTCATTTTGCGCCGCCCACTGAACGAGCGGCAGACGAGTTCTCGGTCACGGGCCAGGCGAGCGTCCTGGCCGCAAAGCGGTCCGTCGAATCGGAAAACGGCGCTGCCGAAACGGAACGCAGCGGGGAACACGCGGCCAAGTCGCCGCCCCCGATGGCACCGCAAGAGCCCGCGCAAGGCAAACTCGTGCGCGAGCTGTTTGCTGCAACGCAAAGGTGGCTTGAAGCCGCGCCCCAGGATAACTACTCGATTCAGCTTTTCGTCGCGAAACACTCCGATGTGGCAGGACTGGAGAATTTCTTGCTTTCAGCGATCAAGAAGGCGCCAAAGGAGAGGTTTCACATCTACAGCGTAAAAAGCGACGACGTACAGTGGTATCGCCTCGCATACGGGTCGTACCCGAACATCGAGCAAGCGAGCGCCGCGTTGGACAAGCTTCCGCGCGAATTTTTGACCGGAAAGCCCTTCCATCTAACGATCGGGCGCATGCGTAGTCAAAACCGCCAATAATGCGTATCGGACTATCCAAATCAATGTGTTAGAGTATAAAGTTGTACTAGCTCCCAAACAGCGAGGACCTGTGCTCACACGTTTGTCGACGCGCGCCCGGTACACTGTGTGGCTGGGTCTGTTCCTTGGCGCCTGCGCACAAGCGCCTTTGCAGCCCTCACCGGGCCATGTACAGCCGAGCGACCAGCCTGTGGTCGGCAAAATCCCGGCGCCTGTCCAGATCTCGACGGTATTGCCCAAACCCAAGCCGGCATTGAAGCCGGAGACCTACAGCGTCGTCGTCAACAGTGTCAACGTTCAGGAACTGCTGTTCGCGCTCGCACGGGACGCAAAACTGAACGTGGACGTCAACCCGGGGATCAAAGGCGTAGTAACGCTGAACGCGATCGACCAGACCTTGCCGCAGTTGCTGACCCGAATAGCGAAACAGGTGGACATGCGCTGGGAATTGGACGGCCCTAACCTGCTCGTCATGCCGGACACTCCCTATCTGCGCGTGTATAAGGTCGATTACCTGAACATGGAACGCACGACGTCCGGAACCGTCGGCGTCTCGTCCCAGATATCAGGCGGGGCGGCTGCTGGAGCCGGCGGCGCCGGTGGCGGTGGCGCCGGCGGCGGAAGCAGCAGCAATACTTCATCGACTACCGTCGACAACAAGTCCTCGAACAGGTTCTGGCAGACCCTGGTCGAGAACATCAAGGATATCCTGCGCGAAACCGATAAAGTGATTCCCGCCGGACAGGCTACACAGGCTGCGCAGCCCGCGGCGGCAACCGCGCAAAGCGCACAGGCAGCCGCGGGTCAGCAGAGCCCGAGACCGCCTGCCACTGCAAATACCAGCTTCCGCGAAGCGGCATCGGTTATTTCCAATCCGGAGGCGGGCGTACTCAGCATTCGTGCCACGTCGCGTCAACATGAAAAAATCCAGGAGTTTCTCGACCAGGTGCAATTCAGTGCCAAGCGCCAGGTTCTCATCGAGGCAACGATTGCCGAAGTACAGTTGAACAACAATTACCAGCGCGGCATCGACTGGTCGCTGGTCAGAAACGGGCCGGGTACGTTGAGCGGCGCCCAGTCGGTCCAGGGAACATCGCTGGCCGGCGTAAACTCGAGCCTGCTCCTGCTGAACTATGCCGCGGAAGGCGTCGGCGTGACACTGCGGCTGCTGGAGTCCTTCGGCAACGTGCGTGTCCTCTCGAGCCCTAAAATCAGCGTGCTGAACAACCAGACGGCAATGCTGAAGGTCGTCGACAACCGTGTCTATTTCACCATCAAGGGCGACACGACCGCCACCCAGGGGGTATCGTCGACGAGCTTTACGACCACGCCCAATGTCGTCCCGGTGGGGTTCGTGATGAACGTAACGCCGCAGATAGGCGACACCGACACGGTGCTGCTCAATCTCAAGCCCGCGATCACTCGTATCATCGGATTCGTGAACGATCCCAACCCCACGCTCGCGAACCCCTGCGGCATCGGCGTCAGTTCCTGCAACGTCGCCCCGATCGTAAGCCGGATTCCCGAAATCCAGACACGTGAAATGGAATCGGTGATCAAAGTCAACAGCGGCCAGATCGCCGTCATGGGAGGTCTGATCCAGGACTCCAATACGGACAACGAGGACACGATACCCGGGCTGTTCGAGATTCCCAGCGTCGGCGCGATCTTCGGCAACCGCAATCGCGAAAACCGCAAAACCGAACTGGTCGTATTCATTCGCCCGATCGTGGTGCACGACCCGAGCATCGACGGCGACTTTCGCGCCTTCAGGGCCTTTGCACCGAATGCGGGCTTCCTTTCCCGGCCCAACCCCGGCAGGCCGGGTGAGCAAGGATCGCGCCGATGAGCCTGCTGCTTGAAGCGCTGAAGAAGGCCGAACTCGCGAAACAGGGAAAACAAGCCACCGAAAACGATGCGCGGGCGGCTGAAATCGAATTCGAACTCGCGCCCCCCGAGAACGCACCGCCGCGCGCGTCGCAGGCCGTCATCACGCGCGGACAGCTTCCCGACATATCGCAGCCGCTGGAGATCTTGTCCGAGGATCTTCCGTCGTCATCCGAGCAACACGAACCCGAGCAGACCCGGTTTGAGCCCACGCCCGCCGAGCCCCCGCGACCCGAGCCCCCGTTGCGCGCGACTCGCGAGCCGGAACTCGAGCTCGAGGAGGAATCGCGATCGAACGCCGCGGCCGAGCCGATCATGGACTCCGGCACCGCAGAGGATCGCGAAGCGGCGCGGCAGCTCTTCGAAGCGAAAGAAGTCGCCTACAATCCGAAGCGCAACTTCTACATCACGATCGGCGTGCTCCTGACGGCCGGAGCCGGCTACGCCGGTTACGTGTGGTGGCAACTGCAGCCCAAGAGCACCTACAACCCCGCTGCGGTGCAGAGCGCCCCCAAGGGTCCGGCTCCGGTGAAGCCGATTTCGGCGCCGCCGCCGGAATCGACCCCTGCGCCCGCCGTCGCGGCCACGGCGACCGGTGGACCCGCGGCCGAATCCGCAAAGCCGGCCCCGATACCAGCGGCCGAAGCGGCCAAGCCGGCCGCTGTCAAACCAGCGCCGGCAACCGACGCCGCGGTGCCGACGCCGCCCGGCCCGGTCTTCGCGAGAAGCTCGCCGGCGAGCGTCGCAGCGCGGGTAACTGATCGCGCGCCGACACGCTCACCTGCCCCGGAACGCGAACCGGGGCAAAACAAGGTTGCGCCGATCGCCGTTACGCCACCCGTGCGTGCAGTCGATCCTCTGGTGGCGCGCGGGTTCGACGCCTACCAGCGTAGCGACCTCTCCGCTGCGCGCGAATCATATCAACAGGCGCTTCAGCGTGATCCTTTCAACCGTGACGCGCTGCTCGGAATCGCCGCCATCGACGTGCGCGAGCGCCGCTTCGACAGCGCCGCGGCGAGCTACGTCAGACTGCTCGAGCTCGATCCGCGCGATGTCAACGCGGCTGCGGGGCTGATCGCGCTCCGCGGCCAAGTCAACCCAGGGCAATCCGAAAGCCAACTGAAGACGCTGATCGCGACAAGCCCGGACGCGGCCGTACTGTATTTCACCCTCGGCAACCAGTACGCGCAACAGTCGCGCTGGGCCGAAGCGCAGGCGGCCTACTTCAAAGCCTACGCGGGCGAACCGGAAAACGCGGATTTCGCGGTCAATCTGGCCATCAGCCTCGATCATCTGCGGCAGAGGACGATGGCTCTGCGCTACTACCGTCGGGCTGTCGAACTGGCCGCAAACCACACTGTCAGTTTCGACACGAATCAGGTTCGCACCCGCATCCACGAACTCGAGTGAACCTGGATCCCATGGCACTCCGATGAACGCACCGCGCGCCTCCGCAACCGGCGTTGCCCAACAGGCGAAGCGCCACATCGGCCAGATCCTGATTTCACAGGGAATACTGACCGAGGACCAGTTGCGCATAGCGCTGCTCGAGCAGCTCAAGACCAACCAGCCGGTCGGCCGGCTGCTCGTGAACCTGGGCTTCGTATCCGAGGCCACGCTGCGCGACGCGCTGTCCGAGAAACTCGGCCTGCACAGCGTCGACCTTTCCCAGATCGTGGTCGACTCGGCGGCGCTCAAGCTGATCCCGCGCGATTTTGCAAAACGCCACGGAGTTTTCCCGGTAGCGCTGGACCGCGAGAAGAAGCGCCTTATCGTCGCCATCGCCGACACCAGCAACATCGTCGCGATCGACCAAGTGCGCTCGCAACTGCGCGGCGAACTGGAACTGGAACTGCGCCTCGCGGGCGAAACCGAGATCGCTCGCGCCATCGACCAATATTTCGGCCACGATTTCTCGATCGACGGCATCCTGCATGAAATCGAGACCGGCGAAATCGACTACCAAAGCCTGCAGACCTCCGGCGACTCCTACTCGCAGCCGGTGGTGCGGCTCATCGCGGCGCTGCTTGCCGACGCGGTCGACCGCGGTGCTTCGGACATCCACTTCGAACCGGAGCAGAATTTCCTGCGCATCCGCTATCGTATCGACGGAGTGCTGCGCCAGATCCGCTCGCTGCACAAGACCTACTGGCCCGCGATGGCGGTTCGAATCAAGGTGATGTCGAAGATGAACATTGCCGAGACGCGAGCGCCCCAGGACGGACGAATTTCACTGAGTCTCACCGGGCGGCAGGTGGATTTCCGCGTCGCCTCGCAGGCCACGACGCACGGCGAAAACATCGTGCTGCGGATCCTGGACCGACAAAAGGGCATCGTGCCGCTGGATGGATTGGGACTGGAGCCGAGTCAGCTCGCGCTGCTGAAGAAGATGATCGCGCGGCCCGAAGGCATCATCCTGGTAACCGGGCCCACCGGTTCGGGCAAGACCACCACGCTCTATTCGGTGCTCAACCACATCAACACCGACGGGCTCAACATCATGACGCTGGAGGACCCGGTCGAATACCCGATGACGCTGATCCGGCAAACGTCGGTGGGCGATGCGGCCAAGATGGATTTCGCCAACGGCATCCGCTCGCTGATGCGCCAGGATCCGGACGTGATTCTGGTCGGCGAGGTGCGCGACGAGGACACGGCAACCATGGCGTTTCGCGCCGCGATGACCGGGCACCAGGTCTACTCGACGCTGCATACGAATTCGGCGCTCGGTACGATTCCGCGGCTGCTTGATATCGGCATCGTCCCCGACATCCTGGCCGGCAATATCATCGGCGTGATCGCGCAGCGCCTCATCAGGCGCTTGTGCAAGCACTGCAAGCAGCCTTACGAGGCGAGCGCCGCCGAGTGCAAGATCCTCGCTGTCCGCCCCGAGCGCGCGGCGACGCTTTACCGGGCCGTGGGCTGCGATCACTGCGACTACCAGGGTTATAGGGGGCGCATGGCGATCATGGAACTGCTGAAAATGGACGGTGAACTGGATGAACTGATCGCGCGCCGCGTCACCGCCCGCGAGCTGCTCAAGGAAGCGATTGCGAAGGGATTCCGCACACTCGCCGATGATGGTGTGCGTCGGGTGTTGGACGGATCGACGGCGCTCGACGAGCTGCTGCGGGTAGTCGACCTCACGGACCGCATGTAGCGCAGCGCCGATCGCGCCCTTTTCTTGGCGGGGCGCTACGCGCATACCCATCATGGCACTGTTTACTTACAAAGCGATCGATACACGCGGCAAGGCGAGCCTGGGGCAGATCGAGGCGCTGAACATCATCGACCTGGAAATGCGCCTGAAGCGCATGGGCCTGGACCTGATCACCGGCGCGCCACTGAAGCGCGGCAGTTCGATGCTGCGCGCCGGCTCGGTCAAGCGCGAAGACCTGATCAATTTCTGTTTTCACCTCGAACAACTGTCCAGTGCGGGCGTACCGCTGATGGAGGGGCTCTCGGACCTGCGCGACAGCGTCGACAATCCCCGTTTCCGCGAAGTGCTCTCGGGCGTCGTCGAGAGTATCCAGGGCGGCACGGGACTGTCCCAGGCGCTGGGGACCTACCCGGAAGTCTTCAGCGGCGTGTTCTGCAGCCTGATTCGCGCCGGCGAGTCGACCGGACGCCTGAGCGAGGTGCTCAAGAGCCTGGCTGAAACGTTAAAGTGGGAAGACGAACTCGCCGCACAGACCAGGAAGATCGTCATGTACCCGGCGTTTGTCGGCTCGATCGTGATCATGGTGACATTGTTTCTGATGATTTACCTGGTGCCGCAGATGGTGGGCTTCATCAAGAACATGAACCAGGTCGTGCCGCTGCAGACAAGGATCCTGATCCATGTTTCGAACTTCTGCGTCGACTACTGGTGGTCGATCATTGCGGTGCCCGCGGCCGCATTTTTCGCGATCAAGATCGCGATCCAGGCCAACCCGCTGTTTGCCTACCAGTTCGACCGCGTGAAGCTGAACATTCCGTTTGTCGGACCGATCCTGCGCAAGATCATCCTGTCGCGGTTTGCGAGCACGATGGCGCTGATGTATTCCTCCGGCATCACCATCCTGGACGCGATTCACAACGCCGAGGAAACGGCAGGCAACGCGGTGATCAAGGAAGGCCTGCACACCGCCGGGCAGGAAATCGCCGACGGCAAGAGCGTAACCACGGCATTTCAGGATGTCGGGCTGTTCCCGCCGCTGGTAGTGCGCATGATGAAGGTCGGCGAGTCGACCGGCGCGTTGGACAGCGCTCTTCTCAACGTGAGCTATTTCTACAACCGGGAAGTGCGAGAGTCGATCGCCAAGGTCCAGGTGATGATTGAACCGGCGCTGACGGTGATCCTGGGCGCCGTTCTGGGATGGGTCATGCTTTCGGTGCTCGGCCCGATCTACGACACGATTTCCAAGATCAAGGTCTAGGCCGGCCCATGGCGGACAAGCGACTCCTTTATGTCACCGCACGGAGCCTCAAGGCGTACAGTTGGAAGGCCGGAAGACTCCACTCGGATGGCACATTCGACTCTGACGACGCGGGAGTCACCGGATTCGCCCGCTACCTGGGGACTTCGCCCAAGGTCCTCTACTACGTCGTGCCCGACGTCGCCGAGGAGGATTTCTTCCAGGAGAACATTCCCTACGTCAGAGGCAAAGACCGCAAAACGCTGCTCGGGCGCAAGATCGCCCAGCGCTACCGCGACACCAGCCTTGTGCTCGCGCTCTCTCTGGGCACCGAGCAGGGCGCACGCCGTGAAGACCGCATTCTGTTCAGTTCGTTCACCAATACCCAGCAGTTCCAGCCGTGGCTCTCGGTGCTGAGGACGAACGAATCGCGTCTGGTGGGCGTCTATTCGCCGGCTCTGATCGCTCCCGTCGTGGCCAAGCGTCTCAAGCTGACCGCAACCCGCTTCATACTCGTGACGCACCAGAGCGCGGGAATGCGTCAAACCTATATCGAAAACGGGAAGATTCGTTTCTCGCGCCTCGGCCGGGCCGACGCAGCCGATCCGCGCGCCGCAGCCGAGGCCTGCGCGGCCGAATCGAACCGTATCCTGCAATATCTCATCAACCTGCGCATTCTGCCGCGCGAGACCGCTGCGCTCGATGTCATGGCTCTGGCCCCTACGACCCACTGGGAGGCATTCCGCGCGGCATGGGGCAACAACGTGCGGCTCAAGCTCGATCTCATCGACGTGGATTCGGCCTGCCGGACGCTCGGGCTGAGGTCGGCGCCACCGGATATGCTCGCAGAACGGCTGTTCCTGCATGTGTTGGCGGGAACCCAGCCCGCCGGGCAGTTTGCCGGTCATTCGCTGCGACGCTTCTACAACCTGTGGCGGGCACGAGTCGCGCTGCTTGCGGGCGGCACGGCAATCTTCGCAATCCTGTTGCTGGTGTCCGGTCTGCGGTTCCTGGATGTATCCAAGACCACCGGCGACACGGCCGCCGATAGGCAGCAGGCGGCGACCGTCGCGGGCCAGTACGACAGATTGCAAGCGCGGTTTCCGAAAACGCCGGTTCCCCGCGAGGCGCTGAATGCCGCCGTGGAGAGCGCCGACGCCATCGTGCGCCAGACCGTCTTCCCGGACCGGTTTTTTGCCGAAATCAGCCAAGCGCTGTCTGCAACGCCGCAGATCGAGTTCGACAAGATCGAATGGGACATCAGCAACGACCCGCGTTCACGCGTACGCGCGGCTGCCGTCGGGTCGAAGTCCGCGAAAGCGCCCGCTGCGCCAAAGGCTGCTGCGAAGACCGGCGGCGGAGCCTATTTTGAAGTGGCCGTGATATCGGCCCGCATCAAAGCGGTGAAGGCATCGGATTACCGAAGCATCAAGATTGTCGTCGACCGCTTCGTTCAGGAACTGCGACGGCGCCCCGGACTTGAGGTGCTCGACACGCGCACGCCGTTCGACACCATCACCGAAAAGGCGGTCGCAGGCGACGCGAGCGCCCGGGAAAGCGACGAAGTGCCGCAATTCACCGTCACGGTAACCCGGCGTATCAGCGCATGATACTCGAGCGCGCGGACCTCAAGCGATTGCGGATTCCGCTGATCGTGGCGCTGCTGCTCGCGGGTACCGGCGTCGCGGCATTGGTTCTCGCTGAAAACAGGCTCGCGCAAGCCGAGCGGTTCTACGGGGCCGAACACCGGCGGCTCGTAGACGCCAGAACCCGGCTCGCCAAGGTGTCCGAAGAGGAGCAGGACATCCGCAACAAGCTTGCCAAGTTCAGGAAATTCGAAGAGCTTCGAATGGCCGGAAGCGAAAGGCGACTGGAGTGGATCGAAGCGATTACGGCGATTCGGCAAAAGCGCGAGTTGTTCCAGGTTCAGTACACGCTGGAACCCAAGCGTCCGGTCGACTACCCCGGCATGGCAACGAATCCAACGGGTTCCGGTGCGATCTTCATGGCGAGCAAGCTTGTACTGGAGCTTGCGCTGCTGCACGAGGGTGATCTGCTCAACTTTCTTTCCGACTTCAGAGCGGCGGCCGGATCGTACGTGATGCTGCGAAGCTGCAGCGTTTCCCGGACCGAGCGCGGCGTCTCCATAGGAGGACCTCTGCGGCCGAGGCTGCACGCGAGTTGTGTCATCGACATGATCACCATTCGCGAGCCGAACAGATCATGAGAAAGGTCGCGTTGCTCATGTTGCTTGCGGCGTTCGTCCGGGTGCCGGTTTCGCTTGCGCAGCAACCGCTGGGACGGCTGTTTTTCGCTCCTCAGGAGCGCGACGAACTCGACCGGCGGCGCGCCGCAAAGATCCAGGAAGCGGCCCCCGCGGTGCAGGCAGACACTTTGACCCTGCAAGGCTACGTATCGCGATCCAGTGGCAAGACGACCACCTGGATCAACGGCACCCCCCGGAACGACGCGCACCGCAGCGCCGACCCGGCGCGGGTGCGCATCAAGCCCGGCGAGAACGACCCGGAAGTCGAACTCAAAGTCGGCCAGACGCTCGACCGGGTACGGGGGGAGAAGCGCGACGGCCTGGGCGGCGGACAAATCCGCGTGAAACCGGCCGCGCGCTAGTCATTGCAACGATGTCTATCCGCATACCCGGGCAGCCCCCGATGACCCGCCAGCGGGGGATGACCATGATCGTGATCATCGTGCTGCTGGCACTGATCAGCGCCTACCTGATCGCCTCCGGAATCAACCGAACCAGCAGCGAGGTCGCGATCGAACGCGACCAGCGTACGCGCGAAGCGTTGCTGCAGGCCAAGGCCGCGTTGATCGCCTATGCTGCCGCACAGGCCTGGACCAACAAAGCGGGTGACCCGTTCCCGGACAAGACCGATCAGCCCGGCTCGCTGCCCTGCCCGGACATCGACAATAACGGCGGCGCCGACGCGATCCCCGACTGCACCAGCGGCGCCAGCCGTGTCGGAAGATTCCCTTGGAAAACGATCGGCGCGCCCGAGTTGCGCGACGCCAGCGGCGAGACCCTCTGGTACGCGGTGTCGGCCAGTTTCCGCACCCGAAGCAACACGACCATAGTCAACAGCGACACACAGGGCGCGCTGACGGTGGTCGGCACGGCTCCGGAGAGCAATGTGGTGGCGCTGCTGATCGCGCCCGGCGCCCCGGTGCAGGATCCGCTGATCTCGGGGCAATCGCAGGACCGCAGTAGCACAAACGTCAACCGCGTGGCGAGCTATCTCGAAGACAAGAACGCGGGCGGAACCGATACCTACACCAGCGCCGCGCCGGGCGCGAACGGCGTCTACGACGCCGGCGCGACCACCTACAACTCGATGGCCCAGTCGGTGGCGTTCTTCAACGACCGCATGGTCTCGATCACCGCGGCCGAGCTGATGTCGGTCGTCGAGCCGGTGGTCGCGGCGCGCATCGAGCGCTACATCAAACCCTACCTCACGGCGTACTTTCAGGAATGGGGCGCGTTTCCGTTCCCGGCGAACTTCGCCGATCCC
>MEQX01000004.1:126393-163599 GCA_001770415.1 Betaproteobacteria bacterium RIFCSPLOWO2_02_FULL_63_19 | reverse complement strand
GTCGACGAGCGCGTCGCTTCCTACGGCACCGACGATCGGCTCGGCGACCGACCACGGGAGCAAGTCGCGGTTGATCACACCGATGCGCGCCGCGCCGGGAACCCGTTCCTCGAGCATTCCGGCGGCCGTGCGGCCGAGCCCTGGCGCCCCGAGAATTTCGCCTACGCGGCACACCTCGCGGATCCACGGGTGCATGCGCTTGGAAAACGACGCCAGCATGACCGGGGCGCCCGACGGGAACACGGCGAGCAGCGCCTCGTTCCAATAGGGCACGAAATGCGTGAGCCACGATACCGCGGCCGGACGATCGAACGCGGTGTAGGCAAGGACGGCGTCCATCGCCTCGGCTCGCATCCGCGCCTGCAGCCGCGCTACCCGGGCATCGAGCTGCTGCTCGGAGACTTCCTCGCGCGACCAGCTGATCAAACCGCGCCGCATTGCGCCCCCTCAAACGGGTTCATGGAACAGTTCGCGTGACGTCCGGCAGAGCACGTCGCAGCCGGAGTCGGTGACGACCACGGTGTCGCCGAGCACGATGTAGCCGACGTCGGGATGATAGGTATTCGGGTGCACGATCAGCGTCATGCCCGGCTCGAGCGTCAGCGTGACGTCCTCGAGGATGTGCGCGCCGTCCACATACAGTCCGACGCCGTGGCCCCGCACCCGCGTGTATTCCGAGGTGACGTAGTCTCCCAGTCCGTGGCGGCGAAAGACTTCATTCTCGGCGCGCGCCACGTCGCCGGCCGTCGCGCCGGGCCGCACCGCGGCGACACCTGCCTCGAGCGCTTCGCGAAACACCGCGTACGCCCGCCGCTGCCGCTCGCTGGGTTCGCCGACGACCAGCGTGCGGCAGATCTGCGCGTAGTAGCCCTCCACGCAGGGCGTCAACTCGGTCGTGACCAGGTCTCCCTGCGCCAGGCGACGCTCGCCCGGCGGGTGCATGCCGCGCACTTCGACGCCGCCGGAGCCGAGGATCTGGAAATTTTCCGGGCAGCCGCGCGAGCGGAAATAGGCTTCCACGTCGGCCACCAATTCGTACTCGCGCCGGCCGACGCGCGAGGCCGCGCGAAAGATCGCGTATCCGTCGTCCGCAAGTGCCGCGGCGCGGCGGACCGCGTCGATTTCGGCAGGCGATTTCTTCAACATGACGCGATCGAGCAGCGCCGTTCCCGAATTCAGCGTCGGCCCGAGCGGGCCGAGCGCAAGCCGGTAAGGCATCGCGGCGTTGGGCGCGAGAGCGGCGTTGCGTTTGCCGAGGCGCAAAATCAGCGCTTCCGCATCATCGAACAGCCGCGCCGACGCGCTTACCGACAGATGCGGATATTCCGCGGCGAGGCGCGCCGCCTCGACAGCGCTGTCGATCAGCACACGCGCCGTTCCATCGCGTTCCACGAACGCGAGCGCGTTGCCCTCGATCGGCGTGATGTCGGCCGCAAAACGCAGGTAATCGCTGCGCCACGCGTTTCCCGCAACGACCAGAACGTCGATGCCTTCGGCCTGCATCGCGGCCGCAAGCCTTTGCTGCCGCTCGTTCCGGATTGCACCGGAAACCGCGCTCGATTGAGTCATCGCTACTTTCCCATTAGCGCTCGAATTGCGCATCGTAGGGAGTTTCGTCCGGTACGACAAGTTCAAAAATGCGAGCGAGTGGGTTAGACTCCGCGAACCCGTCGCCGCCGGTCGCGCTTGCTCGATCGGTCCCGCTGGAAAAATATCGCCGGAGCCGGATGTGCACGAGATTCCGTTGGTCCAGTTTGTCGGCAAAAAATTGAAGTTCGGCGTCGGAAGTGCCGGGGCTTCTGCTCGTTGTGGAACCGAGTCGTCGCACGCCGCCGGATGTCGTCTGACCCGTTGCGGCGCGTGCGCCGCTCGACTTGCGTAACTCGATTATGATCGTCGCGGCCATAGATATCGGTGGCACCTTCACGGACCTGATGGCGTTCGATGAGTCGAGCGGCCGTTTCGTACAGGCGAAGAGCCTTACGACCCCCGCGCAATTGCAGCAAGGCATCATCGATTGCCTGCGCAAGAGCGGACTCGAGTCGGCCGACATCTCAGAGCTGATTCATGGGTCGACCATCGCCATCAACACGCTGATCGAAAGAAAGGGTGCAAAGACCGGCCTCATCGTCACGCGCGGAACGCGCGACGTGTACGCGATAGGCCGCGGCAACCGGCCCGAATCCTACAATCTGTTCTTTCACCGGCACCGTACGCTGGTGCCGAGGCACCTTACGCAGGAAGTGCGCGAACGCGCGCTTGCCTCCGGGGAGATACGCGAACCGATCGAGGCAGCCGACGTGCAAGCCGCGTGCGCGAAATTCGCCGCCGAGGGCGTGCAGGCGGTCGCCGTCTGTTTCCTGCATTCCTACGTCAATCCGAAGCATGAGCGCGACGCGGGCGAAATCGTGCGTAAGGCGATGCCGGACGCGTACCTGTCGCTGTCGCACCGGATCCTGCGCGAGTATCGCGAATTCGAGAGGATGTCCACCACCGTCGTGAACGCCTTCATCGGCCCCAAGGTGGGGGGCTACATGCGCGGGCTGAAAACGAGTCTGGCCGAAATCGGATTTCACGGCGAACTGACGATCATGCGCTCGAGCGGCGGCGTCATGACGCCGGAAGTGGCCACCGAGCGCCCGGTGGCGATGATGGAATCGGGACCGGTCGGCGGCATCATCGCCTCGGCGCGCGTCGGAAGCGCGCTCGGGTTCGGCAATGTCATCTCTTTCGACATGGGAGGCACCACCGCCAAGGCAAGCCTGATCCGTGACGGCAGTCCAAGCATGGCAAGCGGCTACTACGTCGGTGGCTACGCGAGTGGCCATCCGGTGATGGAGCCCGTCGTCGACGTGGTGGAAGTCGGCGCCGGCGGTGGCAGCATCGCCTGGATCGACGAGGTCGGCGGGCTCAAAGTCGGCCCCAACAGCGCCGGCGCCGATCCCGGTCCGATCTGTTACTGCGGCGGCGGCACAGAGCCGACCATCACCGATGCAAATCTCGCGCTCGGACGGCTGGATCCAGGCGATTTTCTCGGCGGCGAGATGGAACTCGACGCCGAAGCTGCGTCGCGCGGCGTCCGGGAAAAGATCGCGGAGCCGCTGAAAATGAGCGTGACCGCAGCTGCCCAGGCCATCATCAACATCGCCATCGCGAAGATGTCATTGGCGGTGCGCGAGGTTTCGGTGGCGAAGGGCTACGACCCGCGTGATTTCGTACTCGTCGCTTCCGGCGGTGCCGGTCCGCTGCACGCGCTTGCGATCGCCCGCGAACTGCACATCCCCACCGTGATCGTTCCGCTGTTTCCGGCCCATTTCTCGGCGCTGGGAATGATTGCGGCAGACGAGCGCCATGACTTCATCCGGACCTACTACGCCGATCTCGCCGCTGTGGATTTCGGGCAGATACTCTCGATCTGCAACGAGATGGCCGAGGAGGGCGATGCGGCCCTGCGCCACAAGCGCGGCGCCGAGCACCTCATCAGCCTGGATCTGCGCTATGTCGGCCAGGAGTTCACGCTTTCGGTGCCAGTAACCATGGAGCAACTCCAGGGCGCGGACCGGCAGGGCATCCGGTCGGCGTTCGACCGGCTCTACGAGCGGCGCTACGCGCATCATTCCCCCATGGAGCCGGTGGAACTCGTCAATGTTCGCCTGGCCGTGATCGGCAAGCGCGCCGAAATGCAGTGTCCGGGAATCGCCGAAGCGGGGCATGCCGCGGCGGCTCACCGGACGGACGTCTATCTCGGCGGCCCGGAGCGAGCGGTGTCCTGTCCGGTCTATCGCCGCGAGCAACTGGGCGCCGGAGCGCACTTCACAGGACCAGCGCTGGTGCGCGAGCACGGGACGACCACGGTGCTGTTCGAAGGCGACGTCTGCAGCGTGGCGCCGAGCGGCGAGTTGATCATTGAAGTGCGAGGCGCACGATGACCGCAGATCCAGTGACACTGGAAGTGATCCGCAACGCGCTCCCCGCGGTCGCCAACGAGATGGCCGCGGACCTGCAGCGCACCTCCTACAACATGATGATCTACGAAGTGCGCGACTTCTGCACCGCGCTGGTCAACGTCGAAGGCGAGCTGATCAGCCAGAACGTGGGCGGCGTGTCGCATTTTGTCGCCGATCTCGGGGTCATCATCACCGATGGCGTCAAGCGCTATGGCCGTGACGGTTTCAAACCGGGCGACGTCATCATCACCAATCACCAGGCCGTCGCCGGCCAGCATCTGAACAATGTGGTCATCTACGTGCCCTATTTCTTCGAGGGCGAACTTCTGATGTTCTGCATGGTGCGCGCGCACTGGATCGACATCGGCGGCACCAGCACCGGGTTCGGCGCCGGCCCGGACGTCGCCGATCCCTGGCTGGAGGGCCTGCAGCTCGACCAGTTGAAGATCTACGAAGCGGGAGCGTTGAACGAAACGCTCTACAGGGTGATCAAGGACAACATCCGTTTTCCCGAATCGTCGCTGGGCGACCTGAATTCGCAGATCGCGGCCTGCAGGCTCGGCGCGCGCAGGATGGACGAGCTGTTCGCGAAATA
The DNA here is from genome assembly GCA_001770415.1 of Betaproteobacteria bacterium RIFCSPLOWO2_02_FULL_63_19. Lineage (GTDB taxonomy): Bacteria > Pseudomonadota > Gammaproteobacteria > Burkholderiales > SG8-39 > JACQTO01. Next base: position 159,057 of record MEQX01000004.1, on the reverse strand, counting down.
CGGCAAGGGAACGATACTCGCGGCCATCGGCAGGATTTTCGACGAGACCGAAACGAAGTGCCGCAACGTCGTCTCGCAGCTGGCCGACGGCGTGTACGAGGCCGAGTCGTTCTTCGATAACGACGGCGTCACACCGGATGAGCCGGTGCGCATCCACGCCCGGGTGACCGTCGCCGCAGGCGAGATGACCATCGATCTTTCGGGCTGCTCGGCTGAGCGCAAGGCCGGAATCAATTCGCGCACCCTTGCGGGAGCCAGAGTCGCGTACAAGGCGCTCACCGGGCCGCTGGAACCGGTCAACGAAGGGTCGTTCCGCGCACTGAAGGTGGTGATTCCGGAGGGCAACATCATGATGGCGCGCTATCCCGCGCCGATGGCCGGATGGAGCATCATCGTGCCGACCGTGGTGGAGACCATCGTCTCGTGCCTCGCGTCCGCGTTGCCGGAAAAAATTCCGGCGGCGCACCACGGCCTGCTTGGCGGCGCGGTGGTGTTCTTCGGCGTCAATCCGGTCACCAAGCGCCGTTTTGTCGTGCAGAGCATCGAGGGGGGTGGATGGGGCGGCAGGCCCAACGAAGACGGCGAATCCGGCACCGTGTCGGTATGCCAGGGCGACGTGCGCAACGGTTCCATCGAGGGAATTGAAATGAAATGCCCGGTGCTGGTGGAGGGGCGCGCGCTGCGCCGCGATTCCGGCGGGCCGGGAAAATATCGCGGCGGCCTCGCGATCGACATGCGCGTACGAAATTTCGTCGAGGGCCGCTGGAACTTCGAGCGCGCCCGGCGGCGCGGTTGCCCTGCATGGGGCCTTTGGGGTGGCAAGCCCGGTGAGACGGGCGGATACTATCTTCGTCGCGCCGGTGAAGTGGAATTCCAAGCGGTGGACGGCGCGCGCAAGCCCGTCGAGGCCGATTCGGAAGTCATCGTGAGCACCGGCGGTGGCGGCGGCTGGGGCAATCCGTTCGAGCGCGATCCCGAGCGGGTGCGCTGGGACGTGCTGGAAGAATTGATTTCGGCGGAAGCAGCACGCGAACAGTATGGCGTCGTGCTGGACGATGATCTGGCGCTCGACTTGGCAGCTACCGTTGCATTGAGGGGGTCGCGGAAAGGCGCCGGAGCGCCCCGCTAATCAGAGAGGGCTACTCAGATTTCAGCGATCGAGCAACTTGCCGCCTGCACTTCCGACCAGACGCCCGTTTCCGCTGCATTGCGCGAATGTGTGGCCTTGCACCTGGCCGATACGGTCGGCGCATGGGTCGCCGGCAGCCGGTCGCCCGAAGGTGAAGCGCTGCTGCGGTTCGCCGCACCCGATGTGCTGCTGTCCGATGACGTTGCGTTGCGCGTCATGCGCAATTGCGCGCTCACGCGCTTGAGCGAAATCGACGACATTCATCTGGGGTCCTGCACCACGCCCGGATCGGTGATCGTTCCGGCTGCGCTCACATTGGGCGCGTGGGTCGGGCCTCGTTCGGGCGATGCTCTGGCCGGCGCCGTGCTGGCCGGCTACGAAGCCGTGGTGCGTCTCGGCAGGGCGCTCGACGGGGCCAACATCCTTTATCGGGGAATCTGGCCGACGTATGTGGCGGCGCCGTTTGGCGTTGCTGCCGCCACGGCTCGCCTGCTCGAACTCGATGCGTGCCGGACGGCGCACGCGCTGGCGCTGGCGCTGGCGCTCGCTGCACCGGGTGTTGGCCGGCAGAGCGGCGGCACGATGTCGCGCTGGCTCGCGATGGGTCATGCGGCGCGCAGCGGCATCGTCGCGGCGAGGGCCGCGGCACGGGGGTTCACCGCGGACCTGGGCATGCTGGAAGGGGAGTTCTTCCCCTCGGTGTACGGGGTGACACCGCGAATCGACGTATTCACCGACGGCCTTGGAAATCGCGATTGCATCGCAAGCGTCTCGCACAAACCCTGGTGTGCCGCGCGGCAGACGATGGCTGCCGCTCAGGGCTTGAGGGAAATCCTCGACAATGGCGTTGCCGCCGCCGGCATCGCTGCGATCAACGCGCAAGTTCTGCCACCCACGCTGAAGATGGTGAACCACGGCATCGTGTCCGGCGAGCGCAGCTCGCATCTCACCAGCCTTCCGTATCAGCTCGCGTGCATCGCGCTGGCGCGCGAGTCGATGCTCGAGATCGCCCAGGCGCCGGCGTCTGTATCCGAGGAGATTCGGGCGTTCATGGCGAAAGTGAACGTGCAGGCCGACGAGTCCCTGATGCAGCATTTCCCGAGCGTATGGCCCGCGCGCGTCGCTGTCGAAACTGCGGCGGGACGGGAAGATCGTCTGGTCCTTTACATACCTGGCGACCCGGAACGGCCGTTCGGCGAGCGCGAGGCGCGCGCAAAATTCGAACGCGCCGTAGCGCCGCTGGTCGGCAATGCGCACGCTGACCGGCTGTGGCGCGCCAGTATCGACGCGGTCAACGAGCACGCATCGCCGGCCGCTTTGCTGAACGAAGTCGAATCGTCGTTTCAGCCCGCGACGATTCGGAGCTGAGAAAGGGAGCCAAACCGTGCCCGCGAGGATGTTTCGGGAACTGCTCGCCAAAGACGGCCCGCTGATCCTACCGGGCGCACACGACGCGTTGTCCGCACGCCTCATCCAGCAGGCGGGCTTCGACGGTTATTTCATCGGCGGTTTTCCGCTGGTCGGCGCGCGCTACGGCGTACCTGACATCGGACTGAAAGGCCTGGGCGAGATTTCCTCCGGAATCCGCGACATCGTGCAGGCCTCGTCGTTGCCGGTGTTCGTCGACGCCGATGACGGCTATGGCGACGTGAAGAACGTCGTGCACACCGTGCACGCGTACGAAAGGCTGGGCGTCGCGGCGTTGCAGATCGAAGACCAGCGCTGGCCCAAACGCTGCGGCCACATGGCCGGAAAGGTGGTCGTACCGGCCGAGGAAATGGAAGCCAAGGTCAAGGCAGCGACGTCGGAGCGCATGCGGCCCGAGACGTTCATCTGGGCGCGCACCGACGCACGCGGACCGCTGGGACTGGACGAAGCGATGCGGCGCGCCGAGCGCTATCTGCGGGCCGGCGCCGACAGCGTCTTCATCGAAGCGTTGCGTTCGGTGGAGGAGATGGAGACCGTCGGCAGGGCATTCGACGTGCCGCTGCAGGCCAATCCTCTCGCAGGCGGTGTCTCGCCTATCCTGCGCCCGGAGGAATACCACGCGCTCGGCTTCAAGGTCATCGTCTATGGCATCAACCTGCTGATGCAGGTCACCAAGCAAATGATGCTTGCGCTCGAGGACATTCGCAGCGGACGTTTCGAGCTGACCGGCACCGGTGCGAGTTTTGCGGAATACCTGTCGGCGGTCGGTTTCGACGATTGGGCCGAGATAGAGAACCGGAACGCGCCGAAGCCGTGACAGCCGGCCGCATTAGCGGCTGAGCAAGCCGGCTGGAACGTCGTCCCCCGGACCAGTCAAAGGTGCCAGTTTCGGCGATGGCGATTGAACTGGCTGCTCGGTCGGTGATCACCGTGTATGCGCTCCCGTGTGTATCGGTGCGTACGCGCTCGATCGATTCTATTCGAGCGTTACCGGTTGCTTTCGGGGTGCTGCTTCGCGGGCTTCGCCAGGGGCGTTTCGCGTGTCGGTAAGCGGTGCTGAACGGCGATCAGGGCCGCCTCGGTGCGACTGCGCGCGTGGAGTTTCTGCAGGATGCAAGTCACATAATGCTTGACGGTTTTTTCCGCCAGATGGAGGCGCTCACCGATCTCGCGGTTGCTGGCGCCCTGGCTAAGGAGTTCGATAACGTCGCGCTCGCGTGGCGTCAGCTCAGAGAGCGGATCGGGTTCCTGTGGGCGAGAGAATTCGACCAGCAGCCGCGTGGCAAGCGCGGGCGTGATGAAGGCCTCGCCGGCCGCCACGCGGCGCACGATGGCGCGCAACTCGCTCGCTGACGCTCCCTTGAGCACGTAACCGTGTGCCCCGGACTTGAGGGCGGCCAACAGGTCGTCCTTGTCCTCGGATACGGTGAGCATCAGAATGCGCGTGCCGGGCACGCTTGCGGCTATCCTCGCGGCGGCCGCGATGCCGCCAATCCCCGGCATCGTGATATCCAGCAGCACCACGTCGGGCGTCAGGCTCTGTGCCAGCTCCACGGCCTCGTCACCGCTTGCGGTCTGCGCGATGACCTCGAGATCGGAATCGCTGCCGAGCGAGTGAGCGACGCCCTCGCGGAACATCGGGTGGTCATCAGCGAGCAAGATGCGGATCGGATCAGGCACTTGCCGTCTCGTCAAGTGACAGCGGAAGCCGGGCCAGAATGCGCGTTCCGCACCCGGGTTCGGTCTCGACCTCGAAGACGCCACCGAGCAGTCGAACGCGTTCACGCATGAACGCCAGTCCGAGTCGCCCGGAGTCGAATGCCGCCTGCCGAACGAATCCCGGGCCTTGGTCCGCTACCTCGATGAGCGCATGCGTACCGTCGCGGCGTGCCAGCACTTGCTGCGTTGCTCCGCGCGCGTGCAGCCAACCGTTGTTGAGCGACTCCTGGATCAAACGGTAGACCGTGATCCTGATCGCAAGCGGGGCTTCGGCCAGCGCGTCGTCGACCTCGATATCGACCTTCGCTTCAGACTTTTCCTCGAAATCCGTTACGGCTCGTCTTATCGTGTCGGCGAAAGACAGTTCGGCGATTCTCGGCATTCCCAGTTCCGAAGCCATGTTGCGCAGCTCCGCGAGCGAGGCGTTCAGGGCCCGGTAGATGGTTTCGAAGGTGCGCGGCGTGGTGCCTTGCGTCGCGCCCGCGTCGGATCGTTCTTCCCCAAGCGACTCCAAGCGCATCAGCGCCAGCGCAATCTCCTGCGCCGGTCCGTCGTGCAGGTCTGCGGCCAGCCGGTGCAGAAACTGCTCGTTGAGCGCGGTGGTACGCACGGCCGCGTCGCGCAGCTGCTCGCGCATACGATTGTTTTCGCCGAGCGTTGTCCGCAGTTGCTGCAGTTGGCGGTTCAGGTCGCGCTGTTGGTGCGCGATGGTGCTATTCGCGCGACGCACCATGGCAAGCAACATCAGGTACATGGCCGCGGTCGCGACCGCGACCAGCGCCCAGCCACGTCGCTTGGCGGCGCGGATGTCCCTGCCCAGGTTCTCGGTAGAGTGGTAAAACTCGGCGACAGTGCTGACCTTTCCGCTCGCGCCGCTGCGTAGCGGCACGTAGACTTCGAGCAGCTCCGACCAGCGCGCTCGTTCGGAGGCGTTGTCGGGCCCATCCAGATTACTGATCCTGGACTGAACCGTTCCGGCGAAAGCTGCTGCGAGCAACCCCTGGACAGGAAAGCGGCGCCCCGACTGGAGCTCGTCACTGCTGTATAGAATCGTGCCATCCGGGCTCCAGAGCTTGAAGCGGACAACCTTTCGGCTCAGAGGGCCTTCGACGAATACACGGTCCAGTGCGGCGCGCGTTTCGCGGTCGATCCCGCCGCCCCTCAGGAACGCTTGCAGCCGCGTGGCCAGGATACTTTCCACGTAAACAGTCGCGATCGCGGCGGCGCGATTGACCGTATTGTTCTCGATCTGGTGGCCGATCCAGGTTCCGATGATGATCATTCCGGCAACCAGGATCCCGAAGCTCACCGCCAGGAATTGGTGCGAAAAGCTCACCATCCTGAAGGGTCCCTTCAGCAGCGTCGACACGTGGATGGAAAATGCGCTTTGCGCCATGGCGAATGCGTAGCAAATTCAAGAAGATAACGTTCTGTGCATGCAATGGTCCGACGCCAGAATGCAACCGAGGTCCTAGAAAGAATAGGACCTTAGTCGTAATCGATTTGCACCGCAAGCCTCTAGCGGCTCTTGTTGCAATTGTGAAGACTGTACGCGGTCCGGGTTCTGAAGATCGTAATAATGAAGCGGGGCGAAAACGCGACATTTGTTGCGGCGCAGGGGGGAACTCGGCAGGCAAGCGGGGGATTGCGGTTATTTCCCGCCGGGGTCGGCGGGGCCTAGTCCGGTGTGTCTCTCGCCAGTATTGCTCGGACCGACAAATTGAAACTTTCCATTTGTGGCTATTGCGGTGGTGCGAACGGTATCGGCGGCAGCCGTGCTGTCCCAGCTATGGCCGGCCAGAAGAATGTGCGCCACGCAGACGCCGCAAGGAAGTTAGTGTCGACTCGCGTCGTGGCCCGATATTGGCAATGCGACGGAGGGAGGTTGCGGAAACGATAAATGCATAGGGCGTTTTTGTACGGAGACAACGGTCGAACTTGGTAAATCAAAGAAATGGTGAAGGAGACAGGGTTATGAAAGCAAAGCTTCTCTTGGTGACGGTTCTAGGGCTATTAGTTATCTCAACACGTGCGGCCTTTGCCGGCGACGTCGATTGGTCCAAATCGAGCGCGTCCCCGGTTGATGCAGACACTATTACGATCTTTGGTCTTGGTTACGCGCCCACGCCTGGAGTCGCGTACAACGTGGATTTCAAGTTCAACCAGACTACCCTGATCTTCGAGCCGGTTTTGTCGACTCTTGCCAGTATCGACGAATCAAGATTGGGAACAGCAGATGCGGCACGGGGTGGTCGGCTGTACGACAAGTGGTGGAAAGTAACCGGCGCAAATGAACCAACGGGTAATCATTCGCGGTATCCATCGACCGGGCAAAAATCTGGTGCGGATACCTGGCGCTGCAAGGAATGTCATGGATGGGACAATAAAGGCAAGGATGGGGCGTATGCCAGCGGTAGCCACTACACGGGTTTAGCCGGGGTCTATGACGCGAGAAATAAGAATTCCGGCTATGTCTTTGGCAAGATTTCCCAACACGGCCTTACGCTCTCCGAACAGGACATTTGGGACCTCACCAAGTTCATCAAAGAAACGCTGGTTGAGATGGACAAGTACATTAACTTCACAGGCGCGAGCAAGAAGGCTGCAACCGGAGATGCAACGCTCGGAAAGGCCTTATACGAGAATACCGGAACAGGTGGAGGGCAGTGCGTTCTGTGTCACGGGGCCGACGGTACCGCTCTAAAGTTTGACGGCGGGACGCTGGCTGTTGGAGACGTCGCGAATGACAATCCTTGGGAGACCTTGCATAAGATACGGTTCGGACATCCTGGCAGTAGTCCGGCGATGCCGTCAGCGGTGGCGAACGGTCTAACCATTACCGATCAAATCAATATTCTGACCCATGCGCAAACGCTGACTAAGCTGGTGCCTTGATCCCTCGGGGGTATTGAGCGCGTCGCTCCCTGTTCGCATTCCAAGAGGGTTGTCACGCCCTATTGCAAGAGCCAAGGTTCGGATGCGCCCCTGACCGGCGTCCTGCGGCCCTTGCACGGCTGCGGCGACGCCGGTTCGGTACTCAGATCGCACGACCGAAGTTGCCCGCGTACTCCGGGACGGACGGACGCCAACCGCGCGCCACAGTAGTTACCTGTCGCGAAATGGCTAACCGTAGCGCGGCAGCACATAGGCCAGCGTCAGCGGGATCGAGACCAGCGCAAACAGGTTACCCAGGATGACTATGGACGCCACCCTGGCAGGTTCCTGCCGGTACTTTTCGCTGAGGATGTAGTTCAGCACGGCCGGTGGCAGCGCGCCGAACAGGATCACGACGCCGGCCAACTCGCCCTCCAGCCCGAGCAAAGGGACGACGGCCATCGCCAGCGCGACGCCGGTCACCGGGGCCGCGACCGCGGCGGCGAGGCCGATCCGCCACTCGCCCAGGTCGGCACGGGAGAGCCTCACCCCGAGTGAAAACAGCATCAACGGGATGCTTACTCGACCGAGCATCTCGATCGGCAGCGCGAGGGTCGGATGGAGATGCACGCCCGAAAAGCTGACGGCAACGCCCAGGAAGCCGGCGATGATCATCGGCTGGCGGAACACCGCGGCAAGGTTCGCCCGGTGGTCGAGGATGTAGATGCCGACGGTGAAATGCAGGAAATTCTCGACCAAGAACACCACCAGTCCCGCCGGCAGACCCTCTTCGCCAAATGCCAGCAGCATCAGCGGCAGGCCCATGTTGCCGGCATTCGAGAACATCAGCGGGGGAATAAGGGTCTTTACCGCGGCGCCGCTGGCGCGAACGAACGGCCAGGCCAGCAGCCCCGAGCCCAGCACCACAACAAAGGCTGCGAACGCGACCGGGCCGTAGGTCTGCATGTCGAAGTTGCGCGACGACAGCGCCGAAAAAATCAGTGCCGGCACGAAGATTTCCATGTTGAGCTGGTTGGCGACATCCATCTCGGGACGGTGCCGGCGGCCGTAGAGATAGCCGATGCCGGCGATTGCCAGCAGTGGAAAAATGATCTCCAGGATTCGAAGCGTAAGCATCTGGTCAGCGTAAAGAAATCGCCGTTGGCGGCCGGAGCGATACGATAGTCAACCTAACAAGGAATTCCGAGCCGCTTGCCGGCGCACCCGAACGCCACGCCTTGGCGCTGTATACCTTTGCAATTTCCGCTCGTCTCGGCAGACCGGAGGCAGGGCGAGCGGTGCGAGTTTAGTGGTAAATTCCATTACTGTCCTGTACCCGACAGACCACAGGCAGACCCAGACCAATCGAGGAGCCAAGTCATGCTGCCCATGCCCATTGCGGATCTCCAGGCGGTTACGCGCCAACTGGCCGAGAGCGGCGAGCGCGTACGCGTCCTTTGGCAAGCGCCGGGGTCGCTCGCATTCGTTGCCCGCGGCCGGGAGTACCGAAGCGAATTCCACATCGACCCGAGCGACGAGGTCATGTACATGATCAAAGGCGAAATGCGGCTTCATTACCGTACGCCTGAGGGAAAGGAAGAGGTGGCAGTGCTCGCGCAGGGTTCGTCCATCTTCACCGCTGCGGGCATTCCGCATTCGCCGCGCTTCCCGCCTGACGCCTTCTTGCTTGTCCTGGAGCGCATGCGCCGCCCGGGCGAAATCGACCGGTTCCACTGGTACTGCCCCTCGTGCGACAACTTTCTGCACGAGGAGAAATTTGTCGTCAGCGATTACGCGCTCGACCCGGTGTCCAAGGCATACGCGAACTTCTTCGCGTCTGAGGAATTTCGCACCTGCAAGAAATGCGGCACCGTTATGCCGGCGCCGTGAGCGGTCGCTTCTGTCCATGACCCGAGGCGTCGCTGACAAGCACGCGCGCATAGACACATCAATTCGGCCGCGAAACCTGAACGGCCTTTGGCCACGCGCCGATTGCGTGCCTGTATCGGCATGGCACCAAGTCGACAGTCGCACGTAGTCCCCCGGTCCCCCGGCCTCAAACCCAGGCGCTGTTTCATCGGGGCCTCCGCTCAGGCGAGGCCGTTTTTTGTGTTTTTCCGGAAGCAGGATCAGCCTGAATTTTCAGTCAGATAGGCGCCCGGCACTCCCGGCTGACAACATCGAAGCAACCGCCCGGACGCAAATGGCAGGCGGCGGCAGCCGCGCTTGACATCCGACAAAAAATGGGATAAATTCCCATTTAATGGACCCTGTACCGACTTCACCCATGCCAAATTCCAGCAGCGATGTGGCGCTCGACGCGGCATTGCAGGCCGCGGCGCCGCTGGTGGAATTTCTGCTGAATGAAGGCGTGAACTACGCGCGTTTCGCCAGCGCACTCAAAACCGTCTTTCTCGACAGGGCGGAGAATGTTCTTGCCGCCCACGACGCGAAAGTGAATGACTCAAGCATCAGCACCCTGTCGGGTGTCCACCGCAAGGATGTGCGCGCCTGGCGGGCCGCGGGGCGGGCGCCGCTTCGATCAAAGAGCCTGGGTCCTGCGATGCAGGTTTTCACGCGGTGGGCAAGCGATCCTGCGTATTGCGATTCGCGAGGCAAGCCAAGAGTTCTGCCCCGCACCGGCACCGGGGGCTCTTTCGAAGAGCTGGCCAAAATTGTCTCCAAGGACGTTCATCCGCGCGCGTTGTTGCAGGAACTGATACGCCTCGATGTCGTAAGGCCGGACAAGACGGAAGGGGGCGTGGAGCAGCTCGCGTTGCGCGCCGACGCGTTCGTCCCGACCGCCGGCAGAGCTGAGATGCTGCAATTGTTCTCCGATAACGTCGGCGATCACATCGCGACTGCGGTTCATAACCTGGCCGGAGGCGATCCCATGCTCGAGCAGGCCGTCTATGCCGAGGGGTTGCGGCCGGCTTCGGTGGAAAGCTTGCGCACATTGGCTCGCGACATCTGGCTGAAGGCATTTCGCACGTTTGCGCGCGAAGCCACAAAGCTGTATCGGCGCGACAAGGGGCGGCAGGATGCCGATCAGCGGGTTCGATTCGGCATGTACTGCTATCGCGGCCCGGCGACCAAAGATTAGCCTACTGCTCAGGGAGTCCGAATTATGTCTGCCACCAATAGCCGCATCAAAGCGATCCTGGCCATCGCTGTGGCGGTGTTGTTCTCGTACGGCTGCGGCGGCGGCGCGGGATCGGCAATCGTTCTACTCGCCGAAGGAGTCGGTTCCGGTGGAACCGGGCTCGGGATCGTGCAAGGGATAGGCGTTCTGACGGGGTTCGGCAGCCTGATCGTCGACGGGGTGCGCCGCGACGAGTCGATGGCAACCTACATGTCCGAGGAAGATCACGCGATGGCAACCGTTATCGCACCGACCGGCGCGAGGCTGGGGCAGCGGCTTGAGTACGCCTACGGGCCGGACGGCGCGTTGACCTCGGCGCTTTTTTCGCCGGAACTGGTCGGCACTGTGACAGCGGTCAATGCCTCCGGCATCACCGTGCTGGGTACGGCGGTGACGGCAAATGCCGATCCGGGATCGGGGCCTGTGACCAGCCTGATCGGTTACGCGACTCCCGAATCCATTCAGGTCGGCGACCGCGTCGCCGTCTACGGCCTGATCCGGGTCGATGCGCAGCGTGGATCTAGCCTGCAGGCGACGCTCATCGTGCGCAAGAGCGAAGGTTCCGGAATCAGGCTGACCGGCTACGTGCAGCAGTTGAATGCGGCGACCGGCGTGTTCATGATCGGCAGCAACACGATCTCGATCGGATCGGCCATCGTCACGCCGGCCGGCGCGTCATTACGCGACGACCAGCTCGTGACCGTTTGGAGCGATACGCCACCGATCGGCGACGCCATCACGGCGGCCAGCATTCGCATCAAATGGCCACCCCAGGAAAGCGGTGACCGCGCCCTGTCGGGACTCGTCTCCTCCTATGCCAGTGCGGCGAGCTTCAAGGTGCTCAATGTGACGGTCGATGCGCGCTCGGCGACGATCGAGCCTGCGGGCGCGGCACTGGGCGATGGCAGATACGTCACGGTGGCCGGCCTGTTCGACGCTGCTGCCAACAAGCTCAACGCGACCAAGGTGACGATCTATTCACCTGCAGCCGGGCGCGCCGTCGAGTTGCACGGCACGGTATTGAACTTCGTCTCGACCTCGAGCTTCACCGTTCGTGGCGTGGTGATCGACGCGAGCATGGCGACTTTCAGCGGCGGCACGGCGGGCGATCTTGGCAACAACGTGTTCGTGGAAGTCGTTGGCGCGGTGAAAAACAACGTCGTCCTTGCCAGCACGGTGACTCTGAAGTCGGGTGACCTCATGCACCTGCCGATGAATTCGGTGCTCGACGTGGAGGGAACGATCGAAAGCTATGACCCGCGCACCGGCGCCTATTCGTTGAGGCTCCAGTCCGGGCAGAGCATCAGCGGGAATATCAATGCTGGCGCGTTCTACGAGGAAGGGAACGCGGCCGACCTCGCGGTAGGGAAATCGGTAACGTTTCGAAGCGTCCTCGGTTCCGGGTCCATGATGACTTCAGTCGTCAGATTCTCCCCGCCGGGCGCCGGGTCATCAACCAGCGGTCCAACCGATGGAATTCCGGCACACCTGGAAGGCGTTGTCTACAAAGTGACCGATTCAAGCTTCATGGTGAATGGCATCACCGTGCAGATTAACGGCGTACCTATTCAGGGCGCCGGCATGATGGGACTCAGGCAGGGACAGCATGTGCGGGTCGATGTCGTGAGTTCGGGGGGGAAATTCCTGGCAACCGCAATACGAATGGGGGGAAGTTGAGTACCACATCCCAGACGTGCGGCGTTGTCATAACGACCTGTCAACTTTGGAGATTTGAACATGAGAAACAATCACGTCATGCAACGAGGTATCCTCGGAACACCCGAGATGAAACGGAAAACCGCCCTTCACCTGGCTCTGGCGCTTGCCGGCCTGCTGTCGGTGAATGCGGCAATCGCCCAAGTGGCCACGCAGACGCCGCAGCCCAAGTCATTCGATATCGACATGACCAACGACTGCGCCGGTGGCGGAACACGCGTGGTTGATGGGACTTACGTTGCCGATACCGGCGCGCTGAGTGTGACGACCACGCTGAGCAAATGCGTTGCGCGAAATGGCGACATGTTCGACGGAACGACGTCGACGGCCGGCAAATTGCTTGCGACGGATACGGGGTACGAGATCGATATCACGGCGAACGTCGACACGACCATTGTGCGCTCCGACCATTCCAAGGTTGAGCGGAGTTGTACGGTCACAAAACAAGGTACCTACACGACCGTCAACCAGACCTTTGACGGGACAACGGCACGCACGGACTGCAGCGTGACCGGCCAGGTCCTCGAACACGAAAGCCTGGTCGAACATCTGCTGCGTCCGGCCTACGGGATGGCCGAAGGCGGTGGGCTGGATATGGGCTCGCGCATGATTCCCCCTCAGCCGGGTGAGGACAGGATTCCCTTTCGCTTCGATGTTCAGCACATGGATGGAATAGGCTTTATGGGCGGGATGAACGGCAGGCGCTGACGGCGGCACAGACAGGAAACCCACGATAAGGGCCTTTCCTGTCTTGACGTCAACCGGGAATCGAGTTTCATCAATACGAAAACGTGCCAAAACAACTGGGCTGGATGGGTCTCGGGCAGCATTGGGCCGGTCGCAGTCGCGCGCACCCGCCGCGTCCTGAACTTTGGGGGCGCGGTTGCTTCGTTCGTAACGGGGCGAACCGCCGCTTGGGATCGAACTGCGCTGGCTGGCAGACCGACGAACCTGACAATTGGCTGACAAATTCAATTCAGATGGTCCCGCGTTTTCGGGCGATGCGGATGGGCCAGATCACACCAGTCGCCGCAGGTTAGTGGTAGATTGAACTGCGCCTAGCGCCCCGCGTGCTCGTAGAGGAGACGCCATGCGGGCGGTCAATTTGACTTGCACAGTGCGAAAGTATTGCCGCAATAGTCGAACGATCATCTGAGTACTCGAGCAGCGTTGCTCGTTCGAATCGGCAGCGGGGAACAGGACCGGCGAATTCGGTTTCGGCCGCGTGCTGATCCGTTTGCGCCGTATTTGCTTTGCGGCTGAGATTCGCGTGATCGATCTTGGGAACGGGGAGGAGACAATGAGATACATGCGCCTAAAGAAGGCGACGGGTGTTTTGGTGGTTCTGGGACTGATACTCGGCGTACAACCTTGTATCGCCCAGCAGAATGTGATCCATTGGAAGGGCCAGGGTATGTACGCCGACCTTCCACCACAGAAGGATTTTCCCGGATGGTTCGCCGGTTCCGGCGGCGCCGGTAAATTCTTCGCTGACTGGATCAAGCGACGCAGCAACGGCCGGCTCATCATTGACATGGTGCCGCCGGGCTCGGTGGTCAAGGCCAGAGAGTCGCTGAACGCCATACGGACCGGATCGATTGACTTCATTGGGCATACGTACGCGGGTTTCTACAGCGGACAGATGCCGGAGGCTAACGTACAGATAGGCCTGCCGTTCGCGTGGGAAACCGCCGATGAGATGTGGGATGGGTTGTATCGCTGGGGTCTGGACAAGGAACTCAAAAAGATTTACGCCGAACACAATGCCTACCCCATCACTTGGCCCATGGGCAACATTTACGGCTTCGGGACCAGCTTCGACATAAGCACCCCCGAGATGATGAAGGGCAAGAGGATCAGAGCACTCGGCATCTACGGCGCGATGGTTCAGAAGCTGGGTGGCAGTCCGGCCGTTCTCCCGATGCCTGAACTCTATCAAGCGCTGATGCTGGGCACGATAGATGGCGGCATCCATGGCGCGGGCTCGCTTCAAGAGTCAAAGCTGTCGGAACCCGAAAAATTTTTCGTCACGTACCCCAACCTGAACACTATAGGCAACACCTTTCTGATCAATTTAAAAAAGTTCGAAGCTCTGCCGGAGGACATCAAAACGATCATCAGAGAAGACGCCCCGTACATCATGAAGGGCTGGGCCAGTGATTACAGCAACTATGCACGCAGGGTGTTGACGCCGCTGGTGGACAAAGGCGTGATCAAGGAGGTCAGATGGTCGGAAGCAGACGCAGCCCGGATTAGGCAGATGGGCATTGGCCTCTGGGATGTCGTCGCCAAGAAGTCTCCCCGGACCGCAAAACTGGTCGAAATCGTGAAGGCCCAGGCCAGAGCGTTGGGCAAGATTCCATAACATACGTTGCTTGGCGCGCTCTCGATTTTCTGAAGGTCGAGATATCGCGGCGGCGGCAACGGTGGTCGGCGGGGATGCTGCCGTCTTGCACCGCCCCGCCCGGCGAGCCCGCCAGTGTCCTTCAGCGCGGGGTGTCTGCGCGGATGTGCACGCTGGAAGTTACCGGGCCACCGGCGATCACAGGCATGGACATCGGCCTCAGATAACGCGAGAGCGACTGCCGTTGTATCCAATCGATCCTGACCGGTATTGCACGAAACGGGGATTCAAATGACAAAAGCAGAGGCATTCTGCCGACGTATAGATGCCATCAACAGGTGGGCGGGCATTATCGCATCTACGTTGCTCCTCCCGCTGATGACCATAGTGATGATGGAAGTAATTCTTAGGCATTTTTTCCGTAGTCCCACTATATGGTCATGGGACGTCAATGTGCAGCTGGCGGCAGCCCTTGCCGTCATGGCCGGCGGTTATGGGCTGCTGAGCGGAAGCCACGTTTCGGTCGATGTGATTAGCAGCCAGCTAACGCGAAGGGCGCGAGCATGGGTTGATTTGGTTACGTCCGGTATCTTTTTCTTCGTTATGGTGACGCTGATCTGGGTTGCCGTTAGCTGGGCGGGCTACTCGATCGCAACCCGGGAACTTTATACGTCATTGTTCGAACCTCCCCTCTATCCTCTGAGGGTAGTTGTGGCAATCGGACTGTTCCTGATGTTGATTCAGGGAATAGCGAAATTCATCCGTGACCTTGCCATCGTCACATCGGCGGACTAGACCGCCGCCCCCCGAGAGGGGGCAGACTTGAATCGCGGCGCCGTCACTCTTGTTGGAAAGACACATAGGCGTTCGGAATGGATGATCAACGCGACGTGTCATGTGCCCCGGATTGGCACTCTTTCCGAGCGCGGGTGAACCGCGCGCGTCGATGTTCGCTTCGACCGATAGCAGGCTCCCGTAAGTCGAATACCGTGGCGACGTCTAGCTCGGTCAGATCCGTAGTGACATCCAAATTACCTGCGGAATTTTAAAAAATATCATGAGTCTCGAACTGCTGACCGTCTTGATAATCGTGGCATTTCTCGTATTGATGCTGTCGGGATTACCGCTGGTCTACTGCCTGCTGGGGCTCTCGATGATCGTTATGGCCGTCTATCTGGGTCCAGCACAACTTCAATTGGCGTATACCGGCATCTTCGAAACCATAACCAAGGAAATCTTCATCGCTATCCCACTTTTCATATTCATGGCTGCGCTTCTGCAGAATTCGGGACTGGGCGGCGCGCTCTATGAAACCATGTATAAGTGGTTTGGGGGCTTCGCCGGTGGACTGGCAATCGGAACAGTAGTCATAGCCACATTGATTGCCGCGATGACCGGTTTGGGGGGAACAGATGTAATCATAATGGGCATCCTCGCCTATCCCGAAATGCGCAAACGAGGTTACAGCAAGAGCATAGCGCTGGGATGCATACCGGCTGGTGGCGCTTTGGGACCGCTTATTCCGCCGAGCGTAATTATGGTCGCCATTGCCGGATTGGGAGGGCTCTCGGTCGGCAAGTTGTTTATGGCCGGAATATTTCCCGGCCTGTTCATGTCGCTGCTGTTCATAATCTATATTGGGGTGCGCGCCTTTATTCAGCCACATCTTGCCCCGGCTATCCCGAGGGCCGACCGTGCGAACTGGAAGGAGAAGTTCATTTCCCTGCGGGGCGTGGTGTATCCGATGGTCCTGATTCTCTTGGTTCTCGGAACGATATACAGCGGCATTGCGACTCCGACGGAAGCGAGTGGCATCGGCGCATTCGGCGCTTTCATCTGTATGGCCATCTACCGGCAGCTCAACTGGCGGAATTTGAAGGAGGCAATGCTGATGACGCTAAGAGTAAATGCCATGGTCATGTGGCTTCTTGCAGGTGGCGCCGTGTTTACTTCCTTCCTCACGCTGACGGGAGTTGCCAACTTCATAAGCCAGTCTGTTGCTGGTCTGCAAGTCGGCACGACCGGCGTCATCGTCGGGATGATGCTCATTGCGCTGCTGATGGGTATGTTTGTGCCCGCCGGCGCCGTTGTCGCGATACTGATACCTATCTTCATGCCGGTCGTATTCGCGCTGCGCATCGACCCGATATGGTTTGCGTTGCTGTTTACCATCAACATGGTCATCGGTTACATAACGCCGCCGTTTGGCATGAACCTGTTCTATATGAAGGGCGTAGCACCGCCGGAGGTCACAATGGGAGACCTCTACAGATCGGCGATTCCTTATGTATTGCTTATGCTGGTTGCCCTCGCGGTAGCAATTGCGTACCCCCCGATGGTTCTCTGGCTGCCTAACAAGCTCTAATTCTTCGGCAATGGCGCGCGGTCGACGTTCTTGTCGCGTCCGCCGATTTCGGTCCGCTACGCACCCGCTGTGACCGCGACGGCAGCGGGTCATGGGGTTGAGATTTCACAGCGCGCGCCAGAATCCAAGCCCGTAACGGCGCACCGTACCCGCTCTAGAGCCGAACCTGCGTGTCCGCCAGAGCTGGCCCATTCGCAGGCGGCACCGAGGTCATCGATCTTCCTACGATGGTCGAGCCAAGACCGTATTCAGGCCCACGGCATTGGACGAGGCACGATACGGCGACTGCCGATTCCATTAGACTCTCTCTGTCCGTTGCTCGCCTTGTCGTCGCAGGGCGTCTCCGGGATCGGCGCTGTGGCAGCCGATGCAAGCGGGACAGCGATCGCGCGGATCGGGGACGCGTCGACCGCTCGCAATCATGGAATTACCCAGGTAATGGCAGACGCGACGAGCGGCGCAATTTCGATTTTTTGGAGGCATGAATCATGGCCGAAACGCAAACCTATCCCACCATCAGATTCTTCCTGCGAAACGGCGACAGACTTGCCTGGGTGTGCGGGATGCTCATCGCCGCCTATGGCATTTGGGGTTCCTCTGCCGGCGGGAGCTGGGCGTGCGCGGTGACGGGTCTGGCGGCCGGCTGGTTCGTATTCATGCTGATGCGCTGTTTTCGTGAACTGCTGCACCTGGTCGCCGATACGCTGATGCCGCTATGAGCGACCTCGGCTTCGACGTCGTCGTCGTGGGCGGGGGGCTCGCCGGGCTCACCTGCGCCAACCGCTGCGCCGAGCAGGGACTCAGCGTGGCGCTGCTGGAACGCGGCACCGATGAGCGCTATTTATGCAATTCGCGAATCTCGATGGGCTATATCAATTGTGCCTTCGAGTACATGCTCGGCGAGCGAACGGAATTGCGGCGGGCGATCGAAAGCTCGACGCGCGGATATGCGGACCCGGAACTCGCCGAGATCTTTGCCGACAACGGGGCGGCGGCGGTGCGGTGGCTCGCCTCGCAGGGCGTGCGTTTCATCAAGGGCGGATGGCAGTCCGGTCAGCGTCTGATGCTGGCGCCGCCCGTGCCCTATCGCATGGGGCTCAACTGGCAGGGGCGTGGCGGCGACACGACGGTATTTCGGCTGGGCGCGAGGCTGGTCGAACGCGGGGCGCAGTTGATGCGCGGCGTAGCTGCGCGTGAACTGGTTGTCGAAGATCGACGTTGCACCGGCGTCATCGCGACGCGCAGGCGGGACACGCTGCGCATCGCCGCGCGCGCGGTGCTGCTGGCCGATGGCGGTTATCAGGCCAATATCGATCTGCTGAAAAAATACACTGCGGCGCGTCCCGAACGACTGCTGCAGCGAAATGCGAAGACCGGGATAGGCGATGGACTGATGATGGCAGAAGCAGCGGGTGCGCGGCTGCGCGGCACGGACCGATTCTATGGGCACGTCCAGTCGATCGATGCGTTGACCAACCCCTCGTTATGGCCTTATCCGATCGCGGATAACCCGATGTGCGCCGGGATCACAGTCAACGCAGCCGGCCGGCGCTTCGCCGACGAAGGCTTGGGCGGGGTATTCATGGCCAACGCCATTGCCGCGCTGGAGGATCCGCAGGAGGCCGTCACGGTGTTCGACCAGCGCATCTGGGAGACGGCGGGAAAAATCGGCGCGCGCCCGGCCAATCCTTTGCTGGAAAAAGCCGGCGCCACTTTGCACCGAAGCGATACGCTTGCGGATCTGGCGCAGCGCGCAGGCCTGTCTTCGGAGGCGCTTTCGGCGACGGTGAGTGCGCACAACAGGGCGGTGGAATCGGGAGTTTTCGATACCCTCGATCCGCCGCGCACCGACGGTCCCGCGAACCGCGCGCAAGCGATCAAGGTACCGCCTTTCTATGCCCTGCCGCTGTGCGCGGGCATCACCTACACGATGGGCGGCGTGGCCATCGACGGCCAGTGCCGGGTGCAGCACGCCGAAGGAGGAGTGATCGCGGGCCTGTACGCGGCGGGTTCCACCACCGGAGGCCATGAAGGAGGTCCTGTGGCCGGTTACACCGGCGGACTGGGCAAGGCCGCCACGTTCGGCTGGCATTCGGGAAACTGCATTGCGGCGGCGCTGACATCAAGCCCGGGAGCTTAGAAATGGCGCCGACGGCAAACGAGCGGGTTCTTCACCCCATTTCGACCGCGGAGCTGGAGCGGCGCTGGACTGCCGCCCGCAGAATCATGCGCGACGCAGGTCTGGACGCGATCATCGCGCAGAGCGTCAACAACCAGTCGGGCTGCGGCTACTTCCGCTGGCTCACCGACAATCCCAACCCCGGATCCAATCCGCAGACGGTGATTTTTCCCGCCGACGGCCTGATGACCATCGTCCAGCAGGGTCCGTCGGGCCGCGGACGCGCCACCGACGGCGTGACCGCGCCTGATCGCGGCGTAGGCAAGCGAGTGTTCTCGCCGAGCTATCCGTCGGTTCAGTACACCGGCGGCTACGACGCCGATATCGTCGCAAGGGAAATCAGGACGGCAGGTTTCAGAAGAATCGGCTTCGC
Source organism: Betaproteobacteria bacterium RIFCSPLOWO2_02_FULL_63_19 (assembly GCA_001770415.1). Classification (GTDB taxonomy): domain Bacteria; phylum Pseudomonadota; class Gammaproteobacteria; order Burkholderiales; family SG8-39; genus JACQTO01. The sequence goes on along the minus strand of MEQX01000004.1, from coordinate 139,788 downwards.
CTGCCCGGCAACCTGGTATCACACGTTCGGATTGCGGCTCGCCGATCAGCTGAAGGGCATCGCGCTGGAGGACTGCACCGACGCCATCGACCGCGTGAAATCGGTCAAGAGCGCCGAGGAAGTCGACATCATGCGGCGCAGCTGCGCCGTTCAGGACGAGGTGATGCGCCGCGTCGCCGGGCATATCAGGCCGGGCATGAAGGACTTCGAGGTCTATGCTTTTGCGCAGTACCAGTGCCAGCTGCTCGGCAGCGAAGGCGGCCTGTTCCTCGGTTCGTCGGGCACGCCGGGGGACGATCCGGCAGCCTACAGACCGCGTTCGCAGATGGGGCGCGAGATACGCAAGGGCGATGCTTTCATGCTGCTGATCGAGAACAGCGGTCCCGGCGGCTACTACACCGAGATCGCGAGGCCCTTCATCTTCGGCAAGGCTCCCCAGACCATGAAGGACATGGTACAGATGATCGTCGAGGCGCAGCAGGCCACCGTGCGGCGCCTGAAGCCCGGCGCGTCCTTCCCCGAAATACTGTCGGCGCACAACGAGTTCATGCGTGTCAGCGGCAGGCACCCCGAAGAGCGCCTGTATTCGCACAGCCAGGGCTATGATCTGGTCGAGCGGCCGCTGGTGCGCAACGACGAGACCGGTATGAAGGTCGAGGCGAACATGGTTTTCGCCTGTCACCCTGAAGTGAACACGCCCAAGGAGTTCATGACCATTTGCGACAACTTCCTGGTGAACGCAGACGGCACGCAGGAGCGGCTGCACACGACGCCGCAGGAATATTTCGAGCTGTGAGCAAATTCCGCGCTGTCGTCACGACACGGGTGGGCGCCAGCGTATCGACCATTTTTTTCGCTATGACGGAGTAGCCATGAGCCTTCCGCAGAAACTGAACCAGCCGCGGGAATACTGGGACCGGTTGTTCGCGCCGAGTTCCTGCCTGGCGATGATCACCACCGTCGACGCCCAGGGGCGGGTCAACGCGGCGTCCTTCGGCACCTGCACGCGGGTGAACCATGAGCCGGTGTATGTCGCATTCACCACCAGCATCGGCAAGGACACCGCGAACAATGTGGTGGCAACCGGAGAATTCGTGGCCAACCTGCCGAAATGGGAGCGCCGGATTCTGGAGCAGGTGCGCATTGCCGGGCTGCCATTTGCGCCGGGTGTAAACGAACTGGAGAAAGCCGGCCTGACTGCGCTGCCCTCGATGATCGTCAAGCCGCCCAGGATCCGGGAATGCCCCAGGCATTTCGAGTGCGCCGTCGAATGGACCAAGGAGTGGGCCGGCCGGCTGATGGTGGTGGGCAAGGTCGTCGCGGCGTCGGTCGACGAGGATTGCGTCGACCCGGAAGGCTATGTGCTGTGGGACCGGGTCAAGTCGGCGCATTTTTGCGGCGCGCCGTACAACAATGGTTTCGTTGCCGCCTACCAGACCCTGTTCGTCGATCGGCCCTACGACGGTCCCGAAGTCCAAAAGCAGGAGCGTTTGGAGAAGGAGATGTTTACCATCAAGCCATAGACGCGAATCGTTCTATCGCTTCATTGCTTTACGATTAGCATCCAAGCAGTCAAACCTGAGGAGAGTTGAGCATGCCATTTGAAGACTATGCCGGCGCGATGATCGGACCGAACTGGAAGACCTCGGCCCGCAAATACGGTGTTATCGCTGAACCGGACCAAATGATCACGATGGACGACGGCATCAAGCTTCACGCGAACTTGTGGCGCCCCGACGGAAAAGGGAAGTTTCCCGCCGTGCTCGGGGTGCATGGTTACCATGCGGAGGGTCAGACCGGGCCGATCACGCCGGCGGCGATTTCCTCGGCGCAGTGGAAGCATGCCGACCAGGAACGCACGAATGCGTCGCTCGAGGCGGGCGATCCGAACTTCTTTGCGCGCCGCGGCTACGCGCACCTGGTATGCAATATGCGCGGCACCGGCACGTCGGAAGGCGAGTGGCAGTACTGCGGCCCGCGCGAGGTCGATGACGCCTGCGCGGTGATCGAGTGGCTGGCCGCGCAGCCCTGGTGCGACGGCAACGTGGTGATGTTCGGCGTCTCGTATTTTGCGCGCATGCAGTTGATGGTCGCAACCCGCCAGCCCAAGGCACTCAAGGCGCTGTTCTGCCCCTGGGGCAACACCGACCTGTACCGAGACATCTGTTACCGAGGTGGCCTGCTCGGCTACCAGTGGCCGGTCGGCTGGAGTCAGACTTCGCTCGTCTACGGCAATGTGCGCCCGCGCAACCACGCCAAGGAGGAGTTGGGCGACGAGGGGTTCAAGCGCGCGATCGCGGCGCTGATGGAGAACGAAGACATCCGCTCGGTTCCGGAGCTGATGGCGATCCTGAGAAACCCCGGGGCGCAGGTCAACGCTTTCGTCACCGACGTCCTGCTGCACCCGACGCGTTGCGCCTACTGGGAAGAGCGCACCGTCGATTACTCGAAGATCAAGGTCCCCTCGTATATCGGCGCGTGCTGGGGTAACTACGGCATCCATCTGCCAGCGGCGTTCCGAAGCTGGGAGCATCTGAAGGCGCCGAAGAAGATGCTGATCGGACCGGCGATCTATCTCGACCGGCCGGTCTACCAGCTTCAGCACGAGGCGGTGCGCTGGTTCGACCACTGGATCAAGAAAAACGACACCGGCATCATGGATGAGCCCCCCATCAGGGTGTTCGTGACCAACACGGGCGAGTGGAAGGAGTCGACAACCTGGCCGCTGCCGCAGACCCGCTGGACGCCGTTCTATCTTCACGAGCACGCGTTGCTCAGCGAGCACGAACACTGGCCGTTCGAGGGCGGGGATTCGTTCGAGGATTCGCCGTGGAAGCGCGGGCGGCTGCAGTACGAGACCCCGCCGATGGTCGAGAATACCGAGGTCATCGGCCCGATCGCGCTGAAACTCTATGCGGCGAGTACTGACGACGACATCCACTGGATCATCACGCTGCTTGAAATCGATCCCGAGGGCCGTGAGCGCCTGGTCAGCAAGGGCTGGCTGAAAGGCTCGCACCGCAAGCTGGACCTCAAGGCCTCGAAACCCTGGGAGCCGATCCATACCCACGTCGATCCGGAGCCTCTGGTTCCCGGGCAGATCTACGAATTCGACATCAAGATCGTTGCCACGGCGATACAGTTCAATCCCGGTTCGCGGATCGCGTTGCGGATCGCCTGTTCCGATGATCCGCCGAAGGACCCGCTGGAGATGATCGGCTGCGGCACGCTGCGCCGTGCGCATGCGTCTCGGATCATGGTCTACCACGACGCCGAACATCCGTCGTGTTTGCTGCTGCCGATTACGAAAGGCAACGTGCTCAACACTTACTTCTCGGGAGGAAAGTTTCCCGAGTCGGCTTGAGCGATTGGGGTCACGCGAAGCCGGCGCAGGACCCCGATGAGAACCGGCAGTCTTTCGGGACGCGAAGCGGTCGATCGCGCTTAGCGTATTCGATCCGGGCGGTTGACGCTGATCAATCCGGTGGTCCGCCATCGCCGGAGAATTGACTAGCGGTGGCAATTTGCGGCGACCGTCGGAGACGGTAGCTGTTCAATCGGCATGGGATGGAAGACCGATGATCGATCCCGCTTCGAGCGTCCTGCTCACCGATTTGTACGAGCTGACCATGCTGCAGGCATACCACGATCGCGGCATGAACGGAACGGCGGTGTTCGAATTCTTCTCGCGCAAGCTGCCGCCGCAGCGCAACTTCCTCATCGCCGCGGGGCTGGAGCAGGCGATCGAGTACCTCTGTGGTCTGCGCCTGGCCACGGAGGAACTCGCGTTCCTCGAAAGCACGGGAAGGTTTACCTCGGCCTTCCTGAAGTCGCTCGAGGATCTGCGCTTCACCGGCGACGTGCACGCGATGCCCGAGGGGACGCCGTTCTTTCCGGACGAGCCGATCCTGCGAGTCATCGCCCCGCTGCGCGAGGCGCAGTTGATCGAGAGCCGCATCGTCAACCTGCTGCATTTTCAGACCGTAGTCGCGAGCAAGGCGGTTCGCATGGTGCTTGCCGCTCCGGAGAGACTGCTGGTCGATTTCGGGCTGCGGCGCGCGCACGGCGCGGAGGCCGGGCTGCTCTCGGCGCGTGCGAGTTACATCGCAGGGTTCTCCGGCACCGCAACAGTGCTCGCCGGCATGCGTTTCGGCATTCCCGTATTCGGCACCATGGCGCATTCGTTCATTCAAGCGCACGACAGCGAATTGCAGGCGTTCGAGAATTTCGTCCGGTCGCATCCGGCCAAGGCGACGCTCCTGATCGACACCTATGACACGGTCGCGGGCGCGCGCAAGGTGGCGAGGCTGGCTGCCCGACTTGCACGCGATGGCATGACGGTTCAAGGCGTGCGCATCGACAGCGGCGATCTCGGTGAATGCGCACGACGGGTGCGCCAAGTACTCGACGCGGAGGGGATGCAGGCAGTTTCGATTTTTGCGAGCAGTGGCCTGGACGAATACGCCCTGCGCGATCTTGCCGCGGCGCCGATCGACGGCTTCGGTGTGGGCACCAAGATGAACACCTCGGCCGACGCGCCCTATCTCGACTGTGCCTACAAGCTGGTGGAATACGACGGCAGGCCCAAGCGCAAGCGATCCGAGGGCAAGGCGACCTGGCCGGGCCGCAAGCAAGTCTATCGCCGCTTCAATGCCGATGGTCTGATCGAGGGCGACACGCTGACCGTCGAAGGAGATCTTCAAGAGGGCACGCCATTGCTGAAGGCTGTGATGAAGGGCGGCAGGCCGGTTGGCGGCTCGCCGTCTGCGCAGGCCGTGCGCGAGTATGTGCGCACGCAGCTGGCCGCGTTGCCGGAGCGGTTGCGTCTTCTGGATCACGCGGACCCGTTTGTGCCGACGTGCTCCGAGGCGTTGCGGTTGCTCGCTTCGCAGGTGGACGCCGAAGCCGAGTGTGCCGGCCAGTGAATCGGTACCGGGCCGGCCATCTGCGCTATTCAGGAAAGGTGCGTGTTCGTGCGCGCCGAAAGACGATCTTCACGAATGTTTTCTGCGCTGCCGGTCATGCCGCTTGATGAGGATCAAGCCGGGGGCGACCGCGCCGTTACACAATGAAACCGTAGTGCGTATCGCGCCACAGCGTATCGTCGGATACCACGCCGCTCGGTTTCGAGGTTGGCCATGAAAACGCTGCATGAACGCCTCTTCCACGAGGAAAGCGCGGGCCAGTCTGCACTCCGCATCCTGTTCCCCGATCGCTGCTACAGCACCGGCAAACGCCGTTGCGTGTTCGCGGTGCACTTGAACTACGAAGCGCCCAGCTAAAGAGGCACGCATGAGACCACCGGTCATCCGCAAGCAGGCATCCGATTTCCGCGTGCCGCCGAATCTGCGCGATGCGGACGCGGACCGGATTCGCTTTTCGTGGGATTCGGTGCGACGCGAGTTGGGCGGGTTGCCAGGCGGCGGTTTGAACATCGCCTATGAGGCGGTCGACCGGCACGCCGAGGGTGCCCTCGCGCAGCGGACCGCATTGCGCTGCCAAGGTTCGCGGCCAGACCCGGCAATGAGCCGGCAGGGTCGTTTGCAGGTGCGTCCAAACAAGCGAGGTCGATCATGAAAGACGAACGTGTAGGTTTCCGACCGGTCCGCCGGGAGCAGTTATTCCAGGAGCTGGTTCACGACAGTTATAAATCGAGCCGCAAGCTGCGCGAACCCACGCGCTGCCCCGAGTGCGGCGCGGTATATCACAAGGGGCGGTGGACCTGGGGCAAGGCGACCAGCGAAGCACATGAGGAGAAATGCCCGGCCTGCCACCGCATCCACGACCAGTTTCCGGCGGGCTACGTCATCTTGAAGGGGGGGTTTCTGCGCGAGCACCACGACGAGATCCTGCAACTGGTTAAGAACCATGAAGCGAAGGAGAAGGCCGAGCATCCGCTCGAGCGCATCATGAAGATCGAGGATGCGGAGGACGGTGTTTTGGTCACGACCACCGACACGCACCTCGCACGCGACATTGCCGAGGCGCTGCACAATGCGTACAAGGGCGATTTGGACTACCACTACAACAAGCAAGACATGCTGCTGCGGGCGACCTGGAGCCGGTCGCAGTAGAAGCGGTTTATCCAAGGATTTTGGTCGGCAATTTCATCGCTCGTGTCCATCGAGCCGGATGTCCTGGCAGGCAAGCGCTCCAAATCCTCCTTGACCTAAATCAAGGGGTGATCGAGACTTCCCGCCGATGATCGAGCGCGGCTCCGGCTCCCGGCACATTGCCGGGCGCGCAGGGGAGCCCGATTCCCTGAAGGGGGACCCAATGGCTGATACCGACGGAGGCGTGCAGATTCACAAGATGGGGGCCTGGTCCGCAGGCCCCGGCTGTCACGGCGGGTGCGGCGTCAAGGTGTACGTCAAGGACGGCAAGCTGATCAAGGTCGAGGGGGACGAGGATCATCCCTATCTTCAGGGGCGCGCCTGCCCGCGGGTTCTGGCGATGCCCCAGTACGTCAACCATCCCGATCGCCTCCAGCATCCGCTGAAACGCGTCGGTGAGCGCGGCGAGGGCAAGTGGCAACGGATCTCCTGGGACGAAGCTCTCGAGCTCTGCGAACACCGCCTGCGCGAAATCCGCGACAAATACGGGGCCGAGTCGGTGGTGTTTGGGCAGGGTACCGGGCGCGATGCCGGCGGGTTCATCATCTTTCTCGCCTATGCCTACGGCAGTCCGAACTGGACGCTGTTCGGCCTGTCGGGAATTTCCTGCTTCACGCCGCGCCTGGCCGCGATGCACTCGGTCACGGGCGACTTCACCTTTCCGGATGCCGCGCAGTTCTCGCCGCAGCGCTACGAGGATCCCGAGTGGGTTGCGCCCAAGGTGATGGTCTCCTGGGCGCGGCATCTGGCCGGGAGTCACTGCACCGATCATTACTTCTCCGGCCACTGGGTTGTCGACATGATGAAGCGCGGAACGAAGCTGATCGTGATCGATCCCGTGTGTTCCTGGGAAGCATCGCGCGCCGAAATCTGGTTGCAGCTGCGGCCCGGCACCGACGGTGCGCTTGCGCTTGGGATGCTCAACGTCATCATCGGGGAAGGCCTCTATGACAAGGCCTTCGTCGAAAAATGGACGCACGGATTCGACAAGCTCGCCGAGCGTGCACGCGACTATCCACTGGAAAAGGTCGAGGCGATTACCTGGGTGCCGGCGGAAAAAATCGCGAAGGCGGCGCGAATGTACGCAACGAGCAAGCCGGCGGCGATGCGATTCGGCCAGCCGCTGGACAGCAACTCGGAGGCGACGGCCACTATTCACGCGCTCAATTGTCTCTGGGCCCTCACGGGCAACATCGACGTGCCCGGCGGAAACGTCATTACCCGGCCGCCGTTCGGAGTCACGATTTATCCTTACTCGACCGAGGAGGTAATCCAGCTGTACGGGGAGGAGTTCGTATCCAATCTGACCAAGAAGCGCATCGGGGCGGACCGCTACCCGATGGTGAAGAACTTCCGCGCGTGGGCACTCTCGGATGTGGTGCTGGAACAGATGGAGACCGGCAATCCGTACCCGATCAAAGGGCTGTGGTGCCAGACCAACAATTTCCTGGCGAACACCGCGCAGGATCCGAAGCGCCACTACGAGGCGGTGCGAAAGCTGGAGTTCAACGTGGTGGTCGACACCTTCATGACGCCCACGGCGCAGGCGATCGCGGACATCGTCCTTCCGGCGGGCAGTTTCCCGGAAAAGGACTCGGTGTTCACGACCGGCGTGCCGCTGAATGCCATCCGCAAGGTCATCAGCGTCGGCGAATGCCGGTCGGACTGGGAAATCAATTTCGAACTCGCCAAACGCCTCAACCCCGAGGCGGTACCGTGGAAGAACACGCGCGAACTGTTCACCCAACGCCTCAAGGCCTCGGGGCTGACTTTCGAAGAATTGTCCGAGCGCCCATGGGCCATGGCGCCCAAAAACCATCCTTCGGGAACGGTGCCGTACCGGCGCCATGAGAAGGGCCAACTGCGTGCGGACCGCAAGCCGGGGTTCCGAACGCCTTCGGGCAAGGTTGAACTGTACTGCACCACCTACGAATCCTGGGGGCTGGATCCGTTGCCCTATCACCGGGAACCCATCGAGGGCCCGATCAGCACGCCCGAGGTCTACAAGGAATATCCGCTGATCCTGATCACCGGCAGGCGCAGCGGGGTGTTCTTCCACAGCGAACACCGTCAGATCCCGTGGCTGCGAGAGATCGAGCCTCATCCGACAGTCGAATTGCACCCGGAAACCGCTAAGTCGCTCGACATCAACGAAGGCGATTGGGTCTGGATCGAGGGCGTACGCGGCAAGGTCAAACGCAGAGCCAAGCTCACCCCGGTCATACATCGCCAGATGGCACACGCGCTACACGGCTGGTGGCTGCCCGAAACGGACGGCACTGCACCGAATTTCTACGGTGTCTGGGACCTGAATGTGAATCAGCTCATCCCGATGGGCAAGCAGAGCACTTCCGGTTTCGGCGGCGCACCGAATAAGACGATGCTGTGCCGGATCTACAAGGTCTAGCGCGGATCCGGCGCAAAGTCTGGCGAAAGGACGAGACATGGCACGAAACGGACTCATGATCGACTACGAGTACTGCACCGGCTGCCACAGCTGCGAGATTGCCTGCAAGCAGGAGCACAACTACCCGGTCGGCAGGGGCGGCATCCACCTGAGCGAAATCATCACGGAGCGGCCGGATAAGTCGCTGCGCATCGACTACCTGCCTTTCCCGACGCAGTACTGCAACCTGTGCCTGCCGAGAACGACTCGCGGTGAAAAGCCTGCCTGCGTGAAGCACTGCCAGGCGGCGACGATGTATTTCGGCAGCCTCGCGGAACTGGCGAAACTGATGGAGGCGCGTCCGCACTCCGCCCTGTTCACGCCGATCTGAGAGGAACAAGAATTGCCTTACGGCTCGCTGCGGGAATTCCTGGAAAAGGCCGAACAGGAAGGCCGGCTGCTGCGGATCGCGGAAGAGGTCCGTCTCGAACCGGACGTTCGCACGATCTCCTGCGCGGCGGGGAGGATGACGGGCGGACCGGTGCTGCTGTTTGAAAAAGTCCTCGGCTATCCGGACAAGAAGATCGTGATGAACGTGCACGGTTCCTGGGAGAACCATGCACTGACGCTCGACCTTCCGAAGAACACCCCGGTCAGGGAACAGTTTCGCGAAATCGTGAAGCGATGGGGGCGTTATCCGGTCCCGGCAAAGAGGGTCACGAGCGCGCCGGTGAAGGAGGTGGTTCTCGAGCGCGATTTCAGTCTTTTCCGGGAGCTGCCGCTGTTTCGCGTCAATCCAATGGACGGTGGGTTCTTCCTCTCCAAAGCTTGCGCCATCGCGCGCGATCCGGAGAACCCGTCGAACCAGAACGTCGGCATCTACCGCATTCAGGTCAAGGACCACGACCTGCTCGGCATCCAGCTCTCGGCGCAGCACGATCTGGCGGCCTATCTTCGCAGCGCCGAACGGCTCGACGTTCCACTGCGCGCAGCGATCGCGGTGTCCAACGATCCGATCGTTCCGTTCGTCGCGTCCTCGCCGCTGAAGTTCGATGATGACGAGTACGCAATGATGGGGGCGATCCGCGGGGCTCCCGTCGAAGTCGTGTCATCGGAGATTGGCGCCCTGGACGTGCCCGCAGGTGCGGAAATGATCATCGAGGGAGAGATCCTGCGGCACCATCGCGCGGTGGAAGGCCCGTTTGCCGAGTATCCGGGTTCGTATTCGTCTTCCATGCTCCAGGTCGAGATCCGTGTCGACCGGATCACCCGGCGGCGCGACCCGATTCTGTTCGAGAATCTGTATACGGGCGAGCCCTGGGGCGAGATCGACTATCTGCAGGGGTTGAATACATGCGCCACGATCTACAACCAGATGAAGCTTGATTTTCCGGAGATCGAGGCGGTGAACGCGCTGTATACGCACGGTTACTGCACCATCATCGCTTCGCGCATGCGTTTTGGTGGTTTCGCCAAGACCCTTGCATGCCGGCTATTGTCGACGCCGCACGGGATTACCTATCCGAAGCTGATCATCGTCGTCGATGCGAACGTTGATCCATTTAACCTGCAGCAGGTGATCTGGGCGTTGACGACGCGTTTTCGTCCGGAGCGAGACCTGGCGTTGATTCCAAATGCGCCTGCCTCGACGCTCGATCCGGCCCACCTGATACGGGGGCTGGGCACGAAGGTGATCATCGATGCGACCACACCGGTCTATCCCGACATCCCGATGGAGGACAACATCAGTGTCGACCTGCCGGCCGACACCGATTTCTGGATCGGCGAGATCCAGAAGAGAATGCAGGCAAAGCCATGATCTGTCCGAGATGTGACGACCAACGAGCGGCGAAAATCTTCGATTCGCCCGAAAGCGGGGCATGGGAAATCTACCGTTGCCCGCGTTGCTTCTTCACCTGGCGAAGCACCGAGGAGGACCGGGTGACGCGGCCCGAACTGTACGACGCGGATTTCAAGCTCAGCGAAGCGAAAATACGCGAAATGATCCCCAAGCCGCCAATCGTCCCGCCGGAAGGCGCCGCGTCGAAGCCGCGCTATTGACCCACGTAACCAGGCAAGGAACATCATGTCCGCACAACTCAAGCCAGGCAAACTGAATTACCAGGATCTGCGCGATTTTCTGGCGGCGGTCGAGCAACGAGGCGAATTGAAGCATGTGAAAGGGGCGAGTTGGGATGTCGAAATGAGCTCCATCGTCGAACTCATCTACCGCGAGGGCAAAGGCCATCGCCCGGCGGTGCTGTTCGATGAAACCCCTGGCTACCCCAAGGGGTTCAGAAACCTCTTCGGCACCATAGGCTCCACCTGGAGAATCGCCAAGGCACTGGGTCTGGATGAAAGCATGGTACAGCCGATGCAACTGCACGAGAGCTGGTACAAGAAGAGTCGGGACATTCGGGGCATCCCGCCCAGGACGGTAACCAGCGGCCCCATCATGGAGAACGTGCTCACGGGCGACAAGATCGATATTCTGAAGTTTCCGATACCCCGCTACCATGAACTGGATGGCGCCCGGTTCTTCGGCACCCAGCATGGCGTCATTCAGCGCGATCCGGACACCGGCTGGGTGAACGTGGGGACCTACCGTTCGATGGTGGTCAGCAAGAACACGTTGGCACTGCACGCAGTGCCCGGGAAGCACGGCAATATCCTGATGTATTCGAAGTATTTCCCGCGCCAGAAGACGATGCCGATTGCGATCGCGGTCGGCATGGATCCGGCGCTTTGGTTCCTGTCATGCCAGACCGACGTGCCCTGGGGCACCTCCGAGATTGACGCGGCAGGATTCATCAAGGGCGAGCCGCTCGAAGTGATCAAGGGCGAATTCACCGGACTGCCGCTTCCGGCCAGGGCGGAAATCGTCGTTGAGGGAGAGGTCGTTCCCGGCGAATGGGTCGATGAGGGTCCGTTCGGCGAATGGCACGGCTACTACGCGAATCGCGGGCTCTTGACCGTTCCCGAACCGGTGATTCACATCAAGGCCATTTACCATCGCAACAACCCGATATTCACCGGGTCCATGCCGGCCGTGCCGCAGCACACGTTCACGCTGTTCCTCGGCGTTGCGGATTCGGTGGCGATCCGACGCAGGCTGGACGATTTCGGCGTACCAGGAATCAAGGGTGTCTGGTCCCACTACACCGGCAGCGGTGGTCTGTTCAACGTGATCTCGATCGAGCAGATGTACTCGGGGCACGCGACCAAGGTTGGCATGATCGCCTCGCAATACCCGGCCGAGATGGGCGCCTACACCGTGGTGGTCGAGGACGACATCGATCCGTCCAATCTGGAGCAGGTGCTCTGGGCCATGGTGACGCGCTGCCGGATCGAGCGGCAGATCCAGATCATCACGGGATGCCATACCAACAACGTCAACACCGCCATCCCTCTGAAGGAAAAGAGGTCCTCCGACAAGGCGGTTCCGCTGACCCAGGGCCGGATTGTCATCGATGCCTGCCGTGACATTGCCTGGAAAGATGACTGGTATCCGATCTCCAGGGTCAGCAACGAACTCAGAGACAAGCTGATGGAAAAATGGCATCAGGTTCTGACCGAAACCGGAGTGGAGTGACGCCGCGCGCGGCCTGCGGCGCATACCAACCGTCGCCGCGCCCCTGAACCGGTTCATTCGAGAAGCGCCCGAACGCCAGGCCAGGCCTCGGTGCCGCGTTCGCGCATGAGTTCCCGCAACGCGGGCGGAACGTAGCCGAACAGCGCCGGCTCGAAGCTGGCCCGCGCTTTGACGCGCGCGAACCAGTCCGCAAGATGCGGCCGCTGCTCCGTCCAAAGGCCGGACAGTTGCAGCATGTCCAGCCGGTTGACGTAGGGAATGACGCCGACCTCGGCGAGGGAAAAATGCTCGCCGGCGAGCCAGGGCTGATCTTCAAGCGCGGTATTCATGTCCTCGAGAAACCGGTCGTAGACGCGCAGCGCGCCTTGCGCCTCCGGGTCGTCGATACCGCGCTGCAGTTTCCGTCTGCGGCGCTCGCGCTCGGCCGGTCCTGCCTTGTCGATATAGGCTTCGACGAGTTCCGGCGGATTGGCCAGCACCGCGTGGCGATGCGAGATCGCGAACGTGACGATACCGCATGCGGCATGCAGTTCCTCGTCAAGCCGCTTGGTCCACAGACGCATCCTGACCCGATCCCACGGGTCGGACGGCTTGAGGGGCGGGTCGGGAAAGACTTCGTCGAGATATTCCCCGATCAGCGTGGACTCCCTGATGACGCGCCCATCATGAACCAGCGTGGGCACCACGCCCTTGGGATTGAGCTTGAGGTATTCGGGAGCAAAATGTTCGTCCTTGAGGATATCGACGTAGCGGCTCACCCATGGCAGAGCTTTTTCGGCCAGCGCGATGCGCGGCTTGGCGGCACATACGGAGGTTCCGTGGTGATAGAGTTCAAGCATTCGAGGGGCTCCTTTGTATGGTCGCTTCGATCGAGGCGGGCAAACCCTTCCTGTCTGGTTCACGGACCGTCCCGGGAGGATCGCTTTGCTCCGGGCGGCGAGACAATAGCATGGGACTTCTCCGCGGTAGTGACCGTGGGCATCCGGGCCTGGTGAAGCTCAGGCGTCGCGCGGGGCCCGTCAGCGTGGCTGAACGGAAACGAGTTTCGCGGATCTTCACTCTCGACCGCCGCGACTTTGAGCTATACCGATCATATCGCATGGGCCGGTTTCAGATTATTCCAGCGTCGTGACAACGAGTCGGGCAAGTGCGACCACCGGCACGTTCGCGATAAGGAGATACCCCATCATTTCATGTTCCTTGGGCAAGCTGCGGCGCGATTTCGAGACGTGACGCAGTTGATCGATCTCGGCCTGATCGAGCGCCGGGATGATCAACGCGTAGAGGTGGTGTGGGACGTCGTC
>MEQX01000004.1:121755-126374 GCA_001770415.1 Betaproteobacteria bacterium RIFCSPLOWO2_02_FULL_63_19 | reverse complement strand
GTTCCATCGGCCGTCCGGCGTCGAGCCCCTCGGCGGGATCGGCCGGTAAATCCTCGAGCTCGAAGATCTGGCGGATCTCGCACTCGCGATCGACGCGGGAGGTCGGTGCCGGCGGGAACGACCACTTACGGCAAGTGCGACCGGCGGGAAGCGACCCTGACCAACCGGGCCCCGCATTTTTCGTGACCGTCAGGTTTTCGACCAATGCGGCCGTTGACCTAGTGGTAAAGCTTAGGCAGCAATGGGTCTAATACCTGCCGTTCGACCTCGGTCAAGCACAAAGACAGCTTTCCTTTCCGAGAAACTTACACGCCCGATCCAAAGCGGACCCGAAGTGAGAGGTAGGGTGTCTGGGGATCCCTCTGGAAAGTCCGAGCCAGCGGTGGAAGTGGCAGTGCCACTCCGCCAGGAGGCAGGTGCGCTGGCGTTATAGTCACCCTCGGCTCCCATATAATCGGTTCAGTCTAAAAAGTGGGGACTATTGTGGGAAAAGGGCACAATAACAATAGTGCTGAATATTGACGCAGACATCGATACCGTCCGCGCATCTCGCGCAGGCCACACCTTCCACGAGCGATGGGCTGCCAGGCGGGCGTTGCAACTGGTCTTTCCAAATGACGATCTGTTTGCGATCGCCGTAGAGGGGATTTCAGCTACCGAGACGGCGAACCCCGGAGCGCGGGCCGAAGAGGTGGCTGACCTTGTTCTCTATTATGGCCGCGGAGACAATTTTCAGACCTGCGAGCGGCTCGAGACTGTTCAGTTCAAACACAAGCTCCGCAAAGCGGCTGTCACAGCGGTCTATCTGAAAAAGACAATCGAGAAGTTCTCCGACACGATCCTCGGCTACGAGAAGGAACTTTCGGCAGCCGACGTCGACAAAAAGGCATCGTTCATCTTCGTCACGAACTCAGAATTCACGGAAAGTCTCTGGGACGCGATAAAGTCCCTCATCGAGGGAACGACGCCTTCAGTCCTCGGCGCAGCCACCCAGGCTCGCAACCTCAAGAAGTGGTGCTCCAAGCGCGGCCTATCTGACGCAAGCCGCCTCTTCTCGAGGATAGTTTTTCGAGCCGGAGAGAAGAGCGTTGCGGGTTTAGACAACGCGCTTAGGCGAACCCTCACCGACTGGTCCGCCGGCGCCGATTCAGAGGCCAGGCTCCGGCTTCACGGACTCCAGGACCTCGTCCTAAAGAAGGCAGGGCCGAGCGGTCAAGGCAAGAACCTGATCCGCCGCGAGGATGTCTTGGATGCGCTCGATTGCGAGCCAGAGGACCTTTTCCCAGCCGACACCCGCTTTATCGACGTTGGTGCTGTCGTCGAGCGAGCTGAACTTTCGACGGTCGGTGATCTGGTCAAGGCGTCAGAGCTGCCCCTCCTCGTCCACGCGGATGGCGGAGTGGGCAAAACCGTGTTTGTCCAAAGCCTTGCTGCGAGGATGGCGAACGAATTTGAGTGCGTCGTTTTTGACTGCTTCGGTGGTGGTTCGTACCGCTCGGACAATCACTCCCGGCACCTCCCCAGAATCGGGCTGGTGCAGATCGTCAACGAACTGGCCTCGCGGACACTATGTGATCCGATGCTGCCAGGCGGCGATGACAGTCGCAAAATCATCAAGGCGGCACGCAGACGACTTGCACAAGCGGCGACGGCGATCCGAACTCAATCGAAAAAGCTCGGTTTGCTTATCATCGTCGATGCTGCGGATAACGCCCAGCTCGAAGCCGACTACCGCCACGAAAAGGCATTTCCGAAACTTCTTCTCTCGGCAATCGACGAAGACGCGATCGACGGCGTGAAGTTGCTGCTTACTGCGCGCACGCACCGTAAGGACAAGGTCATTGGCCGCACCACGGTAAAAGAGGTCGAGCTAGGACCATTCACCGATCCGGAGGCCCGCAAATTTGTGAAAGATCGCAAGCGAGGTGCGTCCGGCGTGGAAATAGCCACCGCCTTGGCGCGATCCCTCCGGAACGCGCGTGTCCTCGACTACCTGGTTCAGACCTGGGATACGAACGTCCTCGGCAAAACTTCGGCCGCCTATCACAGTCCCAGAAATCATCGCCCAACGATGCACCAAGATCGTCTCAGATCTTCATGTTGCAGGATGGCCTGATTCAGAGGTAACCGAGTTCTTCGTCGCGCTGTCACTCCTTCCCCCGCCGATTCCGCTCGAGGAACTGGCAAACGCGCTCGGGTGGTCTGCGGCTCAG
Organism: Betaproteobacteria bacterium RIFCSPLOWO2_02_FULL_63_19; assembly: GCA_001770415.1. Taxonomy (GTDB): domain Bacteria; phylum Pseudomonadota; class Gammaproteobacteria; order Burkholderiales; family SG8-39; genus JACQTO01. The sequence goes on along the minus strand of MEQX01000004.1, from coordinate 124,161 downwards.
GTGAATACCGCCGCATCGGATTTGGCTCCAATGCTCGAGATCACCTCGCACGGTGCGATTTTCAGAGACGAACCCACGGAATCATATATCCGGGAGACATATTCCGAGCGACCGGAGGCTCAAAGAGCCATTGCCGACCGCCTTCTTTCTTCGCAGGCGACATCGACCTATGCCGCTGAAGCGTTGCCGCACTTTCTAGTCGTCATCAAAGATAGTGACCGAGCATTCGCGCTCGCCGATTCAACCAATTTCCCAACAACGGTGCAATCGGAGTTCGGTCGCCGCAGGCTAACTCTCGCACGACTTCGTGCGGCCTTTCGATTGGCGGTAACAGAAGATGACTTCGACCGGGTTCTTGGCCTCAGCATGCGGCTGGCGCAAGCCGCAATGGCCAACTTGCGTGGCGACGAGTTCATTCGCAGCTCGCCCGCTCTTGCAGTTGTACTCGGTGACGCTGACTCCTATCGACGCCTTTTCGCGGATCGCTCGGGATGGCGTGGTGCCAGAAGTGCACGGCTGACGGTCGCGCATCGCTTTGCGGGTGATTCCGAAGAAGCGCAAATCCAGTGCGAGAGCACAGTTCGGTGGATCAACTGGCATATCGCGCAGCCGCATGACGAGACACATCGCGACCGCGCCGGCCCAGGGGTCGACGACTACGCGGCGGTCCTATTCTTGCATGTCGCCGAAGGTGAGTTCGGAACTGTCGATCACAACCTTGCTCGTTGGAGCAATCGCTTCTCGCTATCCACGAGCGACGAACTTCTGCATCTGCTAGAGCTGTTCGACCAGGCAAACGGCACGACGGTACTCGCGGATTTTGTGTCGTTTGCCGCAAGCGACCAATGTACGTCGCAGGCGCTCAAGCTGCGGCTCCTCTCGCGCCCCCGCTATCTCAGTAGGCAGCAGGTGAAGGCGCTCGCGAAGACGATTGGAACTCCCGCACATGCCGAAGATGACGAGGATAGTGGATTCTCAATTGAGCCAGAGCGAGGGAACAGCGGCGACATTGCCCAGGCGGGTTTGACAACGCTCTTCTACAGCTCGCGAGCCGCAGCCGCAGCGATCATGCGCCACGCGCCGCTTACCCGCCCGTCGGCCTACGACTACGGCGAGCGGTACGGTTACTCGAGAGCTTGGTCCCCAATCTTCCGCGCCTGTGTTCGCGCCTGGTCCGCTGGAAGGCCTGTCGCCTATCATGACCTGCTTCCGAAGGAAGTGAAGATTACCAAGCAGGCAAAGGCTGTCACGACTCAGACAGAGCTGGTAGCGTTCCTGAAGGAGCTACGCGAACCCGCGTCCGGCGGCCCCGGCAAGAGGGGCGGCAAGAAGCAGCTGAGGGAAAGATTCAGCAGCCGAGAACGTGAAAACATCTGCGAAGGCATCGAGCTTGCGCGCGAGCTGACTCGGTCAATCGAGGATGCCGCCCTCTCGGGCAGAGGTCTCTCAGGTGCGAGCGTCACCGACTTCCTAGATGCGTGGCGTAAACACCTGCACGAGGGTGTGCACCGGAGGGATGAAAGCGCAGTTGATTTACTTGTCCGCACCGTTGGGCTCGGCTGTGTCCGCATCCTGCTGAACCATGCGGCCAAGATATCGGCCGACCAGGCCAAGACATTGATCAATCTGATTTCCTCCGGACGGTTCTTCGTCCAGCAGAAGATCGACGTGTTGGGTCAGCTTGCTCAGCGGCCGGCCTTCCATGAGCTTGCAGGTGAATTCGCGCGGCAAGTCGCGGAACAAATCCGCCAGGATGACAACATTGGACAGCGCGGCGATTCCTACGTGGAACTCGCTGCTTCTCTTGTGCCAATGAGCGTCGACGAAGCCCGTGAATACTACCGGCAAGGTCTGGCCCAGTTGGATCAGATGGGCGGAGAGAGCTACGAGCAGATCTACTCACTGCTTCATTTTGCGAGCGTCCAGCAAGGCGGTTTCCTAAAGCCCACGCTGGCCCAGCGGCTAATGAACCTTTGCCAAACCATTGTGCGGACCGAGCCAAGTAAGTTCGGATGGACGTTGTTCGCGCGTGCGGCAGCCAACTCCATAGGTTTTCCGGCGATAGCCAAGCTCGTGCGTTGGCACGACCAAGACGTGGCGGACCTGTCTTACGGATTGCCGCAGCTCGCATGCTTTCTGGCCAAGAACGGAAATCTCGATCCACGCCGTGCTGCCTTTGTCCTCACGATCTGTGAAGATCACGGCTGGTGGGACTGGCGTTCCGGAGACGGTGTAGCCGAACTGCTGAAACTGTCCGGGCCTGCGGATCAGAGGCGGATATTTCTGGCAATCGTCGCCATACTGCGCGCTGAGCATCCGTTCGGCGCTTGGCCCTCGCTTTGGGAGGGCTTCCTTGAGGCGGGCAATCAGTACCCAAACGCAACCACCACCGAAGAGCGAGAGGCG
>MEQX01000004.1:121357-121442 GCA_001770415.1 Betaproteobacteria bacterium RIFCSPLOWO2_02_FULL_63_19 | reverse complement strand
AGATCAGTTCTCCAACATCGCACGCGGCATCCGGCAGCTGTCGGACCTCTGCAGTGACAAGCGCTTTGTGTTGCGGCTTGTCCTC
>MEQX01000004.1:34522-121304 GCA_001770415.1 Betaproteobacteria bacterium RIFCSPLOWO2_02_FULL_63_19 | reverse complement strand
CTACTCTAATTGGTCAGAGGTAGGTGTCTCACGTCATATTGGCACAGGGGGGTCTCGACGCGCTGGAGTTACTGCTGTCCGGGCCGGCATCTCGCATCGCCGATGAGATCGGAGAGGGACCATTCCGCCCTGAGCAAGCAATCGGGGGGGGCGAGGTAGAGTTCATTGCCGACGTCATTTGGCACCTCCTCGGCGAGGACGATGCCTATGTTCGCTGGACGGTCGCGAGTGGGCTGAACACACTTGTCGAGTTGGGGCTCAGCGACGACCTCAACCTATTGCTTGACCGCTTCGACCAAAGAGAAGTCCCGGCCCTGGCATCGACGGATCGGAAGCTTTCGTTCCAAAATTCCCAGCAGTGGTTGCTGATGGGTCTGGCGCGGGCCGCCTTGCGCCACGGACAAGCCATGTGGACCCTTCGACCCAAGCTGCTAATTCTCGCTCAACGAAGCGACCTGCACGTCATCGATAAAGTCCACGTCGCCAGGTGTCTGGGACACATAAGTAAGGGGGGAGAGCGCGACACGGAGTTGGAGGCGTTGCTCGATGAGATCGACCAGCCTCAGTGCGGCATTGTTACCAGCGACTCCCCCCCGAGTGTTACGAAACCGACATCGGGCTTTCGCTTCGACTATGAGTTCAATAAAAGCGAGGTCAGCACCTTAGCTCATCTGTTCAATGTCTCGCAGGCAACGATCGAAGATGCAATTGCGGCTGAGATTACGCGCCGATGGCCGGAGGCCACCTCGCTGGATTTTTTCCCGGGCCGCGAGCGGTACCGGTGGGACCTGGGCGATCGATATGAGTTCTACCGGGAGCACATTCAAAGACACGCATTGCTTAACGCTGCCACCAGCCTTTCAAAGACGCTGGCGGTGGTCGTTCGGAGCTATGAGACCGGCGGCGGCTCACCTTGGCTGGAGTGGCGCGATCGCTACGATGTCACATTCGATGACGGTTCGTGGCTGTCGGATCGGAAGGATCCTGTTCCACAGCAGGCGAAAGAAGATCTGCTAGCTAAACGGATCGGCCAGCAAGAAACGCTGCAGGATCAACAAACAGTGCTGCGGAAATTGGGCTTCGTGGACACCGCTGTCGACGCCCTGATTCCATTGTATGGGCGCTGGTCATCGCCTGATGGCGTGGCAGTAAGCATCACGTCCGCATTGACGGAGCGAAAAGGCGCCATTGGGCGCTGCTCTGCATTTTCCAAGCAACCCAGCCATGATTTTTGGCTGCCGGAGTTTTGGGACGGGGGGTATTACGACCACCGCTATCGTCGGGCGAGTCCTTTCGCTCCACTGATATGGGCACCCGAGACCCACAGTCTAGGTATCGACGAGGGCGACGAAATCGCCGCGAAGGGACCGGGCGGCAGACCGCGTCTCGGAATCGACCTCACGAAGAGCCTGGAGTTGGTGAATGAGCCAAATAGCGTTGATTGGCGTACGCCTGATGGACATTTCGCTCTGAGAAGCCAGGTCTGGGGTAGTTGGAAACCCGATCCCGATAGCCGATCTCGTCGTCATGAGGATGGTGAGATTTTATGGGCTTCGCCCAATTGGCTTGCTGCGGCATTGTCCACGCTCAATCGGCGACTTGTTTTCACGGTGACGCTTCGGAAGTACCGATCGTCGCGTGACTATGACCCTTCAAGCGGAGTGAAATCCGCCCTTGTTGGACTAAGAATCGATGACGGAACGCTGAGGCTTTGGCGCGCAAAGAAGGCATCGAAGCAAGACTATTGAAGTATTCGGGTTCCGTGGCCTCCACGCACCCCTCATTATCGTTATCGTCTCAATACTAACTTAACGCAACATGACAAGCCATCCCATCCATTGGTTCTGCCGGCCTGACGATTAGCCATATGGCAGCTTGCGGCCAACTGCGCCGCCCCGACCAACCGGAGGCATTGGCCGCAATGCGTCGAGTCCGGCCCCAATGGAAATGGAAACCTGCAGTTCAGCAGGGAATTTCTAGCCAGCGTCAGATAATTGTCGCATTGCGGACCAAGTTGGCCCTGAACCCCACCGTCCGTTCAGGCCGAGAACCGACCACTCACGAGTTCTTAGCTGGGCGATTGCGCCGGATCGCTACGCGGATATCTCCATAGTGCCCGGTTTGCGCCGGCGCTTTGGTCGGCCAACTGAAAACCGGGGCCACATGGTCGCCGTCGATTCGACCCGGACAACGAGTTAGGATTCGATTTCATCCAATTTCACCGGGAGCAATCGTGAAGCCCATACACAAAACGGCATTGATCGTCGGCGCAGGTGACGGGCTAAGTGCATCCGTCGCGCGCCTATTCGCGGACAAAGGGGGGATGCGCATCGCGCTGGCGGCGCGCAATCCGGGCAAACTCGCCGCGCTGGCCAACCAGCTGGATGCGTGCGCCCTGGAATGCGACGCGTCGGACCGGTCACGGGTCGAGTCGATGTTCGCAAAGGCCGATGAGTGGTTTGGCGCATCGCCCGACGTGGTCGTCTACAATCCAAGCTACCGCGTTCGCGGCCCGATCCTCGATATTGATCCCGGCGATGTCGCCAAGGCGCTGGCGGTGACCGCGTTTGGCGGCTTCCTGGTCGCGCAGCAGGCCGCCAGGCGCATGGTATCGCGGGGCAGCGGCGCCATCCTGTTCACCGGCGCCTCGGCCAGCGTCAAGGGGTACCCGCAGTCCGCATCCTTTGCGATGGGAAAATTTGCACTCCGGGGACTTGCCCAGAGCATGGCCCGCGAACTCGCGCCCAAGGGCGTTCACATCGCGCACTTCGTAATCGACGGTGGAATCCGCAATCCGGGCCGCGTCGAGCCGGCGAATGCCCCGGATTCGATGCTCGACCCCGATGCGATCGCGCGCAGTTATCTGCACGTTCTGGAACAGGACCGCAGTGCATGGTCATGGGAGATCGAGGTGAGGCCGTGGGTCGAGAAGTTCTGACGGGAATTCGATTGGCAGATCGCCTTTACTGTTCCCGGCCGGACATGTGCCCGTCATCCACCCCCGCCCTCGCGGCGCGCAGCGCCTCGAGCAGCGCGCGAAACGGCAGCAACACGCAGCCATGGCGGCTGCGATAGGCTTGCGCCGGCGCGAACGCCGCAAGCTCGTCCCAGCTCGAATCCCACCCCGGCGGCGGCGAACCTTCGAGCATCGCCTGCAGCGCGCCGGCGATGCGCTCGACTTCCTCGGGCGTCGCGCCGGGGGCGCGCCGGCCGATTGCCGAGGCCGATGCGCGGCACAGCAGGCAGCCTTGCACCCGGTGCGCGAGCGCCGCGATGCGGCCCTCGGCGAGGCTGACCTCCATCTCCACGCGGTCGCCGCAGAGCGGATTGTCGGCGAGCGCGCGTCCGCCGGGGGCGTCCAGCCGGCCGTGCCCGCTCGCCTCCTGCGCGAGCGACTTGAGCGCGGCCTGATAGAGCTCGGCCGCGCTCATCGCAGCATCGTGCGCGCTCGATCGAGCCCGGCAAGGAGCGCGTCGATGTCCGCGTCATCGTTGTAAAGCGCCAGGCTCGCGCGTGCGCTCGCCTCGAGGCCGAAGGCCGCGTGCAGCGGCTGCGCGCAATGATGGCCGCCGCGCAGGCACACCCCGTAGTCGCCCAGCACCTGGGTCAGGTCGTGCGGGTGCACGCCGTCCACGGCGAAGGCGACGATCGGCAGGCGCTCGCGCATTTCCCGCGGCCCGAGGATCCTGACGTCGGGCATCGCCGCGAGCGCATCGAGCAGGCAGCGGCCGAGGCGCTCTTCGTGCGCGCGGATCTCGGGCCAGCAGAGCGAGGCCATCCACTCGAGCGCCGCGCCCAGACCCACGGCTTGCGCGATCGGCGGCGTCCCCGCCTCGAAGCGCGCGGGCGGCTCGGCGTAAGTGGTCTTGGCGAGGCTCACGTGACCCACCATGCCCCCGCCGGCGAACACGGGCGGCAGCGTCTCGAGGAGTTCTGCGCGCACCCACAGCACGCCGATGGCGTTCGGCCCGAAACACTTGTGGCCCGAGAACGCGTACGCATCGACGCCGAGCGCTTGCACGTCCGGCGCGCCGTGCTGCGCGGCCTGCGCGCCGTCCACCATGACGCGTGCGCCGACCGCGTGCGCCGCGCGCACCACGGCGGCCAAGTCGGTGAGCGCGCCGGTGACGTTGGAGCAATGGGTGATCGCGACGAGCTTCAAGCGCGCGCTGACGAACTGCTCGATGCGCGCCGCGTCGATGCGTCCGTCGGCGGCGAGCGGCAGCAGGCGCAGCCGCGCGCCGCTGCGCTCGGCTAGCTGCTGCCAGGGAACGAAATTGCTGTGGTGCTCGGCTTCGCTCACGAGAATCTCGTCGCCGGCCCCCAGCCGCGCGCCGAAGCCATGCGCGAAGAAGTTGATGCTCGCGGTGGTTCCGGAGGTAAACACCACCTCGGCGACGCTCGCGGCATTGAGGAAGCGGCGCACGCGCTCGCGCGCGAGGGCGTAGGCTTCGGTCGCTTCTTCGGCGAGCGGATAGGCGCCGCGCGCCACGTTGGCGCGCCGCCCGGTCTCGTGCGCGATGAGCGCATCGAGCACCACCTGCGGCAATTGCGCAGTGGCCGCATTGTCGAGGTAATGCAGCGCCGGTTGGCGGGTGAAGAGCGGAAACTGCCGGCGCAGCGCGCGGGAATCGAAGCTCACGAGCCCTCGCCGCGGTAGCGCACCTGGATCACCTGGGCGAGGATCGAAACGGCGATCTCCCGCGGCGCGCGTCCGCCGAGGTCGAGTCCGACCGGCGCGTGGATGCGGCCGGCCTTGTCGCCGAGGCCGGCCTCGGTGAGCCGCGCGATGCGCTTGGCGTGCGTGCGGCTGCTGCCGAGCGCGCCGATGTAGAAGGCAGGGCTGGCGAGCGCGGCGATGAGCGCCGGGTCGTCGAGCTTCGGATCGTGGGTAAGCGTCACCACCGCGCTGGTCGCGTCGAGCCGCACCTGCTCGAGCGCCTCGTCGGGCCAGGCATCGATCAGCGTCACGCCGCGAAAACGCTCGGCGCTCGCAAAAGCGCGGCGCGGATCGATCACGATCACCTCGAAGCCGGCGAGCGTCGCCATCGGCGCCAAGAACTGGCTGATGTGCGCAGCACCGACCACCACCAGGCGCGGGGCGCGCGCGTAACAGCGCACGAAAAGCCCCTCCGCGCCGGCGAGCATGCCGCTCTTGTCGGCCGCCAGCATGCGGCGCACCGCGGCGCGCTGCTCCCCCGCGAGATCGAGTGCGCCCTGCCAGCGCTCGCCGTCGAAGAGGCTCTGCGCGCCGTCTGCGAGCCGCGTCACCAGCGCCGCCGAGATCCCCGCCGCGGCGGCGGCATCGAGCCGCTCCCAGGTCGCCCACTTCATTCGAGCCGCTCCACGAACACGCGCACGCGTCCGCCGCAGGCGAGCCCCACCTCCCACGCCTGCTCGTCGGAGACGCCGAATTCGAGGCTGCGCGGCTTGCCCTCGGCGAGCACTTCGAGCGCCTCGGTCACCACCGCGCCCTCGATGCAGCCGCCCGAGACCGAGCCGACGAATTCGCCGCGCTCGTTCACCGCCAGGTGGCTGCCCTCGGGGCGCGGCGAGGAGCCCCAGGTCTGCACCACGGTCGCGAGCGCGACTTGCAGCCCGCTCGCTCTCCAGCGCCTGATAGGCGGGAAGATCTCTTCGGCATCGGTCGGCATGTGGTTGCTCCTTCGTGAGTCTGCTGGCCGGGTGGCTTTCCGAGTCCGGGAACGAACCCGGGGATCCGTAGGATGCACGGTAGCGCAACAGCGCCGGTGTTGTACATGGGGCGGGAATCGAGCGGCGTGGCGCCCCGCGTTCGGCAACAGCGCCACGCGCGCCCTCAGCGAAGCGGCGATGGCGCCAGATTCTTCGATCGCAGCGCGACCCGGGGGAGAGCGCGGACCGACTTCGCCGCTTCGATCAACGTGTTCCGATCGGCCCCCGAGAGCCTGCCCAGATCGCCGTCCTTGAAGTAGGTCAGTGCCTTGAGGCATGCGGCGGGTTGCAAGGCGTTGCCGAAGAACAGGCGCGCCGCGGCGAGCCCGCGTGCCAGCTGGCAGCCCGCCCGGATCATCGCCGCGATGTCCTGGTAATCCTTCTTTTCGCTTCGCTGCAGGATGACTTTCAGCTTGTGCGCCATCAGATCCTCGAGCGAGGCAACCCACATGACGCCGTCATCGCTGAGCAGCGGGTCTGCGACCCGCCCGAAGGACAGGCCGCCGAAGAAGCCCACTTTCACGCTGTCTCGGCCCGCTTTTCCGGGAACCGATCCGGAACCGCGTCCGGAACCCGGCACCATGACCACAAGCGTGTCCTTTGAGTCATGCAGCGTTGTCGCTCGCCGGATGAACGCGAACGCGGCCCTGATCTCATCCTGCGCCAGCGCCCGGTCATGGAAAAAATCGAAATCGACGGAGCGGCGGTGGCCGAGATGAAGCGAGATCGCGGTTCCGCCGTAAAGCACGAAGCCGAGATCGACGCCGGGACGCAGTTCCGGCCAGAGCTGCCGCTGCGCCGGCGGGAGCCGGGTGAAATTCGGCGTAAGGTTCGCAATCGGCGCTGCCATCGGGCGGGACCGCCGCGGTCAGCGCAGCGCGCGCCGGGGCAGGGGTGGAATCCGGCCGGCGCGGGCAACACCCAAGCGATGATGCCAGTAGATCCACGATCGTTCGGACAATCGCCCGGCTTCGGCCTCGCGAAGCGCGCGCACGAGCGCCTCGCGCCCGAGCGTTGCTTCGAGGGCCAGCACGTCGTCGTAGTCGCCCATCTCCATGACCTGGGTGGCGATGAAGTTCGGCCTCGCCAGCGCTGCGCCCGGGGAAAGCCACCAGACGTAGCGCCTGGCGAACGAGCGCAACAGCCGCTCGCCGGCAAGTGGCCGCTTTCGCGGGCGGCCCGGGGCACGCCGCACGAGCTTGGCGGCGACGGGGATGACCCAGTGATGGCCGATTTTCCGCGCCCCGGGAACGCGACGCTCGGCGAGCAGTTGGAGCACGCGAGCCCGGCTCACACCTTCGCGTTTTGCGAGCTGTGTCACGGAAACATGCGGCGCTTGTTCCGCTTTGGCACGGGATTCCATGCAGGCATTATACCGAAAACCCTTATCATTCGGCTAGGGTTTAAGTTCATCGCCGGCGCTCGGCGGTTGAAGGGATGCGGCCACTTTGCCATGAGCTTGCGTTTGAGCTCCGGGCTCGCTTCGGGGACGATCGGAAAGCTCTTCTTCCACGCCCGGGACCCGCGCGCGTTCGCGATGGCGTGATTGTTCTCCCACGGCGGCTCGCGCAGCGTGGGATCGAGCGGCGTGCTCCAGGTGCGACCGATGAATTCGATGTCCGAGGGCGGGTCGCGGCGAGTCGAGAGCGCCAGGATGACCTCGAAGATGTTCGAGGGATCGATATCCTTATCCCTACTCTGATGTTTCAGACCGCCGCGCCCGTTCGACCAGCTTCAGCAGCGTTTCGATGGTGATCGAGCGAAACGTGGCTTTGGCGATTTCGTCGATCTCCGAGAGCACGCGCGCGATGGCCAGTCCAAGGTCGGTTTGCGCAGTACCCGGGTCCGGGGAGCGTGCGCCGATGTCCTCGAAGCGCTCGATAACGTCCATGAGTGTGAGCCGCCGCGCGTTGCCCGAGAAGCGATATCCGCCTCCTGCGCCCCGCGACGAGTCCACAAGGCCGGCGCGCCCCAGCTCGCGCAGCACCTTCGCCAGGTGATGCGCCGACACGCCGTAGCGCTCCGCGATCTCCGCGGCCGAAACCTGCTTGCCTGGGTGCGAGGCCGCCTCGATGATGCTGTACAGCGCGAGCATGGTGCTGGTCTGCAGCCTCACGATATGTCCCCCTTTACCGCGGGAAGGTCCATTTCGAGAGGAATGAACGGTGCGGCCATCATGCCCTGGCTTCGAAAGAACGACAGCACCAGGTTGTTGTCGCGCGTGGTCAGCGTGCGCACTTTTTCCACACCGGCCCGACGAAAGTTTTCAAGGATTGCCGCGAGCAGTTCACTGCCCACGCCGCCCACGCGGGCGGCACGCCTCACCGCAATGCCGAACACCCACCCGCAGGGGGGCGATCCGAATTCCCAGTCTCGGACCTCGCCGATGATGAAACCCAGAACGGAATCCTCGGCTTCCGCGACCAGGAAAAAGCGCTGTTGTCGTCCCCGCGTTCCGTAGCGATGGAAGAGTTCATACCAGTAATCCACTTTATCGATGCCGCTTGCCTCGGCATCGATCGCAATGACCTGGGCGAGGTCACCGGCTTCAATGGGACGGACCCGGATTGTCGGTCTCGGCTGGCGGTGGCTGGCGCTGCCCGCGGGCGTGGCGGGTGAATCGGGGCCTGGCATCGAATGCATTCCGGAATAATTGAATTAGGGCTAAGGGGCGCGGACCTAAAAACCGGTAATTACGTACTAGGTTACCATGTATGGGCGAAAGCACCGGCGATTCTTGCCGTGAGCGGGCGAACCGGTGCGACGGATCGAGTGTCGGTCATCGGCCGCAGTTCAACGCGCATACCGTCGGGCACCGTATTGCGCGAATGGGGACGGTGGGAAGATCACTGCGCTAGAATCGCGGCAATACACCGAGGGCAGACGAAATTCCACGATACAGCGGCACGAGAAGGAGATTTGCATTGGTTACCAGTACACAGCAGCGGGACATCACGCTTCGCGGATTGACAGAACGGGATCTGGATTCCGTGGTTGCGCTCGACCAGGCGAATATCGGCCGTGCCCGGCATGTTTATCACCATAAGCGGCTGAAGGCGGCGCTCGATCAGCCGGCGTTGCATGTGCAGTTCGCGTGCGAACATGGCGGGAAACTCGTCGGTTTCGTGATGGCGCGGCAGCTGTTTGGCCAGTTCGGGCGCGCGGAGCCTGCATTGCGGCTCGAGGCGATGGGTGTCGCCTCCGGCGAGCAGGGACAGGGTATCGGTTCCGCGCTCATGTCTAAGTTGGAAGCCGAGGCCAGGCGCCTCGGTGTCGCGGAGATACGCACCACGGGGTCATGGCGCGACCATCGCATCCTGCAGTTCTTTGATCGAGCGGGCTTCGAACTGGATAAGGTTCTCGTCGTGGATTGTCCGGTGCGCGGCGACCGCCTTGCCGCGCATGAGGGCGATAAGGTCCTGGCTCCGGGGCACCTGACCGGCTTTTCGACCAGCGAAATTGACTACAGCCCTTCCAAGGGCAACGATTTTGAAGCGTTGGCGCGTGACAGGGTCGACCTGCGCACGCTCAAACCCGAGGACACTGTGCACGTCAAGCGTATCGATGAAAGCGTGACTGGCCGCCGGCGCGAGGGCTACATTGAGCACGTGGTACAGGAAGCGCTCACCGATTCGGCCGTACGCTTGTCATTGGTGGCGAGGGTCGATGGCATCGCGGCAGGATTCATAATGGCACGCACCGACTTCGGAGATTTCGGCCGTCCCGAACCGGTGGCGGTTCTCGATACCATCGGTGTGGACCCCGATTATTCGCACCATGGCGTCGGGCACGCGTTGCTGTCGCAACTGTTCATCAACCTGGCTGGTCTGCAGGTCGAGCGAGTCGAAACCATGGTCTCGCGCGAGAACTTTGGCTTGCTCGGATTCCTCTACAAGCTTGACTTTGCGCCATCGCAGCGGCTCGCGTTCGTCAAGCGCGTCAGCTGATACTGGGAATCCTGCCTGGCCGGCGCCCGCCATATCCCGCTATGGGCAAGCAGGTTACGTCTCTCGGCTTCGACCCTTAGCGGCCGTCCAGGTCCTGAATTCGTCACGCCCGGCAGGCAAATCAACGCCGGCTTGGCTTTTGCTCAAACGGCCGGCGGCACGGCGGGGATCTAACCATGCAGGCTTTGATACTTCTCCTGCAGTTGTTCCGGCGTTTCCTGGAAGTCCGGGTTCACGTCGATGCAATTGGCCGGACACACGAGCTTGCACTGAGGTTCGTCGAACGCGCCGACGCATTCAGTGCAGCGCAGCGGGTCAATGACGTAATAGGGATCGCCCACGCTTATCGCTTCGTTCGGGCATGCAGGTTTGCAGGCGTCGCAAGCGGTACAGTCGTCGGTAATGAGCAGAGCCATGTCGTCCTCCGTTGGTCGCACGTATTATAGATCGATGGTGCGCCCCGGCAAATGTGTGCGTGTCTACGCCGCTGCCCGCTGCTCGAGCTGGCGGAGTTTTTCGTGGCGGAACGCACCCCACAGCGCCGCTCCGATTGCGCCGGCGCAAATCGAATCGGGGTGGCTCACCGCCTGGATCCCGGTGATCTTCTCGTTCACCAGTTCTTCCTGTAGCGCGGCGAGCAGTCCCGTATCGAGCGCCAGTCCGCCGGTGAGCAACACGGTCCCCGTCTTGATTCCGGTTACCTTGAGCAGTTTCGCAAGGCGGCTGGCCATCGAAAGGTGTATCCCCTTCAGAATGTCAGGCGTGGCGATGCCGCGCGAGACCATGTTGATGACGTCGGTCTCCGCCAGCACGGCGCAGATGGAACTCGGCTTCTCCGGGTCCTTCGAGGTCTGCGACAGCGGGCCGATCTCCTCGATCGCCACACCGAGGTAACGGGCGATGTTCTCCAGGAACTGTCCGGATCCCGAAGCGCACTGGCTCGTCATCTTGGAGGCGAGCACCTTGCCGCGCTCGTCAATGAAGATAGCCCGTCCGTTGAGTGCGCCGACATCGACCACCGCTTTCGCTTCGGGGCACAGGTACACCCCGCCGCGCGCGTGAGTGGTCATCGAATAGAAGTGCCCGGTCGCGAACGTGACGTTTTCGCCTTCGCCGGTCGTGGCGGTGTACTGAATGTCTTCGGGCCGCAGTTTCACTTCCTCGAGGACCTCGTCGTAGGTCCAGCGGGCGAGTTCCATCGGCGAGCGCTGCCGGATTCGCTCAACGCGCTTGGCCAGCCATTCGACCTTGTCGCCGTCCTGACGGAATAGCACGGTTTTTACGGCGCCCGAGCCGATGTCGATGCCAATTGTGGTAATCATCTATCGCGCCTCCACTGTCTTGCCTTCCTCGACCACCGCGCGGTAGGCGAACGTCGCGCCGCCGAGCGCACCGGTGAAAATCGATTCTGGATTGATGTTCAGGGTCAGTTCGCCGTAGTTTTCGCGCACCAGATCCTTGAGTGCCTTCACAGCGGCTTCGTTCTTTGCGACGCCGCCCGTGAATGTAAATTCGTTGCGAATCCCGCCGGAGCGGGCGAGGATGGACATCGCGCGCAGGATGATCGCGCGATGCAGCCCAGCCATGATGTCCTCGCGCTTGTCTCCGAGCGAGAGTCGGTCCCGAAGTTCGGCGCCGGCGAACACGGTGCAGGTCGAATTGATACGGATCTTCTTGGTGGATTTCATGGCCAGCGGCCCGAGCTCGTGCAGGCCCATGTTCATTTCGTCGGCTATGTAGCCCAGGTACCGGCCGCAGCCCGCCGCGCAGCGGTCGTTCATCTGGAAGCTCTCTACGATGCCGTGTTTGTCCACCTGGATGGCTTTGGTGTCCTGGCCGCCGATGTCCAGCACGGTTGCGGTGCCCGGATGCATCATGTGCGCGCCGAGGCCGTGGCAGAGTATCTCCGAGCGGATGTGCTCCTTCGAAAAGGGCAGGCGCGCCCGACCGTAGCCGGTGCCGACCGTGTAGGTTTCCTCCAGCGCGGTGTCCAGTACGCTCTTGATCGGCTCACGCACCGCGTCGCCCCGGCTCGCAGTTTCGGGCATCGCGACGAAGGTACGGTCCAATGCCGCAAGGAGGTTGGCGCTGATCGCGTCGCCGTAGACCCGGTTTTCGACCTCGATGATCGAGCGGTCGAACACGTTGCACAGCATGTCGTAGCGAACGCCGCCTTGCTTGGCGACTTCGTCGCCGATGGCGAGATAGCGGCTGCCCGCGATATCGCGGAAGAAATCGGACTTTCGCTTGGCACCTGGTGCAAAGAGCTCCGGCGCCTCGGTGGTGAGCCGCTTGAATATTTCCGTCAAAGCAGAGGCAACCGCCTTGCTCGCATCGCCGAAGCGCGAGCCTTCCGTGTTGCGAATGGAGGTGGTTTCCAAGTCCGATAGTTGGACCAGAAACTGCTCGAGGCGGAAGTCTCGTTCGAGCTGCGCAAGGAAATCCTCGAGTGAGCCGTTGAGTGCGCCCGATTTGGCAAGGGCTTCCCGAAACAGATGGAAACGCGTATTGACCAGGGCCTCCTGCTTCGCGATTTGCGCGGCGGTGTCATAGTTGGAGCGCGAGTTGGTAATGCCCCGGCCCACTACGTTTTGTTGCGCGTCGATCACCACGGCCTTGGTGGTGGTGGAGCCGAGATCGATGCCGATAAAGCAGCGCATGTCCGTATCCTCCTTGTCAGTGCGCGGCGACGGCAGCACCTGCCACGGAGCGCTTCTGCTTGATCATCTGGAAATAGGACTCCAGTCTGTTCTTGATGTTTGCAGCGGAAAAGTAGCGCGGGTCCACCAGGTCGGATTCAATGAACGCTGCGGGCTTGCCGGTGCGCTTTTCGACTTCGCGCAGCATAAGCAACTGCCCGGCCGAGAAGCTGTTGCAGCTCTTGATCGAATTGATCAGCAGGCCGTCGGCTTCGTATTCTTCGATGTACCTGCAGATCATGTCGATACGCTGCGGAAAGTTCATGTTGGTGTAGCAGCCGAGGCAATATTCCGCAAGCGACTCCAGGGGGTGGTCCGGGTCGTGCCGGAAACCGAGATCGTACACGCCGCCAACCTTTGCATAGGTGCTCGCTACCACGACAGCGCCCTCGTCAGCGAACATCTTCCAGAAATCGCGGAAACTGGTCCAGTTGGGTGGACCCTCGACGACCAGGCGGTATTTTTCCTCGGTCAGTTCACCTTCTGGAGTGATCGGGCCCTTCTTGTCCCGGACGCGCGCGTCGATTTCCTTGCGAAGCACGTCATAGTATTGCGTCGCTTCGGGGGTGCCGCGGAACGCGGTGAACATCGGCCCGATGTAATACACCGCGCCGAAGTAACCGTCGATGGGCGAGGGACGGTTCTTCGCCGACTGCAGCACCTTCACCAGGTCGTCTTCGGCCCTGGCCGATTCCTTCATGTACTGGCGCAGCCGGTCGATATCGAATTTCACCCCCGACACCCGTTCCAGCGTGGGAATCACCGATTCCTTGAGCTGCTTGACGACATAGTCGCGCATGCTCTGGGAAATCTTGCCGTCGCCCTGGTAGGGGGTGTGCAACATAACGGTTTCGCAGTTGTATTTCTGTCGGACCAGCTCGAACCACTTCATGAATGTGAAGCAGCCGGTGTACGAAAGCAACAGCAGGTCCGGCGTCGGGAGCTTCTCGCCGGTGGGGCCGATCTCGCCACCCAGCATCATGCCCAGGTCGGCCTTGACGTAGGTGCACACGTCCTCCGACTGGCCGTCGCGTTCGGCGTCCATGATCATCTTGCCGGATTTCTTGCGCATGCCGTTCTGCAGCGCATTCGTCTCCGGCAGGCTGCGGGCAAAGTCGAAGCACATCACCAATTCATTGAGGTTTCCCGGTACAAAGGTCGCGGAAACCTTCTTGCCTCTCTCGTGCGCGGTGGCGAGTTCGTGATAGTTCGCGTTGATCATCTCCTTCTGCAACCACATCGCGTCCTCTTTCTGCACCTTCGGCGCGGGCTTCTTCGACGGTTGCGATGGCATCATCTGGATGGGGGTGCTCATGGTTGCATTCCTCTGTGGTGTCCTGCGTTGGTATGGCCGGTGGTCTTGTCGCCACCTCGCCGCGCTCGTCTGGTCGTATCTCCGCTGCGCCAAGAACAGGCCTTCCAGCTCATGCAGCGCTCCATAGCTTGATCGAATCGGCAAAAGTGCCGGCCTGTTCGCGAATCGGGGCCATCTGGCCGGTGTTTTCGGCGTACTTGAACGCCGTATAGGGGATTTTTTGCTTTGCGAGCACGTCCTGCAGCATCGGCCGCTCGAGGAGCGCGGGGTCGCAAAAGGAAGGTGCAGCGAAAATTACGCCCTCCGCGCCGTAGAACTTCACCGAATGCACGAGGAGCTTGCCCTTGTCTTCCTTCTTTTCGTCGTACTTTGACGCCTGCTGGTTCGAGCGGTGCAGGAACGCTTTCGACAGTTCGAGCAGCGGATCGCCGGTCGCGGGGACTTCATCCAGCAGCCAGCGCATTACGAGCCCGAAATCGTCGTCGACAACATAGCAGCCTGACATCTCTATCGATTTGATCAGACCGAGGGGCGGCTGCTCGCAGAAGGATCCCGTCAAGACCACGCGCGCGTTGTCGCGCTTGGGGCGGTTCTCCAACTCCGCGGCGGCGATGTAATCGCGGACCAACTTCGTATGCTCTTCGGGGGGCAGCACCATGCCGGCGCGAATCACCAGGTACACCTCCGAGGTCGGTGCCTGCCAGGGTTTCTGTGCGCGATAGGCATACAAATCCTGCACCGCGCGGCGATTTTCGTTATAGACCGCAATCGACGCTCGAAGTGCATCATCGGTAACGGGCTTGCCCGCGAGTTTGCCCAAGTCATCCCGGAGAACCTGCATCTCGTGGATGTAGAATTCCCCGCCGACCGAATCGAGATAGTTCTGCGGCACGTCGACGTACCGCACGTATTTATCTTTGAACAAGATCTGCCACATACCCGAGAGGTTGCGTATCACGTCGCAGATCGATGGAAAAAGCATCCCGTCCAGACAGTCCAGGCGCCCGGTCAGTCCGAGTTCCAGGGTCGAGCGCGGGATACGGCAGATGTAGCTTTGGTAGTAGGCATCGCCCTGGATCACTTCCATCTGATCGCCACCGCCGAATATGCCAACCGGCAGCATGCCGGCGGCATGGACGATTTCGCGGGGCACGTAGACCGGCATATAGCCGATGGCTTTTCGGCCGGGGACTGCCGCCTTCCATTGCTTGACCGCATCGAAGTGCAAATCCTCGAATAGCGCTTCGCAACGGCCTACGATATCCTTAACCATTTCGGCCATCAGACTGTGCTCCTCTATTGCTATGTGTAGCCGGCGGGCCTATGTGGGACGCCGGCGCGACGCTCCGGTGGTGAATATAAGCCCCGCGCTGGGTCGGATCGCAACTGCACCAACAGAATTTGGCGAGGCGTTGGAACCATTTTCGGCTATTTTTCCCGCACAATGCACGCTGGACTTGACGAGGAACCATCACTAATTTAGTATTATCGTACGAAATTACTAAAAAGCTGTCAAGTAATGAATCGGAATCCCGACGGTCACAACGGAGTTCCCGCGATCGAGGCGATTGATGGACAAGGAGGGGCCGGGGAGCAGACGGCCACAAAGCTCGGCTCCCAGGGTCTTGGCAATGGGTTGGGCAGGCAAGTGCCTGCGTGGCAGTATTGAGGTGCGTGACACAGAATGTGCGGTAGGCGGAAGACGATGCAGGTTTGTGCTCCGGTTCCGAACGTTCGCTGAGCCAAGTCTGATTCGAACGTAGGGGCGGCAAGCTCGCAACGCGCGCGGCCTGCGACTAGCAAAATGGAAGGAGATCATTTGTGACGGACAGCAGGAATGGCTCTGGGGCCGCTGCGCGTACCAGCATATCGGTCGCCATCACCGGAAGCGGCGGCGCCGGTGTGATGACCGCGGGCAATATGCTGCTCGAGGCGGCGGCGAAGGCCGGGTGGTATGGCCTCATGGTGCGCTCGAGCGGACCGCAGATTCGTGGCGGCGAAGCGGCTGCGCTTTGTCGCTTCGCGACCCGTCCGGTAGATTGTCTGGACGATCGGTTCGACGTGCTGATTGCGGTGGATTGGGAAAATCTCCACCGTTTCGCCGATGAGATTCCACTCGATTCAGCGAGCCTCATGGTCGGAGATCCCACCCAGGGCGATCCCCCGGAAGTCTTCGCGAAGAGTGCCGCACGCTACGAAAGACTGGGCATCAAGGGTATGGCGAAGGCCATACAAGGCAGTTGGCCCAACATGGTAGTGGTTGGTGTCGCGGCTGGCCTGATCGGTTTGCCGAAGGATGTTTTGCGTGCCGTCGTCGAGAACATGCTCAAGAAATCACGCGCCGGCCTCGCGCCCAGTCTCGCTGCGATCGATGCCGGATATGAGGCCGGCGAGACGATGCAAGCCGGCGAGAAGCTCGCTGCGCCGGCACCGCGCAGCGAATCGCGCTGGCTCATTACCGGCAATCAAGCGGCCGGCTACGGTGCGATCAGGGGCGGTGTGCGTTTCGTCGCTGCTTACCCGATCACGCCCGCTACCGAGGTGCTGGAATGGCTTGCCCCCGCGCTGGCGGATGTGGGCGGTACCCTGGTGCAGGCCGAAGACGAACTGGCGTCGATCAATATGATCATAGGCGCGTCATTCGGCGGCGTGCCGGCGTTAACCGCAACCGCGGGTCCGGGGCTGTCGCTGATGACAGAATCGCTCGGGCTTGCGGTCGCCGCCGAAGTGCCGATAGTCGTGATCGACGTCATGCGCGGCGGTCCATCGACTGGAATTCCCGCGAAGAGTGAGCAAAGCGACGTGTCGATCGCGGTTAACGGCATGCATGGTGATGCTCCGCGTATCGTCGTGGCGCCGAACTCGGTGGCCGATTGTCTTATGTCCACCCAATGGGCGGTGCATCTGGCGGAGGCCACGCAATCGCCGGCCATAGTCCTTTCGGACCAGTTCTTCGGGCAGATGCGTGCGGTGGTCGACCGGCCCAAGGACGTATCCTATCAGGGCGCGCGACTTACTGCGGCCGGGAACACCGAAGGGTATAAGCGCTACTCGCTCACGGAATCGGGGATTTCGCCGATGGCCATTCCCGGTACGCCGGGCATAGCCTACACCGCGGACGGTCTGACGCACAACGAGCGCGGAATCCCCTCAAGCGGGGCGAAGGACCACGCAGTACAGCTCGCCAAGCGGGAGCGCAAGCTGCTTGGCCACGAGTACGGCGATTATTGGGCCGACGTCGAGGGTGACGGGGAGACGGCGGTCGTGACGTTTGGTTCCAGCACCGGCCCCGTGCGCGAGGCGATCGCGCGCGCGAAAGCCGATGGTGTGCCGGTACGATTGGTGTCGATGCGATTGCTCGCACCGGCGCAGCCGGCCAAGCTCGCTGCCGCACTCGCGGGCGTAAAACGGGTGCTTGTCGTCGAACAGAATCATGGCGGCCAGCTCCTCAGGCACCTGCGCTCGGAATTCGAGATACCTGGAGAGGTGCAGAGCTTCCGTCGTCCGGGGCCGCTACCGATACGTGCCGACGAAGTGCACCGTCAACTTGTCCAATGGAGCAACCAATGACCGCCGCGACCACGAGCGCGACCGCAAGAGCTACGATTCCCCTTACCGCGGCGGACTTCAAGTCCGACTACAAGCCGATCTGGTGCCCGGGTTGCGGCGATTTCTCGGTGGTGTCCTCGTTTACCCGGGCGTTCGCGAGTCTTGGTCTGAGGCCCGAGAATACCGCAGTCATTTCGGGCATCGGCTGTTCATCGCGCATCCCGGCCTATCTCACCAGCTACGGGTTTCACGGCGTGCACGGGCGCTCTCTCGCCGCCGCCGCGGGATTGAAACTGGCGCGCCCCGACCTGACGGTGGTCGTGGCCAGCGGTGACGGCGACGGCTATTCGATCGGTGGCAACCATTTCATGCACGCCTGCCGCCGCAACGTCGACATGACCTACGTGGTGATGGATAACCACGTGTATGGGATGACCAAGGGCCAGCCCTCGCCTACGACGGAGCCCGACTGGGACTCGAAGCTTTCCCCGGGCGGCACCGGGCTGCGAACGTTTCACCCGTTGGTGATCGCGCTTGCCGCAGGGGCAAATTTCGTGGCACGCGGGTTTTCGGGAGATCCCAAGGGTACAGGCGAACTGATTGCAGAGGCGATCAAGACGCCCGGTTTCTCGTTTGTCGAGATTCTCTCTCCCTGTGTGACCTTCCGGCCCGAGCAGCGTGAGTGGAGGAAAGCTGTCCGCGAGGCGCCGATAAACACCGACGATCCAGCGCGCGCGGCAAGGTTGATCATGACTGACGACGGCTTCAACATCGGCATTCTTTACCGGGGGCACCGCGAGCCCTATTACCGCAAGACGGATAAAGCCGCTAAACAACCCGCCGATCTGGAGAAAGGATTCGCGATATGAAGGCGAAGAAAGCGACTGCGGCGAGCGCGCGCAAGAGCGCCGCCGCCGGGATAGCGAGTATCGAGGAACTCATGGCGTACGCCTACGCGCTCGAGTTGGAGGCCGCGGAGCGCTACGCCGAGTTCGCCGATGCCATGGAACTGCACAACAATAGAGAGGTTTCTGGCTTGTTTCGCAAGCTCGCGCGCATTGAGCAACGTCACGCCGAGCAGGTTCTCGACGAGATGGGCTGGACGAGCCCACCTGAAACGCCGCATGGCGGCTACAAATGGGAGGGCTTCGAGGCGCCGGAAACCGGAGACGTGACGGAACTTCACTACCTGATGCAGCCTTACCACGCGCTGCAGATAGCGCTGCACAACGAAAAGCGGGCCCATGTGTTCTACGGCAACCTGGTAAAGCAGGCGAGTAACGCCAAAGTGAGAAAGGCAGCGATGGAAATGGAGCAAGAGGAGGCAGAACACGTGCGCCTTATCGAGGAGTGGATCAAACGCACGCCGAAGCCGGACGCCGACTGGTCGATCGATCCGGACCCGCCCGCGCTTGCGGACTAGCGGCGACTTGGCGCCGGCGTCGGTGCGCCCGCGGGCGGTGAAACCGCGGTGGTAGCGGCGCGTTTGACACAGGTCAAAGACGGGCTCGCGGTCGCCGGATATACAGCCTATCTGGCTGAGAAATCGGTATTCTTGGTGGTCGCGGACCGTCGCAGTGGAGAGGGAGCGGCTTTGAAGGTAATCACAACGGAGGAGATACGCTATGTTTAGGTCCATGTTGCGAACGACGGGATTCGCGCTCGCCGCGCTTGCCCTGTCTGCAGGGGCGCAGGCGCAGGCCCCAATCAAGATCGGCTCGGTGCTTTCGGTGACCGGACCTGCAGCATTTCTCGGCGACCCGGAGAAAAAGACTCTGGATCTGTACGTCGAGAAAATCAACGCGGCCGGCGGTGTACTTGGCCGCAGACTTGAGCTCTATACCTATGACGACGGCACCAGTGCCGGCAAGGCCAACACCTTTGTCAAGCGCCTTATCGAGGAGGACAAGGTCGATATCCTCGTGGGAGGCACGACCACCGGGTCGACCATGGCTATGGTGCCCGTGGTCGAAAAAGCGCAGATTCCGTTCATATCGCTTGCCGGCGCGGTAGTCATCATCGAACCAGTCAAGAAATGGGTCTTCAAGACGCCGCACACCGATCGCATGGCTGCGGAAAAAGCGTTCGAAGATATGAAGAAGCGCGGCATCACCAGGGTCGGGTTGCTTGCCGAAAACTCCGGATTCGGGCAATCGGGCAAGAAGGAAACACTCGCGGTCGCCGGCAAGTACGGCATGCAGATCGTGGCAAACGAGAGCTACGGCCCGAAGGACGCGGACGTAACCACGCAGCTCACGAAGATCAAGAATACGGCCGGCGTGCAGGCGATCCTGGTATTCGGTTTTGGCCAGGGGCCGGCGGTGGTGACCAAGAACATGGGCCAGCTCGGCATCACGCTGCCGCACTATGAGTCGCACGGCGTCGCCTCGGAACAGTACATCAAGCTCTCGGGCAGGGCGGCCGAAGGTGTGCGGCTGCCGGCGGCGGCGTTGCTGGTCGCCGATGCACTGCCGAAAAACGATCCGCAGAAGCCCGTCGTGGTCGGCTACGAGAAAGCCTACAAGGCTCGATACAAGCAGGAAGTATCGACCTTTGGCGGTCATGCCTATGACGGCCTGATGATAGCGGTCGGGGCGATCAAGCGCGCCAAGTCCACTGACAAGGCGAAGGTGCGCGACGCCATCGAGCGGACCAAGGGCTTCATCGGCACGGGCGGCGTCGTGAACATGTCGCCCACCGATCACATGGGCCTGGACCTCTCGGCGTTCCGCATGCTGGAGATCCGAAACGGCACCTGGACGCTGGTCAATTAACCTGTCCGGAACCCGGGACGGCGCGCCGCCCCGGGGTTTTGTCTAGAACGGCACACGGGCACCGGCATGCTGTCCCAGACGCTGCAATATTTCTTCTCCGGACTCACGAACGGCGCGATCTACGCGCTTTCTGCACTCGGTTTTTCCCTGATCTACAACGCCAGTGGCGTGATCAATTTCGCGCAGGGCGAATTCATCATGCTGGGCGGCGTGTGCGCGGTGATGCTGACCGCGGCAGGAGTGCCGCTTCCGCTCGCGATCCTGATCGCCGTTCTCGTCGTGTCGCTGGTCGGCCTGATGCTGGAAAAACTCGCGATCGAGCCTGCCGGTGACGCCGACGTGGTTTCGCTGATCATCATCACCATAGGCGCGTCGATTTTTCTTCAGGGCGTGGCACAGGTAGTGTTCGGCCCGGGCCAGCGGGCACTGGCGCCATTCACCGGAGACGCGCCGATCATGATCTTTGGGGCCTCGCTGCTGCCGCAGAGCATGTGGATGATGGGCACGGGAGCGCTGATCGTGCTGATTCTGGCGTGGTTCTTCGGGCGCACGCGCCTGGGCAAGGCCATGCTCGCCACCGCGCACAACCGTCTCGCGGCGCGCCTGGTCGGAATCAATACGCGGCATGTGCTGGCACTGAGTTTCGTGATATCAGCGGCGCTGGGTGCGGTGGCCGGGGTGGTGTCGGCACCGATTACGCTGACCTCGTACGACGTGGGCATCATGGTGGGATTGAAGGGGTTCGTCGCAGCGACGCTGGGGGGATTGGGAAGCGGGCTCGGTGCGGTGGTCGGCGGCCTGATACTCGGGCTGACCGAAGCGCTTGCCGCAGGCTACATATCTTCGGCCTACAAGGATGCGGTTCCGTTCGTGCTGATCATCCTCATTCTGTTCTTCATGCCGCGGGGACTGTTCGGCGCGCGCGCCAGCGAGAGGGTGTAATGGACCGCTTTCGGGGGCTGGCGGTCCTGGCGCTTATTATCGTGGTGCTCCCGCTGGCGCTGCGCAACAGTTATCACTACGACGTGGCCATTCGCATCGGCATGAACGCGACCATGGTCGTGGGGCTGAATCTGCTGATCGGTTACGCCGGCCAGATCAGTCTGGGTCACGCCGGCTTTTTCGGCTTGGGCGCTTATGCCTCGGCGATTCTGACTTCACGCTACGGCTGGCCTCCGATTGCGGCAATGATTTCGGGAATGGCGGCGGTGGGCGTCATCGCGTTCGTGGTGGCGCGCCCGATACTGCGTTTGCGCGGCCACTACCTGGCCATGGCGACGCTGGGGCTGGGTATCATCATCTACATGGTGTTGGTAAACGAGTCAGGCTGGACCGGTGGCAACGACGGCATGAACGTGAAGGCTTTCTCGATCTTCGGGTTCAGTCTCGCGAACGAGCGTGCATGGTATTGGGTGACAGGCGCGGTGTTGCTGGTTGCCATCGTTCTCGCCCGTAACATTGTCGATTCGCCGGTCGGGCGCGCGCTGCGCGCGGTACACGGTTCGGAAACCGCGGCCCAGGTGGCCGGGATCGATACGGCGCGCTACAAGGTGAGGGTTTTCGTCGTGTCGGCAGTGTTTGCGAGCGCCGTGGGCAGCATGATGGCGCACTATGTCGGGTTCATTACGCCGCAAGTGTCGTCATTCTTCCACTCCATCGAACTGGTGACCATGGTAGTCGTCGGTGGCATGGCCTCCACCTACGGCGCGGTGCTTGGCGCTGCGATCCTGACGATGCTGCCGCAACTGCTGTCGCGGTTCGAGGGCTACGAGATGATCGTCTTTGGACTGATTCTCATGCTTACCGTCATCTTCCTTCCGCGGGGGCTGGTGCCTACGATCGCGGCGCGCCTGCGCAAGTCGGACTGATGGCACTGCTCGAGGTTGAGGCGCTTTCAAGGTCATTCGGCGGCGTGCACGCCGTGCAGGATCTGTCTTTCGAGATCGAGCAGGGGAAGATCCATTCCATCATCGGACCCAACGGCGCCGGCAAGACAACGGTATTCAACCTTATTACCGGGCTTTATCGACCTTCGTCGGGACGCGTGGTGTTCGATGGCGTCGAGGTGACTGGATACGTGCCGCATGAACTGGCCAGGCGCGGTATGAGCCGGACGTTCCAGAATCTGCAGATCTGCTTCAACATGAGCGCCGTCGAGAATGTCATGGTGGGTGCGCACCTTCGCCTCGATCAGGGAATGCTCGGCTCCATGCTTCGGATTCCGACCGTGGCGCGCCGCGATGCCGAGTGCCGCGACGAAGCCCGCGAACTGATGCGGTTCGTCGGCCTGGACAGGTACGTCGGCGCGGCTGCCGATTCAATGCCCTATGGTGCGCTGAAGCGTCTCGAAATCGCGCGCGCACTCGCCGCGCGGCCGAAACTGCTCCTGCTCGACGAACCCGCCGCGGGTCTCAATCCCACCGAAACGCACGAGATTGATGCGTTGATCCAGCGAATTGGCGACTCTGGCGTGACCGTGGTGCTGGTCGAGCACGATATGAAGCTGGTGATGGGAATCTCGGCCAGGATCCTGGTGCTCGACTATGGCAGGAAACTCGCGGAGGGTAGTGCGCAGGAGGTGCGCGGCAACCCGGAGGTCATCGCCGCTTACCTCGGCGGCTCTGTCGAAGCAGGCTCGACATGAGCGAAGACGGGCAAGTACCCTCGCCATTGCTCGACGTATCGGACCTGTGCACCCACTACGGGCGCATCCAGGCACTCCATGGCGTCAGCGTGTCGGTGCATCGGGGATCGCTGGTTGCGCTGGTAGGCGCAAACGGGGCGGGAAAGACAACGCTGTTGCGCACGCTGTCGGGAGTGCACAGGGCAACGGGCGGCCGCATCGTCTTTGACGGCAGGGACATCACCCGTGCACGCGCCGACCTGCGCGTCCGGTCCGGCATTTCGCAGGTGCCCGAGGGACGGCAGATGTTCGGACCGATGTCGGTCGAAGACAACCTGAATTTGGGCGCGTATACCCGTCCCATCGCCGAGTCCCGGCGCAGCATCGGGCGGATATACGCGATGTTCCCGGTGCTCGAGGAACGACGCGCGCAACCCGCGGGCACTTTATCCGGGGGACAGCAGCAGATGCTTTCCATCGGACGCGCGCTCATGTCGCAGCCGCGACTGTTACTGCTCGATGAACCCAGCATGGGGCTCGCGCCGCAGCTGGTCGCGGAGATCTTCTCGGCCATCGTGGCGCTGGCGAAGGGCGGAATGACCATTTTGCTGGTTGAGCAGAATGCCCAGGCTGCGCTCTCTGTCGCCGACTTCGGCTACGTGATCGAGACCGGCAAGACGGTGATCTCTGGGCGGGGCCGTGACTTGCTGCAGGACGATCGCGTCAGGCAGGCCTATCTGGGCATGTGATTGCACGCGAAGTGCGCGATTTCAAGAGGAACGTGTCGCCATGCGTTCCCGTCAGGGTTCTTACGCAGGATCTTTCGACGCCGCTTTCCATTCCGGCGGCAACAGGCGTCGCTTGCCGTCCCGGGACTTGCCGATTCCGGGCTCGTCCAGTGCCTCACGGTCCCAGAGCTCGCAGGTGACTTGGGAGTGCTTCTGGTCGAGCGCCTCGCAGTAATTGCTGTACTTGCATACACGGACTTCTTCGCCCCGGCCCAGTTTCACTTTTTGGAACCAGTCCGGATCGGCGAGGCTCTGGCGCGCAAAGGCAACCAGGTCGGCCTTGCCATCGCGCAACAGGTTTTCGGCCTGCTCAAAGCCATGCAAGCCGCCGCTGACGACGACAGGCGTGGCGAAGCCTGCGGCGCGAACGGCAGCACGAATACGCGCGGCGGGCTCTACGTTGCGTCCGAACGGCCCGCGCTGATCCGAGATGTATTGCGGCATGCACTCGTATCCGCTGGGCCCCGTGTAAGGGTAGGCTGAAGCGCCGATCGCGGGTTGTTTGGCATCCTCGAACTTTCCGCCGCGCGACAGCGAAAGAAAGTTCATGCCTGCTCGCGCGAATTCCACACCGAACCAAGCGGCATCTTCGACCGTCGTGCCGCCCCCGATGCACTCCTCTGACAGATAGCGGCAACCGACCGTGTAGTCTGCGCCGACGGATTCCCGCACGGCGCGCAATACCTCAAGGGGCGCCCGCACCCGGCCTGCCGGCCCTCCGCCATAGCCATCGGGACGGTCATTGAGCGGCGACAGAAAGGAGGCCATGGTGTAGGCGTGCGCAAAGTGTAGTTCGACGCCGTCGAATCCCGCCGCGCGAGCCCGCCGCGCCGCCGCCGCGAAGGATCCGGGCAGCGTTTGCGGCAGATCGCGGATGTGGGGCAGGTGGATGTCGGTGACGCGCTCGCGGTAGCCCATGCGCAAGGACTCGAGTTCGCGTTCGCTTAACACTTCGATCAGTTCGGCATCCGGCAGTGCCGCAAGGCGTTCGCGCACGGCGGCATCGGGCCATTCATGCGCACCCAGTGCCGAGCGATGGCGGTCCGTGATTCGGAGGAACCTGCGAAAAAATTTGGCAGGTTCCGGCCGGCGTCGGATGGCGAGAAAATCGATGAGCTGGATCAGCAGCCGTGTTTGACCCCCGCTTGCGCGGCGCACCGCTTGGACCAGTCGCGCAAGGCCGGCAATGAACCGGTCGTCTCCTATGCGCAGCAGTGGTCCGCTCGGCACATCACGCACCCCGGTCGCTTCGACGACGATGGCACCAGGCCGGCCTCGCGCAAAGCGCGCGTACCATTCGATGTTCGCTTCGGTGGCATACCCTTCTTCGGTCGCGCGCCATGGCACCATTGCCGGGACCCAGGTGCGACTCGTCAAGCTCATGTTCCCGACTCGCACCGGGCTAAAGAGCAGCGAGCGCCGCGCATCCTCAGCGCTCGGCCAGCGTCCTGGATCCGGATACCACCGGATCCTTTCTGGGGGTCTCCACATGATCAAATTCGAATTCGCGGCAAGAAGAGCGGATATCTCCCCTTGTACTCCTCCGGATCGGCCGGCAATGAAACGACCTCTGTTACGGGTACTCGGAAGCCAACGTCTTGATGCAAGTGTACCGGAGGCGATACTCGCCTCATAGCGCTTCGCGGCGGTCAGGCGGCTATAATTCCTACAGCCTGTGGTGATTCCCCGCTGCGTCCTTTCGGTGGCCTCCCGTACCATGCCCCGCAAACCGATTAGCAAGCTCAGCCGTCAGTCTGACGGGAAGACCGGTGATCCGCTGGCCCTCATTATCAAGGCCCTGGCCTTTTCGGCAAACAAGCACCGCGACCAGCGGCGCAAGGATACGCCGGCCTCGCCCTACATCAATCACCCGATTGACCTGGCCAACGTTCTGCGCAACGAGGGTGGAATCCGCGACGGGGTTGTGATATGCGCAGCGTTGCTTCACGACACGATTGAAGACACGCAGACGTCACCCGAAGAGTTGCAGCGCGAATTCGGCAAACGCGTCTGCGCTATCGTGCTGGAGATGACGGATGACAAGCGCCTGCCCAAGAACGAGCGCAAGCGCCTGCAGATCGAGCAAGCGCCCGGCCTGTCCAGGCGCGCCAAACTGGTGAAACTTGCCGATAAGATCTGCAATCTGCGCGACGTGGCGTACTCGCCGCCCGAGCGATGGGATCTGCAGCGGCGCCAGCAGTATTTCGACTGGGCCAGGCAGGTCGTCGACGGATTGCGCGGGGTGCACGCGCGGCTCGAGCGAGCGTTCGACGAAGTCTTTCTGCTGCGGCCGCGGCAATAACCCCCGGTATTCGAACACATGCCAGCCCCGGCGAACTCAGCGGCCATCTTTTCTCCTCCGGTGCAGAATCGGGCGCTCGTGCTATGCGTAATTGCTTCGCTGGCACTTCACGCGCTGGCGCTGCTGCTGCCGGATATGCGACCCGGTGCGCCGGCGCCTGCTGCAACGCGCATACTCACGGCAACGTTCGCGCCTCGAATCACGGCAGAAAAGCCGCCTCAAGCGGCGCGTGACGCGGCGACCCGCGTCGAGCCGGTTCCGCCGCAACCCATCCCGCCGAAACCCGAGCCGATCGGGCAAGAACCCGAACCCAGCGTGCCGAAAGCTGAACCTGCCGGCCCGAAACCTCGGTTGATCCGTCCGAGGCGCGAGCCGGTTCGGTCTAAACCGGAGCCGATTCGGCCTCCGCCGCAAACGGTCCGGCCGAGGCCTGAACCCGCTCCGTCAGAGACCGATGCGCCAGCGCGCCCGCTGGCCTCGGAGCCCCGGCCCGCGCCCGAATTGCCGCGCGCGGCTGATATGCCGGCAACGACGGCCGTTCCCCCGGCGCGGCCGGCTCGGTCCGCGGCGGCATCGTCAGGCGCACCCTCGGAGGCCGGCGTATCGGCGCCAGCACAGCCTGCTGCCCCGATTGTCGGCACCGGGACGACACGGTCGGGGACTGATGTCGACACCGGCACGCTTGATCGTTACCGGCTTGCATTGATCGAGAGCGCGAGGCGTTACAAGCGCTATCCGAGGCAGGCGATGGACAAGGGCTGGCAGGGGAAGGTCGTGATACGGCTCGTGATCGGCGCGAACGGCAGGACGAGGAGCGCCTCGATCGAGTCCTCCAGCGGTTATGAAATTCTCGACAAACAGGCGCTGGGCATGGTCAAGAAGGCCAAGCCGCTGACACGTATTCCCGCCGCGCTGCGTGGGCGCGAATTCGAGGTCGATATACCGGTCATATTCGACCTGCAGACCGGCTGAAACTACCGCCGCGCCGCTGCGTGATACACCGGGCTGTTTCAACAGCGCCGGCTAGTTTGCGAACCTGGCTCGTGGAGGGAGTCTCCGTGCACCGTCGAACCGTGTCGCCCAGTACGGAGAGCCCAGTCTTTCGGTGCGCACGACGGCGCCGGTTTTTGGCGCATGAATGAAGCGGTCATCGCCGAGATAGATACCGACGTGCGAGTACGGCTGTTTCAGTGTGTTGAAGAACACGAGGTCCCCTGGCCGCAATTCGGACGGATCGATGCGCACGCCCATCTCGCTCTGCGCGCGGGAGTCATGCGGTAATACCAGCCCATAGGCCTCGCGGTAGACGAACGCGACGAGTCCGCTGCAGTCGAAGCCATTCTCGTAGGATTTGCCCCCGTATCGGTAGCTCGTTCCCGCGGTGGCGAGCGCCCGGATCAACATTTCGGTTTCGCGCGAGGTTCCCGAGCGGGAGTCCTGCCCAGCGAAGGCCCCGGCGGCGTTTGCGGGCGCTCGCCCACCGACCCTGTCGGTGTCGCGCCCGGACGGCAGGGTTCCGCACCCAGCGACGAAGCAAAGCACGAAAATTATGAAAAACAATTGATTACGATATGACATTCAAGTAATTTAGAAGAATGCTCGGCAAAAGTAAAGGAGACAGGGCGACGGGGGGAGGGGTTTGTTGCCGTCGACCGATCGGGGCGAGACCCGTTATTCGGTCCAGGTGCCGGATTTCAAACGGGATTGGGAAGACGTCGATGCCGTGTACGCGAGCGATGAACTGGACTGGCGTCTTCGCCGGTCTGCTGCCGATGTTCGGCGGATCTGCGTGAAGGTCGAAGCGGTTGAATACGCCATGCAGCAGCGACGCGGGGTCACAAGGGTGAGCACGCGACCCGACCCGGAGTTCGCCGACGTGTTCGGCCCGGCGGGTGCTCTGGCCAGACATATCCACGGTTATCGCGTTCGCACGCAGCAGATTGAAATGGCGGGGGAGGTCGCCCGTGCCATCCGCGATTGCGCGACGCTCGTCTGCGAGGCGGGCACCGGGACGGGCAAGACCTTCGCGTACTTGATCCCGGCGCTCTTGTCGGGCGGCAAGATCATTATTTCCTCCGGGACCAAGACGCTGCAGGACCAGCTTTTCCAGCGCGACCTGCCGCTGGTGCGCGAAGCGCTAAAGATCTCTCTGACGACAGCCTTGCTCAAGGGCCGGGCGAACTACGTCTGTCATCATCACCTGGAACGCAACCTCGGAGAAGCGCGTCTCGGCTCGCGCGACGATGCCGTGCACCTTCAGCGCATCAAGCACTTTGCGCGCTCCAGCGCGCGCGGCGACAGAAGCGAACTCGCGGATGTTCCCGAGGATGCCCCGGCCTGGGCGTATGCGACCTCGACGCGCGAAAACTGCCTCGGTTCCAAGTGTTCGAGATACGACGAGTGCTTCGTAATGGCTGCCCGGCGCGAGGCGCTCACCGCTGACGTTGTGGTGGTCAATCATCACCTGTTTCTGGCTGACCTGGTGCTGAAGGATGAGGGCATGGCCGAACTGCTGCCGGCATGCAACACGGTGGTCTTCGACGAAGCCCATCAGTTGCCGCAGACAGCCACGCTGTTCTTCGGTGAGAGCCTCTCGACAGGGCAGTTGATCGAACTCGCGCGCGACATGCAGATCGAGGCCGCCACCACGGCGCGCGATGTTCCGGCGCTGTCCGCGCTGGCGCCACGGCTGGAGCGAGCAGCCCGCGACCTGCGGCTTTGCGTGAGCGAGAGCAACG
Organism: Betaproteobacteria bacterium RIFCSPLOWO2_02_FULL_63_19; assembly: GCA_001770415.1. GTDB lineage: Bacteria > Pseudomonadota > Gammaproteobacteria > Burkholderiales > SG8-39 > JACQTO01. Next base: position 92,875 of record MEQX01000004.1, on the reverse strand, counting down.
CGCGCATCGCCGCACGGGCGCTGCGTTCCCGCGCCGATTTTCAGTCGGCGTTGACGTCGATCGGCAGCTGCCTTGCCGAGTCCAAGCTTGCGCTCGAAGCCCTCGCCGAGCGGAGCGAGGAACTTGAGCGGCTGGCCTGGCGCGCGGATGACCTGGGCGCGCGCCTGTCACGCTGGCGCGAGGAAGGCATGGAGCGCAGCGCAAAGAACGGCGGCGAACTCGTACGCTGGGCCGAGGTCTACAGTCATGCGTTGCAGTTGCATGCAACGCCGCTCTCGGTCGCGGAGGTCTTCCGAAAGGAGCTGGACGGACGACCGCGGGCGTGGATCTTTACCTCGGCCACACTGGCGGTGAGCGGCGATTTCTCACTCTACTGCGGCGAACTGGGACTCGCTGAGGCGCGCACGCGTTGCTGGGACAGCCCGTTCGATTATGCGCGGCAGGCGCTGTTGTACGTTCCGCGAGATCTCGCCGAGCCAAACAGTCCCGAGCATACGCGCGCCGTCGTCGAGCGTGCCCTGCCCGTAATTCGCGCGGGCGGCGGAGGTGCGTTCCTGTTGTTCACCACACTGCGCGGAATGCGTTTGGCCTATGAACTTCTGCGCGAAGCGTTTGCGCGCGATCAATTGACCTATCCGCTGCTCCAGCAGGGCGAGGGTTCGCGCTCGGAAATTCTTGCCCGCTTTCGCCGGCTTGGCAATGCCGTCCTTGTTGCCTCGGCGAGCTTCTGGGAAGGGGTGGACGTTCGCGGTGAAGCGCTATCGCTGGTGGTGATCGACAAGCTGCCGTTTGCGCCGCCCGATGATCCCGTCTTGCAGGCGCGTCTCGAGCAGATCGACAAGAGCGGCCGAAATCCGTTCATGGTGTACCAGCTTCCCCAGGCGGTGATCGCGCTCAAGCAGGGGGCCGGAAGACTCATCCGCGATGAGGACGACCGCGGTGTTCTGATGATCTGCGACCGACGCCTGTTTTCCAAGGCCTACGGGCGGCGCATCATTCCCAGTCTGCCGCCTATGCGGCTGACGCGTGAGCTTGAGGACGTACTAGCGTTCTTCCGGGTCAGGCGCTGACATACGAGGTTTGGCTGCCGCGTGGAGCGGGAAGCCAATCAGGGCTTGATCCGGCAGCGACCTCCAAGCTCGCTAATCACCATCATGTCGGGTGTCAGCGCTCGCGTTTCCCGTTCGGACCCTAATCTTCATTCCTTCAGCCTTCGCGCGAGCGAAATCACCACGAAGAATAACAGCGTCGATCCCAGCGAACCCACGACGAACACGCCGCCGAGTTCCGCCGCGTGGGCGATCAAGCCGCCGATGGAAGGGCCAAGAATATTGCCCAGGCAGACGCGCTTCGGGGTGGCGATCCTTGAGAATCGCCACCGTGGCGATTCTGTTGAAAAACTTTTTTGATTATCGAATTTTTGATTCTGCGAAGTGTCTGATCTTGCAGTGCATTGGTGGAGCGCTTCAAGATGATGGGACGGCAGGTAAGCGGACAGGATCGATTGTTTTATTCGTTCAATCTCGATGATCACGTTCCAGCGGAGCATCTCCTGCGCAGGATCGACCAATGCCTCGATCTAAGCGAGCTGCATCAGCACTTGACCGAGTATTACAGCCACACGGGCCGGCCCTCGATTGATCCGGAGTTGATGATCCGGATGCTGATCATCGGCTACAGCTACGGCATTCGCTCGGAACGCCGCCTGTGCGAGGAAGTGCATCTGAACCTTGCTTATCGCTGGTTCTGTCGTCTTGGCCTAGAGGATGCCGTGCCGGACCATTCCACCTTCTCCAAGAATCGGCATGGACGATTTCGTGAGAGTGGCGTGTTTCGATGGCTGTTTGACGAGGTCGTCCGTCGCTGCATGGCCGCGGGCTTGGTAAAGGGAGAAGGTTTTGCGGTGGACGCCAGTCTGGTGGCGGCCAACGCAAGCCACCAGCACAGCGTCGCGCCAGGTGAACATTGCGATTGGGACAGTCCCGAAATCAACACGCGTGCGATGCGCGAGTATCTGGCGGCCCTCGATGCTGGTGATCTTGGCGCGACACCGTCGCGCAAGGTCTCGCTCAGCGACCCGCACGCACGTTGGACAGCTGCCAAAGGAGGAGTCGCCTTCTTCGCCTATTCGACCAACTATTTAATCGATACCACTCATGGGGTAATTCTCGATGTCGAGGCCACGCCGGCTCACCGCACGGCTGAGATCGAATCCACGAAGGTGATGGTCGAGCGTGTCGAGGATCGCTTCGATCTCAAGCCCGAACGTCTCATCGCAGATACGGCCTATGGAACTGCGCCGATGCTGGGCTGGATGGTTGAGGAGAAGGGCATCGAGCCTCATGTGCCAGTCATGGACAAGACGGAACGCAACGACGGCACCTTTCAGCGTGAGGACTTCCAATGGAATGAAGGGGCCGATGAATACCGCTGTCCAGCGGGCAACGCACTCCGGCGCGAATGGCGTGCGTTCAAGAATTTGCGCACCCACGTCACCAAGGCCGATACCATTGTCTATCGTTCCAGTCAGCGCGATTGCGCAGCATGCCCAATGAAAGTGCAGTGCTGCCCTAATACCACGTTTCGCAAAATTGTCCGCAGTATCCATGAAGCTGCCCGCGATGTGGCTCGACACATTGCCACGACCCCGGAATATGAACGTTCGCGCTGCGAACGTAAGAAGGTCGAAATGCTCTTTGCGCACCTCAAATCCATCCTCAAGCTTGATCGCCTTCGGTTACGCGGACTGAGCGGCGCCAGTGATGAATTTACCCTCGCCGCTGCCGTACAAAATCTGCGGCGTCTGGCCAAGATGGTCGCCCAGGGACCACCAATTCACAGGATAGGCGCGCCCGCCTGAGGCAAAATCTACCGATTAACGAACAACCTGGGCATTAAGCCCAAGCAGAACCCCGACAAAGGGGCGATCTCCACGCTACAAAATCTTCCAAGACAACATCCTGTCGGGCACGACATCGAGTTTTTCAACAGAATCGCCGAGGGGTGGACGCTCAATCTCGCGCCCATGTACTTTCGCTGCTGGCCGAAGCGTCCGCGCTGGGTATAGACCATTTCCGACCGCTTTCTGATCCATACCGGTCCTTCCGGCAGGATGCTATTGAGTTGGGCCAGATCCTCCTCCCGGTGCCCGGTTTCATCTCGTCGGGCGCCGACGAAAGGGGTGCTTTACACGCGGCGCCGTTTCAGGTTCCCGATAGCGGGCGGGCAGCATGCCGGGACCTGCGCAAGACCGAATTTCTCAGCCTCGAATCGCACTCACCAGAATTTCCACCACGGCGTCTTATCACCGCCGATCCCTGCGAAATAGGCGCTCTTCGGAAAATTCCTGCGCATCACGCGCTCGGCGTCGTCGCGCAGTTTGGTCATGCCCAGTGCGTCATAGGCTTTGACCATCAGGAACAGCGCTTCCTCGGTGGCCGGCGCTTCCGGGTAATTCTGCAGTGCGTACTGGGCCCGGTTGACCGCCGCAACATAGGCGCCGAGTTTCATATACCACTGGGCGACATGCACTTCGCTCGATGCAAGCGCATTGACCAGATATTTCATCCGCGCCAAGGCGTCCGGAACGTATTTGCTCTCCGGGAAGCGCCTCACCAGTTCCTTGAACGCGTCGAAGGAATCCCTGGCGGCTTTCGGGTCGCGCTCGGTCAGGTCCTGCCCCGAGAGTTTCGCGAACAGTCCGTGGTCCTCGTTGAAATGCACCAGGCCCTTCAAGTAATAGGCGTAATCGGCGTTGGGATGATTCGGGTGCAGCTTCAGAAAGCGATCGATCGCCGCGACCGCCGAGACCGATTCGCCCTGCTTGTAATACGCGTAGGCGCTCTCGATCTGAGCCTGCTGCGAGTACGCGCCGTAGGGATAGCGCGATTCCAGGGTTTCGTAGTGCTTGATCGCTTGCTCGAAGTTGCCCGAGGTCAGTTCGTCCTTCGCTTCGTCATACAGGCGCTTGGCCGACCAATCCTTCGTGGGGTCGCCCTTGTCCGGGAACAGGCCGCAGGCGGACAATAGAAACAACGGCAGTACCATTGCGGCCAAAGCGGCCAGATTGCCCAGGCGACGTTTCATCTGCGGATACACAAGGGAAGTGGTTATCGGACAGCATTATAGCGCGCCGGATGGCGCCGAAGCGGTGTGTACGGTGCCCGGGGAACTGGCCGGTCTGCGGCTGGATCAAGCGCTGGTGCGCATGTTTCCGGAGCATTCGCGCAGCCGGCTGCAGGCGTGGTTGCGCGATGGATATATCCGAGTCGACTCCGTCGCAGCCAGGCCGAAGCAGCGGATCCGAGGCGGCGAGGAGGTGACACTTGTACGCCAGCCCGGCCCGGCAGAACTGGCTCACCGGGCCGAAAGTATCGAGCTGCCCGTTCTGTACGAGGATGATTCGGTTATCGTGGTCGACAAGCCTGCCGGTCTGGTCGTGCATCCCGGAAGCGGAAACTTGAACGGCACGATGCTAAACGCGCTGCTGCATCATGCCCCCGAACTTGCCGGCATACCGAGGGCCGGGATCGTGCATCGGTTGGACAAGCAGACCAGCGGTCTGCTGGTCGTCGCGAGGAGCCTCGAAGCGCAGACCGATCTGGTACGTCAGTTGCAGGCTCGCAGCGTGAAGCGTGACTATCTCGCACTCGTGTTTGGCGCGTTCCGCGGTCTACGCGCAGGTACGATAGAAGAACCGATCGGACGCGACGCCCGAACGCGTACGCGCATGGCGGTCAGTGGCCGCGGCAAGTCTGCGATCACGCATTACCGGGTGCGGCGGCAGTTTGACCAGGTGACACTGCTCGAGTGCAGCCTTGCCACGGGCCGCACGCACCAGATCCGGGTCCACATGCAGTCCATAGGCCATCCTCTGATCGGAGATCCGGTCTATCGGTCACCACGGAAGCCGCTCGGCAATCCGCTCGTCGATTCGTTTGCAAGGCAGGCGCTGCATGCATGGCGACTGGGGTTCGTGCACCCGACGAGCCGCAAATCGATGCAGTTCGAATCGCCCGTGCCTGCTGACATGCAGGAACTCTTGTCGGCGCTGCGATGAACATTCCTCCAGGCTGGATAGTACCCGACTGGCCGGTGTCGCAGCGGGTGCGGGCATTGATCACCACAAGAAGCGGAGGGGCGAGCACAGGCGCATACGCGGGGTGGAACTTCGGCGATCACGTTGGTGACGAAGCCCTTGCGGTATCGCGGAACCGCGACGCACTCAGGGAATTTCTGCCCGACGATCCGGTGTGGCTGCGGCAGGTGCACGGCTCACGCGTGATCGAGGCCGGACCGGGGGCGGTGGGCCAGGAGGCCGACGCCGCCGTCGCGTGGCATTCGGGGCGTGTGTGCGCGGTGCTTACCGCCGACTGCGTTCCGGTGCTACTCGCGGACGCCGATGGCTCGGCAGTCGGCATCGCCCACGCCGGCTGGCGCGGTCTTGCTGCCGGAGTCATCGAAAATGTGGTGTGCGTGCTGGGTGAGGGGGGAATAGGCTGCGGATCGCTGACCGCCTATCTCGGTCCGGGGATCGGAGCCAGCGCCTATCAGGTCGGGTCCGACGTGTTCGAGGCCTTCGTAACAGCGGACGCCGATGCCGCGAGCGCTTTTGTTCCGCGTGGACCGGGCAAGTTTCTTGCCGATCTGAACAAGCTGGCGCGACAACGCCTGGAGCGGCTCGGAATCCGGCGAATCTATGGAGGGACGTTTTGCACATACAATGATCCGGAACGCTTTTATTCATTTCGTCGCGACGGCGCGACGGGACGCATGGCAAGTCTGGTGTGGATGGAATAAGCGTGACTCGGAGAAAGTTTGGAAGCGAACCGCCGGACTTCAAAAGCGGGCGCAAGCCGGTACGGAATCTCGTCTTCCGGCCAAAGGTTCCGAGCATGAACTTGCGCTTCGCGCAACCTGGCGGCGCGACCGGGCAAAGGTCACGGGGCTTTACGCTGGTGGAACTGGTGATGACGATGATCATCATGGGCATTCTCGCGGTATTCGTCGTATCGCGCATGGATTTCAAGAGCGGGTTCGACGAGCGCGCCTATCATGACCGGCTGAAGGCGGGCCTTCAGTTCGCTCGCAAGGCGGCGGTGGCGCAGCGGCGCTATGTGTGCGTCGGCGTTGCCGCAAACGTGGTCAGCTTTTCCGTCGATGCCAATGTTCCCGAGAGTACGGCCACCCCTTTCGGCGGTGTCTGCCCGTTTGCGAGTCCGCTGGCCTTGCCGTCGCCTGACGGAAGCTGCGGCGGTTCCGGTAATCAGATCTGCGCCCCGTCCGGAGTGACGCTTACTGCCAGCGCGGCATCGTTTCAGTTTGATGCGCGCGGCGGCGCGTCTGGGGCCGTGACGTTCTCGTCCACCGGGCAGCCGGACATCTTGGTGGAGTCGGAGACCGGCTATGTCCATTAGCCTCGGGCCGCACCCCAGGCATGCCGGATTGACGATCATCGAGCTGATCATGTTCATCGTCGTCGTCAGCGTCGGCATTGCCGGCATCCTCATCGTGCTGAACGCCACCGTCAAGGACAGCGCCGATCCGATGATCCGCAAGAACATGCTGTCGATCGCCGAGGCACTGCTCGAGGAGGTCGCGCTGATGCCGTTCACTTACTGCGATCCGACAGATCCGCTCGCAAGCACGGCCGGCGGCACGGCGGGTTGCACGGCCAACTATGTCGAGGAGCTCGGCGTGCTGGTCTCGCCGGCTGAAGCCGGCCAGACGCGCACCAGCGCCGCCAATCCCTTCAACAATGTCAATGATTACTACGTCGGCGGCGGGCTGGCGCTGGCGAGCCCGGTAGTTGACATAAGCGGTGTCTACGCGGCCCCGGCCGGATACAGCGCGACGATCCAGATCGCCGCCGAAAACCTGAACGACATCGTCTCCACTTCCGCGGGCGCGACCATGGAGGCGCTTCGTATTGCGGTGACGGTGAGCCGCGGCGGCGACAGCATCACGCTCGAGGGTTACCGCACTCGCCATTCGCCCAATTACTTGCCATGAGCACGCGGAGAAGTTCAATCAGTCTCGGGCAGCGCGGGTTTACGCTGGTGGAAGCGATCATGGTCATCGTCATCACCGGGATCATCGCCGCCGTGGTGGCGGTATTCATTCGAACGCCGGTGGAGGGTTATCTGGCCGCCCAAAGGCGGGGCGACCTGACCGATGCCGCTGACGTCACGTTGCGCCGGCTCGCGCGAGAGGTGCGCCTGGCGCTGCCCAACAGCCTGCGCGTGGATACCACGACCAACGCGACGTACAGCTACGTCGAATTTGTCCTGGCCACGGCCGGCGGGCGTTATCGCGATGTGTCGGATGGTTCCACTGGCGATGCTTCCACCGGCGTCTACTTTCTCGACTTCACCGATATAAGCAAACTCACATTCGATGTCCTGGGTCCGATGCCGAACAATCCCGCGCTCGCCGCCGGGGATTACATCGTCGTCTACAACCTCGGTTCGGGTTACGCACCGGCAGACGCCTACACCGGCGGAAACCGCGCGCAGGTGACCGGCATCGCCGGGAATGCCGTTACATTGGCGACCAATCCGTTCGCCAGCGCCTCGCCGCCGCTGCCCTCGCCGAGCAGCCGCTTTCACGTCGTACCTGGCTCGATCAAGGCGGTGACCTACGAATGTCCGCGGACCGGCGGGATACCGGGCACACCCGGCACGATGACGCGGTACCGGAACTACGGTTTCAACGCCGGCGTGCCGACGGCCGCCCCGGGAGGCAGCGCGGCGATAGCGTTGACCAACGTTACCTGCGAGATCGGCTATTCGGCCGGCGTATCCCAGCGCAACGGATTGCTCTACATCAAGCTGACGCTCACCGACGGCACGTCGAGCGGGGAAAGCATTACCGCGTTCCAGCAGATACACGTGGACAATTCACCATGAATTCGACGCCGCCGGCCGGCCTGCATGTACGCGCGAAGTGCCGCGGATTCAGCATCGTCGCCGCGATCTTCCTGCTGGTGGTCCTTGCGGCGCTTGGAACGGCCATTGTCATCGTGTCCACGACGCAGCAGGTCGGCTCGGCGCTGGACGTTCAGGGCGCACGCGTCTATCAGGCGGCGCGCGCCGGTATCGAGTGGGGAGCGTACAAGCGGCTTCGGTCCGGCGCCTGTGCCGCGTCGACGTCGTTCACGTTTCCGACCGCGCCAACTCTGGCGGGAATCACGGTGACGGTGACCTGCACGGCTTACGCGGACGGCAGCGGCGGACCGACCGTCTACGAGATCCAGTCCACCGCCTGCAATCAGCCCGGTGGTGGCGTCTGCCCGAATGCTGCGCCGGGCAACAACTATATCGAGCGTCGCGTGAAGGTCACGCTATGAGCTTCCGGAATCGTCGCCGAGCGATGCTCCGCCGGCCGCGGGAGTTCCTGCGAGTCCCGGCGCTCCTGGTGCTGGGACTGCTCGCCGTTGCATCGGCGACGGTAAACGAAGCGCGGGCAGCGCCTGCTTACCAGGCCGCAGGCCCAGAGGTCAGCGGGACCGGGGCGGTCAGTCCGGCCTGGCCGGCGCACGCCGTTGACGATGTGGCACTTCTCTTTGTCGAGAGTGGCGGAGGACAAGCCGCCACGCTTTCCACCCCGGCGGGATTCGTCGAGGTCGCCAGCAGTCCACAGGCAACGGGGGCAGGACCCAACGGCACGCGCATTACCGTGTTCTGGGCGCGCGCCACATCGACTTCGATGCCTGCTCCGACCGTCGCGGACCCCGGCAATCACGTCTACGCCCGAATCCTCACCTACCGCGGCGCCATCGGAAGCGGCGACCCGTGGGACGTCACCGGCGGCGGCGTCAAGAGTTCGGCCAGCACGTCCGTCACGGTATCCGGAGTCACGACCACGGTGGATGACACGCTTGTCGTTCAGGCGGTCGCCCGCGACGACGACTCCGCGGCCGCTGCATTCAGCGCGCAGACAAATGCAACTCTCGCCGCTATCACCGAGCGATCCGATGCCGGGACGACCTCGGGCAACGGCGGTGGCATTGGGGTGTGGGACGGCATCAACGCAACCGCAGGAGCTATCGGAAATACGACGGCGAGCGTCACCAGCAGCATCAACGCGTTCCTGACCATCGCCCTCAAACCCGCGGTTCCGTCGTTCCTCGTCGAGGCCGAAGGCGGCGGCAGCGTTGGAACCCAAATCGCCGGGATCAGCTTCAATCTTCGGATCACCGCCAGGAATTCGGATGGCACGACGAATACCGGCTTCGGCGGAACCGCGACCATTTCGTCGGACGGCTGGCTGTCGGCCGGTTACGGCGCAACGGCGGCCTTTGTCAACGGCGTGCTCGCGTCGCACACCGTTCGCATGTGGAATACCGGCTCCTTCACCATCACGGCCACAGCGGGATCGATCACCGGAAGCAGCAGCTTCGAGGTCGTGCCGATGTTGCAGATCCTGGTGCCCGGGGAATCCGCGAGCCCGGTGGCCTGGAACGGAATCCCTCCACCTCCGTCGGCGGGGACCGGCAAGACCGGTACACCGACCAACCAGACCGCCGGGGTGGCGTTCAACATTACCGTCAACGCCGTGGATGAAGGCTGGAACATCGTCAACACGGCAACCGACACGGTCACCATCAGCTCAAGCGATCCAAGCGCGATCCTTCCGTCCCCTGCGGCACTGGTTTCCGGCACCCGGACTTTCTCGGTGACGCTGTCGACCGTGTCCAGCCAAACGCTGACGGCAAGCGTCACCGCGCCGATCCGGACCATCACCAGCACCTCGGTTCCGCTCGCGGCGGCGGTCGTGGGAGGCGGGTTCAATGTCTGCGATGTCGGCGCGAGCTGCACCAATGCAACGCCGTCCACCTATGTCCACACCAAGCTCGCAGGCGCGCCGTTCAGCCTCGACCTGGTCGCGCTCAATACAGACGGCAGCCGGGACACCAACTACAACAAGACGGTCAGCGTCGAGTTGCTTGACGCGAGTGATAATAGCGGCGCGCTCGATTCCGACCAATGCCGCAGCAGTTGGTCCACCATCGTTACATTGAGCCCCGACCCCTCCTTTTCAGCCCCGGATAACGGCCTGATTACCGTGGGTCCGTTTACCGTGTCCAACGCATACCGCGACGTGCGGGTCCGTGCCACCTCGGTCAGCGGGCCGCCGCGGCGCAGTTGTTCGTCGGACAATTTTGCGATCAGGCCGACGGCGCTCACCGTGACTTCGACCAACGCGACGAACGCCGGCACTTCGGGTGCTCCGGCAATCAAGACCGGGGCCAATTTCAATCTCACGGCCGCCGCGGTGGTCGGCTACGACGGCACACCGGGTATAGACAATTCAAAGATAGCGGGCACGCCGACCGCGGGCGCGATCGGCGGCAGCTTCAATGCGGCTTCGGCGCTGACCGGAACGGCAAGCGGCGACGCGTTCTTCTACAGCGAGGTCGGCAATGTCGGGCTCAACGCCAATGCCGTGTACGACTCCAGCTTCACCAGCGTCGACCAGCCCGACGGATGCAGCGCGGACTTCTCGAATTCGCTGGTGGGCGGCAAATATGGCTGCTCGTTCGGCAGCACCGCCGTTCCCCAGATCACCGGCGCCAGCGGATTCGGGCGTTTCATTCCGGACAACTTCGACCTGAGCTACAACACGCCGTCGATCGCCACGGCTTGCGGGACGTTTACCTATGTTGGCGCTCCTTTTACCTACAGCGTTCAGCCGGTGATAACGGTTACCGCGCGCAGCGGCACCAACAACGGATTGACAAACGCGGTCACCCAGAACTACCAGGGTGCCTACATGAAGCTCTCCAATTCAGCAGGAACGAGCCTCAACAAAGCACCCTACGACGCACAGGATGGACGCTATTCGCGCTTCGACGCCGGCGCCACCCCAATGCTCAACACAGCGGGGCTGCCGGCCACCACGGGCGATCCGGCCATCGGGTCGTTCAGCAACGGCGTCGGCACGCTCACGTTCGACCTGGGTAGCGGACTGGCCTTTACGCGCAGCGCGACGACGCGCGACGCACCGTTCGATGCCGATATCCGGCTGGAGTTGAACGTGACGGACACTGACCTTGTCGCCTTTGCCGGCAATCCGGCATCGTTTGGCGCGGCGACTGCGGGCAATGGGATCGCATTCGACGCCGGCAAGTCGATGCGCTACGGCATCCTCAAGCTCGACAGCGCGTATGGTTCGGAGTTGCTTCCCATTCGGGTACCGGTGCGGGCGCTGTACTGGAACGGCAGCGGATGGCAGAGCAACAGCCAGGACAACTGCACCACGATACCGGCTGGTTCGCTGGTATTCGGCAATTACCGGGGCGCGCTTTCGTCGACCACTTCGCCCGGTTCACCCACGCTGAGCGGCGGGACAGCACTCTTGACGGTCAACAATCCTTTGGCCGAAAAAGGCAGCGTCGACCTTTCGATCAACCTGGGCGCACCTCCGCCGGCAACCAGCCAGGACGCGAGCTGCATTACCTGGAGTCCGGCAGTGGCGGACTCCACGCGCGCCGATCTCGCCTGGTTGCGCGGCAACTGGTGCGGCGGAAGTTTCGACAAGGATCCCAACGCGCGGCTGCGATTCGGCGCTTCACGGAGCCCGTTCATCTTTCTGCGCGAGATGTATTGAAGCTCCGGTCGATTCAGACTTTGTAGGTGCTCAATACCTGCTTCGGAAACAGCTCTTCGGGTTCGACCTTGCGGTGGCACACGCCTTGCTCGAATGCAAAAAGAAGAAAGGCCTCCAGCGTCTTGCGGTTCGGCTCCAGGCCGTAGGGCCAAAAGTCTTGGCCAAAGAGAGCTTTCATCCGGTCGCTATAGGATCTCAACCAGGGAAGCGGAGCGTACGAGGCGGTAATGTCCTGCAATCTTTCCATTGAACGCCGCTTCGCCTCGTCGAACGTCTTGTACAGGTTCATCGCCAGCCACGGATAACGTTCGAGCAGTTCGGTCTTGACGGCCAGCACGTGCATGATGGGAAATATACCTGTCTTCCTGAAGTACGCTTCTTCAGCCTGCTCATAGTTTTCGAACATGCGCCGTACGCCTTGTCCGTGGGCATAGGGCGGTCGCGCTGACAGGACGGCGTCGAGATCGCCTGCGAGCAGCATATCGGTAAGTGATCGGTCCGAAACGTTCCGGTATCTGACGCCGTGCGGCAGCTTCAGCTTCATTTTTTCTATGCGGCCGGCCTGATTAACGCCGCCTTGCACCCACTCGATGGAATCGAGTGGTACGCCCGCATCGTGGGAGAGATAGCCACGGGAATAGATTGCCGCTGTCTGGGTCCACTGCGGTATACCGACGCGTTTGCCCTCGAGTTGTTGTGGTTTCGTGATCCCGCTGCCCTCGGATACGTAAATCATCGAGTGCCGAAACACGCGCGACACGAAAACCGGCAAGGCGGTAATGCTTTTGTCTTCCTGAGAGCGCATAGAGACATAAGTACCCATCGACATTTCCGAGACGTCCCATTCGCGATGCAGCGTAAATCTGAAGAACACCTCTTCGGGAGGAAGATTGAGGACGATAAGGCGCGCCCCCTGCACTGGAACCTGCCCGTCAATCACGTCGCGGACATGGTCGTAGTTTCCTATGGCGAGCGTCAAAGTCAGCTTGTCCAAGACGTCTTCCTCGAATTTGAATGCAAACGATCAAAGTATGCCAGACGCGAGAGATGTTCATGTAAATGAGCGCGCAATTCGCACGGTGGCTTGCGCTGTGCCGGACGAAACGGATACAGGGTTCGATCCATCTGCGGAATCGTCAACACGAGGCTCGCGAATGACTAGAATGCCGCTTATGATCTGCGCGTCGCGCGGACGCTCTTGGCGGGAGAAGCCCGATTTTGCCGCTGCAGCTTGTGTATCATTCCAATGAGGAGGCAATCACAAATGTCACCCGAGAAGCCGCACTACCCACCGATTCGCAGGGTCGTGACGGGACATACGAAGGACAAGGTCGCGAAGGCGATACTGGACGGGCCGGCGACAAACGAAAAATATCCCGGGCCCGGCACGGTTTCGACGCTTATCTGGTCCACTGATGAAATGCCCGCGGACATATCGGTGGGCGATCAGTTCGAGGACATGGGAGCACGCATACTGGGTTCACCGCCGCCGCCGAACGGAACCCGGTTCGCGGTGATCGATTTCCCGCCGGGAAATTCCGCCGTCATGCATCGAACGGAGACCGTCGACTACGTGATCGTGCTCTCGGGCGAAATCGAAATGGATATGGACGACTCGACGGTGAAACTGAAGGCCGGCGATGTCATGGTCCAGCGGGGCACCAACCATGCCTGGGTCAACCGCGGAAGCGAAAGGGCTCGGGTGGCCTTCGTGCTGGTCGACGCAAAGCCCCTGGGAATAGGGCACGCGATCTCGCGTGGCGTTTCTGCAAGCGAACCGGCCGCGCCGCGATGAGTCAAGCTCGGCCCTGAAGCCAGCGAGGAATTGACCTATGAAGGTCCTGATAACGGGGGGAATGGGGGTTATCGGCGCCGAAACGAGCCGCAAGTTCGTTCTCGAAGGACATCGCCCCGTCATCTTTGCGCGCCACCGCGATGAGCGGCTTGTCTCCGACATTCTGGACAAGGTGGATATCGAGCTTGGTGACCTGCTTGATATGCCCCGCCTGCTGCAGGTGATCAAGACGCGCAAGGTGACGCATATCGTCCATACGGCCGCGTTCGTCGGCGCAGTGTCTCAGGCGAATCCTGCGCTCAGTGTGCAGGTCAATGTCATGGGCATGGTGAACGTACTTGAAGCCGCTCGCCTGTTCGACGTAAAGCGGGTCGTTTACACCAGTGCCAAGGGTATTTACGGTGCGGTGCTCGGCGAGTACGGTCATCCTGCATACAAGCGCATGCAGGAGGACATGCCCAAGAATCCGATCCGTATCTACGATTCTGCAAAACTCATGGGAGAGCAGGTCGGCCTGTACTATCAGGCGAACATGAACGTGGACGTTGTCGTGCTCCGCTTTGCGACCACATACGGTCCGGGAAAGACGGCGAGGCACGGCAAGATGGGAGTGACGAGCCAGATCGTCGAGCATCCTGCGCGCGGACTGCCATTCCATCTCGCACAAGGCGGCGATCAACAGGACGACTTCATCTACAACAAGGATTCGGCGCTGGGGCTCTATCTCGCGACGGTCACCGAAAACCTGAAACATCGCGTGTTCAACATCGGCAGCGGCGTCGGGGCGACGCTCAATGACTTTGCGCGCATTCTGCGGCGGCATGTTCCGAGCGCGGATATTGAAATCGGGCCCGGCTTGAATTTTTTCAATTCTCCGTATCCGATGTCCGGAATCTACGACATTTCGCGGGCCCGCCAGGAGCTTGGGTATGCACCGCAGTACGATCTCGATAGGGGCATTGCGGATTATCTTCACAGCCTGGAGCGTCTCAAGCTTCTCGACGATTGAAACCGCATCCGAGAACGGTGTCTTGGCGACGGCAGCGCAAGGAATAGAAGGGGACAGGACGTGAGCAACAGGATGGAACTGCCGAGATTGTCACTGCGTGAACGGGATCGCCGTTGGGGAGAGACGCGGCAGACGATGCGCGCGAATGGGCTCGATTGCCTGGTGCTGACCGGGATGCCGTTGCACTGGGATTTTTGCGTCGCAAACGCGCGCTACTTGAGCCCGATCGGCGGCAATGCGGAATTCAACATTTTGATTTTTCCGCTGGAGGGTGAACCGACGAGCTATGTATTCTCGCCGGTGTTCGTCGATTACTGGCGCAGCGCGCAGGACTGGGTCCCCGACGTACGTTCGCGCAGGGGCTCGCTCGCCGAAACGGTTGCCGGCCGCTTGAAGGAACTCGGTCTCGATGCGGGGAGAATCGGAATGGATGGCCTGGCCGGTCCTCTCGATCCCGACGGCTGGGTTCCGCACAGCATGTATGTTCGGCTGCAGCAATTGCTTCCGAGGGCCGAACTTGTCAACGTCGGCGACATGCTGGAAAAGGCGCGCGCCGTCAAGAGCGACGAAGAAATCGGTATGCTCGGTCAGGCGGCGCGGCTGGGCGATCTGATGCTGGCGACATGCAGGGACGAGGCGAGACCCGGGGTAAAGGAATGCGAAATCTACGCAGCCATGATGGAGGTGATGCTCGCCAACGGCGGAGAGGAACCTACGTTGTTCCTATGGACCTGTGATCGCTCGCCGCGGCCACACCCGTTCAGGGTGCCGACGCAGCGGCGGGTCGCGTCCGGCGACATGATCATCTGCGAGATTCACCCGAAATACGGCGGCTATTTCACGCATGTCGAGCGCAGCTTTTGCATTGGCGAGCCAGAGGAGAAATATCTGGAAATCTATGACGGCTGCTTGGCGGCCTACGAGAGCGGAATGCGCATGTTCGGCCCTGGACAGAAGATGTCAACGGCCATGGACGCCGTCAAGGCGACTATCGAATCGCGCGGTCTGGGTATCTGCGAGGCCGGAATTCACGGCCACGGTTTGGGGTCTCTGGAATATCCGCGCTATCGGCACCACGCAATTCGCGCTGATGAGGGCGCGATCGCGGCGATGGGCGACGAGTTTCGTGCAAACATGGTGTTCGCATTCAATATCGACCTGTTCGATCCGAAATGGCGCAAGGGGGAGACCGGCTGCGTCTTCGCGGAAACGGTACTGATCACCAATTCAGGTGCCCGACGACTGCACACCTATCCGATGGAGTTTCAGGTGCTCCCTAGCGCGCAGTAAGCTGCGCGATCAGCTGTTCCTGAGCCGAACGCGGTACACGGCCATAGGAGCGCCTGCGGTGATAGTTTCCGCTGGAATCCATTTCCCAGGCCTGGTTATTGTCGGCCAGGTAGACTTTCAGCCCTTCCTTGATCACGCGCTGCTTGAGACGCGCATCGAGCAGTGGGAAGCACAGCTCGATGCGGCGGAAGAAATTGCGCTCCATCCAGTCGGCGCTCGACAGATACACGTCTTCGGCGCCCTCGTTCAGGAAATAGAAGATGCGCGAGTGCTCCAGAAACCGGCCGATAATCGAGCGTACTCGGATGTTCTCGGAGAGCCCGGGAATGCCCGGCCGCAGCGCGCATACGCCGCGTACCAGCAGGTCCACTTTCACGCCGGCTTGCGATGCCGCATACAGCGCCTCGATCACCTTGCGCTCCAGCAGCGAGTTCATCTTCGCGATCACGTGGGCGGGTTTGCCAGCTTTGGCGTGCCGGATTTCGCGTTTGATCGCCGCCATAATGCGCTCGTGCAGTGTGAACGGTGATACCCACAGGTGATTGAGGCTTCTGGCGCGTCCGAGTCCGGTCAGTTGCTTGAACACGGCATCGACATCGGCACAGATCTCCTCGTTCGCCGTCATGAGGCCGAAATCGGTGTACTGCTTTGCCGTGCGCGGATGGTAATTCCCGGTCGACAGGTGTGCGTAGCGGCGCAGTTCCCCGTTTTCGCGACGCACGACCAGCAGCATCTTGGCGTGAGTCTTGTAGCCCACTACGCCATAGATTACGTGCGCTCCCACCTCCTCGAGTTTGGCCGCGTAATTGAGATTGGCCTCTTCATCAAAGCGCGCCAGCAGTTCCACCACTACCGTGACTTCCTTGCCCCGCTGGGCGGCGTCGATCAGGTACTTCATGATCACCGAGTCGGTTCCGGTGCGGTATACCGTCTGCTTGATGGCCAGCACGTTCGGATCCTCGGCGGCCTGCTCCAGCATTTCGATGACCGGATTGAAGGACTGGAACGGGTGGTGCAGAAGGATGTCGGCCTTGAGCACCGAGCGGAAGATGTCGCCGTGTTTGCCCAGAGTCTTGGGAACGCCCGGGAGGAACGGCTTGAACTTGAGTGCCGGCAGGTCAACGATGTCCGCTACGCTCATCAATCGCACCAGGTTGACCGGGCCATCGGCGCGGTACAGATCCTGTTCGGTGAGTTCGAACTGCTGCAGCAGGAACTCGGCCATCTCCGCCGGACAGGACTCGGACACCTCCAGCCTTACCGAATCTCCCAAGTGACGTTGGGGCAGCTCACCCGCAAGAGCAATGCGCAGGTTCTGAATTTCCTCCTCGTCGACGAACAAATCGCTGTTGCGCGTCAGCCGGAATTGATATGCGCCATTGACGACCATCCCCTGAAACAGCGCGCTCGCGAACGCCGTCAGAACCGAGCTGAGTTGAACGAACTGGTGCCTTACTCCCCCCGTAAGCTGCGGCGGAATCTGCATCACGCGCGGCAGCAGCCGCGGCGCCTGCACGATGGCGCGGCCGGAACTGCGCCCAAACGCGTCCCGACCTTCGAGCTGTACGGCCAGATTCAGGCTCTTGTTGAGCACGCGCGGAAACGGATGCGCGGGATCAAGTCCGATCGGCGTCATGAGCGGCATCATTTCGCGCACGAAATAATCGTGCAGCCAACGGCGCTGTTCGGATGTCCAGTCCGACTCGTTCAGAAAACGAACGCCTTCCTCTTCCAGACCGGGGAGAATTTCCTCGTTCAGCAGACGATACTGCTCGCTGACCATGATGTGAGCGCGTTCGCTCACGATCTGGAAAGTATCCGTGGCGGCTCCCTCACCGCGGTGGTCCATGTCGCCGCCGAGCTTGATGCGTTCCTTCAGTTCGGCGACGCGGATTTCGAAGAATTCGTCCATGTTGGACGACACAATGCACAGGAAGCGCAGCCGTTCGAGCATGGGTGTGCGCCGGTCCTCCGCCTGCGCGAATACCCGGCGATTGAACGCCAACAGGCTCAATTCGCGGTTCAGGAAAAGCGGTTCGGTTTGCTTCAGCAGTGATACGGGTTCTTGGAGCATTTTCTTGGGGCTGACCCTGCTACCAGCGAGCAACCCGCCTGCCAGTAATCCGGGAATGGAACGGGCGCATCGAGGACTACGCTTGACCCACGTCGATATCTGTCTGAATGCTAACCATTTTAGTCCATTTGTCCGTGGTGCGCACGAAGGCCCACGCGAAGCCGGCGGGTGCGTTGCGCCGCTCGGGTGGTGGTGCTATGTTCGGGGCCGTTTTGCGTTAGGGCGGGCAATCGCGCCGGTGTCCAACCGGCGCCGCAGACCATGAAGCAGGAGCCTTTGAAGCACGAGACCCTCGCGGCGGTCGATCTGGGATCGAACAGTTTTCATCTCCAGATAGGGCGAGTCGTGGGCGAGCAGATCTATCTGCTTGATTCTATTAGAGATGCTGTCCGTCTAGGTGGAGGGCTGACGCGCGATCGGCGCCTTGACCGCGCGACTCAATTGCGCGCACTGGAGGCACTGAGCCGTTTTGCCGAGCGCCTTCAGGGTTTCCCACGGGGCGCGGTACGTGCGGTGGGCACCAACACATTGCGGGTGGCCAGGAACGCCGATGAATTCCTCGCCGAGGCAAGAACGATACTGGGATTCCCGATCGAAGTGATTTTCGGGCGCGAAGAGGCGAGGCTTATCTATCTCGGAGTAGCGCACACGCTTCCGCCATCGCCTCACAAACGTCTTGTCGTGGACATCGGCGGCGGCTCAACCGAGTTCATCATTGGCACCGGCCTGAAACCGGAACTGATGGAATCGATCACGATGGGCTGTGTCAGTTATAGCCTGAAGTATTTTCCGGAGGGCAAGCTTGACAAGGCGGGATTCAAGCGCGCCGAACTCGCCGCCGCGAACGAGTTGCAGCGCATCGTCAAGCTGTTTCGCCGCATGGGGTGGAAGAACGTGATCGCTTCGTCTGGAACGGCGCGCTCGATCGCCGGCATGATGGCCGAGAGCGGCTGGGTAAAGCAGGGCATCACTGCGACGGGGCTGAAGAGGCTCCGTTCGGCGTTCATCGACGCGGGCGAGGTCCAAAACCTGCGGCTCGCGGGGCTGCGGGACGATCGTGGTCCCACATTGCCCGGGGGAATCGCCATCATGTCCGCGATACTTGCGGAGTTCGGTATCGACACGCTCGATGTGTCGGAAGGCGCGCTGCGCCAGGGTGTGCTCTATGACCTACTGGGGCGAGTGCAGCACCATGACATGCGCGAAGCGACCGTCGCCGAATTCATGCGCCGTTATCATGTCGACGCGGCGCAGGCCGAGCGCGTATCCGGGCTGGCTTCAAGGCTGCAGTCGGAAATCGTAATCGAGCCGCCGGAGGCGGAGTCGCTGATACTGCGCTGGGCCTGCGCGCTGCATGAGATCGGCATTTCGATCGCGCACGCGGCTTACCACAAACACTCTGCATACATATTGTCCCAGGCGGACATGCCGGGCTTTTCGCGCGATGAACAGGCACGGTTGGCGCGACTGGTCCTCGCGCACCGGGGCAAGCTCACGAAGCTCGAAGGCCTATCGGCACGAAGCTCGGATTGGTCACTAATATTTGCGCTTCGCTTGGCAGCACTTTTTTATCTCGCACGCAGCGATATCACGCTGCCGCGCATTGCCTGTCGTTCTACGGATTCCGGTTTTCAGCTTGGGGTGGAGCGCGGATGGCTCGAAGAGCACCCGCTTACCGAAGCCGCAATCGAGGCGGAGGCCGACGAGTGGCGCTCACTCGGAATGCGAATCGACGTTCTCGCTCTGGGCGAAGAATACTCAAGGACTTTCTGAGCGGGCTGCCGGATTCTAAACGAGGTCGGGGCCGATCACCGCACGCAGTACTACGTCGCCGCCGTGGCGCGGGCGGCACGAAAACCACCACAGCGCGCCTTTCTTGATCGCAAGACCGGCATCTCCATGCACACATAGAATCCGAGCCGCAACGTCGCCAAGCGTGGGCTGATGTCCAACGACCAATATCGCGCCATCGCGCGTTGGCCAACCTGCTGCGCTCAGGACGTCATCCGGGGTGGCGCCCGTGCCCACGTTTTTCGTCGACTCGTAAGGCAGGTCTAGCGCGTCGGCGGTTTGCCGGGTGCGCTTTGAAGGGCCGACTAGAATGGCGCGGTTTGCAGGGAGGCGTTCCTTCAGCCACGCCGCAATCTGCCTCGCCTGCTTGTGCCCGCGTTTGGTGAGTTCGCGTGCGGAATCGGGAGTGCCTTCCTCGGCTTCGGCGTGGCGCCACAGTATCAGGTCCATAGTCGGGTCCGCTTCGAATGGATTAGGCGCGGCATCGCGTTTCAGGTTACTGGGACTGGCCTCGAGCCGAAAAGCGTATTATGGCAACGATCCCGCCAGTGTGGAGGGATGATCGCAAATGGAGGCAAACATGGCAAAGAAATCCGCAGGTGCCGACAGCGTGTACAAGATCGTCGAAGTGGTTGGCACAAGCCCGACCTCGTGGGAAGAGGCTGGCAAACGTGCCGTCCAGGCCGCTTCCAAGACGCTGCGCGACCTCCGCATCGCTGAGGTCGTGAAGCAGGACATGGCGATCGAAAACGGCAAGGTGGTCGCGTACCGAACGAGAATGCTGCTGTCATTCAAGTACCAGGCCTGAGCGTCGGCGAATATACCGGTATCGCCCCCGGCCTGGCCCATGGCGTTGCCCTGGCGCAATGAGCCGTGGTCAATCCGGGGGCGACTGCATTGGGTTGGCGGCGAACGCGCGCCGATTTGGCCGTCAGCCTTGCGGCTTGTGCGGGCAATTGGACTTCGAGCAATCGGCGTAGAGGTACAGCGAGTGTTCCCGGACGGTGAATCCACGCTCCATCGCGACCCTGGCCTGCCGTTTCTCGATTTCCGCGTCGAAAAATTCCTCGACACGGCCGCACTGTTGACACACGAGATGATCGTGATGGGTTCCCTCGTTTAGTTCGAACACGGCCTTGCCCGATTCGAAATGGTGGCGCGTCAGTATGCCAGCCTGTTCAAACTGGGTAAGTACACGGTAGACGGTCGCGAGCCCGATATCCATTCCTTCGTTCATCAGGATGCGATAGACATCCTCTGCCGACATGTGCCGTACCGCCGCCGTTTCAAACAGTCTCAACACGCGAAGACGTGGGGTCGTCGCCTTGAGTCCGATGGTCTTGAGATCAGTCACGTAGTCTCGTCGCGCGTGGGGTATCCATGGCAGGAACGGATTGCACTCGCCACCCGATCGGTGTCCGATTCCGGGCAACCGCAGGGGCGCTCTCCGGTATCATATATCGTTTTTACGTACGCAAGAAGCACGTGTTCATGAAACGAATTCTCGTATTTGTTCTCGGATTCACCGCGGTTGCCTGCGGCCACCTCCCGAATCTGTCGCCGCACCGAATCGAGATCCAGCAGGGCAATTTCATTTCGCAGGAAATGGTGGCGCAGTTGAAGTCCGGCATGACGAAGGATCAGGTTCGCTTCGCCATGGGCACGCCTCTGGTGGTCGACGTATTTCACGGCGATCGCTGGGACTATGTATTCGTACGGCGGCGTGCCGATAGCCGCGACACCGAGCGGCGGCGAATCTCGGTGTATTTCGAGCAGGATAGGCTGACCCGGATCGAGGGCGATGTGGTCGCGGCGGGATCGAACGCAAGTTCGCCGACGGCGACTGGGACGCGCGCCGAGTCGGACCAGGGTGGGAGCAGCCAATGAGAGTCACGCCGTGAAGATTGCAGTTGCGGGCGCCACGGGGCGCATGGGGCGGACGCTGATTGAAGCGTTGCTGGGGCCTGCGGGAAAAGACGATTTCACGCTCGCCGCCGCGCTGGAGGTGGCGGACAATCGATTCCTGGGCAAGGACGCGGGGGAAGCCGTTGGTTCGCCATGCGGAGTTTCCGTTACCGCCGATCTCGGCGTGCTCGCTGGCGCCGAATGCCTAATCGACTTTACCCGCCCGGAAGGTACGCTCGCGCACCTGGACAAATGCGTGGAGAGCGGAACAAGAATGGTGATAGGAACCACCGGTTTCTCGGCCGAGCAAAAGCAGCGCATTGCGCAGGCCGCCGCGCGCATCGGCATTGTGTTCGCCCCGAACATGGCGATCGGTGTGAATGCAGTTTTCAAGCTCGCGGAACTCGCCGCCGGCATGCTGGGCGATGCGTACGATGTGGAGATAATAGAAGCGCATCACCGGCACAAGGCGGACGCGCCGTCGGGTACGGCGCTGAAGATCGGCGAAATCGTCGCGTCAGCTCTCGGGCGTAACCTGCAGACGAATGCGATTTACGCTCGTGAGGGCATGACTGGAGAGCGCGATGCGAAGGCTATCGCGTTCCACGCGGTACGCGGGGGCGACATCGTCGGCGAGCATACCGTCATGTTCGCGGGGGTCGGTGAGCGCGTGGAACTAACTGTACGCTCAGGAAGTCGGATGACCTATGCGCTCGGCGCACTGCGCGCGTGCCGTTTCCTCAAGGACAAGAATTCGGGCCTGTTCGACATGCAGGACGTGCTGGGCCTGAGCTGAATTCCGCGGCGATCTGCGGATCGTGATGATGTGCGCGCGATCCGAACCGCAGCTGCCAAGGAGGCCCATTCCCGACGGCGTGCGTGGAGGCTGCTCAGGCTTGCGGAGACTGTCGCGCCGCGGCCAGCGCCGCGCGCGTCCAGACCGTATCGATCGCGTCCAGCACCGCGTCCGCGCTGCTGTAACGTGACGCCGGCGCCTTGGCCATCAGGCCATCGACGATTTCCTGGCAGTCGGCGACTTCGGGAGGCAGTTTCGGCGGCGGCGCTTCGACGTGTTTCTGCATCAGTTCATGGAGTGAATCGGCTTCGTAGGGGCGGCGTCCGGTCAGCATCTCGTAGAAGATTACTCCCAGGCTGTACAGATCCGAGCGCGCGTCCGTTTCCGTTCCCATCGCTTGTTCGGGGGACATGTAGTAGGGCGAACCGAAGGACAGGCCGGCCTGCGTCCTCGTGACGTCGGTCGTCAGGTCTTTGGCGACGCCGAAGTCCGCAAGCGCTATGACACCGTCTTCGCGCACCATGAAATTTGACGGTTTCACGTCCCTGTGCACGATGCCGTTCCGATGAATTTCGCCTAGTGCGCTCGCCGCCTGTGCCAGCAGCGACAGCGCCTGTCGCTTCGGCAGCGCCCCACCGACAACCTGCGTGAGGCTGCCGCGCGGAAAGTATTCCATGGCGATGTACGCGCAATCTTCGGCGAATCCGTGGTCGAAAATCCGCACGATGTTGGTATGGCCGATGCGCGAGATCATCGCCGCCTCCTGCACGAACCGCTGGATCACGTCCGGATCGTCGCCTGGCCGGCTGTTGAGGATCTTCAGTGCGATCTGTTCCTGGTCCGACTCCCGTTCCGCGAGATATACCGTCGACGTGGCACCCTCACCGAGCTTTTCGATGATGTGGTAATTGCCTATCCGCGTGGGCTTGCTCTCGCCGGTATCGGTCTTGTCGGAGACGGCCTTGAGCATGTCGCGCAGCGCGCCCTTGGCGGCGTTCGCTGCGCCATTCGCGTTGGCCGTGAGCGCCTCCAGCATCGATGCGCTCAACCCACCGGTCGAGCGGTCGGCCGTGATCGTGAGGGTGGTGAGACCGGTGACCTCGTAAACAGTGATTGCGTGCGAGCGTCCCCGCAGGATCAGCGAACAACTCGCTCCGTGGGCTATCGACGAGCCCGCGGCGGCGATCGTGGCCTCGCTTGCGACTACGGGCCAGCCCAGTTCCTTGGTTTGTTCCTCAAGCCGCGCAGCGATGTTGACGGTGTCGCCGATCGCGGTGAAATCCTGCTGGCCCTGTCCGCCAACGCGGCATAGAGTTACTTCGCCGGTATGGATACCTACACCGATCGCGAATTCGGGCAGATCTCGGTTCGGATGGCGCTCGCTGACCCAAGCTCGAAAGTGATCCGCCACGAATGACAGGCCCAGGCCCGCGTGGACCGCTTGCAGTGCCTGCTTTTCGCGAGGGCGCATTTCCGTATGCGGGAAGACGGCCATGATTCCGTCGCCGATGAACTTCACCACGCTGCCGCCGCAGGCGATGATCGGCTGGCACGCGCGCTCGAGGTAGGCGTTCAGCAGTTCCGCTATTTCGGGGGCTGATAAGCGCTCGGAAATGGTAGTAAAGTTGCGTATATCGGCGAACAGAACGGTCGCCTCCGACGCGGTGCCTTCCACCGAGGCCAGTTCGTCGTCTTCAATCACGGACGGCCGTTCTTCTCCGGAGAGATTGCTGCGGAATCGCTGCTGCAGCGCCGTGTTGCTGGCAATAAGCTGGTTTGTCAGCGCTTCGCGCGAAATTTCGTCCTTCTTCAGACGCGCAGTGACCGTCTCGAGCAGTTCGTCGCGTGTGAATGGCTTGGTCAGATAATCGTCGGCACCGAGGTTCATGCCGCGCCGCATGTCGCCGCGGTCAACGCGCGCGGTGAGGAACACGAACGGCGTCGCGGCGAGAGCCGGGTCCTTGCGCAGTTGCTCCAGGACCTCAAACCCGTTCATCTCGGGCATGTTGATATCGCAGAGTATCAGGTCGGGCGTCGCCGCCCGGGCCGCGTCGATTCCGGCGCGCCCGTTGTCGGCCACCGCTGTCTCGAAGCCTTCGGCCTTGAGCATCATCGACAGGGTCATGCGGATGCCGGCCTCGTCCTCTATGACCAAAATCCTAGCCATGCGCGCCTCCGGAAACCAGAAAGTCCATGCGGCCGCGCGTCATGCCGCCTGAGCCTTTGCACGGGCCTGCAACGGCAATTCGACGATAAACTGGGTTCCGGCATCCACCTTGGTGTCGAAGGTGATGGTCCCTCCGTGCAACTCCACGGATTTCTTGACGATCGCGAGACCTAGGCCGGTGCCCTGTCGGTTCTGGACGTTTGTGGCACGATGGAAACTTTCGAACAGGTGTGGCAGGTCTTCCGCAGGGATTCCGATACCGCTGTCCTCGACGGTCAAGACCACCTTGTCGTCGCGGCGTTCAAGCGTCAGCCTCACGGTTGTGCCGGTGGCGGAATACTTGATCGCATTTGAGAGCAGGTTGTTCAGTATGTGACGCAGCAGGTTTTCGTCCAACTCCGCGGTCGGGCGATCGAACCGGTCATCGAACACGATGGTGTGTTGTTTCCCTTCACCGATGCACAGTTCGTGTACGATCTTGTTGCACAATTCTGACAATGCTATCTGCGATGGCCGCAACTGTAGCACCCCCGATTCGGCACGCCCCAGCGTAAGCACCTCGTCGAGCAGCCGGCGCATTCGCTTGGTGGAATCTTCGATTCCGTTGAGCAGGTCGAGTTTCTCCTTGTTATCTAGTTTGTCCGCGTAGAGTCGGAGCAATTCCGCCGAGGAGAGGATGGTTGACAGGGGCGTGCGGAACTCGTGCGATACCGTCGATACGAAACGGGTCTTCATTTCGTTGAGTTCTTTTTCGCGCTGTAGCGCTGTCAGCAGCTCCTGCTCGGCGCGCCTGCGCGGCGTAATGTCGTGCACGGCGAGGATGACGCCGGCGTTTGGATCGCGCAGATCGAGCGCACGCGCTTCAACGTTGCCCCAGAACAGTTGGCCGTCCTTCTTGGCCAGTTCGAGTTCGGAGACCGACGCTTGTCCTTCGGCAAAGCGCCGGTTGGCGGCTTCCTGCGCTTCCGCCCAGGACTCTTCGCTGGCGTACATGATCCGGCTCAGTTGGCCCGTCATTTCTTCCGTGCCGTAGCCGAAAAGATGCGCGAAGGCGTCGTTGCATCGCGCGATTTTGCGATCCCTTAGCATCGCCAGTCCCACGGCGGCACTTTCGAAGATGACTCGCAATTCGCTCAAGGCGGCAGCAAGCGATCGGTCGACCTCGTGCAGCCTTTTCGCGAGTTCGACGTTTTCGCGTCCGAACCGAAGGGTTTCCATCAGGTTTCGGTTGGCGCCCAGGTAAAGTGCCAGCAGCACGCCAGTGAAGACCAGCAGCAGCATCGCTGCGGAAGTATTGAAGCCGCCGTTGGTGAACAACAGCGCGATCAGTGGCGCGAGAATGGGTACCAGTAGCGACGCGAATGCTTTCGGACTCGGAGCGAGCGCAGAGGGCATTCCCAACGCCAAAGTACAAATCATCGACGGCACCAGAATCTGGTACAGGTCGCCCTTGCTCGGGAATGCGAACAGGATGCAGACCCCCCAGACGGCGCCCAGCGCGGCACCGGCGCCGGAGTACCATGACTCCCAGGAACGGGCCGCGGCCGGTCCGGGCTTAAGGCGCCGATGGGCCTGATACAGGAGCACCCGTGTCGAGCAGGCGACCACAATCCAGGCCACCCATAATGCCAACAGGCGCAGTTCCACGAAGCCCCACAGGGCGAAGGCCGTCACGGCCGTTGCGAGAAGAAGTGCAATGACGTCCTGAAGCGCGAATCGGTAGAGCAGCGCCACCCGCTCGGCCAGGAAATCGGTCGACGCGTCAGATTTCGCTGGAGTTTCCGCTGGGACTGAGTTAGTCATCACTTTTCCACGGGTTGTGTGCTTCGAATCCCTTGTCGCGCGGTCACCGGCCGTTAATTGTGCATCGGCAATGTCAAACCCGCGATGTTGCCAGAGCCAGACCCACCGGTGCTTTGATCAGGCGACCTAAGATTGAGGCTATATTTGATTCTACGGTATAATTCGCGCCAGCAAGCAACGGGATGGGCGCAGGGCTCGTCCCGTTTTCGTATCAGGTACCCCGGAGTCCAATTTGTCCGCCTTGTCGCCCGCCTTGCTTGCGCTCGCAGACGGGACCGTATTTCGGGGGCATTCGGCGGGTTCCGACGGGCTCGCCTCGGGCGAGGTGGTATTCAACACAGCCATCACCGGCTATCAGGAAATCCTCACCGATCCGTCATACTGCCGCCAAATTGTCACTCTTACGCACCCGCATATCGGCAATACCGGGGTGAATACCGAGGACGAGGAATCCGCGCGAATCTACGCGTCTGGGCTGGTGATCCGGGACCTTCCGGTAAGGAATTCGAACTGGCGGGCCAATCAGGCGCTGTCCGATTACCTGAAGTATCACGGCCTCGTTGCCATCGCCGACGTAGATACGCGGCGGCTAACGCGCATCCTGCGTGAACAGGGCGCCCAGAACGGTGCGATTATGGCCGGGCAGATCGATGAGGATGCCGCTGTCGCGTGCGCGCGCGCATTTCCCGGTCTTAGCGGGATGGATCTGGCCAAGGTTGTTACGACCGCCAGTCCCTATCCGTGGACGCAGGGCGGCTGGGAACTTGGCAAGGGATACCGCGAGCACACCGATGCGCAGTTCCATGTGGCGGTGTACGACTACGGCGTAAAACGCAACATATTGCGCATGCTGGCCGACCGCGGTTGCCGGATGACGGTGCTGCCCGCAGAGACGAGCGCCAAAGATGTTCTTGCGCTCAATCCGGATGGTGTCTTTCTTTCCAACGGTCCGGGCGATCCGGAACCCTGTGATTACGCGATCGACGCGATTCGTGAACTCCTTGAATCGACACGTATTCCAGTGTTCGGCATCTGTCTGGGGCATCAGCTGATGGGACTGGCCTCGGGGGCAAAGACCGTGAAGATGAAGTTCGGCCACCATGGCGCCAACCATCCGGTTCGGGACCTGGATACCGGGCAAGTCGTGATCACCAGCCAAAACCATGGTTTTGCGGTGGACGCGTCGACGCTGTCTGGCAACTTGAGGGCGACCCACGTGTCTTTGTTTGACGGCTCGCTGCAGGGGTTCGAACGTACCGACCGGCCCGCCTTTTGTTTCCAGGGGCATCCCGAGGCGAGTCCGGGGCCGCACGACATCGGCTATCTGTTCGGTCGTTTCGTCCGGATGATGGGAAATAAGAAGGTTCGCTCCTGAGTCCACGAAATGCCAAGGCGCACAGATATCAAATCCATCTTGCTCATCGGGGCCGGGCCGATCGTCATCGGCCAGGCTTGTGAGTTCGACTATTCCGGCGCCCAGGCATGCAAGGCCCTTCGCGAGGAAGGCTACCGGGTGATTCTGGTCAATTCGAACCCGGCGACCATCATGACCGATCCGGAGATGGCCGATGTCACCTACATCGAGCCTGTCATCTGGCAGATGGTGGAGACCATCATCGCGAGGGAGCGGCCCGATGCGTTGCTGCCAACGATGGGCGGGCAGACCGCGCTCAACTGCGCGCTCGATCTTGCGCGCGAGGGCGTTCTCGCCCGCTACGACGTCGAGTTGATCGGCGCTTCACGCGAAGCAATTGACAAGGCCGAAGATCGACTCAAGTTCAAGCAGGCGATGGCGAAGATCGGTCTTGTATGCCCGCGATCGGCTCTGGCACATTCGATGGAGGAGGCGCTGCAGGTTCAGGCGGTGATCGGCTACCCGGCGGTGATACGACCGTCGTTCACGCTCGGGGGTTCCGGGGGCGGTATCGCCTACCACCGCCGGGAGTTCGTTGAAATCTGCGAGCGCGGACTGGAGGCATCGCCCACCCGCGAGCTGCTGATCGAGGAATCGGTGATCGGCTGGAAGGAATTCGAGATGGAGGTGGTGCGAGACGCAAAGGACAACTGCATCATCATCTGCTCGATCGAGAACGTAGATCCGATGGGAGTGCATACGGGTGACTCGATCACGGTGGCGCCGGCGCAGACGCTTACCGACAAGGAATTCCAGATAATGCGCGACGCGTCGATCGCGGTACTGCGCGAGATCGGCGTGGACACCGGCGGCTCGAACGTCCAGTTCGCACTCAATCCGGCGGACGGCCGGATGGTGGTAATCGAAATGAACCCGCGCGTATCGCGTTCCTCGGCGCTGGCGTCCAAGGCGACAGGCTTTCCGATCGCCAAGGTGGCGGCGAAGCTGGCCGTGGGTTATACGCTGGACGAATTGGCGAACGAGGTCACTGGTGGTGCGACACCAGCCTCGTTTGAGCCGACGATCGACTACGTGGTGACCAAGGTTCCGCGTTTTGCTTTCGAAAAATTCCCGCTGGCGAACGACCGGTTGACCACGCAGATGAAGTCGGTCGGGGAGGTGATGGCGATCGGCCGCACCTTTCAGGAATCCTTCCAGAAGGCGCTGCGGGGACTGGAAGTGGGCGTGGACGGGCTCAATCAAAAGACCACCGACCGCGAGATCATCGAGAAGGAACTGGGCGAGCCGGGACCGGAACGAATATGGTACGTGGGCGACGCCTTTGAAACCGGCTTTACGCTGGAGGAGGTGCATCGGCTCACGCGCATTGACCCATGGTTTCTGGCGCAGATCGAAGAGATCGTCAGGATAGAAATGGAAATTGACGAAAAGTCGCTTGCCGATCTTGACGCCGTGCTGCTTCGAACGCTCAAGCGCAAGGGATTTTCGGACCGCCGAATCGCCAAGCTGGTGAAGTCAAACGACGCCGATGTGCGCGCACGTCGGCACGAGCTTGGCGTGCGACCGGTGTACAAGCGCGTGGATACCTGCGCCGCCGAGTTCGCGACCACCACCGCGTACCTGTACTCGACCTACGAGGAGGAATGCGAGGCGCAGCCGACGACCCGTAAGAAGATCATGGTTCTGGGCGGCGGACCCAACCGCATCGGGCAGGGCATCGAGTTCGATTACTGCTGCGTACACGCGGCACTTGCGCTGCGCGAGGACGGGTACGAGACCATCGTGGTCAACTGCAATCCGGAGACGGTATCGACTGACTACGATACTTCTGACCGTTTGTACTTTGAACCGGTCACGCTCGAAGACGTGCTGGAAATCGTGCACATCGAGAAACCTGTCGGGGTCATCGTCCAGTACGGAGGCCAGACACCCCTCAAACTCGCGCGCGACCTGGAGAAGAACGGCGTCCCCATCATCGGCACGACGCCCGACATGATCGACGTGGCGGAGGACCGGGAGCGATTCCAGCGTCTGCTCGACGAGCTGGGCCTCAAGCAGCCGCCGAATCGGACCGCGCGCACCGAGAGCGACGCGATCGCTCTGGCTCAGGAAATCGGCTATCCGCTCGTGGTGCGGCCCAGTTACGTGCTTGGCGGTCGCGCCATGGAGATCGTGCATGAGCAGCGCGACCTCGAGCGGTACATGCACGAGGCGGTCAAGGTCTCCAATGACAGTCCAGTCTTGCTCGACCGGTTCCTGAACGACGCAACCGAAGTCGACGTCGACGCGGTTTCGGATGGCCGACGGGTGCTGATCGGCGGGGTCATGGAGCACATCGAGCAGGCCGGTGTGCATTCGGGCGATTCGGCGTGTTCGCTTCCTCCTTACACGTTGCCCTCTCACGTCGAGCGTGAACTGCGCCGGCAGACGGAGGCGCTGGCCAAAGCCTTGAATGTGGTTGGGCTGATGAACGTGCAGTTCGCGATTCAGCGCGACGTTGTTCACGTGCTGGAGGTCAACCCGCGGGCCTCCCGCACGGTGCCGTTCGTTTCCAAAGCGACGGGCTTGCCGCTCGCGAAGATTGCCGCCCGGTGCATGGTGGGCAGATCGTTGGACGAACAAGGCATCGTGCGTGAGGTGGTGCCGCCGTATTTTTCGGTCAAGGAGGCGGTTTTCCCCTTTATCAAGTTCCCGGGCGTGGATTCCATCCTGGGTCCGGAAATGAAGTCGACAGGGGAGGTAATGGGGGTCGGCTATTCGTTCGGCGAAGCCTTCGTCAAGTCGCAGCTTGGCGCCGGGATCACGCTCCCGCGAGGGGGAAGGGCGTTCGTCAGCGTGCGCGATAGCGACAAGCTGGCTGCCGTCGAGGTGGCACGGGAACTCGTGGAACTGGGCTTCTCTTTGCTTGCAACGCGTGGGACGGCGGCTGTACTCGCCGCGCATGGGGTCACCGTGACCGCGGTCAACAAGGTGGCCGAAGGCCGTCCGCATATCGTGGATATGATCAAGAATGCCGAGGTGAGCCTGATAATCAATACAGTCGAGGACAAGCGAAACGCGGTTTCCGACTCACGATCGATTCGCACCAACGCCCTCGCGCAACGGATCACCTACTACACGACGATCGCGGGGGCGCGGGCTGCGTGCGCCGCGATTCGACGTATGGCGGATTTGGTGTCCTACGATCTGCAGCGCCTCCATGCCACTTTGTGACGCGTTCGCCGCGACGGCAGCGGCACGAGCGGCGCGAAGCCGGTTTGCCGGGGCACGCAGCGGCAAAAATGTGGTAAGGTAAAAGCCAAAATTGCGGCGATCTGAGCGTCGCTTCTGGTGTTCGCATTTCCCTTGACCGTACTCTTCGCGCACCGCGCGTCCGGGCGGGATATTCTTTCTGGACTGTCAAGATGGCAAAGACTCCTCTTACTGTTGCTGGCGTCGAACTGCTCCGGGCCGAACTGCATCGATTGAAGACTGTGGACCGTCCGCAGGCCATTGCCGCGATCGCCGAGGCACGCACGCACGGCGACCTGTCGGAAAACGCCGAGTACGATGCCGCCAAGGAGCGGCAAGGCTTTCTCGAGGGCCGTATCGCCGAAGTCGAAGCCAAGCTCGCAAACGCGCAGATCATCGATCCCAAGCAGCTGGACGCGGACGGACGCTGCGTATTCGGGGCGACCGTGGAGTTGCAGGACCGGGAAGGTAAAGAAGCGGTAACCTACCAAATCGTCGGCGAAGACGAGGCCGACATCAAGAAGGCGAAGATATCAATCAGTTCACCCATTGCACGTGCTCTGATCGGCAAATATGCCGGGGACCCCGTCGACGTATTGACCCCCGGCGGGGTGCGCCAGTACGAGATACTGGACGTACGCTACGAATAGAACTTTGGCCGGGCCGCGATTCGCGGCCACGCGGATCGAGCGCAGGCTGGGGAGTCAGGGCCGACGCCGTTTGGTCGCATGCAGCGGCGGATACCGCCGAGCCGAACTCAGAGGTTGTTCGCGACGTGCCTCGGCGCGGCGGTCACGATCCGGCTGTCGCCGCCGAGACACCCTTTGCTGCATTTTCGCCCCTGGCGATGGTTCCGGCGCACTCGATTCAGACTTTGCGCGGTGGACCACGAGGATCTTGCCGATGTGCTGGACGGGGCATGTGCCCGTGAGTTCGCAAATCCTCGCAAGCAGTTCGGCGCGCTGAGGCCGATCATGGTCTAATATCCTGATTTTAATGAGTTCGTTGGCCTTCAGGCAGCGCTCGATTTCAGCCATCACGCTGCTGGTCAGGCCTGCACTGCCTACTATCACGACCACATTAAGTGCGTGAGCGCGCGCTCTGAGCGCGCGGCGGTCCGCGGAGCTGATTTGTTTCACCAGCGGAATTGTAGCGGGCCGGATATCGGGAGTGGCAGGCTGCCTGGCGCTGGATTCAATGGCCCGCCGAGGCGAACGGAAAGCAGGTTCATGAAACGAAAGGCAAAATCAAAGGTCTGGATGCGCCAGCATGTCAGCGACGCTTATGTTCAGCGGGCGGTATCCAGCGGCTATCGTTCGCGCGCGGCGTTCAAGCTGATCGAAATCGACGAGCACGACCGGCTGCTCCGCCGGGGTCAAACCGTCGTCGACCTCGGTGCCGCCCCAGGGAGCTGGTCGCAGGTCATCGTGCAGCGTGTGCGGCCCGGGGGCAGGGTGATCGCTCTGGATATTCTGCCGTTCGAACCGATTTCCGGCGTCGAGTTTGTCGAGGGAGATTTTCGTGAACAGCGCGTGCTTTCGGTCGTGACGAAGGCGTTGGGGGGGGATAAGGTCGACCTTGTGGTTTCGGATATGGCCCCCAATCTATCTGGTGTGGTTGCTAGCGATCAGGCGCGGGGGTTGCGTTTATGCGGGCTGGCCCTGGATTTTGCGCGCGAGAACTTGAAACCCGGGGGGGGATTGCTGGTCAAAGCCTTCCAGGGAGCGGGGTATGCGGAGTTTCTGGCCGATATGCGGCGCTGTTTTGCGTCGGTCGCATCGCGCAAGCCAAGGGCGTCTCGGGGGCGATCTAGCGAGATGTATCTGCTCGGCAAGGGACTCAAGTCGGTGGCGAAGCCGGCAGACGACGCGGACTGGACGCACGTTGAAACGGATTGAAGCTGGGTTCTGAATCCGTTGATTCAGAAGATAATCTATTGCGTTTTCGGCCTTTTGCGCACTGGCTCCCCGCTTGGGTTGAGTCTAGAATGAGATAGTAAGGGCCGGAAGCGAAGGCACGAGGGCGTAAGCAAAGGAAAGACATTGAATAACTTGTTCAAAAATCTGGTCATCTGGCTCGTCATCGGTATGGTGCTGATGACTGTCTTCAATCAGTTCAATACGCGCCAGACGGCTCAGGCGCCGATGGAGTATTCGCAGTTCATCGAGGAAGTGAAGGCCGGACGCATTCAAAAGGTTCTGATCGAAGGGCGAGTGATCAGGGCGACCACCAACGACAAGAAGCGCGTCACCGTGTATTCGCCGGGAGACATCTGGCTGGTGTCGGACCTGCTCAAGTATGGCGTCACGATAGAAGCCAAACCCGACGAGGAGCCGTCGCTGCTGATGAACATCTTCGTGTCCTGGTTCCCGATGCTGCTGTTGATCGGCGTTTGGATATTCTTCATGCGCCAAATGCAGGGCGGCGGCAGGGGCGGCGCGTTCTCTTTTGGTAAATCGCGCGCCCGCATGATGGACGAGTCCAATAACAACGTCACTTTCGCTGATGTGGCCGGCTGCGAAGAGGCGAAGGAAGAGGTGTCGGAACTCGTCGATTTCTTGCGCGATCCGACGAAGTTTCAGAAGCTGGGCGGGCGAATACCGAAGGGCGTGCTGATGGTGGGCAACCCCGGTACCGGCAAGACCCTTTTGGCGAGGGCGATCGCCGGTGAAGCAAAGGTGCCGTTCTTCTCGATTTCAGGATCGGACTTCGTCGAGATGTTCGTCGGCGTCGGCGCGGCGCGGGTGCGCGATATGTTCGAGCAGGCGAAGAAGCACGCGCCGTGCATCGTGTTCATCGACGAAATCGACGCGGTCGGACGCCAGCGCGGAGCCGGTCTGGGTGGCGGGAACGACGAGCGCGAGCAGACGTTGAATCAGTTGCTGGTGGAAATGGACGGCTTCGAGGGCACCGCGGGCGTCATCGTCATTGCGGCCACCAACCGGCCGGACGTGCTCGACCCGGCGCTTTTGCGTCCGGGGCGCTTCGATCGCCAAGTCGTGGTGCCGCTCCCCGATATCCGCGGTCGTGAGCAGATATTGCTCGTGCACATGCGCAAGGTTCCGCTTTCACCCGACGTAAAGGCCGAGATTATTGCAAGAGGTACGCCCGGATTTTCCGGCGCCGATCTTGCAAACCTGGTGAACGAGGCCGCGCTGTTCGCTGCGCGCAAGAACAAGCGCTTGGTTGATATGGAGGATTTTGAGCGCGCCAAGGACAAGATCATCATGGGGGCGGAGCGGCGTTCCATGGTCATGCCCGAGGAGGAGCGCCGCAACACTGCCTATCACGAGTCAGGTCATGCCGTCGTGGCCAAGCTTCTACCGAAGACAGACCCGGTGCACAAGGTCACGATTATTCCTCGCGGAAGGGCCTTGGGCGTGACGATGCAGCTGCCTACTGAAGACCGCTACAGCCAGGACCGGGTGCGTTTGCTAAATGCCATTTCCGTGCTTTTCGGCGGTCGTATCGCGGAAGAGATTTTCATGAACCAGATGACCACCGGGGCATCGAACGATTTCGAACGTGCGACAGAAATCGCCCGGCGGATGGTAACGCAATGGGGCATGTCCGATGAGCTGGGGCCCATGGTCTACGGCGAAAACGAGGGCGAGGTGTTTCTCGGGCGTTCTATCACGACGCACAAGAACGTATCCGAATCGACGCTGCAGCGGGTCGACTCCGAGATCAGGCGAATAGTCGACGAGCAGTATCAGATCGCGAGGAAGCTCATCGAAGCCAACCGTGAAAAGGTCGAGATCATGGCAAAGTCCCTGCTCGAATGGGAGACGCTCGACGCCGATCAGTTGAACGACATTATGGACGGTTTGCCGCCGCGGCCGCCCAAGCCCACTCAGCCGCCGCAGTCCCCGCCACCGCCGCAGTCCCCGCCACCGCCGCAGGGCGCCGCGGACACCGCCGAGCCCGCACCGGCAGCCTGACCCGCGTTTGAGGCGGCGCCTGCCGGGTGAGGTGTAGAATCCTCGCTCCGATGTCGGCGTCCACCTCGCCTGCTGCCTCGCATTCCGCGCATGGGCCCGTCTGGCAATGCGGGCGCTTCCGCCTCGACTGTGCACGTCCGCTGGTGATGGGCGTAGTGAACGTTACGCCGAACTCGTTCTCGGACGGTGGCCTGTTTGTCGATCCGCAGCAGGCCGTGGCGCACGCCCGGCGCCTCATCGAGGAGGGTGCCGATCTCGTCGACATTGGCGGCGAATCGACGCGACCCGGCGCGCAACCAGTCGATGCGTCCGACGAGTTGCGACGGGTGGTGCCCGTGCTGCGTGCACTGCGCGATGCGCCAGTTCCGGTGGCGGTGGATACTGCCAAGCCGCTCGTGATGCAGGCGGCTCTGGGTGAAGGCGCGTCTCTGATCAACGACGTGAATGCGCTACGAGCGCCGGGAGCGCTGGAACTCGCTGCGACCTCCGACGCGGGCCTTTGCATGATGCACATGCAGGGGGACCCGCGCACGATGCAGGCGGCGCCCCGTTACGAAGACGTCGTCGCCGAGGTGAGGAATTTTCTTTCCGGGCGCATCGCGGCTGCGGCAGCGATGGGTATTGCACGTGGACGCATCGTCATCGATCCCGGTTTCGGCTTTGGCAAGACGGTTGAGCACAACCTCGAGTTGCTGCGGAATCTGCACCGGCTTGCCGAACTCGGTGCACCTGTGTTGGTCGGGCTTTCGCGCAAGTCGACTTTGGGTGCGATTACGGGACGGCCGGCAACTGAGCGTCTGGCCGCCAGCGTCGCGGCCGCGTTGCTCGCGGTGCAGCGCGGGGCTAGAATCGTGCGCGTTCATGACGTCGCTGCCACGCGTGATGCACTTGCGGTGCTGGCTGCGGTGGAAGCTGCCGGCAATCGGTGATCGCCGCTATCGAGGTGCGCCCGATGCACGCCAAGGAGCGCGGCCAGCCGGATATTGAGGGTTTTCGATTCCGATGAGCAGGAAGTACTTCGGCACCGATGGGGTTCGTGGATTGGTGGGGGAACCGCCAATCACACCGGATTTCGTTCTTCGCCTCGGTTACGCGGCGGGGAAAGTCCTGGTAAGGCGGGCCGGCATGCGCGGTTCCGGGCTGGCGCGCGGCGAACGTCCCACTGTGCTGATCGGCAAGGACACGCGGATATCCGGCTATATGCTGGAAGCTTCGCTTGAAGCGGGATTGTCTGCCGCAGGCGCGGATGTGATGCTCACGGGGCCATTGCCCACGCCCGCCGTGGCGTATTTGACCCGTGCGTTGAGGTTGCAGGCCGGGGTCGTCATAAGCGCTTCCCACAATCCCTTTGCCGACAATGGCATCAAGTTCTTCTCGGCCGGTGGCGCGAAGCTGCCCGACGAAGTCGAACTCGAGATCGAAGCCGGGCTTTCGCACCCGATGCAATGCAATGAGTCCGCCAAGCTGGGCAAGGCGCGTCGAATCGACGATGCCGCGGGGCGTTATATCGAATTCTGTAAGAGCACTTTCCCCTCGAATCGCGACCTGCGCGGATTGAAGATAGTTGTGGATTGCGCGCACGGAGCCGGCTATTACGTCGCCCCGCGCGTGCTTCACGAACTCGGTGCCGATGTCGAGGCGATCGGCGTGTCACCCGATGGCGTCAATATCAACGACGACGTTGGCGCCACGAGGCCAACGGCATTGCAGCAGGCGGTGGTCAGGTACGGGGCCGAACTGGGGATCGCGCTTGACGGTGACGGAGACCGGTTGATGATGGTGGATGCCGCGGGCACGCTCTACGACGGCGACCAGCTTCTTTACATCATCGCCAAAGACCGCGCCCGCAGTGCCAGGGTGCCCGGAGTCGCCGGCACCCTCATGACAAACCTTTCCCTGGAGAACGCGCTGGGTAAGCTGGGTATTCCGTTTGCGCGTGCCAAGGTGGGCGATCGCTACGTTCTCGAAATGCTCCAGGAGAAGGGTTGGCAACTGGGGGGGGAGAATTCCGGGCACATCATCTGTTTGGACAAGCACACTACCGGCGATGGAATCATCTCGGCGCTGCAGGTGCTATCCGCGCTTCGCAGGCACAAAACGACGCTCGCGGCGTACTCGCGGGAACTCGTGCTCTACCCTCAGGTTCTGATCAATGTGCGCGTGCGACGCGGCTACGACTGGCAGAAGCAGGCGAACGTGCTGAAGGCCAAACAGTCGGCCGAAAAATCACTGGGCAAGAACGGCCGGGTGTTGCTGCGCGCTTCGGGTACCGAGCCGGTGTTGCGCGTCATGGTGGAAGGCAAGGACGATCGCAAGGTGCGCGGGCTGGCGAATACGCTGGCAGCGGCGGTGGACGCGGCTCGCTGATTCCGGATGGCATTGCGCTGTTGCCACGACTGCCGAACGAATTCACATACCTGCCCGGGACAGGGTACGTCCGGCTCTCGTCCCCACGGCTTCGGCAGATCCTGAAATTCCCGAATGATAGGGTTGCTGCAACGGGTTTCGCGAGCGAGTATCGACGTCGAGGGCGAGACGATAGCGGCGATCGGCCGCGGCATCATTGCGTTTGTGTGCGCGGAGCCTGGTGACAACGAACAAAGCACCGATCGGTTATTGGAGCGATTGCTCGGCTACCGCATATTTCCGGATGCGCGCGACAGAATGAACCTTTCAGTCAAGGACGTCGGTGGCGCGCTGATGCTGGTCCCGCAATTCACGCTTGCAGCCGACACCGCGAAGGGCATGCGCCCGAGTTTTTCCTCGACCGCGGCGCCCGATGTCGCATGCGCCCTGTTTGACCGACTGGTCGCTCGGGCGCGAATGCTTCATCCGTCGGTGGCGAACGGGCGATTCGGAGCCAACATGCAGGTGTCGCTGATCAATGATGGTCCCGTCACCTTCTGGCTGCGGGCGGAGCCTGTTGCGAACCGGGAATGAGGCTTCAAGCACGCGCAAGCGCGATGAAATAGGGGCGAACCGAGATTGAAGACGCACCGGATGCAGAGGCTTGCCGAATGGCTGCTGTGGCTGTTCGGCTGGAGCGTCGAAGTCGCGCCTCCGCCAGGGCGAAAATGCGTAGTGATTTTCTACCCCCATACCTCGAACTGGGATTTCGTCATAGGCATGGTGGCACGTTCGGCGATTCGCTTACCAATTCAGTGGGCCGGCAAGGATACGTTGTTTCGTTGGCCGATGGGCGGCATATTTCGCTGGCTCGGCGGTATCCCGGTGAACCGGCGCGAGCGCACTGGCCTCACGGCGCGGCTCGCGGCCGAGTTCGCCCAGCGCAGGCGTTTTTACCTGGCGATCACGCCCGAGGGAACGCGCTCGCGCACGTACGGCTGGAAATCGGGCTTCTACCATCTGGCGCTTGCGGCGAAAGTGCCGCTTGGTCTTGCCTACATCGACTATCGGCAAAAGCGGGTCGGCATTGGCGGTTTCCTCGAGCTGACCGGCGACGAAACGGTGGACCTTGATGCGCTACGCCGGTTTTACGCCGGCAAGACGGGAAAACACCCGGCAAATCAGAGCGAGATCAGGTTCGTTCGCTAGCCAACAGACAGTATTCCGATAACGCAGCGATTGAACGCGAATCGCCTGATTTTTCCGTCACTTTGATTGACCCATCTAGCGCAGGGAAGCTAAAATGCGCGCTTGAGTTTTCACTCGGGAACAGCAGCGTAAACCATGCGCGCCGTGCTTGTGGCTGGCAACTGGAAAATGCATGGAAGCCTCGCGGCTAACCAGGCGCTGCTCGATGCCCTCAAGGCACGGCTTGGTTCGAGGGACGGAATAGGGTATGCGGTATGTTCGCCCTTTCCCTATCTGTATCAGGTGGCAACTTCGCTTGCGGGCTCGGCAATTTCCTGGGGCGCACAGAACCTGAGCGAGCATGATGTCGGAGCTTACACGGGAGAGGTTTCGGGCGCGATGCTGCGTGAGTTTGGCTGTCGGTATGTCATCGTCGGCCATTCGGAGCGGCGTGGCCTGTATGGCGAAACCGACCAGCAGGTTGCGGCCAAATTCATGGCTGCGCAGCGTGCGGGTCTGACGCCGATATTGTGCGTCGGGGAGACGCTGGAACAACGAGATCGCGGCGATACCCAGGCGGTCGTTGGGCGCCAACTCGAGGCGGTGTTGAATTCGGCGGGCGTCTCCGCGATTGAGAACGCGGCAATAGCTTATGAGCCGGTCTGGGCGATCGGCACAGGAAAGACGGCGACGCCCGCGCAGGCCCAGGGCGCGCACGAGTATATCCGTGGGCTGGTGGCCGGGCGCGACAAGAGCCTGGCTGCGGGACTGTCGATTCTTTATGGAGGCAGTGTCAAGCCGGACAACGCCAGGGAATTGTTCGCAATGCCTGACGTCGATGGCGGTTTGATCGGCGGCGCCGCCCTCGTCGCCGACGATTTCGTCGCAATATGCGAAGCGGGCGCGACTCACTGAAACGGGATTTGAATGGATATCTGGCTGATAGCGTTACTAGTTGTTCATGTGATTGCAGCCCTTGCGATCATCGGGCTGGTTCTGTTGCAGCACGGGAAAGGCGCCGACATGGGAGCGGCTTTCGGCAGTGGCGCCTCTGGAAGTCTTTTTGGTGCGACGGGATCGGCGAATTTTCTCTCGCGCACGACAGCGATTTTCGCTGCGATCTTCTTCATGACCAGTCTGGGACTCGCGTATCAGGCCACGCATCGTCCCGCGGTTGGGGGCGGCGTTATGGAATCGGTAAAGGAACTGCCGTCGGTGCCTGTGCCGTCGGAGCCGGCACGGCCCGAGGCTTCGAAGGCGACGGCTGCCGGCGCGGATTCTGCGGCCGACAAGGGCAGCACCGGAAGATCGAAGGCAGACGAGGTACCGAAGTAGTACAATGGCGCGCGTTTGGGGCGTGGCAATGGGTCGCATAGCCGACACGGCCGCGTTTCAAGTCCGTTCATGCCGACGTGGTGAAATTGGTAGACACGCCGTCTTGAGGGGGCGGTGGCGAAAGCTGTGAGAGTTCGAGTCTCTCCGTCGGCACCATTTAGATGAAGAACAATGCATGAAGGCGCATGGTGTGACCGAAGCCGGTCCGCAGGGCAGGGACTCTGTCGGCGGGGATGCGAGCCTTGCGTGATTTCGCTGACAAAAGGAGGGATTGGATTGCAAGCCGTGATGGCTTGAATCCAACCCTTTTTTTTGGAAAGAGGATTCCGTAGCGTGTGCAAGCTGAGGCAGATGCGGAGCGTGGCGTTCGGCCACGCCGCCGGGTAATTGAAGGTAGCACCGGTGCTGGAAAATTACTTTCCGGTTCTGCTGTTCGTCATCGTCGCTTTTTTGGGCGGCGCGGCACCGATGATCATGGGTTGGATGATCTCCCTCATGCTCGGGCACAACCGCCCCGACCCCGACAAACTTTCTCCCTACGAGTGCGGCTTCGAAGCGTTCGAAGACGCGCGCATGAAGTTCGACGTGCGCTATTACCTCGTGGCGATTCTGTTCATTCTATTCGACCTCGAGATCGCGTTTCTGTTTCCCTGGGCGGTTACGCTCAACGAGATCGGATTGTTCGGTTTCGTGTCGATGATGATTTTTCTCGCGATCCTGGTGGTCGGATTCGTCTACGAGTGGATGAAGGGCGCGCTGGAATGGGAATAGCCGCAATTGCCGCAGAGAGGGGTGATCATGGGCGCTACTGAAGGACTGATGCGGGAAGGGTTTATCACCACGAGCATAGACACGGTCATTAACTGGACCCGAACCGGTTCGATGTGGCCAATGACGTTCGGACTCGCGTGCTGTGCGGTGGAGATGATGCATGCAGGTGCCGCGCGCTACGATCTGGACCGCTTCGGCATCGTGTTTCGTCCGAGCCCGAGGCAGGCCGATGTGATGGTAATTGCCGGGACGCTGTGCAACAAGATGGCGCCGGCGCTGCGCAAGGTCTACGACCAAATGGCCGAGCCCCGGTGGGTCGTGTCTATGGGTTCGTGCGCCAATGGCGGGGGTTATTACCACTATTCCTACTCGGTCGTGCGCGGATGCGATCGCATCGTGCCGGTGGACGTCTACGTACCCGGTTGTCCGCCGACCGCCGAGGCATTGATCTATGGTTTGATGCAGCTGCAAAACAAGATCAAACGCACCAATACGATAGCGCGTTAGCCATTGCCTTTCCCAAGATCTCACACACGCCCATTCAGTTCTTCCAACGCTAGATAATGGCAACAAGGATCGCACGACTCAAAGCGGATCTAGAGGCCGCGTTCGGAGCCAAGATCGTTTCCGTGACGGAGGCTCTCGGCGAACTGGCGCTGGAGGTCAAGGCCGAGGACTATCCATCGGTCGCCAGGGCGCTACACGACACGCCATCGCTCGGGTTCGAACAGCTCATGGACCTGTGCGGCGTGGACTACTCGGAGTACGGCGAGGGTCGGTGGCACGGTGCGCGATTCGCCGTTGTGGTGCAGCTACTCTCGGTGGCTCACAACCGGCGCCTGAGGCTGAAGGTATTTGTTTCGGACGATGAATTCCCGGTCGTGGAATCAGTGACATCGGTCTGGGCGAGCGCGGGCTGGTACGAGCGCGAGGCCTTCGACCTCTATGGCATCATGTTCTCGGGCCATCCGGACCTGCGTCGCATTCTCACCGATTACGGTTTCATCGGTCATCCTTTCCGCAAGGATTTCCCGATCTCTGGCAACGTCGAGATGCGATACGACCCGGAGCAACGACGCGTGATCTACGAGCCGGTCAGCATCGAGCCGCGAGAAGTCACCCCACGGATCATTCGTGAAGAAGCGTTTGGCGAAGAGGGACCGCGGAAGCAAGACTGATGGCTGAGATCCGCAATTACACGCTCAATTTTGGTCCGCAGCATCCGGCCGCGCATGGTGTGCTGCGCCTTGTGCTCGAGCTCGACGGCGAGGTCATCATGCGCGCCGATCCGCACATCGGGCTGTTGCATCGCGCCACCGAGAAACTGGCCGAAACCAAGACCTGGCTGCAGACGCTGCCGTACATGGATCGACTGGATTACATGTCGATGATGGCCAATGAACATGCGTACGTGCTTGCGGTCGAGCGCTTGCTCGGAATCGAGGTGCCGTTGCGGGCCAAGTATCTGCGCGTCATGTTCGACGAGATTACGCGGCTGCTGAACCACCTGCTGTGGATCGGCGCGCACGGCCTGGACTGTGGCGCGATGACCATGTTCATCTATGCGTTCCGGGAGCGCGAAGATCTGTTCGACATGTACGAGGCGGTATCGGGTGCCCGGATGCACGCGGCCTACTATCGGCCAGGTGGCGTCTACCGCGATCTGCCCGATAGCATGCCGCAATACGATGTCTCGAAATACCGCAGCGCGCGCTCGGCGACGCAGCTGAACGAGAACCGTACCGGAACCCTGCTCGACTTCATCGAGGATTTCACCAAGCGGTTTCCGCATTGCGTGGACGATTACGAAACGCTGCTCACCGACAACCGCATCTGGAAGCAGCGTACCGTGGGAATCGGAGTGGTTCCGCCGGAAATGGCACTCAACCTGGGTTATTCAGGGGCCATGCTGCGCGGTTCCGGAATAGAGTGGGACCTGCGCAAGAAACAGCCCTATGCAGCGTACGAGCGCCTCGATTTCGACATTCCCATCGGTGTCAATGGCGATTGCTATGATCGGTACCTGGTGCGCGTCGAGGAAATGCGCCAATCCAACCGGATCATTCGGCAGTGCGTCAAGTGGCTGCGTGAAAATCCGGGTCCGGTGATCACCGACAACCACAAGATAGCGCCGCCTTCGCGCGTCGAAATGAAAAGCAATATGGAAGAACTGATACACCATTTCAAGCTTTTCACCGAGGGTATGCACGTCCCCGAAGGCGAGACCTACGCCGCAATCGAGCATCCGAAGGGGGAGTTCGGCATTTATGTCGTTTCCGACGGCGCCAACAAGCCTTATCGGCTGAAGATCCGGGCACCTGGGTACCCGCACCTCTCATCGCTGAGCTACATGGCGAAGGGGCATATGCTCGCCGATGCGGTGGCGATCATCGGCACCATGGATATCGTTTTTGGCGAGATCGACCGCTGATGCTTTCTGATCAATCCCTGAAGAAGATCGACGCCGAGGTCGCCAAGTACCCTGTCGACCGGAAGCAATCTGCAATCATGGCGGCGCTTGCCCTGGCGCAGGAGGAAAAAGGCCATCTTTCGACCGAGGTCATGGACTTCGTTGCGGGTTACCTGGGCATGCCCTCGATCGCCGTCTATGAGGTGGCCACGTTCTATGCCATGTACGATCTGGCGCCCGTCGGCAAGCACAAGCTTTGCGTGTGCACGAACCTGCCCTGTGCCCTTTCGGGTGCCGTCGAGTCTGCAGAGCATCTGAAGAAGAAACTTGGTATTGACTGGAACGAGACGACACCCGACGGGCGCTTTACGCTCAAGCAAGGCGAATGTTTCGGGGCTTGCGGCGACGCGCCCGTGATGCTGGTGAACAACAAGACGATGACCAGCTTCATGACGCCCGACGCAATAGACAAATTGATCGACAAGCTGCTTGCCGAGCAACAGAAATGAATTCCGCGCACCCACCCTTCGATCCCGCCATCTATGGAGCCGATGCCGTCCTGATGAAGGGTATAAACGGCGAGAACTGGAGGCTGAAGGACTATGAATCGCGTGGCGGCTACGGCGCGTTGAAGAAGATACTCGCCGAAAAAATCGCGCCCGAAACGATCATAGCCGAGGTGAAGAAATCGGCGCTGCGTGG
This sequence comes from Betaproteobacteria bacterium RIFCSPLOWO2_02_FULL_63_19, assembly GCA_001770415.1. Lineage (GTDB taxonomy): Bacteria > Pseudomonadota > Gammaproteobacteria > Burkholderiales > SG8-39 > JACQTO01. The sequence goes on along the minus strand of MEQX01000004.1, from coordinate 49,336 downwards.
CCGGGGTGGCGCAGGGTTTCCCACCGGCCTGAAATGGAGCTTCATGCCGCGCCAGGCACCCGGGGCGAAGTACATGGTGTGCAACTCCGACGAGGGCGAACCCGGAACCTTCAAGGATCGCGACATTCTGCGTTACAACCCGCATCAGGTGATCGAGGGCATGGCGATCGGGATCTACGCGACCGGCTCGACGGCAGGCTACAACTACATACACGGGGAGATCTGGGACATCTACCAGCGCTTCGAGGAGGCGATAGCCGAGGCGCGCGCAGCGGGCTACATCGGGAAGAACATACTCGGCAGCGACTTTTCGTTCGAGCTGTACGCACATCACGGTTACGGCGCCTACATCTGCGGCGAGGAAACGGCGCTGCTGGAATCGATAGAGGGCAAGAAGGGCCAGCCGCGCTTCAGGCCGCCGTTCCCGGCGAGTTATGGACTCTACGGCAAGCCGACCACGATCAACAATACGGAAACCTTCGCTTCCGTCCCGTGGATCATTCTCAACGGCGGTCAGGCGTATTTAGAGCTGGGCCGGCCGAACAACGGCGGCACGAAACTGTTTTCGGTGTCGGGTCACGTAGAGCGCCCGGGGAACTACGAAGTGCGCCTCGGTACACCGTTTGCAAAGCTGCTGGAAATGGCCGGTGGAATGCGCGGCGGCCGCGAAATAAAGGCCGTGATCCCCGGCGGTTCATCGGCACCGGTGGTCCCGGGACACGTCATGATGCAGACGGACCTGGATTACGACGCGATCGCCAAGGCAGGCTCGATGCTGGGCTCCGGAGCTGTGATTGTCATGGATGATACGACCTGCATGGTGCGTGCGCTGGAGCGCCTGTCGTATTTCTATTACGAGGAATCCTGCGGGCAGTGCACACCGTGCAGGGAAGGCACGGGGTGGATGTACCGGGTCGTGCATCGGATCGAGTCAGGACGCGGACGCCAGGAAGACCTCGACCTGCTCTCCAACGTCGCCGAGAACATCATGGGACGCACCATTTGCGCGCTGGGCGACGCGGCGGCGTTACCCGTGCGGAGTTTCGTACAGCATTTCCGCGATGAATTTCAGTATCACATTGATCACAAGCGCTGCCTCGTAGGTGCGCACGGAGCGTCGAAGGCCGCGGCATGACGGCATTGCTTAAACTTGAAGTGGACGGTCGCGCGGTCGAGGTGCCGCAGGGCTCGACCGTCATGGATGCTGCTGCCCGCCTGGGTATCTTCGTACCGCATTTCTGCTATCACAAGAAGCTCTCCATAGCGGCGAACTGTCGCATGTGCCTGGTTCAGGTCGAAAAGGCGCCCAAGCCGATGCCAGCCTGTGCAACGCCGGTCGCTGAGGGCATGAAGGTGTGGACGCAGTCCGAGCCCGCGCGCAATGCGCAAAATAGCGTGATGGAGTTCCTGCTCATCAATCATCCGCTGGACTGTCCCATCTGCGACCAGGGCGGCGAGTGCCAGCTTCAAGATCTGGCCGTGGGATACGGCAAGGGTCAGTCGCGCTACGCCGAGGAAAAGCGCGTGGTGCTGCACAAGAGCGTAGGTCCGCTCGTTTCCATGGAGGAAATGAGCCGCTGCATCCATTGCACCCGCTGTGTGCGCTTTGGCCAGGAAATCGCCGGCATCATGGAACTGGGCATGAAGGGCCGCGGAGAACATTCGGAGATCATGAGCTTCGTCGGCCGCTCGGTCGATTCGGAGCTCTCGGGCAACATGATCGACATCTGCCCGGTGGGGGCTCTCACCTCCAAACCCTTCCGTTACAGCGCACGCACGTGGGAACTCGCTCGACGCAAGTCGGTAAGTCCCCACGACGGGTTGGGCACCAATCTCGAGGTCCAGGTCAAGCACAGCAGGGTCATGCGCGTACTGCCGCTCGAGAACGAAGAGATCAATGAGTGCTGGATATCAGACAAGGACCGCTTCTCCTATGAGGGATTGAACTCGGAGGCCCGCCTCGCCAAGCCGATGTTGCGCGAGGGCTGCACCTGGCGCGAGGTCCAGTGGCAGGAAGCGCTCGATTACGTCGCAACGCGGCTCAAAGCTGTCCGATCGCAATATGGTGCCGAGCAGATCGGTGCGCTCGCGAGTCCACATTCCACCCTCGAGGAAATGGCGCTTCTTGCGAAGTTCATGCGCGGTCTTGGCAGCGAGAACGTCGATTTCCGCCTGCGTCAGACGGACTTTTCCATCGACGGCAAGCGGTCCGGAGCGCCCTGGCTGGGAATGAAGATTGCCGAACTCGGCGCGCTCGACCGAGTGCTGGTCGTAGGCTCGTTCCTGCGCAAGGACCATCCGCTTATCGCCGCTCGTCTGCGCCAGGCGGCAAAGCGTGGTCAGCAGGTGAATCTCGTTCATGTGGCCGGCGACGACCCACTGATCGCGCTGGCAAACAAGATCGTTTGCTCGCCGAATGCGCTTGCGGACACGCTTGCCCAGATAGTCAGTGCCGCCGCGGAGGCGAAGGGCAGGCAGGTGCCGCCCCTCGCGGCCGGCGCGAATGTCAGCGCGGCGGCCAGGGCGGTCGCGGCGAGTCTTGCCACCGGCAGCAACACGGGACTGTTCCTGGGAAACACCGCGCAGCAACATCCGCAGGCAACGCGCCTGCACGCGCTCGTGCAGATGCTCGCGGAAATTCTGGATGCTCGATTCGGCTACCTCGGCGAAGCGGCCAACAGCGTCGGCGGTTACTTGGCGGGCTGCACGCCCGCTGGCGGCGGATTGAACGCGCGCGCAATGCTCGGAGACGGCGGGAAGGGGTCGCGCAAGGCGTACCTGTTGCTCGGAATCGAGCCGGAACTTGATTGCGGCGATCCAAGCGCGGCGCTAAGCGCCATGCGCTCGGCGGATTTCGTTGTCGCGATGTCTGCCTACAGCACCGGTGCCGAGGATTACGCGCACGTGTTGTTACCCATCGCGCCTTTCACCGAGACTTCTGGCACGTTTGTCAATACCGAGGGTCGCATGCAGGGCTTCAACGGTGTCGTGCGCCCGTTCGCCGACGCAAGGCCGGCATGGAAGGTGCTTCGCGTGCTTGGAAACCTGATGGACATCGCGGGCTTCGACTACGACACAAGCGAGCAGGTGCGCGACGAGGTCTGCACGCCCGACAACGTCGCGGCCCGGCTGGACAATCGAGTCGCTGGTCTTGAGCGGAGTTTGAACGCGGGTACGGAATCGGTACGTGAATCGCAGGTTGCCGGCATTCTGCAACGCGTGGCCGATGTGCCGATCTATTTCACCGATCCCATCGTGCGCCGCGCGGATTCGCTGCAGCAAACCCATGATGCGCAACCGCCAAAGGCGTGGATGAATGCGGCGCTCGCGGCAAGACTCGGGGTCGAGGCCGGTTTGAAGGTAAGGGTGCGTCAGGGTGGCGGCGAGGCGGTATTGGAGCTGGGGATCGACGACCTGCTGCCGGCGGACTGCGTGCGAATCGCCGCAGGTCATCCTGCGAGCGCGACGTTGGGCGCGATGCTCGGTGAGATCACCCTGGTGGAGCGGGCCTAGATGGAAATGTTGTCTCAATTGCCCGCCCAACTGCTCGCGATGTCGCAGCAGTGGTTCGGACCCACGCTGGGGGGGCATCTCTATACTCTGGTCAAGACGCTGATCCTGATAGCGTGCATCGTCGTGCCGGTCCAGCTCGCGGTGGCTTATGGCACCCTGTGGGAGCGCTGGTTGATCGGTTGGATGCAGGTCCGGCGCGGGCCGATTCGCGTCGGCCCCTATGGATTGCTTCAGCCGATCGCCGACGGGATCAAGCTGCTGCTGAAGGAAATCATCGTGCCCAGCGGCGCGAACAAGTTCATGTTCGTGCTTGGACCCGTGCTGGCGATCACACCGGCATTCGCGGCCTGGGCGGTAATGCCGTTCAGCCCGGAAGTGGTGTTGGCGGACCTCAATGCGGGCCTGCTTTACCTGATTGCGATGACCTCGCTCGGCGTCTACGGGGTGATCATTTCCGGGTGGGCGTCCAATTCCAAGTACGCGTTTCTCGGAGCGATGCGCTCGGCAGCACAGATCGTCTCTTACGAAATCGCGATGGGTTTCGCGCTGGTCTGCGTGCTTCTCGTATCGCAAAGCCTCAACCTCTCCGCAATCGTCGCGCAGCAGGGGCGTGGCATGTTCGCCGACATGGGGCTCAATTTCCTGTCATGGAACTGGCTGCCGCTCGCACCGATGCTGCTCGTGTATTTCATCTCCGGGGTCGCAGAGACAAACCGGGCCCCCTTCGACGTCGTCGAAGGCGAATCGGAAATCGTCGCGGGCCACATGGTCGAATACTCCGGCATGGCGTACGCGCAATTCATGCTCGCGGAATATTCGAACATGATCCTCATCGCCTTCCTGACGGCGATCATGTTCTTCGGCGGCTGGGCGTCTCCGATCGACAGCGTCATTTTCAACTGGGTCCCGCCCATCCTGTGGCTGCTGATCAAGGTCTTTTTCATCTTTTCGCTATACCTCTGGTTCAGGGCGACGTTTCCGCGTTATCGCTACGACCAGATCATGCGGCTGGGCTGGAAGGTCTTCATACCAGTCACCTTGGTGTGGCTGGTCGTGATCGCCGGATGGATGCAGACGCCGTGGTCGATATTCAAATAGGGGGGGACGCATGAGCCACCGAGCAGGGCCCCCGCGAAGCGGGGATGCGAGCAAAGCGAATGCGGCCAGGAGCCGACAGCCTGGCGCTGGCCTTAGTCGACTAGTGCGGAGGCGACGCTGATGATTGAACGCATCCGCGGCTTCTTCAAGACCTACCTCCTTCTTGAACTCTTGAAGGGCATGGCCGTTACCGGCCGGCACCTTTTCAATCGCAAGATCACCGTGCTCTATCCGGAGCAGAAAACGCCTCTGAGCCCGCGCTTCCGTGGCCTGCATGCGCTTCGCCGCTATCCCAATGGCGAGGAGCGATGCATCGGCTGCAAGCTCTGCGAGGCCGTATGCCCGGCGATGGCCATCACGATAGAGACAGCCGAGCGCGGCGATGGAACACGACGCACCACCCGCTACGACATAGACATGGCCAAGTGCATTTTCTGTGGCTTCTGCGAGGAGGCATGTCCGGTCGATGCCATCGTGGAGACCAACATCTTTGAGTTTCATGGCGAGAGACGCAGCGATCTTTATTTCACCAAAGAAATGCTGCTTGCGATTGGCGACAGGTACGAAGAGCAGATTGCCCGTGATCGGGCCAAGGACGCTGCATACCGGTAAGACGGATGAATATCGAGACCATCATCTTCTACTTCTTCGCGGGCGTCCTGATATTCGCCGCGCTGCGCGTCATTACGGCGCGTAACCCGGTAGTCGCTGCACTGCACCTGGTGCTCGCGTTCTTTACGGCGGCAGGTATCTGGCTGCTGCTGCGCTCCGAGTTTCTGGCCATCACACTGGTGCTGGTGTACGTGGGAGCCGTGATGGTGCTCTTCCTGTTCGTGGTGATGATGCTCGACATCAATCTGGAGCGGCTGCGAGAGGGCTTCTGGAGCAACCTGCCGCTCGCGCTTACCGTCGGCGGGCTGATGGTGGTGGAGATGATATTCGTTCTGGGAGGCCGCTACTTCGGGCTCGAGACGCTGCCCAGGCCCGCAGATCCTGGAGCGGCGCACAGCAACATCAGGGAACTCGGACGCGTTCTGTACACCGACTACGCGTTCGCGTTCGAATTGGCGGCCGTTGTGCTGTTGGTGGCAATTATCGCGGCGATTGCGCTGACCATGCGCAAGCGCAAGGACACGAAATACCAGCGCCCGTCGGAACAGATAGCGGTGAAGCGCGAGGACCGTGTGCGGCTGGTGTCTATGCCGACGGAGAAGCAGGATTGAACGGTCGAACTGGCTGCATGGGGCGGCACAGCGACGCGGACATGCGGTGTATGGGTAGGTATAGGGAGAGAACTTGCTTTCACTATCGCACTTCCTAATTCTGGGCGCCGTCCTGTTCGCGATCAGCGTGGTGGGAATCTTCCTTAACCGGAAGAACGTCATCGTCCTGCTCATGGCGATCGAATTGATGCTGCTCGCGGTGAACACGAACTTTCTTGCCTTCTCCCACTACCTGGGCGATATCTCCGGCCAGGTGTTCGTGTTTTTCATATTGACGGTGGCGGCCTCGGAATCCGCGATCGGGCTGGCGATTCTAGTGGTCCTCTTCCGCAGCCTGAACACGATCAATGTTGACGACCTCGACAGTCTCAAGGGGTAGACCGGCATGAGCAACCGAGCAGGGACCCCGCGCGGCGGGGATGCGAGCAAAGCGAATGACGCAGGCCTGCGGCGGGGCGTTATTGCGCCATTGGAAGAGCTGATGGAGCGGGCACCATGACCGGCATGCAACAGATTTATGTTCTCGTGCCACTGGCGCCGCTGGCCGGCGCGATCATCGCCGGCCTGTTCTGCAGAGTGGTCAGTCGTTCGGTCAGCCACTGGGCGACCATCCTTCTGGTTGCCCTGTCCTTCGTCGGATCATGCGTGATCTTCGCCGACGTGATCGAAGGAAACACGTTCAACGGGACGGTTTATACCTGGCTCACCTCCGGAGGAACGAGTTTCGAGATCGGCTTTCTGATCGACCGCCTTTCGGCGCTAATGATGGTGGTGGTGACCTTTGTTTCGCTGATGGTCCACATCTATACGATCGGCTACATGGCAGACGACCCGGGGTACCAGCGTTTCTTCGGCTACATCTCCCTGTTTACGTTCTCGATGCTTATGCTGGTGATGGCGAACAACTTCATACAGTTGTTCTTCGGCTGGGAGGCGGTCGGGCTGGTGTCATATCTGCTGATCGGCTTCTGGTACACGCGTCCGACGGCGGTATACGCCAACCTGAAGGCGTTTCTGGTCAACCGCGTGGGCGACTTCGGATTCCTGATGGGCATCGCCCTGGTTCTCGCTTATTTCGGAACACTCGATTACACGGCGGTGTTTGAGCAGGCCCCGGCAATGTCGGCGTCGACGATAGAGATCTTTTCCGGCTCGCACTGGGCCTTGCTCACGGTGATCTGTATCGGCCTGTTCGTCGGGGCCATGGGCAAATCGGCGCAATTCCCGCTGCACGTCTGGCTTCCGGATTCCATGGAAGGTCCAACGCCTATATCCGCCCTGATCCATGCGGCTACCATGGTGACCGCCGGTATATTCATGGTGGCGCGCATGTCGCCGCTATTCGAACTGTCCGATACCGCGCGCTCGTTTGTACTGGTGATCGGCGGCATCACGGCGTTCTTCATGGCGCTGGTCGCGCTGGTGCAATACGACATCAAACGCGTCGTCGCATATTCCACGCTTTCCCAGCTTGGCTACATGACCGTGGCCCTCGGCGCTTCGGCCTACGGCGCGGCGATTTTCCACCTGATGACGCATGCTTTCTTCAAGGCCGTGTTGTTCCTTGGCGCCGGTTCGGTGATCATCGCCTTGCACCATGAGCAGGACATGCGAAGGATGGGCGGGCTGCGCAAGTACATGCCGATTACTTATGCAACCATGCTGATCGGAGCATTCGCCAACGCGGGTTTCCCTCCGTTCGCGGGCTTCTTCTCCAAGGACACCATCATCGAGGCGGTGCAAGCCTCGCACACCACGGGTGCCGGGTTTGCCTATCTGGCAACGCTGTGCGGCGTGTTCATCGGCGGACTTTATTCGTTCCGGCTGATTTTTTACGCTTTCCACGGCGAGGAGCGCTTCAGGCACTCGGACGGGCATGGCCATGGGGCGAGCCACGGCCACGATGAACATGCGCACGCGCCTCATGAGACGCCGGCGGTGGTCACGGTGCCGCTTATCCTGCTTGCGATTCCCTCCATATGCGCCGGCTGGATCATCGGCTGGATCGTCTTCGGAGATTATTTCGGCACTTCCATTGCCGTCGCCTCCAAGCACGAATGGATTGCGGAGATGACGCGCGAATTTCATGGGGTATGGACCATGATGGCGCACGGACTGAGCGGATTGCCGTTCTGGTTCGCGACCGCGGGACTGGCGACTGCCTGGTACCTGTATATCGCAAGGCCAGAGCTGCCGGCCGTGGTGCGCAGCAAGGCAGGAGTGCTGACTACCATCCTGGAGCGCAAATACGGCTTTGATGAATTCAACCAGTGGTTTTTTGCCAACGGGGCAGTGAAACTTGGAACGACACTTTGGAAGATCGGTGACGTAACCCTGATCGACGGCGTAATGGTCAACGGTTCGGCGAAGCTGGTCGGCTGGGTTGGCGGCGTCGTGCGTGAGATCCAGTCGGGACGCATCTACCACTACGCGTTTTCCATGATCCTGGGCGTGTTCGTGCTGCTGACGCTTTACGGCATGCTTGCGGCGGCAGGATAGGCGATGCAGACGCCCTGGCTCTCACTTTCGATCTGGCTGCCCATTGTCGCAGGGTTGGTCGTGCTGGGCACCGGCGACGACAAGAACGCTCCGGCGGCGAGGCTGCTGGCCCTTGTCGGTGCGGTGGCGGGATTCCTGGTGACGATTCCGCTTGTCGCCGGCTTCAACACCGGGACCGCCAGCATGCAGTTCGTCGAACTGTCGCCCTGGATCGAGCGATTCAGCGTCAATTACCATCTGGGCGTGGACGGTATATCCGTGCTGTTCATCCTGCTGAACAGTTTTGTCACCGTGCTGGTGGTGATTGCAGGCTGGCAGGTTATTCAGTCCCGTGTGGCGCAGTACATGGCTTCCTTCCTTGTTCTTTCCGGACTGCTGAACGGGGTATTTGCGTCGCTCGATGCAATACTGTTCTACGTGTTTTTCGAGGCGACCCTGATCCCGATGTACATCCTGATCGGCGTATGGGGCGGCCCGAACCGGGTATACGCGGCAGTGAAGTTCTTCCTCTACACGTTGCTGGGATCGCTGCTGTTCCTGGTGGCGCTCCTGTACCTGTACAACAAGTCCGGAGGTTCGTTCTCCATACTGGACTTCCACAAATTGCCGATCGCGATGGACGCGCAGGTGCTGCTGTTCTTCGCGTTCCTGGCGGCGTTCTCGGTCAAGGTGCCGATGTGGCCGGTGCACACCTGGCTGCCCGATGCTCACGTTGAAGCGCCTACCGGCGGTTCGGCCGTGCTGGCGGCGATCATGTTGAAGCTCGGCGCCTACGGGTTCGTGCGTTTTTCTCTTCCGATTCTGCCTGATGCGAGCCACGCGCTGTCCGGGTTCATGATCACGCTGTCTCTGGTCGCGGTCGTTTACATCGGTCTGGTGGCATTGGTGCAGGCCGACATGAAGAAACTGATCGCCTATTCGTCGATCTCGCACATGGGATTCGTGACCCTCGGCTTTTTCATATTCAACGCCTATGGAGTCGAGGGCGCGCTGGTGCAGATGATTTCGCATGGCTTCGTTTCCGCCGCGATGTTTCTGTGCGTCGGCGTGATGTACGACCGGATGCATTCGCGGATGATCGCGGATTACGGCGGCGTGGTAAATACGATGCCCAAGTTTGCAGCGTTCATGATGCTCTTCGCCATGGCCAATTGCGGCCTGCCCGGCACCTCCGGATTCGTCGGTGAGTTCATGGTCATCATGGGCGCAATGAAGACCAACTTCTGGCTCGCATTCATCGCGGGCACAACGCTCGTCTGGGGCGCCGGATATACGCTGTGGATGTACAAGCGCGTCATTTTCGGCGCAGTCGCCAATGACCACGTTCAGAAGCTGACGGATGTCAACGCCCGCGAGTTCCTGTTTCTTGCGCTGCTCGCGGCGGCGGTGCTCTGGATGGGCGTGTATCCGGCGGCATTCACGGAGATCATGCATGCCTCGGTCAATGATCTGCTCAAGCACGTGGCGGTGAGCAAGCTATGAGTTTTCCGATGCCCGACCTCCTGCCGGCCTACGCCGAGATCTTCCTGGTTGCGATGGTCTCGGTGATCCTGATCACCGACCTGGTGATTCCCGGTCGCGATCGCAGCGTGACCTACGGGCTGTCAATGCTTACGCTGCTGGGTTGCGCGGTGCTTACGGTGGGCACGGTCCAGGCGACCGGCGGCATCGTCGCATTCACCTTCAGCAACATGTTCGTTTCCGATTACATGGGGAACCTGCTGAAGCTGCTTACCTACTGCGCAGTCGCGGCGTGTTTGGTCTATTCGCGCGCCTACATGTCCGACAGGGACCTGCTCAAGGGTGAATTCTTCGTGCTCGTGCTTTTTGCGATGCTCGGCATGATGGTGATGATTTCGGCCAATCACTTCGTCACGCTGTACCTGGGGCTGGAACTGCTGTCACTGTGCCTTTATGCGCTCGTGGCGCTCAATCGCGACTCGCCGAGATCGACCGAGGCGGCCATGAAGTACTTCGTGCTTGGCGCTCTCGCTTCAGGCCTGCTGCTATACGGAATGTCGATGATCTACGGCGCAACGGGTTCGCTCGAGATTTCGGCCGTGGCGCATGCATTGGAAGGAGGGCGACCGGTCAAGACCGTGATGGTATTCGGGCTGGTGTTCGTGGTCGCAGGGCTGGGATTCAAGCTCGGTGTGGCGCCGTTTCACATGTGGATTCCGGATGTGTACGACGGTGCTCCTACGGCGATCACGCTGTTCATCGGCTCGGCGCCCAAGCTTGCCGCGTTCGCGATGGCTATGCGGCTGCTCGTCAACGGACTGCTCGCGCTCGCTGTGGATTGGCAGCAAATGCTGTTGATCATGTCGGTGCTGTCCATGGCAATCGGCAATCTGGCGGCGCTGGCTCAGACGAATATCAAGCGCATGCTTGCGTATTCGACGATCTCGCACATGGGCTTTCTGCTGCTTGGACTGCTCTCCGGTGTTGTCGACAACAACTGGTTCAATGCCGCGGACGCGTACAGCGCATCGATGTTCTACGCAGTGGTCTACGTGTTGATGAGCCTCGGGGCCTTCGGTATCGTCATCCTGCTCTCGCGAGCGGGATTCGAGGCCGAGAATTTGTCCAGCTTCAAGGGACTCAACCGGCGCAGCCCGTGGTTTGCATTCATCATGCTGCTGATGATGTTCTCGCTGGCCGGGATCCCGCCCACGGCGGGTTTCTACGCCAAGCTCACCGTATTGCAGGCGACGATCGCCGCGGGCCAGGTTTGGCTTGCGGTGGTGGCAGTGATGTTTTCTCTCGTGGGTGCGTTCTACTATCTGCGCGTGGTCAAGCTGATGTATTTCGATGACGCACAGGACACCACTCCGGTCGTGGTGCACCTGGACATGGGGGTGCTGCTGTCGGCGAACGGCCTTGCCGTGCTGCTGCTGGGGATTCTGCCCGGCCCGCTGATGCAGCTTTGCTTTTTCTCCATAAAGACCCTGTAATTCCCGCTCGTGAGCGGGCCGCGGTACGGTCGGACCCGAGCCGGCCAGGTAGGCCCGGCCTGTGGCAGGAGGCGATGTGAGCAAATGGCCTGAACCAGCGTGGAGGATCAAGGACCTCGGCGAGCGGACCGTCGACGGCGAGTGGGTTTTTCGCGGCAATTTACTGAAGGTTCGCCGAGACCGGGTGCAACTCCCTGATGGGGCAAGCACCGAACGCGAATATATCGAGCACCCGGGCGCGGTGACGATCGTTCCGGTGCTCGAAAGCGGCGGGTTGGTGATGGAGCGCCAATACCGCTATCCGTTGCGGCGGGAGTTCCTCGAACTGCCTGCGGGAAAGATCGATCCCGGCGAGGCGCCGCTGGAATGCGCGAAACGCGAGTTACTGGAGGAAACGGGCTATGTAGCCTCGGACTGGCTCCACCTTGCCACGACCCATCCAGTGGTGGGCTATTCGGACGAGCGTATCGAGATTTACTTGGCGCGGGGGCTGGTCTACCAGGGCGCGAAACCTGATCAGGACGAGCACCTGGAAGTGTTCAGCTTGCCGCTCGAATCGGCGCTGGACTGGGTAAGGGAAGGGCGCATCACTGATTCCAAGACCGTCATCGGGCTTTTCTGGGCCGATCGAATTCTGAACGGGGACTGGGCTTGACCCGCTCCGACGTCCGCTATTTTCTGCGGTAGCTGATGCGATAGATCGCTCCGGCGCGATCGTCGGAGACCAGCAGCGAGCCATCGGGCATCACTTCGACGTCAACAGGGCGTCCCCAGGCGGAGCCTCCCTCTAGCCAGCCCTCGGCGAAGACTTCGCTGCTGATTTCCCCTCCGCTGGACACCCTCACCCGCCGAACACGGTATCCGGTCTTCTCGGAACGGTTCCAGGAACCGTGTTCGGCGATGAAAAGGCTGTGGCGATATTCCGCGGGGAACATGTTGCCGGTGTAGAAGCGCATGCCGAGCGCAGCCACGTGGGCGCCGAGTTTCACCGCCGGTGGCGTGAACTCCGAGCACCGGCGGCTGTGACCGAACTCGGGATCGGGCGTGTCGCCCTGGTGACAGTATGGATAGCCGAAATGCATCCCTGCGCGCGGCGCGTGATTGAGTTCGTCCGAGGGCAGGTCATCGCCCAGCCAGTCGCGCCCGTTGTCCGTGAACCACAGCTGTCTGGTTTCGGGGTGCCAGTCGAAGCCGACCGAGTTGCGCACGCCGCGCGCGAAGACCTCGTAACCGCTGCCATCGGGCCGAATGCGGGAAATGAGCGCGTACCGTACCGGGTCGGGTTCGCAGATGTTGCATGGCGCGCCGACCGGTACGTACAGCCAGCCATCGGGGCCGAAACGGATGAATTTCCAGCCGTGGTGCGTATCGGCGGGGTAGCGGTCACTCACAACGACGGGTTTCGGCGGGCGCTCCAACTGCGTCTCGATATTGTCCAGGCGAAGGATACGGTTTACCTCGGCAACATAGAGTGAGCCATTCCTGAACGCTACGCCGTTGGGCCTGTTGAGCCCGGAAGCTATGGTTGTGGTCCGGGTCGCACGGCCTTCGCTGTACCTCAAGGCGTAGACCCTGCCCGCGGATCGCGTGCCTACGAACAGCACGTTGCTCGTTCCGAGCGCCATCGAGCGCGCGTTGGGAACGTTGTCCGCGAAGACGCTGATCTCGAATCCGGGCGGCAGGCGAATGCTGTTGATCGGCAGGCGTTCGGCAGCCGCGGGAGCCGCAAGCGCGAAGACGCAGGCTAGAAATTGGGCGAAGCGAACCAATTCGAAAAAGGGTATTTTGAGCGCATCGCTGATCATGGGATTATATCTACCATTCAGTTGCCTCGAGCGGCGATGACCGAACTGAAGCTTATCACGTGGAATATTCAATCGTGCCGCGGATGCGACGGTGTCGCCGATCCGTCCCGTATCGCGCGCACCTGTCGTGAAACGGCCGATGCGGATCTGCTGTGCTTTCAGGAGGTCGCGCGTAACTATCCAGGCCTCGGCGGTTCCGAAGGCGCGGATCAGTTTGCGCTGTTGGCCGATGAACTGAGCGACTACCGGCTCGTCGATGGCATCGCCGTGGATGCGCTTGCTCGCGGCGCTTCGCGAAGGCAGTTCGGCAACGCGCTCTTCAGCCGTCTTCCGGTGGTTCAGGTCTTCCGACATCTGCTTCCGTTTCCGGCCGATCCGGGAGTACCCGGTATGCAGCGCGTCGCAATCGAGGCCGTAGTGCAGGCGCCGTGGGGTCCGCTGCGAGTAACAACTACCCATCTTGCATATTACTCGGCGAGTCAGCGTGCGGCGCAGGTGGAGCGCCTGCGCGAACTGCACGCCGAAGCCTGCGCACATGCCCGAGATGTCATACGCGGGCACAAGGAAGACGGTCCGTTCGAGACCCTGCCGCGACCGGTTTCCTCGGTGCTCACTGCCGATTTCAATTTTCGGCCCGGGGATCCACTGTACAGGAGGTTGCAGGACCGATATGCGTCGGGCTCCGGCATCCCCGCGTACAGGGACAGCTGGCCGATCGCGCAACCTGGAACGCCGCATGCGCCAACGCTCGGGGTCTACGACAAGAAGCAGTGGCCAGGCGACGCATTTTGCTGTGATTTCATTTTCGTGACCGAAGATCTTGTACCGCGGGTGGAGCAGGTGCTCGTCAACGGGGAGACAGATGCATCGGATCATCAACCGGTACTGATCAAGCTGAGCGTCTAACGGCGGAGCGGCAGGAACTCTATCAGCGCCTCGAGCACTTCATCAGGTTTTTCTGCCATTAGCGCATGACCGCTGCCTGCAACTTCGACGACACGTGCGTTCTTGATCGCTCTGGCGAGTTCGCGACCTGAACGCGCGGGGGTCATGACATCGCGCCTTGCCAGCACCAGCAGGGCCGGGCAGCGCACCTGCGCCGCTCTTTCCATTCCGACGCCATAGGCGCTGCAGGCGGAAAAATCTACGTGCATGACGCCAGGTTTCTGTCTTTGCATTAGCCGCAGGTTTTCTCCGATGACCCAGAACCCGGGGCCCGGATTGCTCGGGTAGTGGGCGTAGGAGCAATGCGACCAGATGTTGACCATGTCCTGCGCCCGCGGCTCGTCGTGTCTGATCGCGTCGAGCAACTCCGGCGATACACGCATTGGAAACGCGGTTCCGATGAGCGCGATACAGTTGACTCGTCCCGAATGACGCCCGGCAAGATCGAGCGCGGCCAGCGATCCCATGCTGTGGCCGACCAGCGCAGCCTGGCCGACGCCCGCCGCGTCGAGCAGACCTAAGATCCAGTCGGCGATTGCCTCCACACTCGCCAGCGGCGGCCCGGCAGAGCGGCCGTGGCCCGGAAGATCCAGCGCAAGCACTGCGTAGCCGTGGTGGGCCAGGTATCGGCTCTGCAGCACCCAGACGCAATGGTCGTGCTCGGCGCCATGAATGAATACGACCACCGGCAGTTTCGAATCGAAAGGCTTGCCGCCGGTGTAGCAAAAGACAGATTTTCCATCTACGTTCAGTTCCATCGCGTCAAGCCTTCGGCCC
>MEQX01000004.1:0-34422 GCA_001770415.1 Betaproteobacteria bacterium RIFCSPLOWO2_02_FULL_63_19 | reverse complement strand
CCGTGTCCACATCCAAAGGCCTAACCCCTCTGCGAAGCGCGCAAAGCCCGGCCGAGATCCTCGATCAGGTCCTCCGGATCTTCGAGCCCGATCGACAGCCGTATGGTCCCCGCCCCGATGCCCGCGGCCGCCAGCGCGGCATCGTCCATCCGAAAATGCGTGGTCGTGGCCGGATGGATTACAAGCGACTTGGCGTCACCGACGTTTGCAAGGTGGGAAAACACCGAAAGCGCCTCGATGAACCTGCGTCCGGCATTGCGGCCCCCGCGCACGTTGAAGCTGAACACCGACCCGCAGCCGCGGGGCAGCAGCTTCTTCGCCAGTTCGTGGTCCGGATGTTCTGGAAGTTCCGGGTACGAAATCGATTCGACTGCGGGTTCGGATCCAAGAAATTCGATGACGCGGCGCGTGTTGGCAACGTGCCGCTCCATGCGAAGCGGCAGTGTTTCTATGCCCTGCAGGATCTGAAAGGCGGTCATCGGGCTCATGCAGGCGCCGAAGTCACGCAGGCCTTCACGGCGAGCGCGCAGCAGGAAGGCAGCGACGGTCGATTCTTCATTGAAGTCCATGCCGTGGAATCCAGCGTAGGGTTCTGTGAGTTCAGGGAATTTTCCCGATGATTCCCAGTCGAACGTTCCACCGTCGACCAGCAGTCCGGCGATGGCAGTTCCGTGCCCGCCAAGAAATTTCGTTGCCGAATGGTAGATGAGATCGGAGCCCAGCTCGAACGGGCGCATGAGGTAGGGCGTGGTGAAGGTGGAATCGACCAAGAGGGGCAAGCCGGCCTCGTGCGCGACGCCGGAGACCGACGGCACGTCGAGCACGTCCAGGCCGGGATTGCCCAGCGTCTCGCCGAACAGCAGCCTGGTATTGGGCCGGATCGCGGTGCGCCATTCTTCCAGGCTGCGCGGATCGACGAAGGTCGTTTCTATACCAAAGCGCGGCAACGTATAAGCGAGAAGGTTGTGCGAGCCGCCGTACAGTGCGCGCGAGGCGACGATGTGTGAGCCTGCGCCCATCAACGTTGCGATCGCCAGGTGCAGCGCTGCTTGCCCACTGGCGAGGGCGATCGCCCCGACGCCGCCCTCAAGCGCGGCAATGCGTTCCTCGAGCACCGCGTTGGTCGGATTGGAGATTCGCGAATAGACGTGACCGCCGCGCTCCATGTTGAACAACGCCGCGGCGTGATCGGTATCGCGAAAGACGTATGAGGTCGTCTGATATATGGGAACCGCGCGGGAACCGAACTGAGGGTCGGGGGCCTGGCCTGCATGCAGGCTCAGCGTGTCGAAGCGCAGGTAATGGGGACCGGCCATGTGAGGATACTCCTGCAATTTGAAGGGCGCGCCTTCACGGTCTCACATTCTATCGATTACACCTCGCGGGACTCCTGGCCGCGTTCGAACCGCGCGGGCGCTTTGCGCGTCAATACTCAGCCTTTGTCGCCGCTGCGCAGCGGGCGGGCCCGGGTATTCGGTAAGCCTATTTCTTGGCCTGGGCGGCGCGGGCCGCCTCTTCGCGGGCGAGCTGATCCGCGCGCGCTTTCTTGATGATATCTGCAACCTCCGAGGAGCCCGTGCGCAACGCCAGTTCGAGCGCCGTATCGCCATCGCGGCTGATCATGTTGACGTCGGCGCCGTTGCGCACCAGCAGATCGACCATCTTTGCGTCGCCGCGCGCCGCTGCATACATGAGCGGGGTATATCCGTTATCGGCGACCATGTTAGGGTCGAAATTCATCGAAAGCACCTTCTGCGCATAGACAAGATTGCCTTTCTCGATGGCGTAGAACAGTGCGACGATGCCTTCTTTGCTCTTTTCGCGCGGTTTGGTCTCCAGTCCCGTCGGCAGCAGCGCTATCACGTAGTTGATGAGAGAGATGCCCACCATCAGCGCCATGGCGATGACCAGCGGAAGGCGGGCGATTCCCAGTGATTCCGACACAGACGTCGGCAAGTTGGCCAGCAGCGCAAGCGCAAAGACGAGGAAGAAAGCCTGGAACTTCAGATAAAGGAACAGCGCGATGAATACCGTCAACCCAAGCAAGCCCAGGAGCCAGTTGCGGTCTGCGCCGACTTGCTCGAGCAGCTCTTCCGGAAGGTTGGCGATTATCGCGACGACCGCGACCAGCCCGACGAGGGTCCACTCTCGGGTGCGTACGCTCATCTGCATGGCTCTCCCCTTTTGTTCTCGGTTGGCACCGATTGCCGTGAACCGTCCGGCGGCAGACAGGGCCTGTCTGCCAACATCCTATTATAATCAACGGCAGACCGTTGCTTAATACTATATCCCTTTTGCATCCGCAGGTATGAACAAGGCATTTACCCGCGAAACGGATCTTCCCGAGGATGAGCCGGGGGCGATAGAGCCGCCGCTCCCACAGGGGGCGAAGAACTACATCACGCCAGCAGGGCATATGCGTCTGAAGAGCGAACTCAAGACGCTGGTGGAGGTGGACCGGCCCGAGGTGGTCAGAACGGTTTCCTGGGCCGCGTCCAACGGGGACCGGTCGGAAAACGGCGACTACATCTATGGCAAGAGGCGATTGCGCGAGATCGACCGTCGCATACGTTTCGTGATGAAACGCCTGGAATCGGCGGAAGTGGTTGATCCGCGCGATCAGGACCGAGACCGCGTATTCTTCGGCGCGACGGTGACCTACCGCGATGGGAAGGGAACCGAGCGAACGGTGAGCATCGTCGGTACGGACGAAGTCGACCCAGCGCGCGGACGCATCTCGTGGGTATCGCCGGTCGCCCGGGCCCTGCTGCGCGCCTGCGAAGGCGACGTCGTGACGCTAAATACGCCTGTCGGAGGCGAAGAGCTGGAAGTCGTCGCGATCCAGTATGAGTCCCTCGCCTGAACAGCGGCGAGGGACGCCAGGCGATTTGCTCTGTCGGTGGAGCGCCCCGCGTTCACTTGGGAGGGGCTTCGAAATTCCCCGCCTTGACGATCGAGAGCCGGTTCGGATCGATGTACCGGCGCATGGTCTGCTGCACTTTGTCTGCCGTTAACGACCCTATGCGCTGCTCGAGTTGTACATCCCATGCAAACGTCCGGTCGAGGACCAAATAGGACAGCAGCCGGCCGGCCAGCGATTCGTCCTGGGTGCGCGCGAGTTTGCGACCGTTCAACAGATCCTTCTTCGCGGTTTCGATTTCCTCGGAGGTGAATCCATCTGCAAGTGCCTTGGTTAGTTCGTCGCGTATCGCAGACTCCACACGCTGGCGATTCTGCGGAGCGTAGATCGCATACATACCGAAACTGGCTTTCCTGTCGAAACTGCTGGCCGAGAGGTACGAGCCCACTCCGTAGGACAGCCCTTCGCGTTCGCGCACGCGCCGCCAAAGTCGCGAGTCAGGTCCACCACCAACCATGTAATTGCCGAGTACGAGCGCCGGGAAATCCGGATCGTCATCGCGCAGCTTCAGGTTCTCGCCCGCGCGCAGCGTCGCGTTGGCCTTGTCCGGGGTTTCTATGCTGCGGTCGATCTTCGGCGCCTCGAAATATTGCTGCTTGATGCGCGAATACGGCAGGGGGCTCTTCCAATCGCCGAATAATTCATCTGCCAGGCGTGAGATCTCGTCCGGATCGAAATCACCTACAACCGCGAGTTCGCTGTCAGACGCGCCGACGAACTTCTCGTAGCAGCGCCTTATGTCGTCCAGCGTAAGCGCCTTGAGCCGCGAGGCGCGCTCGTCCAACGTCGGATTGTAATTCCAGTGTTCGGGAGCGTACGGGTTGAGGTGGCGCATAAGTGCAATTCTCGCAAGGGCGCCCGGGTCGCTCTTCTGAGCATCGATGCTGGTGAGCGATGCTCGGCGCAGTTGCTCGAATTCGCTCTCTGGGAACGAGGGCTCACGCAGGATTTCGGCGACCAGTCTCAGGACCTGCGGCAGATTCTCGCGCACCGTCTCGATCGATCCTCCTTCAATGCCGACGCCAACGTTCGCTTTGAGACGCGCGAATTCGTTGGTCAACTGATCTCGGCTCCTCTTCTTCGTGCCGCGCATGAGCATGGCGCTTGCCACGCCGCAGGCCGCGCTGTGGCCGTTCTTGCTCGACTCGTCGCCCCAGCGAAGTCCGAGCTGGGCCACTACCGTTCCGCCTCGGGTCTTCTTGGGCAGCAGAGCGAGCTTCATTCCGCCTGGCAGGGTGCGCCGGACAGTGCGCTTCTCTATATTTTCGGGTGAGGGATCGAACGCTTCGCCTTTGGCAATCGGCCCGGCACCTCTGTAGTCGTTCAACATCGCCGCGATGTCCGGAACGCGTGGAATTTCCGCACGTTCCGGCGCGCTCGTGGGCAGAAAGATCCCCAGCGTGCGGTTGGAGGACTTGAAGTAGGCCGTTGCAACGCGTTGCACATCGGCCGCCGTTAGCTTGCGTAGGCGGTCGCGGTGCAGGAACAGCATGCGCCAGTCGCCCATAGCCGCGGTTTCCGAGAGCAGCCCGGCGAGCGTGCGTGAACTGGTGATGCTGAGTTCGATATCGTTGAGCAGCCGGGTGCGCGCGCGCGCGACCTCGTCGCCGGTGACCGGGTTACGCGCGAAGCCTTCCAAGGTGGAAATAAGGCCATCGCGCACCGGGTCGAGCGGACGTGCCTGACCCACGCTTGCTCCAAAGTATGCAAAGCCCGGTTCGTACAGTTGCTGGCTGTGGCCGAAAATCGTACTCGCGAGACCCGATTCGACCAGGGCCTTGTGCAGCCGGCCCGATGGGACATGGGCGAGGATCTCGACCAGCACGTCCACGGGCGCAAAATCGGGATGGCTCCCGGGGGGAAGGTGGTACATGGCCGTTACCAGTGGCACTTCCCCGGCGCGACGCAGTGTGACTGTACGCTCGCCGTCCTGGGTGGGCTCCACCGTATAGGTCGGGCGAAGCACACGTGCCGGTTTCGCCAGCTTGCCGAAATATCTTTTCGTCAGCACAAGTGCGCTTGATTCGTCGAACTTGCCCGCAATGATCAACACCGCGTTGTCGGGCTGGTAGTAGCGGCGGTAAAAAGCCTGCAGCCGTTCGATGGGCACGTTTTCGATGTCCGAGCGCGAACCGATGACGGCTCGCCCGTAGGCCTGCCACAGGAACGCGGTAGCCGCAACGCGCTGACGCAAAACACCGGAGGGACGGTTTTCACCAGCCTCGAATTCGTTTCTGACCACCGTCATTTCCGAGTCGAGGTCGTTCCTGGACACCGATGAATTCAGCATACGGTCCGCTTCCAGGCGGAGGATCGCTTCAAGGCTGGACTCGCGGGCGGGAAATGTCTCGAAATAGTTGGTGCGATCAAACGAGGTCGTGCCGTTGGCGTTGGCGCCGATCTTCTTCAGTTCGGCCCAGATGTTCGGGTGCCTGGGCGTGCCGCGGAACAGCATGTGCTCAAGCAGGTGCGCCATACCCGATTCCCCGTAGCCTTCGTGGCGCGACCCGACCAGATAGGTGACGTTGACCGTAATGGTGTCGACCGATGCGTCAGGTACCAGGAGTACCCGCAGTCCGTTGTCAAGACGGTACTCCGTCACGCCCTCCACGCTGGTGACCGTGGTGATGCCCGCAGGCGGTTCGACTGCGACCGCCGGGGCAAACCCCAGCGCAAGCGACAGCGCAAAGAGCAAAATCGTTCTAATCATGGGATGACCTGACATGAATACCGACACCTCGAAGACAATGGATCGCGAAGCAAGTTCGGCATTCTAGCCGAGGACCGTCCGCCGAACCGGTTTCCCGGGCGCCGTCGCCCGGCGACGCGGGCAGACCCGGAGGGTCGGTCACAGACGTACATTTCCAGGCAAACCGTGGGGTCACGGGCTTGAAATGCTCCCGGAAAGGCCCCAGATTAGGCCGCAGGGCGTGTCTTCAGCACACAATTTCGCTTTTTCGGGACAGTCCACCCCAACAAACTCCGGAGAACCGCACGATGTCGGATACGACGACCAAGGAAACCCTCGGATTCCAGGCGGAGGTCAAGCAGCTTCTGCAACTGATGATCCATTCGCTCTACAGCAACAAGGAGATCTTCCTGCGCGAATTGATCTCGAACGCGTCCGATGCCGCCGACAAACTGCGTTTTGAGGCGCTTTCCGATGCGAGCCTGTTTGGAAGCGATGCGTCCTCGGGAATCCGGGTCTCTTTTGACAAACAGGCGCGCACCATCACCGTATCGGACAACGGCATCGGGATGTCGCGCGAGGAGGTGATACAGCAGATCGGTACCATCGCCAAATCGGGCACGCGCGAGTTCTTTGCGGCGCTGACCGGCGATCAGGCGAAGGACGCGCACCTGATCGGGCAGTTCGGCGTCGGCTTCTACTCCTCGTTCATCGTCGCCGACCGGGTCACTCTGGTAACCCGGCGCGCCGGGCTGCCGCCCGAAGCGGCGGTAAAGTGGGAATCCGACGGCGGCGGCGAGTTCACCGTGGAGCAGGTGGAGAAGGAAGGACGTGGCACCGACGTGACGCTGCACCTTCGCGAAGGCGAGGACGACCTGCTTTCCGATGTGCGCCTCAAGGCGATTATTCGCAAGTACTCCGATCACATCGCGATCCCGATCGTGATGAAGAAGACCGAGTGGGACAAGGACAAGAGCGAGTACCGCACCACCGACGAGGACGAGTCGGTAAACCAGGCCAGCGCGCTGTGGGCGCGTTTCAAGGCCGACATTACCGAAGAGCAGTACCACGAGTTCTACAAGCACGTCGGCCACGATTTCGAGCCTCCGCTTGCCTATACGCACAACAAGGTCGAGGGCAAACAGGAGTACACCCAGCTGCTCTACATACCATCGCGGGCGCCGTTCGACCTGTGGGATCGGCACCAGCGGCACGGAATCAAACTCTACGTGCGGCGCGTGTTCATCATGGACGATGCCGAACAGTTGATGCCGGCGTACCTGCGATTCGTACGCGGCGTGGTCGACTCGAACGACCTTCCGCTCAATGTATCGCGCGAAATTCTTCAGCAAAGCAAGGATATCGATGCGATCCGCGCCGGCTGTACGCGCCGCGTGCTGTCACTGCTCGAGGATCTTGCCGAAAACGACAAGGATAAGTACGCGAAGTTCTGGGGCGAGTTCGGACGCGTGATGAAGGAGGGTATCGGCGAGGATCATGCCAACCGTGAGCGCATCGCCAAGCTGCTGCGCATGGCGTCGACGCACACGGACAGCGAAGAGCAGAACGTATCGCTGGCCGATTACGTCGGCCGCATGAAGGAAGGTCAGGAGAAGATCTATTACGTCACCGCGGAAAGCTTCCTTGCCGCCAGGAACAGTCCCCATCTGGAGGCATTCAGGAAGCGCGGCGTGGAAGTGTTCTTGCTCGCGGACCGGGTGGACGAGTGGCTGGTCTCCAATCTGTACGAGTTCGAGGGCAAGGCGCTGGCGTCGGTGGCCAAAGGCGCGTTGGATCTCGGCAAACTCGCGACCGAAGAGGAGAAGAAGGAACAGGAGCGGCAGGAGGGAGACTTCAAGGACCTGGTCGAAAAGATCAAGCAGACACTCGGCGACAAGGTGAAGGACGTTCGCGTGACGTTGCGGCTCGAGAGTTCTCCGGCTTGCCTGGTTGCCGACGAGCACGACCTGGGTGGCAACCTGGCGCGTATCCTCAAGGCGGCGGGCCAGAAGGCACCGCCGTCCAGCCCGATAATGGAGATCAATCCTCGGCACCCGATGGTGCAGCGACTGAAATACGAAGAGGGCCGTTTTGCAGACTGGACGCACGTGCTCTTTGACCAGGCGCTTCTCGCCGAGGGCGGGCAGTTGGACGACCCAGCCGGATTCGTAAAACGGGTCAATGAACTGATGCTGGAACTGGCGGGGAGCGGTTCAAGGATCTGGACGCCGGGCAGCTGAAGTAGAATTTCCGGGTGGAGATCTTCTACTCGGATCGCTCCACGGTACCCCTGCCGGGGCATCGGTTTCCGACGCCAAAGGGGCGCTTGAGCGCCCCTTTTTGCAGCCTGCAGGCAGATCGAACGGGACTCAGAGTTTTCCGAGTACCGCTTCGGCCGCGGAAACCTCGAATTTGCCGGCCGCCTCTACCGCGACGTCCTTGACCACGCCGTCCTGGACGATCATCGCAAAGCGTTGCATGCGCATACCCAGTCCGCGCGCGGTGAGGTCCAGTTCGAGTCCGAGCTTTTTCGTGTATTCCGCACTTCCGTCACCGAGCATACGCACTTTGCCCGCGGCCTTCTGTTCGCGGCCCCAGGCGCCCATCACGAACGCGTCGTTGACTGCGATGCACCAGACTTCGTCCACGCCCTTTGCCTTGAGTTTGTCATGGTTTGAGACGAATCCGGGGACGTGCTTCGCCGAGCAGGTCGGGGTGTAGGCGCCGGGCACGCCGAAAATCACGACCTTCTTGCCTTTGGTGGCCTGGATGACGTCGACTTCCTGCGGATTCATCGGGCAGCCTGCAGCGGTATCGAATTCGGTTGTTTCGGTGAGCTTGCCGTCGGGCAGCTTGTCGCCTGCTTTTATGGTCATGGTGGTCTCCTGGTATTGATTTCTGACGTGATTTCCGGCGTTGACGCCGGAACACGCCCAAATTGTAGCAGTTTGGCGAGCCTGTAAGTATCGCCGCGACGGTGGCTTGCCGTGGCCGGTGCGGGTGGCTATAGTGCCGTCGATGGTCAAAACTGCCGCGCTCCAGCCCGTCGCCGCGTCTGTCTCCGAGCGCCGGCTTGCCCTGTCGGAAATTCTCGAGGCGCTGGTCGTCGATGGCCTGGTTGCACGCAGCGATGCCGATCAGTTGGTCGCCGACCGGCGCCTGCACCGCTCCGATCATCACCCGCTGGTGGTCATCGCCGATCAGAAATGGAAAACGCAGCCGCCGCCCCATCGGATCATGAACCTGGAGTGGCTGACCGAATGGCTGGCGGGCAAGGTCGGACTTCCCTACTATCATATCGACCCGTTGAAGATCAATTTCGCGGCGGTGACCGACGTAATGTCAAACGCCTACGCGACGCGCTTTCGCATCCTGCCGGTGGAAGTGAGTACGCGTGAGGTGGTCATCGCGACCGCCGAGCCCTATATCAAGGAGTGGGAAAAGGAACTGAAGCCGATCCTGAGGCTGGAGATCCGGCGTGTCATCGCTAACCCGGAAGATATCAGCCGCTATCAGGTGGAGTTCTACAACCTGGCGCGCTCGATAAAGGGCGCGGAAAAGTCGGGCGACCAGCGTTCGGGACTCGGCAATTTCGAACAGCTTGTCGAGTTGGGGCGGTCGAACCGGCAACTCGATGCCAACGACCAGCACGTCGTTCACGTGGTCGACTGGCTCTGGCAGTACGCGTTCGACCAGCGCGCGAGCGACATTCACCTGGAGCCGCGTCGCGATGTCGGCCTCGTGCGCTTTCGCATAGACGGCGTTCTGCACCAAGTGTATCAGATACCGATGCCGGTGATGGCGGCCATGACCAGCCGCATCAAGATCCTGGGGCGCATGGATGTCGTGGAAAAACGCAGGCCGCAGGACGGCCGCATCAAGACGCGCACCGCCGAGGGCGAGGAGGTGGAGCTGCGGCTGTCGACCCTGCCGACCGCGTTCGGAGAAAAGCTCGTCATGCGGGTCTTCGACCCCGATGTGATCGTCAAGGATTTCGTCGAACTCGGCTTTTCCGACGACGACAAGACGCGCTGGATCCAGATGATCGGCTCGCCCAATGGAATCATTCTGGTCACGGGTCCGACAGGCTCGGGCAAGACGACCACGCTGTATTCGACGCTGAAGAATCTTGCCACCCCCGAGGTTAATGTCTGCACCATCGAGGATCCGATCGAAATGATCGAGCCGGCATTCAACCAGATGCAGGTGCAGCGCTCGGTCGACCTGGGATTCGCCGAAGGGGTACGCGCGCTGATGCGCCAGGATCCCGACATCATCATGGTGGGCGAGGTACGCGATCTGGAAACGGCCGAGATGGCCGTGCAGGCCGCGCTGACCGGCCATCTTGTACTTTCGACGCTGCATACCAACGATGCCGCTTCGGCGATTACGCGGCTGCTCGATCTGGGACTGCCGCCCTATTTGCTGACCTCGACGATCCTGGGGATCATGGCGCAGCGCCTGGTCCGCACGCTTTGCCCGCATTGCAAGGAAAAAATTCCTTTCGACTCGCTGCGCGATGGAGACCCCACCTGGGATGAATTCGTTGCTCCCTGGAAGTCCAGGCAGCCGGATTTTGTTTATCGACAGGTTGGGTGCCTGGAGTGCCGCAACACCGGCTATCTCGGCCGGGTCGGAATCTACGAGATACTGCTCATGTCGCCGGCCATCAAGCGCCTCGTCAACGCTTCGGCTGATCTCGCGAGTATTCGCGATCAGGGTTACAAGGAAGGCATGAAGTCGCTGCGCATTAGCGGTGCGATGAAGGTAGCGCAGGGCATGACCACGTTCGACGAAGTGCTGAAGGTCGTGCCGCCGCCGGGCAAGGGCAGCTGACCGATCGCGCCGCCCGAGGTCGCGCCGGCAAAGGGTTACCGGCCTACTTGCCGCCCTGCGAAAGGTAACGCATGGCGCGTTCCAGCCCTTCTATGCTGGTGGGGTACATTCGAGCGCCCATCAGTTCGCGAATGATTCCGATCGACTGCCGGTAGGTCCAGATTTCCTCCGGCTCCGGATTCAGCCAGACCGCCTTGTTGTAGACGTTGAGCATGCGCTTCATCCAGACGGCGCCCGCCTCTTCGTTCATGTACTCGATCGAGCCGCCCGGATGCAGGATCTCGTAGGGGCTCATGGTCGCATCGCCGACGAATATCAGCTTATAGTCGTTCCCGTATTTGTGCAGAATGTCCCAGGTATTGATGCGTTCGGCATGACGGCGGCGGTTGTCCTTCCACACGAAGTCATACAGGCAGTTGTGAAAGTAGAAGTACTCCAGGTGCTTGAATTCGGTTTTCGCCGCGGAAAACAGTTCTTCGCACAACTTGATGTGGTCGTCCATCGAGCCGCCGATGTCGAGGAACAGCAGCACTTTGACCGCATTGTGCCGCTCCGGGCGCATGTGAAGATCGAGGTAGCCGGCGTTTCGCGCGGTCTTGTCGATGGTAGTGTCCAGGTCCAGTTCGTCAGGCGCACCGTCACGCGCGAACTTGCGCAGCCGGCGCAGCGCAACCTTGATGTTGCGTATCCCGAGTTCCACCGAACCGTCCAGGTTGCGATACTCGCGCTGGTCCCACACCTTCACTGCTCTGCGATTGCGTGACTTGTCCTGCCCGATGCGCACGCCTTCCGGGTTGTAGCCATACGCGCCGAAGGGCGACGTGCCGGCCGTGCCTATCCACTTGCTGCCGCCCTGGTGGCGTTCCTTTTGTTCCTCAAGACGCTTCTTGAGTTCTTCCATCAGCTTTTCCCACCCGCCCAGCGCTTCGATCCTGGCCTTTTCCTCTGGGCTGAGATTGAGCTCGGCCTGTTTGCGCAGCCATTCGAGCGGCAGGTCGAGCTCGGCGCCGGCGACGGCCTCGACGCCCTTGAAGAATTCGCCGAAGGCGCGGTCGAACTTGTCGAAATTCGACTCGTCCTTCACCAACGTCGTACGGGCGAGGTAATAAAACTCATCGATCGAAGGCGATATCACGTGTTCCTGCATGCCTTCGATCAGGGTCAGGTATTCCTTGATTGAGACCGGAATCCTGGCCTCCTTGAGCTTGAGGAAGAAACCGGCGAGCATGGTCAGGTCGGGATGGCAGGAACTATCACGCGCGGCAGAACAGTGCTGCCCAGGGGCGCGTTGATTGTGCGGCCCATATCAAGCGCCGTTGGCATTAGCGGTTGTGGCGCGCCATGAAGACCAGCCGTTCGAACAGGTGCACATCCTGCTCGTTCTTGAGCAGCGCACCATGCAGCGGCGGGACGATGGTCTTTCTGTCCTTGCTGCGCAACGTCTCGGGCGAAATATCCTCGGCGAGCAGCAGCTTGAGCCAATCGAGCAGTTCCGAGGTGGAGGGCTTCTTCTTCAGTCCAGGGACCTCACGCACCTCGAAAAATACCTCCAGCGCCTCCCGCAGAAGCATCTTCTTGATTCCCGGAAAGTGCACGTCGACGATGCGCTCCATGGTGTCCTTGTCGGGGAAGCGGATGTAGTGGAAGAAGCAACGGCGCAAAAACGCGTCGGGGAGCTCTTTTTCGTTGTTGCTGGTGATGAATACGATGGGCCGGTGCCTGGCACGAACGAGTTCGCGCGTCTCGTAGACGAAGAATTCCATGCGGTCGAGTTCGCGCAGCAGGTCGTTCGGGAACTCGATGTCGGCCTTGTCGACTTCATCGATCAGGAGCACGACCGGCGAGTCGGCGGTGAACGCCTGCCAGAGCATTCCGCGCACGATGTAGTTCGCTATGTCATGCACGCGTTGATCGCCAAGTTGCGAGTCGCGCAGGCGGCTCACGGCATCGTATTCATAAAGGCCCTGCTGCGCCTTGGTGGTTGACTTGATGTGCCATTCAAGAAGCGGCAGCCCGAGCGCGCCTGCCACCTCTTCGGCGAGTTTGGTTTTTCCAGTGCCCGGCTCACCCTTGATCAGCAAAGGGCGCTGAAGCGTGATCGCCGCGTTCACCGCGAGCATCAGGTCGTCGGTAGCGACGTATGTATCGGATCCTTTAAATCGCATATGAGTCCTTGACGGCTGCCACATTTATGAGGGAATACGCCCCCTCGTGCGCTCCGGCGGAACGACCGGTTTCGGCATATCCGAAGCAGCCCCTCGGATCGGGACCGGTTCAGCGGTGGGGATGATCCCGCCGGTTCGAACCTGCACAGCTTGGCTGCCGCCGCGCAGGAGTAGGAGAATGCTTGAAATTATACGTGCGTTTGTACGTGCGATGTGCTTGCGGCGGCGCGGAAGTATGAAATTCCGGTACTTTCGGCGCACAGGCAGCCCTACTATGCTTTGACCGGTTCTGCGGGGTTCGCTAGAATTCCCCACCTTTTCCAAGGCGGCCCGGGCCGCGCCACCGCGAGAATATGCAATGAACGTTTCCATGAAGCGGGCGGCTGTGGTGATCACCGTGGGCCTTGGGTTCGCTTTCTGGCTGCCGGCGAATGCCGCGGGCAGCGCAGAGGCCGCCAAGAGCAAGGTGTCGATGTGTATCGGCTGCCACGGCATCCCCTATTACCGCACGGCCTATCCGGACGTGTATCACGTGCCCAAGATCGCGGGGCAGTCGGCACCGTACATCGTCAAGGCTTTGCAGGCCTACAAGGACGGCGCGCGCAATCACCCGAGCATGACCGGGATCGCGCGCGGGCTGAGCGATGCGGACATTGAGGACCTTGCCGCGTATTACGGCAACGCCAGCGGTGCCAAGTGAAGAGGCACATATGAGGCAGTCAATAACATTGCTGGTCCTAGGTGCATTTGCATCCGTCGCAACTGCTTCCGGAAATGCTGACAAGGGCGCGGAAAAAGCCAAACAGGTCTGCGCAGCTTGCCACGGTGCCGACGGAAATAAGCCGCTGCAACCGGAATATCCGCGCATCGCCGGGCAGCATGAGGACTACCTGTACAAGACGTTGCGGGATTATCAGTCCGGCGCCCGCAAGGACGCGATCATGGGGAGCCAGGCCGCCAATCTGTCGCGGCAGGAGATGCAGGACCTGGCTGCTTATTTCTCCCGCCAGAACGGTTCTCTCGGCGTGAAACGTTGACCGGCGGCAAGAGCCGGTGAGGGGCAGCCGGCAAAGGGCAGCGTCGCATCCGAGCGCGGATTGTCCCGTCCCGCAGGGATTCGCGCGCAGACGTTAAGTGGCGGCCGTTAGCAGCCGCGCGCTCTGGTAGAAGGCAAAACTGATCATCCACGCAAGCGCGATCGGCCAGATGATGGCGAGTGCGGTAAATCGGCCGCTCCTGGCCTCGCTGCGGATCGTGGCGATCGTGGAAAGGCAAGGCGTATAGATCAACGCGAACAGCATGAAGCTGTAGGCCTGCACCCAATCGATTTCACTGGCGATGGCATTCATCAGCGCGCCGCCTTCGCGCGCGTAGATTACCGCAAGCGCGCCGATGACTACCTCCTTGGCGACGACTCCGAAGATCAATGCAATGGTCAGCTTCGGATCGATTCCCAGCGGACCGAGCACCGGATTGAGCAGGTTTCCGATCTGGCCGGCCCAGGTATCCGCACTCCCGGGCACCGCCGCGCTCGGAAAGTTAGTCAACAACCACACCAGTACTACTCCGGCAACGATGAACCGTGTTGCGCGGCGCAGGAAATGTGCGACTTCGTGCCATCCGCGGAACACCATCTGGCGCAGCGTCGGAAACCGGTAGGGCGGAATTTCCAGTACGAAGGGGTCATTGTTCACGAAGCGGGGCTTGAACAACTGCGAGGTCAGCATCGCGGTGGCGATACTGACCACATAAAGAGTAAAAAGCACCAACGCGCCCATGTTGGAAGGAAACAGGGCGGCGATGAAAAACAGGAACACCTGCAGCCGGGCCGAGCACAATGAAAGGGGGATCACGAGCATCGTGAGCAGCCGCAGTCCGCGCGAGCGCATGACGCGAGTGCCCATGAGAGCGGGCACATTGCAGCCGAAGCCCATGAGTATCATCACGAAGCTGCGACCGTCAAGGCCGAAGCGGGACATCAGTGCGTCCATCAGGAATGCCGCGCGCGACAGATAGCCGGTATCTTCGACGATCGCCATGCCAAGGAAGAACAGGATGATCAGCGGCACGAAGCTCGCGACCGTTCCCAGTCCGTTGTAGATCCCGTCAAGGAGCAGTCCGCCGACCACGGTAGGCAACGCGGCAAACGTCGGATCGAGTACTGCGGTGCGAAAGGCGGTTAGCGCCCAATTCATCGCGTCCTGGATCGGCTTGCCGACGAAAAACACGGCCTGGAACAACAGGTACATCAGAGCGAAAAAAATGGGCAGGCCCACCCACGGGTGCAGAAGGACGCGGTCGATCTTCTCGGTCAGTGCATGCGATGCATGGGCGGGAACCATCACCGAGCGCCTCAACGCGGCATCGAGCGCGCCGTCGTCAAGAAGCGGCCCGTTGGCCGGTGCTGCTTCGGCGGGCGCTAGCTCGCGCAATGCGGTGGCGACGAGCGCATGCAGCTGTTCGACGCCCTGACCGTATTTCGCGGAAATCAGGCAGACGGGTATCCCGAGGTCTGAACTCAGCGCGTCCCTGTCGATGGTAACGCCCAGCGCGGCCGCTTCGTCCGCCATGTTCAGCACCAGGATTACCGGCAATCCCGGACGCACGATCTGGCCCAGCAAAATGATCTGGCGTTCCAGTTGTGAGGCGTTGAGCACGACGATCGCCAGATCGAGTACGTTTTGCGTGAGAAACGCGGTGACAACGGCCTCGTCTTCCGAGTGGCCGCACAAGTCGTAGATGCCGGGCAGATCGACCAGATGCACCATGTCGCCGCCGACGAGAATTCTGGCGCTCAAGAGCTCTACCGTCAGCCCGGGCCAGTTACCGACCTTTGCGTGTGCGCCCGTCAGGCGATTGAACAGCGTCGATTTGCCCGTGTTGGGCATACCGAGCAGAGCGACACGCTTCATCGAGGGACTGCTATGAAGCCGTTCGCACCGCTCAGAGGTGCGAGCGCTGCACCTGGATGCAGCATGCATCCGAGGGCCGCAGCATCAGATCCGTTGTTCCTACGCGAACGTGCAATGGTCCGGCGAAGCGCCCGCGCCGCAGGATTCGAACATGCTTGCCTACGCGCAGTCCGAGTGCGGCGAGCCGCCGGTATAACTCGGCGCCGGTATGCAACGCAAGAATGGTCCCGGTCTCACCAGGGTGCAGCGCATCAAGAGTGTGGGCGTGCGACTTTTTCATGGATGACACCAATTCGAGCAGGGTCTTTTATACGAGAATAATTATCATTATCTGACAGTCTCACAACTCAGTCAACCGGGACCCGAGGCATCCAAATACACCAGAGCTACCCGGTACACCGGGGCCAGAACTCAGGGGGTGACGCCGGCAGTGCCAGCCTGCACCCGTCGACGTTCGGCGCTTGCCCGGGTCACCTCACGGGCGATGTCGGCCCCGGAGGCACTCGAGGTAGGCTTGCCCGTCCGGCGCGGTGCCGTCGCGCTGCGACTTCCACATCATCTCGCCCAAGCACTCAAGCGCCGTATGCAGTGCATCGTGCCGGCTGTCGGCCTTGCGCAGCACTTCGTCGAATGCCGCGCGTATGCCCGGCGGCTGGTCGATCGACAACTGTTCCTCAATGGCCAAGTGCAGGCTCATATGCAGGAACGGGTTGGTCTCACCCATTTCGGGCGTGTAATCGTGCTCTGCCGCGCGCTCGGGAGCCTCGAGCACCACACGGTATTCGGGATGCAGAAGGATGACGTCCAGCGCGATGGTTTCGAGGCCCTGCAGCGGCGTGCCCGCGCGATACTTGGCCCACGCGTCGGAGAAGAATTGTCTGACCTGCTCGCGGCTCGGAGCGAACATCAGTTTGCGTTCCGTCTCGCGTCATCCGGTGTCTTGTCACGATACTCGCACAGGTCACGGATCAGGCAAGCGGGGCACTCGGGTTTGCGCGCTTTGCACACGTACCGACCGTGCAGGATGAGCCAGTGATGGGCGTGGCGCCGGAACTCCTCCGGGACGAACTTGAGCAGCCTCGCTTCCACGTCGTCCACATTCTTGCCCGGGGCAATGCCGGTGCGGTTGGCCACGCGGAAGATATGGGTGTCCACCGCTATCGTCGGCTGGCCGAAAGCCACATTCAGGATCACGTTGGCAGTCTTGCGGCCGACCCCCGGCAGGGCCTGCAATGCCTCGCGATCCCGCGGCACTTCGCCCGCATGACGCTCTACGAGCAATCGGCAGGCGGCGATGATGTGTTTCGCCTTGGAGCGGAACAGGCCTATCGACTTGATGTGCTCAGCCAGGCCCTGCTCGCCCAGCTTTGCCATCGCCGCCGGCGTACCGGCGGCGGCGAACAGGCGCGGTGTCACGAGGTTCACGCTCTTGTCGGTGGCCTGGGCCGAAAGGATCACCGCAACCAGCAGCTCAAACGCAGATCGGTGGACGAGCTCGCTGCGAGGCTCCGGCATCTGCGCGCGAAGACGCGCAAAGATCTGCCGGCGCTTGTTTGCGTTCACCTGCGTTCTCGTCGGCGGGAATGCGCGGCTTCCTCGGCGCTCGCACGGCGCACCCGGGCGCGCTCGATCGCCGCCTGTATCGCCGAACGTTTGTCGGGCTGCGCGCAGTCGGACAGAAGCGTCGCCTCCTTCGAATGTCGCGATTCCCGGTCGATACGGTCCGCCGCGAGGCGCGCCCTTCGCGCTTCGAACCGCTGCCGTGCCGCGCGGGCGCGCCCGGCGTCCCAGATTGCGAGCTCACCGGTCGCGGGCAGCATCGCGATGCAGTCCACGGGGCACGGCGCCACGCACAAGTCGCAGCCTGAACACAGCTCGGTCAGCACGGTGTGCATCTGTTTCGGCGCGCCGATGATCGCATCGACGGGACACGCCTGTATGCACAGCGTACAGCCGATACAGTACGCCTCGTCGATCAATGCGACGTGGTGTGGCCGTTCGACACCGCACTCCGGATCGAGGGGCCGGTACTCACGCGCCAGCAGATCGGCAAGCCTGTGTATGGTTGCGTCGCCCCCTGGCGGACAGCGGTTGATGTCAGACTTGCCGGATGCCAGCGCTTCGGCGTAGGAGGCGCAGTCCCGAAATCCGCATCGGGTGCACTGGGTCTGCGGCAGCAATGCGTCGATCCGCAGAGCGGGCGGGGTGTTCATGCGCGTCCCGAGGCAGCCAGCCCGCGCACGATGTCGCCGACGAGTTCGGGCCCGCGATAGATCAGCGCCGTATAGAGTTGCACCAACGTGGCGCCCGCATCGAGCTTCTCGCGTGCATCCGCGGCGCTCGCGATGCCGCCCACGCCGATAATGGGCAGACGTCCTTTCAGCGCCCGCTGGAGCTTTGCCACCACCTCGGTCGATTTTGCGCGGAGCGGAGCACCCGAGAGGCCGCCCTGCTCGCGGCCGTGCGGAAGGTTTGCCACACCCTCGCGCGAAGTGGTGGTGTTGGTCGCGATCACCGCGTCGACACGATGCGCAAGCAGGAGCTCGGCGATGTATTCGATCGCTTCATCGTCCAGATCGGGCGCGATCTTCACGGCCAGTGGCACGCTGCGCCCATGTGTCTGCACCAGATCATTGCGCTCGCGCATCATCGCGCGCAGCAGCGCGTCAAGTTCATCCTTCCCCTGCAGACTGCGCAGGTTCGGCGTGTTGGGGGAGGACACATTCGCAGTCACGAAGCTTGCCACCGGATAGACCTTGCGCAGGCAGACGAGGTAATCATCGGCCGCGTGATCGGCCGGAGTGTCGGCGTTCTTGCCGATGTTGATGCCGAGGATTCCGCGGTATCGCGAGCGCCGCACGTTCTCGATGACCCGATCGACGCCTGCGTTGTTGAAGCCCATGCGGTTGATAATTGCCTCGGCCTGCGGCAGCCGGAACAGCCTCGGTTTCGCGTGGCCCGGTTGCGGGCGCGGCGTGACGGCGCCGATCTCGATGAACCCGAAACCAAGCGCGGCAAGTGCGTCCACGTACTCACCATTCTTGTCCAGTCCCGGGGCGAGCCCCACCGGGTTCGGGAAATCCAGGCCCATCGCGTGCACCGGTAGACTCGGCGCGGCGCCGAGCGCCAGGCGCGCGAGCCCCAGCCGGTGTAGCGTATCGAGGGAGGCGAGGCTGAGACGGTGTGCGCGTTCCGGATCCAGTCCAAAAAGGAGCGGCCGCATGGCACGATAAAGCATGGCGGCATTCTATCAAAGCCTGCGCGCCCGCCGGACCTGGGTGAGCGTAGACGCGGGTGCCACAGACCGCAGGTGGCGTTGCGCGCTGCGCGCGCCAACCCCGATTGCCGCACGGATACACACCATCCGCGCGGCAATCGGGGTTTTGAATAAAACCACAGACGGCGTGCGGTGACCCAAGCGCCAAGGTTTTTATTCAAGATCGCCGATTGCGGACGGATGGGTCTTATCCGTACGCAATCGACGATCCGCGCGGACGGTTTCATCGTCCGCGCAACATCCCCTTTCCGGCCAAAACAACGGTGCGTTTCAAATCGCTGCCATCAAAGCCGGCGCCACTCGCCGTCGACAAAGCCTTCGGTCGGCCGGAACTGCGTCTTGTAGGCCATCTTGCGGCTCTCGGCGATCCAGTAGCCGAGGTACAGGTACGGCAGTCCGCTATTCCTGCACTGCTCGATCTGCCACAGGACGTTGTAGGTGCCAAAGCTGGCGCCGTCGACGGCCGGATCGAAGAAGGTATAGACCGACGACAGTCCATCGCTCAGGTGATCCACGATCGACACGATGCGCAGCGCGCCGCCCTCGCGGAACTCGACCAGGCGCGTATTGATCCGGCTTTGCAGAAGGAAATGGGAATATTGATCACGGCTGTCCTGGTCCATGCCGCCGCCGCTGTGACGCTGCGCCTGATAACGGAGGTAGAGCGAATAGTGCTCCACCCGGAAGCGCAGCGCGGTTGGATGGGCCTGCAGGCCTGCGTGGCGGGCCCATGCCCGGCGCTGGCTGCGCGTGGGGTTGAACTCTTTCACCGGGACCCTCACCGGCACGCAGGCTCGGCAGTTGTCGCAGTAGGGGCGGTAAGTGAATATCCCGCTGCGCCTGAAGCCACCGCGCACCAGATCGCCGTACAACTCACTGCCGATCAGGTGGCTGGGCGTGGCAACTTGCGAGCGTGCCATTCTGCCGGGAAGGTAGCTGCACGGGTAGGGTGCAGTGACATAGAACTGCAATACTGCAGGGGGTAGATCGTTTAGCAGCGACATGGTGTCATCGTTTTCAGTAATTCGTCATGTCTTGGCGGCCATAATGCCATGTGCGGCGCCCGCCCAGGAGCCTGTCGAGCACCGATAGTCTATCAATTCCGCGAGCAGGCGCGAAAATTCGCTGCGCGCGATGTCGCGGGCGCCGAGCGACGCGAGGTGGCCGGTGTGCATCTGGCAGTCAATGAGCCTGATGCCACGGTGCAGGCACTGGCGCACCAGCGCGGCAAGGGCAATTTTCGAAGCGTCGCGGATGTCGGCAAACATCGATTCGCCGAAGAACACTCGGCCGATTGCGACGCCATAGAGACCCCCTGCAAGCCGTTCGTCGATCCAGGTCTCGACCGAGTGCGCATGTCCCAGGCGATGCAGGCGGTTGTAAGCTTCCCGCATCTCAGCGGAGATCCAGGTGCCTAAGCGGTCCGGTCTCACCTGCGCGCAGCTGCACATTACCTGATCGAATCCGGTGTCGAAGCGAATCTGGTAGGCCTTGTTGCGCAGCGTCTTGGCCAGCGAGCGCGAAATCTTGAACTCCTCGGGGATCAGCACCATGCGTGGATCCGGACTCCACCACAGAATGGGATCGCCGTCCGAATACCACGGAAAGATGCCGCGCCGGTACGCCGCGAGCAGGCGCTCGGGCGACAGATCGGCGCCGGCCGCGAGCAGTCCGTCCGGATTGCGCAATGCCGCCTCCACCGGCGGGAAGGGTGATTCTTTCTCAAGCCATGCAATCATCAGCCGTTACCTTACGCTGAGGCGCCACTGCGTGTATGCGCCAGCTGCGAGCGCTGTCGTGACCGAGCCGACGCCGCGAAGTCGGTGAATCCATTTCGTCGGTCCGATTGCGTCGCCATGCGACGCATTCCGGCAGGGATGCCGACGCTCAATTTCGGTGCGCGAAGCGATATCCACGCACCGTGAAGGGGCGTAATCGCGGAACATTCGAAGCTGTTTGCGCCGCAGGCTCCACGAAAACAGCGGCATGCACCATTGGAATGCATTTTGCTTGCGGTAAAACAATTTTTGTGTTCGGAGGGGTCGATGGATACGCTAAAGGCGAGCTCTGACGTATTGTTCATTCTGATCGGAGCGGTAATGGTGCTGGCGATGCACTCGGGCTTCGCATTTCTCGAACTGGGCACGGTACGCTCGAAGAACCAGGTCAATGCACTGGTGAAAATCCTAACGGATTTTTCTGTTTCCACGCTCGCCTATTTCTTTATCGGCTACGGTATTGCCTACGGCATGAGTTTCCTCACCGGGGCGGAAACGCTCGTCGCCAGGAGCGGATTCGAACTGGTCAGGTTTTTCTTTCTGCTCACTTTCGCCGCTGCCGTGCCGGCCATTGTCTCGGGCGGCATAGCCGAGCGCGCGAAGTTCAATTCGCAGCTCGTTGCCTCGCTTCTGATCGTCGCGTTTGTCTATCCGTTCTTCGAGGGTATCGCCTGGAATCAGCACTACGGCGTTCAGGCGTGGATGAAGTCGAGCTTCGGCGAAGAGTTTCACGATTTCGCCGGCTCGGTGGTCGTACACGCGGTGGGCGGTTGGATCGGACTGGTCGCAGTGCTGTTTCTGGGTGCACGAAGCGGACGTTACGGCAAGGACGGGCGGGTAATGAGTTCCCATCCGCCGTCATCGATTCCGTTTCTTGCGCTGGGTGCCTGGGTGCTCTCGGTCGGCTGGTTCGGCTTCAATGTAATGTCGGCGCAGACGCTGGACAAGGTGAGCGGATTGGTTGCACTCAATTCGCTGATGGCGATGGCTGGCGGAACCCTTGCGGCACTTTTTGCCGGACGCAACGACCCGGGTTTTGTGCACAACGGACCGCTCGCGGGTCTGGTGGCGGTATGCGCAGGTTCGGATGTCATGCATCCGGTCGGTGCGCTTTTCGTCGGTGCCGCCGCCGGCGTGATATTCGTCTATTTGTTTACGCTGGCCCAGAACCGCTGGAAGATTGACGACGTGCTCGGCGTGTGGCCGTTGCACGGACTGTGCGGTGCCTGGGGCGGGATTGCCGCGGGAATCTTCGGATCCAAAGCGCTCGGCGGCCTGGGCGGAGTGGCCTTCGGCGCTCAACTGGCCGGTACCGCGCTGGGGATCGTCGTAGCGTTGGTCGGCGGCGCGATCGTCTATGGCGGGCTGAAAGCAGTGATGGGCCTGCGGCTCGATGAGGAGGACGAATACAACGGTGCCGATATCTCGATTCACAAGATCTCCGCCACCCCCGAAAAGCAACCTGTGCTCTGAGACCCGATAGCGCCTCGCGCGAACCGCCCGGGGTAAGGTCGGCGACGCCCTGCCGGCGCGTTATCGAGGCGCCGTCGGCGTCATGCCGTACCGCCGGGCGGCGCTGTTTCTCAGCGCTTGTAACCTCCAGTGCTCTTCGGCGCCAGAATGTCTTCGGTGTGCATGCTATAGGCACCGCGCCGGCGGTCGGCATAGAAGTGCGTTAGCGTCGTCAAAACGGTGCGAAACGCGATCTCCTGCCACGGTATTCGCCCTTCAGTGAATAGCGCCACTTCCAGGGTTTCGCTCCCGGGGCCGAAGTTCAGATCCAGCAACTGCGCCCGGTAGAAGATGTGCACTTGATTGACGTGGGGCACCGACAGCATCGTGAACACGTCTTCGAGACTTACGCGCGCCCTGGCTTCTTCCTCGGTTTCGCGAATCGCCCCTTGCGCGACCGATTCGCCGAGTTCCATGAATCCCGCGGGCAGCGTCCACTTGCCCAGTCGTGGTTCGATCGCGCGCTTGCACAGCAGCACCTGGTCTTCCCATACCGGAATCGAGCCGACCACCACGAGCGGATTTCGATAATGAATCGTGTCGCAGGCGTCGCACACGTGGCGCGGCAGCGTATCGCCGTCCGGAACACGAACGACGATCGCGGCGCCGCAGTTCGAGCAGAAATTCATGACACGTTAACAGACAGTGGCAGCGTGAGAAAGGGAGACGCGTTTCGCCGACTAATGATACCTTAAAGGCGTGTGAACTCTGCCTCGGTATTCGACTGAATCGCCATGCGTGCTTCTCGAATTCTGGCTTTGCTCGAGCGCGAATTTCTCGCCAGTCGCGAAGGTGTTCACACGCCGGTGATGCTGTGGGGGCCGCCCGGCGTGGGCAAGTCGCAGCTCGTCTCGCAGGTCGCGGCGCGGCAACGCGCGCCGGTAATCGACGTGCGCCTTGCGCAGATGGAGCCGACCGACCTGCGCGGGATACCGTTTCGCGACGGCGCTAACGTGTCGTGGTCGGTGCCGGCGTTGCTGCCCGATGCGGAACGCCACGGCGCCCGCGGGATACTGTTCCTCGACGAGATCACCTCGGCACCGCCCACGGTAACGGCGGCCGCTTATCAACTCATCCTCGACCGCAGGCTGGGCGAATATCGCGTGCCTGAGGGCTGGGCGATCATCGCGGCGGGAAACCGCCAGGGCGACAGGGGCCTGACCTACCAGATGCCCACGCCGCTGGCGAACCGGTTCATTCACTTCGATATCGACCCCGATCTCGAAGACTGGATCGCATGGGCCCACACCCAGTCGATCGATTCGCGGCTCATCGCGTTCCTGCGTTTTCGCCCCGATCTGCTGTTCGATTTCGATGCTGCGCGCGCGAGCCATGCATTTCCGTCGCCGCGCTCGTGGGAGTTCGCCGACCGGGCGTTGCACAAGTTCGACTCCGACCCGGAGATGCTCGCCGAAGCCCTGAAGGGCTGCGTGGGCGCGGCCGCCGCGTACGCCTGCAAGACATTCATCGATCACATCGGCGCGCTACCCGACGTGGCCGCGATTGCCGCGGGACGGGATGCGGAAGTTCCGGGATCGATCGACCTGCAATATGCAGTCGCTGCAGCGCTGGTGCGCCACATCGCACGCCTTGATGCCGCCGAGCGCTCGCTGCCGGTCGGACACGTGCTGCGCTATGCGCGTCGTCTTGCGCACCGTGAAATCGGGGTCATGCTGGTGGTGGACCTGCAGTCCGTCGTCGGCGCGCCGCTGTACGAACAGCCCGAATTCTCGCACTGGGCCGCGGACGTGAACGGGCTCCTGTCCTATGAGCGCGAGTGAGAGCCGTGAAACGAGTGCCTCCGAGGCGGCGGCGCTGGCACGATTGCGCGCCGCGCGCACGCGGCTGGTTCTCGAGCGGCCGTTTCTGGGGGCGCTGATTCTTTACCTGCCATTGGATGGCCGCGCGGGCTGTCGCACCTTTGCCACCGACGCGCGCGCGCTGTACTTCAATCCGGCGCATGTGCTCTCGCTCGGTTTTTCCGAGACGCAATTCATGCTCGCGCACGAGGCGCTGCACTGTGCGCTGGGACATTTCGCGCGGCGTGGATCCAGGCTGCGCGCAAGGTGGGACATCGCCTGTGATTTTGCGGTCAATGGGCTGCTGATCGACGACGGCATGTCCGCGCCCCCGGACGCGCTGTGGAACGCCGCGTTCCGCGGCTTGGCCGCCGAGGAGATCTATCCTTTGCTGCCCGATGACGCGGCTGGCGCAACCCTGGATGACCACTGGTTTGGCGACCGGCAGAGCGGGGGAGGCGAAATGCGCGCGATCGCGCGCCCGGAGTCTGACAGCGCCGGTTCCGCATCGCAACGCGACGCCGTGGACGAAGCAAGGTTCCAGCCGCCGGCCGCGGCCGAGGCGGCAGCGCTTGCGCAGTCCTGGCGAAGCCGCCTCGCTGCCGGCGCCCTCGAGGCCGCTCGCGTCGGACGCCTGGGCGGGCATTGGGGCGCAATTGCCGATGCCGCGATCGAACCGCGCCTGCCGTGGCGTTCGTTGCTGGCCCGATTCCTGATGTGCGTGGCGCGCGACGACTACAGCTTCGCTCGGCGCAGCCGGCGCGACGGGGAGGCCTTGCTGCCGGGCATGGAGAGCCGCGAAGCGAATCTCGTCGTGGCAGTCGATACCAGCGGTTCGATTCCGCGCGACGCGCTGCAGGACTTTCTGCAGGAGATCGACGCGCTCAAAGGACAGATCCGCGCCGGCGTGGCACTGTTGCTTTGCGATGCGACGCTGGCGCCGCACGCGCCGCCCCGGTTCTCGCCGTGGGAACGCATCGTGCTCCCGGAGGGCATAAGCGGCGGGGGCGGTACACGCTTTACGCCGGTGTTCGAATGGGTGGAGAACGAACCGGTACGGCCCGACGCACTGCTCTATTTCACCGACGCGCAGGGCGAGTTCCCGGAACTCGAGCCGGACTACCCGGTGCTGTGGCTCGTGACCGGCAACGCTCCGGTACCGTTTGGCGAGCGCGTGCAACTCAACTAGCGATGCCGGTCCCCGCCTAAGGACGCACAAGTCTTGTCGTGGCCAAGCGGCCGTATAGGGAGCAGAGATAAGCTAATCCAACCACCTTTTTGCGCCGTATTGACCAATGCCCCATGGCGGAAGAGGAACGGCAATTCCTTGCCACCGTGGGGAGTATTGGAAGAGAATATTGAAATATCAAATAGATGGGCGCGGTTCGTTGGGTCGTCCCATAGAGTCGCATAGATTGAGGTCTGATTCGAATGGCAAGGCCTGAAAAGCTGCGTCTGGGCGAGTTGCTGGTTCGGCAGGGGGTCATCACCGGCGAGCAGTTGGAGCTTGGTCTCGCGCAGCAAAAAAAATCCGGGCGAAAACTGGGCCGCGTGCTGGTCGAAAGCGATTTCGTCACCGAAGACGGGCTGTCGCAGGCGCTCGCCCGCCAGCTCAACATACCTTTCGTCCAGCTGAAGTTCTTCGACCTGAAGCCCGAGGTCGTGCTTCTTCTGCCCGAAGCCCAGGCGCGGCGATTTCGGGCTTTGGTACTGGAGGCCGCGCCGGGCAAGCTCAGGGTCGGGATGGCCGACCCGACCGACCTGTTCGCCTACGACGAACTGACGCGGATCCTGAAGCGTGATCTGGACCTTGCGGCGGTCACCGAGAGTGAACTGCTCGCAAGCTTCGACCGGATTTACCGGCGCACCGGTGAGATCAAGGGATTTGCGAAGGAACTGACGGCCGAACTGGGCGATGTGCCGGTCGAATTCGGCGAGTTGCTCGGCGCGCCATCCGGCCAGGAGGAAGCGCCGGTCGTCAAACTGCTGCAGACCGTGTTCGAGGAGGCCGTGAGGATGCGCGCCTCCGACATCCACATCGAGCCGCAGGAGCAGTACCTGCGAATTCGGTTCCGCATCGACGGAGTTCTGCATGTCCAGACCGATTCCGAGGTCAAGATCGCCAACGCGGTCGTGTTGCGCCTCAAGCTGATGGCCGGCCTGGATATATCCGAGAAGAGAGTTCCCCAGGACGGGCGGTTCAACATCAAGGTGCGCAACGCCCCGATCGACATCCGGATATCGACGATGCCGACGCAGCACGGCGAATCCGTCGTCATGCGCATGCTCAATCAGGCGAGCGGACTATTGGGAATGGACCGGCTCGGCATGCCGCCGAAAATTTTCGATCGCGTGCGCAACGCGATTCACCGACCCCATGGGATGGTGCTGGTCACCGGTCCTACCGGAAGCGGCAAGACGACGACGCTGTACGCGGCGCTCACGGAGCTGAATACCCCGGAGCGCAAGATCATCACGGTCGAGGACCCGGTGGAATACCGGCTGCCCAACATCAACCAGGTCCAGGTGCATGAAAAGATCGACCTGACCTTTGACCGGGTGCTGCGCAGTGCTTTGCGCCAGGATCCGGACGTCATTCTGGTCGGCGAAATGCGCGATCAGGCGACGGCAGAGATCGGCATGAGGGCGGCCATTACGGGCCACATGGTTCTTTCCACGCTGCACACGAACGATGCGGTCGCAACCCCGATCCGGCTGCTCGACATGGGCGTGCCGCGCTACATGGTCGCGATGGCGCTGCAGTTGGTCCTGTCGCAGCGGCTGGTACGCGTCGTCTGCGAGAGCTGCGCGCAGCCGCACCGGCCTTCGCCGCAGGAGCTCGAGTGGTTGCATGTCGAGACGGGCGGCGAGGAAGGTACGTTCCTCCGTGGGGCAGGGTGTACCCACTGCAATGGCACCGGCTATCAGGGCCGCACCGGCGTCTACGAAATGCTCGAAATGACGCATGCAGTGGTCGAGGCGGCAAACCAGCCTGACGTTAACGTCTTCGTTCAGGCGGCCACACGGCAACTGGGGCGTTTCACGCTGAAGAACGATGCGACGAGGCTGGCGCGGGAAGGCCGGACGACCATCGAAGAGGCCATGCGCATGAGCAACGAATTCGACGACTAGCCGGCATGCCGAGCTTTTCGTACACGGGGCGATCCGCATCGGGCGAACTGGTACATGGCACCATCGAGGGTGCCACCGCGGGGACGGCAGCCGATCTGCTCTTCGGGCAGGGCATCACGCCGCTCGATATCACGCCCGTGAAGGAAAGCGCGGGGACCGGGGTTTCCCTGTCGTTGAGCGAGTATTTCAAGGAAAAGGTCACCCATGTCGACATCCTGCTGTTCAGCCGCCAGCTCTATACGCTGCTGAAGTCGGGCGTCCCGCTGCTGCGCGCGCTCACCGGCCTGCAGGAGTCCACCAGCAGCAATCCCATGAAAGCCGTGCTGCGGGAGACCCGCGCGAGCCTGGAGTCGGGGCGCGAGTTGTCGGTGTCCCTGGCGCGGCAGCCCGGCGTGTTCAGCCCGTTCTACCTGGCCATGGTCAGGGTCGGCGAATTCACCGGCCGGCTCGAAGACGTGTTTCTGAGCCTGTTTCACCACCTCGAATTCGAAAAATACATGCGCGACCAGGTCAAGACCGCGCTGCGTTACCCGTCGTTCGTGCTTGCGGCGATGGCGGTCGCAATCGTGATCGTGAACATTTTCGTGATCCCGACCTTCGCAAAGGTATTCACGGGCTTCGGCGCCACGTTACCGCTGCTGACACGGGTGCTGATCGTATTTTCGAACTTCATGGTTTCGTTCTGGTACCTGCTCGCGCTTGGCGCCGTGCTCGCCGCAGTCGGGTTCAGGTCCTGGGTCAGCACCGACAGCGGGCGCTACCAGTGGGACAGGGTCAAACTGAAAATGCCGGTTGCCGGCAAGATCATGCGCAAGGCTACGATGGCACGTTTTTCGCGAAGCTTCGCGTTGGCGATGAAAAGCGGGGTCCCCATCGTGCAGGCGATGGCCGTTGTCGCGCAGACGGTCGACAACGCGTTTCTCGCCGAGAAGATCGACAACATGCGCGACGGTGTCGAGCGTGGCGACAGCATCCTGCATTCAGCGATCGCTTCCGCCGTGTTTACCCCGGTCGTTCTGCAGATGATCGCCGTCGGCGAAGAATCGGGGGCGCTCGAGGACATGATGCAGGAAGTTGCCGACATGTATCAGGGCGAGGTGGAATACGAAATCAAGACCCTGGGACAACAGGTCGAGCCGATCCTGATCGTGTTCCTCGGTATTCTGGTCCTGATACTCGCGCTGGGGATCTTCCTGCCGATTTGGGACCTCGGAAAAGTCGCCATCAATCGTTGAGGCTGCGCCGGCACGGATGATCTCGTCGACCCTGCCCCCGGGACACGGCCGGCAAACCGGACTGAGCAAGCTTGAATTCTCGGTGGTCGCCGCAGTGCTTTCGGTGATTGCCGGATCGCTGCTGGTGGCATCGCTGTATTACGAGGAAATGACCGAATCGACGGTCGTGCAGCTCACCGTTCGCAACATGCGCTCGGGGATGCGATACCAGATTGCCGACAAGCTGATCCAGGGCCGGACGCGCGAACTTTCGGCCATGGTGCGGGCCAATCCGGTCGCGTGGATCGATCGTTCACCGGAGGGCTACGTCGGGCCGGTGCGGCATGGCGATATCGGATCCCTGCCCAAGGGAAGCTGGTTCTTTGACGAGGATACGCGGGAGCTTGGTTACATTCCCAAGCTCTCCTTTCACCTGTCGGTCGAGCGCGAACGGAGGGGGATCCTGCGCTGGCAGGTGCGCGCGCTGAAGTCGGACGGGCCGTCCGAGGTGCAGGGGCTGATGCTGATTCCGGTCAATCCGTACCGCTGGTTTTAGCGGTAGCATATGAAGAAACAAGGGGAAACTGTGATGAAGCGATTTGCGTATGCGCAAAGTGGCGGTCGGGTCGCCGGCTTTACGTTGATCGAATTGGTGATCGTTATCACGATCGTGGGCATACTGGCGGCGGTCGCGTTGCCGCGCTTCGTCAACCTGCAGCGCGACGCGCGCATTTCGAAGGCGCAGTCGATATTCGGCACCATCAAGGCGGCCGCTTATCTCGCCAAGGCGCGTTGCGAGATAGACCTTTCGCAGGGGTACAGCGGCGCTTGCACCTCGTCGGGCGGCCAGGTGAACATGGATGGCGCGCTGGTGGCGATGGTGAACCGTTATCCGGATGCGTCATCGACCGGCATCGACGTGGCGTCGCAAGTCACCACCGCCGAGGGGTTCACGATTACCCAGGGGGCGGGGGTACGGACCTACGATGTGGTCGGTGCCGCCGTCCCGTCGCAGTGCAGGATTTCGTATACGGCCGCGGCGCCGAACCAGGCGCCGGTGATTACCCTGGACGTGGCGGGCTGTTAGGATTACTCAGATTTCGCCGGTCGTTGCCGCCTCGGACGTATCGCCGGCCGGCCGGCGCTGGTCAAAACGCCTCACGATCATCGCGATCCTCCGGGCGATAGCCTCGTCGCCGTAGCCGAGGCCGCGGATATCCCGCAGGCGTCGCAACGAAGCAGCGGGGTCAAGGTAGCCCGTCAAGGCGTTCACCCGCTCGCGTTGCTCGTAGCACGCCGCCAACAGCCAGTCCGAGCTTGCGCCTGCGGGAGCGACTTGCTCGTAACGCGGGCATGGCGGGATGAAGGGCTCGGCGAATTCGGGGTCACCCTCGAGCAGGCGTGCAATGACGGTTCCGAGCAGGCCGTCAGCGCGGGCGGCCAATCCGGCGTCGTACAGCACGCGCGCATGGGTCAGGCGCCGGGCGAGGGTCGCCGCGGCGCCGCCGACGCCGGCCAGGATCCGCAGAGCTGCATCGAGGTGACGCCAGCGAGCCGCGCGCGCCAGGGTGGCATTTCGCGAAGACGCATAGTGCGCCAGAGCGTTCCGGTAGCCGGAAGATGCCGGATCGGTCCCGGCGCCTGCGTCCGGTCTCATGCACTCGGACCAGGCGCGCGCCCAGATCCGCGCGTACGGTAACGCGAACAAGTCGGCTAGCGCGTCGATGCCGGGCTGCGGAGCGCCGGACTGGATCTGTGACGTTGCGAGCATGAGCTGCCCTGCCGCCGCAAGCGCTCGGGCACGCTCCGGTTTACAGAAGATCAGGTTGAGAGGCGGCGCATCCGCCAGTGTTTCGTCATCTACCGGAATCAACAGTTGCAGTCCGGGCACGAGACGCCACGCCGGGTACCCGAGGGCGTCGAACTCGCCGATCAG
Source organism: Betaproteobacteria bacterium RIFCSPLOWO2_02_FULL_63_19 (assembly GCA_001770415.1). Classification (GTDB taxonomy): domain Bacteria; phylum Pseudomonadota; class Gammaproteobacteria; order Burkholderiales; family SG8-39; genus JACQTO01. The sequence goes on along the minus strand of MEQX01000004.1, from coordinate 4,252 downwards.
CCCATCGTTGCGCTCGGCGCCGTTCAGGAACTCGGCCATGACCAGAGGCGACTGACGCGCGAAGAAGCGCCGGCCGCCGCGGACGATGTCCGTCTCCAGGCCTTCGGCGTCGATCTTGATGAAGTCGATCGACGGCCAGCCGGCCGCTTCGGCCCAAAGATCGAGCGACGTTACCGCGACCTGATGGTCGCCGCTTCTCGTATCGCTTTCGAAGACGATCTGCCGCAATTCAGCTCCGCCGCGGTCAACGAGCGCGGCGCGGCCGGAGCGCTCCGCGACGGCGGCTTCAATGACCTCGACATGCGCGAAGTCGTTTTCCGCGCAACTCCCGCGCAATGCCGCAGCGACCTCCGGCGATGGTTCGAATGCCCACACCCGACCGGTTTCGCCGACGCAACGGCCCAGCGTCAGCGTGTAAGCGCCGTAGTTGGCGCCGACATCGATGACGTTCATGCCCGGCCCGAGCAGCGCGCGGACGAAAGGAATTTCCTGCTCGAACCAGTCGCCCTGTTCTTCGATCACGTAACGCGTCATCACTTCGAGCGAGTCGGGCAGATCGATGCGCACGCGATCGGGCAACTCCAAAGTGCAACGCGCCGCGCGCCCGATCGCTGCGGACGCGGGCGCTTCGGCACGCTGCCCGTCGAGGGTGCGTTGCCACATCGCGGCGTAGGCTGCTTCCAGGTTTCGTGTGAAGCTCCGGGCGTCGAGCAGCGGCGAGCATCGCATTCGTTCGCGCAGGCCGGTGCGACGGGCGGCGAGCGATTCCAGATCGCTGCCGAGACGAACGGCGTGCGAGACAAATTCGTCCTTGTTGCGGCTGACCAGTTCGCCGAGCCCCACGGCGGTGAGCAGGCTCGCGCCGACACGGGCGCAATGATGATCTCCGGCCAGCGTCAGCACCGGCACGCCCATCCAAAGCGCTTCGCAGGTTGTCGTCGTGCCGTTGTACGGAAAGGGATCGAGCGCGATATCGACCTCGCTGTAGCGTTCGAGATGCCCGCTTATTTCGGCATGCCAGGACATCAGCTCGAGTCGATCGGCGGAAATGCCTTCGCCTGCGAACATCTCGATGAAACGATCGAGCGTGGCCTGGCTCGAAAACGCGAATCCCTTGAGCACGAGCCGGCTGCCGGCGACGGCATGCAGCACCTTCGCCCATAACGCGACAACCTCGTGATTGACCTTGATCAGGCTGTTGAAACTGCCGAACGTGACGTAGCCGCGCTTGACGGAGGGCGGCGGGCTTACCGCCGGCGCATCGGGGGGCGGCTGGTAGGCGACGAAACAGTCCGGCAGACGCACGAGCGTTTCACAGTTCACCGCGTCCGCTTCAGCCGGCGGATCGGTAACGCAGTCGACGATGCGGTAATCCACGGCCCGCATGCCGGTCGTCGCCGGATATCCGAGGTAGTTCGCCTGTATCGGCGCGGGCTTGCGCGCCAGCAGCGCCAGGCGATTGCCGCTCGTGTGGCCCGAGAGGTCGATCAGTATGTCGATCCCGTCCGCGACGATCTGCCGGAACAGCTCGTCGTCGGAGACGAAGGCGATGTCGCGCCAGTGGTCTGCGCGGGCCTTGATTCTTTCGCTCACCTCGTCCGGTTTGGGATGGTTCGAATAGCAGTAGATCTCGAACCGGTCGTGGTCATGGTGCGCGATCACCGGTTCGATGAAATAGGCGACCGAGTGCCGGACCAGATCCTTGGAGATGTAGCCGATGCGCAGCCGTTGCCTCTGCGCCGGCGGCGCGCGGCGCAGTGCAAGCGGAGCGCGAGACTCGAGATGAAGTATCGACCAGATCCGTGCTTCGAGAAGAAAATCCGCCGGCGCGAGCGCCGGATCGTAGAGTCTGTGGAACAAATGGCTGCTGTGAGCGCCTCCGCCCTGTTCCCGGCGCAGCGCCCGGCCGTAGCACCGCAGGGCCAGCTCGTGATCTCCCATCGTCACCGCATTGTTGCCGCGCATCGCCAGAGCTTCCGCGGCCCCCGGGCGCAGCGTTTCCGCGGTCAGCAAGTGGTATTCGGCCTCGTCCCACCGGCCCAGGATGTGAAGCGCCGTGCCGACGCGCAGATGCGCGACATAGGAATCGGGGTTGCGCTCCAGCACCGCGCGAAAATGATCCAGCAGCCCGGCGAGCTGCTGCGGATCCCCGAGGACCTGCGCGAGATTGAGTATCGCCTCGGGCATCCCGGGCTGCTCGGCCAGCGCGCGGCGAAAGCAATCGATCGCCTCCGCCCGCCGCGCCTGGCCCAGCAAGGCGCTCCCGAGGTTGTTCAGGGCTCCTGCATACCCGGGGCGCAATGCGAGCGCCTGGCGGCACCACCGTTCCGCGGCCTCGAACTGGCCTTGGCGGTTCAGCACCACGCCGAGGTTGTTCAGCGCCTCCACGTAACCGGCCTCGCACTGCAGCGCGCGCCGGTAACAACTCTCCGCGTTCGCAAAATCCTCCCGCTCGAGGAACAGATTGCCGAGGTTGTTGTGCGCCGCGGCCAACGCGGGATCGGCACTGATCGCTTTGTGAAACTGCGATTCGGCGGCTGCGAAATCTTCGCGGGCGAAGTGAATCGCGCCCAGCAGGCTGTTGCCGCGCGCATGCTCGGGGTCGCGCTTGAGCAGGCTGCCGAGCAGCAACTGTGCCGAGGCATGATCGCCGGCCTCCCAGCGCGCGCGTGCTTCCGAGTAGAGCTGGTCGACGGCGACCGCAGTCATGCTCAGCGCGTGCGCAAAGCAGCGCTGTCCGAGCCCTTCAAGGCCCCGCGCGCGCAGCATGCGGCCCAATCCGCGCAGCAGAAACGCAACGGATGCATCCATCGGATGAAGTGCCAATTTCGCGCCCGTCCCGGATCAAGAAGCGGATTTCGTCATAGGTCGGCGCGTCGGCGCGATGACCGAAGCGCGTCGATCAGGAGCGCGGATTGACCTTCCCGAGACTGTGTCCCTTATCGCTGACCAGCGCGGTGGCGGTGATCGCACTCGTGATCTTCATCACCAGCTCCGCAGGGTATCCCCGCGCCAGCAACTCGTCCTGAAACGCCTTCGCGAAACGGGCCCGCCCGAGAACGCCCAAGCGGTGCTCGCGCCGGAACGCGGCTGCATCCCGGTACAGGGAATCGAGCGCGGAATCGATCTTCAGCCTGGATTGCGCCTTGCGCCGTGCGCCCGGCGGCGGGAATTTTTCCGAAAACGCATCGGCCAGGGCCGATGCGCCCTGGCGGACAGTCTTCCCGGAAAGCCGAGCCAGGAACGCGTCGATTCTCCCAAGTGGAGAATGGCGTTCCACGGACGCTCAGCTGATGCCGATCGCCGTGAAGTTCGCGGTCACGCCCTGATGCGTGATGGTGCAAACGGCCGACCCGCCGTTTGAGACCGTGGTACTCGAAATCGTCACCGAGGGCACCGACGTCAGCGCGCTGGTAACGTCCTGGCAATTTGCAATCGCCACGCCTTTGGACGTGGACACACTACGCGCGGCGTAATTGGTGGCCGACGCCGATGCCAGCGCGCCGGCGACGCCCGCCGCGGCGGCGGTCTTGGCATCGCTCGACAGATCGACGAACTTCGGTATCGCGACGGCCGCGAGGATGCCGAGGATCACGATCACCATCACCAGCTCGATCAAGGTAAAACCAGCTTGTTTTACGTCCATGGTGGGTCTCCTGTTGCGTGGGGCCGCAGCCCCTCGATTGGAGGCCGCGGCCTCCATGCTCCCTTCCCAAGCGCGATGACTATAACCACATGAAGAAATAAATGCAAGCGAATGTTTCTTCAAGTGAAATTCGAAGACCTTCGCGCCTGGGCCGCTGCCGAAAGCGATCAGGCACTCATTGCGTACTCAGCGCCAGAAGTCCAGCCCGCCACGCGTCGGCAACGGCCCCAACGTGCTGAGCGCAAACAAACCGTGCCGTCGGCCGCTGGCGATCGAGTTTTTCGGCCACGGCGTCCGCATGGCGCCATTGCGAGAGGTACTGGTTCAACCGCACAATCCACTCCGACCTGAGCAGCAGCCCCGGCGCGAGCAACATGCCCGCGACGCTCCCGGCGCTCGCGTTCGACGCTGCCTGGCGGGCGTGAATCGCGGCCCGGCACACGACTCTAACTTGTACCAAAAAAATGCATTGACAACAATGAGTTATTAATCTAATTTAATGTTTGATCGTAAGCTTGGAGGACATCTTGGGCCTTTGGTCGGGGTTTTCGCGACGCTCGGGAGCCGGGCTGGTCGCGCTGCGCACCGAGTTGGACAAGGTGTGCT
>MEQX01000003.1 GCA_001770415.1 Betaproteobacteria bacterium RIFCSPLOWO2_02_FULL_63_19 | reverse complement strand
ATTCCTGCCTTCGGGAAGGACCGCGTCATCCACAATGCCATCGCCACGTTTTCGGTCAGCGGATAATCGTCGATCATCAGCACCGGTACCTTGTGTTTGGGATTCACACGCAGGTACTCGGGCTTCATCTGCTCGGCCTTTCGCAAGTTGACCGGTTTGACCTCGAAGTCCGCACCCGATTCGTTGAGAGAAATCAGCGCCACCAGACTGCACGTGATCGGCGCATAGTACAGGGTGAGTTTCATTTCCCGCCTCCGTTTGCTGTTTTGCCTTTCCGGCTAGCACGTGGCCAAATTCGACGCCGAATGCAAAGTCTGCAATCGCGCGCCCGGTATGATTCGGGCCTGACGTTCTACTTGAATGGGTGCCTGCGAACGATCGTTTCTTCGCGGTCGGCGCCCGTGGAGATCATATCCACAGGCACACCGCAGACCGCCTCGATCCGCTCCAGGTATGCGCGCGCATTGGCGGGCAGATCCTCGTACCGTTTGACGCCCACGGTGGTGTCCCGCCAACCGGCCATGGACTCGTAAACGGGCACGCATGCAGCCGCGTCTTCGGCACCGGCAGGCAATATATCTGTTTGCCCGCGTCGGAGGCGGTACCCCGTGCACAGTCTGACCTCTTGCATGCCGTCCAGGACATCGAGTTTCGTGACGCAGAACCCCGATAGACCGTTGATCTGTATCGAGCGCCTCATCGCGGCGGCGTCGAACCAACCGCAGCGGCGCGGCCGTCCAGTCGTAGCGCCGAACTCCTTTCCGCGCGTACGCAATAATTCGCCGGTGCTGTCCTCCAGTTCGGTCGGAAACGGCCCGCCGCCTACGCGGGTCGTGTAAGCCTTGGTAATTCCCAGAACGTAATGCAGCAGTCCCGGACCCACGCCCGCGCCCGCTGCGGCCGCGCCCGCGACGCAATTGGATGAAGTCACGAATGGATAGGTGCCGTGATCCACATCGAGAAGAGCGCCCTGGGCACCCTCGAACAACAGGCTGTTCCCTGCACTGCTCGCGTCATAGAGCGCCCGCGAAACGTCGGTGACCAGCGGGGCCAACCGCTCTTTCAGAGCCAATGTCTCATCATGCGTGCGCTGGAAGTCGACTGCCGCGGCCCCGAGATACTTCGTCAGAACAAAATTGTGGAAATCGAGCAACTCACGCAGTTTGGCCGCGAAACGGTCTGGCACGAGCAAGTCCTGCAGCCGGATCGCGCGCCGTGCGACCTTGTCCTCGTAGGCCGGACCGATCCCGCGCCCGGTGGTGCCGATCTTGTCCGCTCCTTTCTTCGTCTCGCGCGCGATATCGATGGCGGCGTGGTAGGGCAAAATCAGCGTGCAGGCCTGAGATATTCGCAGTCGACTGCTCACGTCAACGCCGGCTGCCTCGAGTTCGTCGATCTCCGCCACGAGCGCCTGCGGCGAAAGCACCACGCCGTTGCCGATGTAACAGGTCACCCTGGAGCGCAATATCCCCGCCGGAACCAGATGCAGGACCGTTTTCTTGCCGGCGATTACCAGCGTGTGTCCCGCATTGTGCCCGCCCTGGAACCGCACCACGCCCTGAGCATGGTCGGTCAGCCAATCGACGACCTTACCCTTACCCTCGTCACCCCACTGGGTCCCGATCACGACTACATTCTTGGCCATATATTTCTGCTCACTGCGGCATTCCAACGACTACGTCCATAAACCGGCGCTGCCGGACCCGGCGGGCTGACTTAGCTAGGCGTTCATGCTCTCTCGACCACGAGGCGGCGCAGCTGCCATTTCCCATCAACCAGTTCAAGTTCGCGGTCGCAACCCGCGGTACCGGAACCTTCGTGGCCCGGCAGTTCGACGACTACCACCTCGCCAGTGCTTCGCAGGCGTTCGATCTGCGCTTCCAGATCCGGGTCCTGTGTATAGGGCGCGCGTATTCCCTGAGACTCGCGCACCGGCGCAGCCACCTGCACCAGATCGCGCAGATCCATCGAGAATCCGGTCGCCGGACGGGCACGCCCGAATGCTTTTCCGACCTCATCATAGCGTCCCCCCAGCGCCACCGCGTTCGCGGTTCCCGGAGCGTAGGCCGATAACACGACGCCCGAATGGTAGTGATACCCGCGCAGGTCGGCAAGGTCGATGGAAACCGGCAGACCGTTATCCTGCGACAGCAGGGCCAGATCATCGAGGGCGGCAAGAATTTCCGGGTGCCGCGGCAGAACACTGCGCGCCCGGTCGAGCACCGAGGCGTCGCCGTAGAGCCCTGGCAGTTCGCGTAGCGCCTTTCTCGTCACGCTATCGAGGTCCGAAGAAAGGACATCCAGCCGTGGTGTGTCCTTGGCTTCCAGCGCCTCATGCAGCTGAGCTTCCAGATCGGCGCCGACGCCTACGCGCCGGCAGAGGGCCCTGAATACTGCGACATGGCCCAGATCCAGGCGCGCGTCCCGGATGCCGCACGCCCGCAGCGAACTGAGCATCAGCTGGCGGATCTCAAGGTCGCTTTCGATGCCGGCATGGCCATAGATTTCAGCGCCAATCTGAAGCGGCTCACGCGTGGCGTTGATGCCCCTGGGCCGCGTGTGCGACACGCTTCCCGCGTAACAGAGCCGCGAAACACCTTCACGATTGAGCAGGTGTGCGTCGATACGCGCCACCTGAGGCGTAATGTCGGCGCGCAGGCCCATCATGCGTCCAGAGAGCTGGTCGACGAGCTTGAATGTGCGCAGATCAAGATCATGGCCCGTGCCCGTGAGCAGCGACTCGAGGTATTCGAGCAGCGGCGGTATGACCAATTCGTAACCGTGCACGCGAAACAGCTCAAGCAGCGTCGTGCGCAGCCGCTCCACGCGCCTGGCCTCTGGCGGCAGTATGTCTTCGATATGCTCCGGCAAGAGCCAGTTGCGCATGGCTACTTGGCAAGAAACAGCAGCACCAATCCGAGCAACATCGACGAAAGGCCGAAGAACCTGATTTGGCCGTCCGTGAATTGCGTGATCCGGCGGAACGCTTCACGCCACACCGAAGGAACGAGAAAGGGCAGAACTCCCTCGATCACGAACATGAGCGCGACGGCCATCAGGAACGTCGTTCCCACGGCTATTTGCTGCCCTTGCCCGGATTCTTGAGATACTTGAAGAAGTCTGCGTTGGGCTCGAGCACGAGCACGTCGTTTCGGTTCTTGAAGCCGGCCCGGTAGGCTTCGAGACTACGGTAAAAAGAATAGAACTCAGGATTTTCGCCATATGCCTGAGCATAGATCGCCGCTGCCTTGCGATCGCCCTCGCCTTTGACGCGCTGCGCATCCCGGTAAGCTTCGGCGATGATCACTTCGCGCGCGCGTTCGCCTTCCGCGCGAATCTTCTCGCTTGCGGAGAAGCCTTCGGAGCGCAGTTCGGCGGCAACGCTCTTTCTCTCGGCCTCCATGCGCCGGTAGACCGACTCACTCACTTCCTGCGGCAATTCGACGCGCTTGAGGCGCACGTCGACGATGGTAACGCCGATTTTCCGCACATCATCGTCGACACTCACGCGAACGTCGTCCATGATTTTGTCGCGCTCTCCGGAAACGACGTCGTGGACCGTGCGCTTGCCAAACTCCTCGCGCAGCGCCGAATTGATCGTCTGCGCCAATCGCGTCTGGGCACGCGCCTCGTCGCCCTGCACGCTGATGTAGTACTGCTTCACGTCGGCGATGCGCCACTTGACGAACGAGTCGACCAAAACGTTCTTCTTCTCCGAGGTAATGAAGCGCTCGGTGTCCGGCGCGTCGAGCGTGAGAATTCGCTTGTCGAAAAAGCGCACATTCTGGATCAGCGGCCACTTTACATTGAGCCCCGGCTCGGTAATGACCTCACGTATTTCGCCGAGTTGAAACACGATCGCCTGCTCGCGCTGATCGACGGTGAACAGCGAAAGGCTCGCCACCACGACGAGTGCGACCACCGTGACGAGCACCACGCGCATTGAGGCGCTCATGGCCGTCCCTCCCGGTCACGGGGGCGCAGCGTATCGCGCGATCTCGCACCCGCATCACGCGATGCGACATCGCTCTGCTGTGCGCGCCCGCCCCCCAGCGCCTGCGGCAACGTTGCCGCGCCGGACATCTGGATGATCTTGTCCAGCGGCAGATACAGCAGGTTGGAACCGGCCTTGGAGTCGATCATGATCTTCGAGGTCGCCGACAACACTTGCTGCATCGTGTCCAAATACAATCGCTCGCGTGTCACCGCCGGTGCCTTTATGTACTCCACCAGGATCTGCTTGAAGCGCGATGCCTCACCCTCGGCATTGGCAACCACGCGCTGACTGTAACCGTTCGCCTCCTCGAAAAGACGTGCTGCCGTACCACGGGCCTTGGGAACGATTTCGTTGTAATAGGCCTGGCCCTCGTTCTTCTGGCGCTCGAGGTCCTGCTTGGCCTTCACCGCGTCGTCAAACGCCGCCTGCACCTGCTCCGGCGGCTGCGCGTTCTGCATCGTGACCTTGCTGACCAAAATGCCCGTCTTGTAGCGGTCGAGCAGTTCCTGCATCGCCTTTTGCGACTGCACCGCGATCTGCTCGCGGCCTTCGTAGAGCACGAAGTCCATCTTGCTCTTGCCCACGATCTCGCGGAACGCGGTCTCCGCCGCCTGCAGCACAGTGTCCTCGGGTCGACGGTTGTTGAACAGGTAGTCCATCGGATCCTTGAGGATGTACTGGACCGCGAACTGGATGTCGATGATGTTTTCATCGTCCGTGAGCATCAGCGATTCGCGCAGCACCTTGGTCTTGACGTTGTTCCGGTACCCGATTTCCACCGTGCGCACGCCTGAGAGGTCGACGACTTCGTGCGACTGAAAGGGCGCAGGAAGCCGCCAGCGCAGCCCGGCGTTGGTTACTTCGGAGAACTTGCCGAAGGTCAGCACGACCCCGCGCTGGCCCTCGACTACGATATAGAAGCCGCTCGCCAGCCAGACAACCAGGATCAAGCCGATCAACATGCCCGCGCCCCCACCTATCTGCCGGAAGCTGGGCCGCTGCCCGGAACCCAGACCGCCGCCACCTCCTCCGCCACCGCGGCCGCCCAACATGGCGTTCAGCTTCTGGTTAAACTTGCGCCAGAGTTCTTCGAGGTCGGGTGGGCCATCGCCACCACCTCCAGGGCGCTTACCCCATTGCGGATCATTGAGGGACATAGTTACGCTTGGACGCTTGCGTTCAGATAATCTGTTGCGGTTCCGGATGGTTGACCGCGTTTCTCGCCGTCGCGACCTCGGTCAGCGCAAGTCGCAGAAATTCGACGCCTTCGCCGGTCGCAGCGCTAAGGCGAACACGGCAAATCTTACCATATTCGTCTCGTTCCAGGCCCGGTGCCATATCGTTCAGATCGATCTTGTTCCAGACGAAAATTTGCGGAATATCGGCGGCGCCTATCTCTCCGAGCACCCTGTTTACCTCGCCCGTCTGCGCGTCCCGGCTCGGACTGGAGGCGTCGACAACGTGCAGCAGCAGATCCGCATGGATCGTTTCTTCCAATGTCGCACGGAATGCCGCGACCAGCGTATGCGGCAGGTCGCGAATGAAGCCGACCGTATCCGAAATCACCAGTGCCCCCGCCTCCGGCAGATGCACGCGCCGCGTCGTCGTGTCCAGGGTGGCAAAGAGTTGATCGGCCGCGTAGGCTCCCGCGCGCGTAAGGGCGTTGAACAGCGTCGACTTTCCGGTGTTCGTGTAGCCCACCAGTGACACCGACATCACCTGGCCACGAACGCGCGCTCGTCGCTGAACTAGCCGCTGGCGCTTGAGCCGAACCAGCTGGTCTTTGAGCGCCTTCACGCGCTTGCCGATGAGCCGGCGGTCGACTTCGATCTGCTTCTCGCCCATCCCTCCCATCGTCCCACGAGCGCCGCGCTGACGCTCCAGATGCGTCCAGCCACGGACTAGCCGCGTCGCCAGATATTCGAGCTGGGCCAGTTCGACCTGCAGCTTGCCCTCGTGGCTGCGCGCGCGCTGTCCAAATATATCCAGTATCAGGCTGACACGGTCCAAAATGCGGCATCCCAGCGTAGTCTCGAGATTGCGTTGCTGCGCGGGCGATAATTCGTGATTGAAGATGACCAGATCCGCATGGCTTTCTGCTGCTCTGGCCCTTATTTCCTCGACCTTGCCCGCCCCGGCAAAATGCTTAGGGTCGGGTCGTTCGCGTCGGCCGCCCACCACGGCGCTACAGTCGACACCCGCACTGGAGGCGAGCTGCCGCAGTTCTCCCAGGCTTTCTGTCGCGTTGCGCAGGCCGAAGTCCAAGCTCACCAGTACCGCCTTGACCCTGCCCGCACTTCTAACGCCCCGGGAATGTTCGAACATAGTGTCCCGGTAGCGGATCAACGCACGATCGTGCGCGCGGCGAAACCCGCGGGCCGCAACAGTTCGTACGCGCTAGACTCCGCGCGTATCAGAGGGTCAGGAGTCGGAGGGATGCTCAAAGGCGATGTTCACCGCGCGCGCGGGAACAACAGTGGAAATTGCGTGTTTGTAAACCATCTGGGTGACGGTGTTCTTGAGCAGCACGACATACTGGTCAAAAGACTCGATCTGCCCCTGGAGCTTGATTCCGTTGACCAGGTAGATCGAAACGGGCACGTGTTCCTTGCGCAGCGTATTTAGGAATGGATCTTGTAGTAATTGTCCCTTGGTGCTCATGGGTTACCCCCGAGTCGTTATTCTCAGTTCGACACTCTAATCGAATTCTGGTTCCGATGCTACTTAGAACTTGAGACCACGCAGGTTCTCATATCGGATCGCTGTTGCCGCGTCCCGGCTCGTATCGGGAACGCCTTACCCACGTTTGTTAGCGTAAGGATTTCTGCCGGTGCGCAATTCAATCCGAAGCGGCGTGCCTTCCAGTTCAAACGCGTGCCGGAACTGCGTTTCGAGGTACCGCCGATAGCTGTCGGAAACGGCGTCAAGCGCATTGCCGTGGATGACGATCACAGGCGGATTCATTCCGCCTTGGTGCGCGTAGCGCAGCTTCGGCCGCACCAACCCGCGGCGCGGCGGAGCCTGCTTCTCGACGGCCGCGTGCAGCTCACGGGACAACCGCGGCGTCGATAATTTCGCGAACGCGGCACCGAACGCCGAATCCACCGAACCAAACAACGGGCGTATCCCCGTGCCCGAAAGCGCCGACACGTAATGAAAGCGCGCAAAACCCAGGAACCTCAACTTTCTGGCGATCGTGCGTTTGACATGCTCGCGCGCATCGTCCTCCAGGCCGTCCCACTTGTTCACCCCGACCACGAGGGCCCGCCCCCGCTCGAGGATGAACCCGGCAATGTGCGCGTCCTGCTCGGAAACGTCCTGGCGGGCATCGAGCAGTAGGATCACCACGTTCGCGTCGTCGATCGCCTGCAGCGTCTTCACAACTGAAAACTTTTCTATTGATTCGAACACCTTACCTCGGCGCCTCAATCCGGCAGTGTCGATCAGCGTGTAGCGCTTGCCGCGGTACGCGAATTCGATATAGATGCTGTCGCGGGTCGTACCGGGCTGGTCGAAGGCAATGACACGCTGCTCCCCTACCAGCGCATTTACCAGCGTCGACTTGCCCACGTTAGGTCGCCCCACGATCGCGATCTTCGGTGTGTCGCCGGCCATCGCCGGCGTCGGCTCCCCGGCACCGAATGCGGCCAGCGCGGTTTCGATTAGATCGGACACCCCTTCACCATGCGCTGCCGAAATCGCCATTGGTGCGCCCAGCCCCAACTCGTAAAACTCGGCCGAGGCCACCGCGGGATCGATTCCTTCTGATTTGTTCACGGCGACCAGCACCGGGCGGTTAAGCCGTCGCAGTTCCTCCGCTATGCGCTGGTCTTGCCGGGTCACACCCTCGCGTGCATCGGTAACGAAGACAACCGCGTCGGCCTCCGCCATTGCCGCCTTTGTCTGTCGGGCCATTTCGGCGAGCATTCCTTCCGAGGCCGCAGGTTCGAGTCCGCCCGTATCGACGACCAGGAACGGCTTGTCTCCCAAGCGCCCGGCGCCGTAGTGGCGGTCGCGCGTAAGGCCCGGTACGTTCGCGACCAGCGCATCGCGAGAGCGGGTAAGCCGGTTGAACAGCGTCGATTTGCCGACGTTGGGACGACCGACGAGAGCGATGGTGGGTTTCAACTTGGGGCTCCAAACACAATGATCCGCGGACGCGTTGCGGTCAAGACGGAACGGATGCTAGGTGCGCTCCTCGCAACAATGCGGGTACGGGATCACCGAGTGCTAAGCGCGTACAACCCGCCCTTTGCGGTCTGGACGAGAAACCCGCCATCAATGCGAACAGGAGCCGATTCGATGGGGCCGCCGTCCGTCGCGGTTCGACCTATGAAGCTTCCGTTTTCGCGGGACAAGATGTGCACATAGCCCTCGATGTCCCCAACCACCACCTCGCGCCCAAGCGCAAGCGGCGCCGTCAACGCGCGCAAGGCCAATTTGTCCTGAGTCCAAACGCTGGTCCCGCCCGCGCGATCCAACGCGTGGACCGCACCCTTTTCATCGGGCACGAACACGTAGCGTGCGTCTGAATCTAGTCCTGCCGTGCTGGACATCGGGCGCGCCCACAGAAGATTCCCGGTCGTCGCATCGAAACAGGCCACGCGTCCCTGGTACGCGACTGCGCAAACCTCACGCTCCGAGATCCACGGCATACCCACGACGTCCGTGACGCGCTCCAGTTCGGTGGTTCCACGAGGCAGCGATACCGTCGCTTCCCAGCGTAGCGCGCCGTTGGTCAGGGCGACCGCGACGAGCTTGCCTCCGGGAAACCCGGCAAAGACCAAGCCCCGCGCGGCGACGATGCCTTCCGGACTTCGCACCGACAGCGTCGGAGTCGACCGCTGGTAGACCCAGCGTCGCCCGCCGTCCCTCGTGTCGAACGCGAACAGGCGCGAATCGGCACTGCGCACGACGACCAGGTCTCCCGTGAGAACCGGCGGCGATAGTACCTCGCTCGAAACGCGCGCCCGCCATCGAAGTCTTCCGTCCGCCGCGTCGAGCGCGATAACCTCGCCCTGCCCCGTCCCGACTACGACGAGCGAGTTGTCTGCACCAACGCCACCGGACAGAATCCCTGCAGCGCTCGCACGCCAGACCTGCTTCCCGGTGCCAGCCTGCAGTCGAACCACGGTGCCGTCTTGCGCCGCAGCGTAGACGCTTTCATTTGCCACCGCGGGTGAAAAGATCGCGGTGCCGGCCGCACCTATGCTGGCCTGCCAGAGCATACGCACAGGAATCGCGCCCGAAAGCGCAGGAAGCGCGGCCATCTTAGGCCGCTTGTCTGAACCACCAAACCAGTTCAACGGATTCAGACTAGAACAACCCGCAAGCATAAGAGCGGCCACAATCAAACACGAAAAGCGCGGCGCTACCCCCATCATCGTTCTCCGAGCGCCTCGAGCTTCAGCCTCAGTACTTCGCGAAACGTCACATCGGAAGCCTTCGTCAAGGCGGCCTTGAAAGCGGCGCGGGCCTCGTCACGCTTGTTCTGCGCCGAGAGAATGTCCCCCCGCATCGATGCGTAAAGAGCATCGAACGCCTCCGCGGGCTTGACGGAAACAACCTTCATCGCTTCGTCGTAGGCATGATCGTCCATCAGCACCGCCGCAAGGCGCAGCCGCGCTATCGCGCTAACGCCCTCCTGCCGTGCGTTGTCGACCACCCACTCTAGCTGTGCGCGCGCCGTCTTCAGATCGCCCGCCTGATAGCTGGCCTTAGCCGACACGAGGGCGGCCAACGGCGCGTAGCCGGTACCCGAGTATTTTTCCAGGATGGTACCCGCGGCATCGCGCACGGCCTTGCTATCGTTCATGCGAGCAGCGTTCTGCAGAGTCTCGTACAGCGTTGCGGCCTGCTCGGCCTGAGTGCGCTGATACCAGCGCCATCCGTTCCATGCCGCAACTAACAGCAGCGCCGCGGCAACTGCGACAAGCACAACATGGCTGTTTTGCTTCCACCAAGCCTTGAGCGCGTCAAGCTGTTCCTGTTCTTCCAGATCGTAAGTAGCCATCAGACTTCGCTTTCCTCAGGGTAAAGTATTTCGGCGACGGCCTCGGGCAGGAGGTCGAGCCCGACCCTGACCTGTGCGCGCACCTCGCGCAGCGCTTTGATACTCGCCTCGCCCGCTTTCGCTTCCTCATCGCCGACAATAACGGCGAGCGTAGCTCCGCACGCGTCGGCCTTCTTCATCTGCGACTTGAAGCTACCTCCACCGCAATGATGCACGACAGAGAATCCATAGTCACGCAAAGACTCGGCCACACGGAATGCAACCCGTGCCGCCTCTGCGCCCTGATTGACGAGATAGACGTCAGGCACTTGAGGCGAAATGGTATTCTTTTCCAGCAGCGCGAGTAGGCGCTCCATGCCCATAGCCCAGCCGCAGGCCGGCTGCGGCTTGCCGCCGATTTGCTCGAAAAGGCCGTCGTAACGCCCACCCGCGCAGACCGTTGCCTGCGCGCCGAGCCGGTCAGTGACCCATTCAAATACCGTAAGGTTGTAATAGTCCAGTCCACGCACCAGGCGCGGGTTGATCTGGTAGGGAATTCCGGCGTCCTTGAGTATGCGCTGCACACCCTCCAAATGAGCGAGCGACTCGGCGCCCAGGTACTCGAGCAGCCTCGGCGCGGCAGCGATCACGCCCGCCATCGCCGGGTTCTTGCTGTCGAGCACGCGTAATGGGTTGGTGTGCATTCGCCGACGAGCATCCGCATCGAGATCCCCCTCGCACGACTTCAGATAGTCAACCAGGGCCACGCGATAAGTCGCGCGCTCCGCCGCAGATCCGAGTGAATTCAGTTCCAGTCGCAACCCTTCGAGGCCGAGGTCATTCCACAACCGGGCACACATGAGCAGCATCTCCGCGTCCACGTCCGGACCGGGGAGTCCCAATGCCTCGGCGCCAACCTGGTGGAATTGCCGGTAACGCCCCCTCTGCGGCCGCTCGTGGCGGAACATCGGGCCGAAATAATAGTAGCGCTGGGGCCCTCCATAAAGAAGGCTGTGCTGGATTGCCGCGCGTACCGTCGATGCCGTCGCCTCCGGACGCAAGGTCAGCTGCTCGCCGTTCAGTTCGTCCACGAAACTGTACATTTCCTTTTCGACGATGTCTGTGGCCTCTCCGATGGCACGCCGGAAAAGGCCGGTCTGCTCGAGGATGGGCGTGCGCAGGTTGCGGTAGCCGTAAGCGCGCAGCCATGCGCGCAGTGCATCCTCGAGCCCCTCCCAGCGGTCAGCCTCCTCGGGCAGGATGTCGTTCATCCCGCGAACTGCTTGAATCGAATTGCTCATGTCTTTCTGATTGATATACTCATTTACAAACCGACTTCACCGGGACCGTCTTGGTCCCCCGGAACCCGGCCGGCGCAGCTTGCCGTCCTCTCCGTAATGAGTGACCACGTAATTCTCCACCAGTGCTTGGAACTCCTCGGCTATGTTGTCGCCTTTCAGTGTTACGGTCTTCTCCCCATCTATGTAGACCGGCGCGACGGGACGCTCGCCCGACCCGGGGAGACTGATGCCGATATTCGAATGGCGCGACTCACCGGGGCCATTGACGACGCATCCCATCACTGCGACATGCATGTCCTCGACGCCCGGATAGCGCTCCCTCCAGACAGGCATCTGCTTGCGCAGATACGACTGGATCGTTGCCGCCAGCGCCTGGAAATACGTGCTGGTGGTACGCCCGCAGCCGGGACACGAAATGACCATCGGTGCGAACGAGCGCAGGCCCATTGTCTGCAGGATTTCCTGCGCCACGACGACCTCGCGTGTCCGGTCGCCTTCGGGATCCGGGGTAAGCGAAACGCGGATGGTATCGCCTATACCCTCCTGGAGCAGCACCGATATCGCCGCCGTGGAGGCGACGATACCCTTGGTGCCCATTCCAGCTTCGGTAAGTCCAAGGTGCAGCGGATAGTCGCAACGACGCGAAAGCGTCCGGTAAACGGCCACCAGATCCTGTACCCCGCTCACCTTGCACGACAGCACGATCCGATCCGCGGGGAGTCCCAATTGCTCCGCACGTGCCGCCGATTCCAGCGCCGAGACGACCAATGCCTCTCGCGTCACCTCGTCCGATCGAAGCGGTCGCGCAAGCCGCGCGTTCTCGTCCATTAATCGCGCCAGCAAATCCTGGTCGAGGCTGCCCCAGTTGACGCCGATGCGGACCGGCTTGTCGTAGCGGCACGCGAACTCAATCATTTTGGCGAACTGCTCGTCATGTTTCGCGCCGCGCCCCACGTTGCCCGGATTAATACGATATTTCGCCAGCGCCTGCCCGCAATCGGGGAAATCCGCTAGCAGCTTGTGACCGTTAAAGTGAAAATCGCCGACTAGGGGCGTATCGCAGCCAGAACCGTCGAGGCGGTTGCGAATCTCGGCCACTTTGGACGCGGCCTCGGCCGTGTTGACGGTGATGCGAACGAGTTCCGAGCCCGCGTCAGCGAGTTCGCGGACCTGCCGGGCGGTTGCTTCCGGATCCGCGCTATCGGTATCGGTCATTGACTGCACGACGATGGGCGCGCCGCCACCGATAAGAACGTTTGCAACACGAACCTGACGCGTCGCGCGTCGCTCGATTTTGCTGTCAGCCATGTTATTCAAGCGTCAACCGCGCGACGTCGGACTTCATGTGTTGCTTCAAGTCCACCGGTACGCCCTTGTACGTGACACGGACCCCTGCGGCGTTGCCTATAGTGACTGAAAACGGGGGTTCGCCTTCCACAACCTTCTGCGTACCGGCCGAATTAAGCTGCGAAAGCAGGATCTTGCCAGCGCGATCCTTGATTTCCACCCAGGACTCGCGCTGAAACTGGAACTGGATACGCGGCATCCCGTCCGTACTCGGCATAACCGCTTCGGCGGACGGTGTCGCAACCGGCGCCTCAGCCATGACTGGCGCCGCAGGCACGAGCGGCCTAGCGGGAGCCGCGGGGGTGAGCGCTCCCGCGGGCATCGCGGGCTTTGTGGGAGCCGCTGAAACCACAGTACTGGCCCTTGCCGGAATTGCCGGTGCCGGCGCCGCTCGCGTCGGAGGAGCACTAACGACCGTGGGAGGCGGCAGGACCGAAAAATGCCATTCGTATAGAACCACGATGATTGCCAGCAGCACAATGATCGAAAGCGCAACGTAGAGGCGTGTCGCGCGCTTGTTTCCATCTGGAAAGGGGATTCGCCGCGTCCGCAAATCGACGTTCGCCTGGGTGGGAACCATGTAGCGATCGAGAGCTTTCAGAAACGGCGCGGGATCCAATCCGACAAATTTCACGTAACCGCGAATCATGCCGCGCACGATAGTGCTCTCCGGCAGCCTTCTGTAGTCGTCGGCTTCGAGCGCCTCGATTTGCCTTATCCTGTACTTGATGTGCTCCGCGACCTCGGCAATATTGAGCCCCCGCTCTGCGCGGGCGCGCGCGAGCATGGCACCGGGGCCGATATTCTCGCCTTCCTGCGGTTGCACGGGTAGTTCGCTCACTCGTAGCGGCCCCCAACCAAAGCCTCGTGTTCCTTCGAACCGGGAAACCGCCTCCCCAGTTCCGCTGCCAATCGGGCTTCCGCACTTCGCTCACCGAGCCGACGCTGAATGCGCAACGCGAGCCACAACGACTCGGCGGTCGGCTCGACGATGCTGTTATAGCGACCGACAAGGTCGCGGGCTGCGACGAGTTCCCCCACCCGGTACTTGATCTTGGCAAGATTGACGAGCGCAAGGGGTAGGTTGGGGTCGAGTTTCAGCGCCCGCTCGAAGTAGTCACGCGCCGCGCTCTGATTGCCTTTGCGCTGCGCGCATGCGCCCGCTAGCGCGTACGATTTCTGCGGCGTCCGATAAAGCGGGTTCTTGATTGCTGTGAGGAAATATCTGAGCGACTGCTCCTCGCGGTTGGATTGGCACAGGAACCAGCCGTAGTTATGGTTGATATCCGGATCGTTCGGCGCCAACTGCAGCGCGCGCTCGAAACTCTGCTGTGCCTGAGGTAGCTCTTTCAGGTCCAGATGCACGAGCCCGAGTATGTTGTAGGCCAACGCATAGTCGGAATCCGCCGTGATCGCGATTCGCGATTCTTCGAGCGCCACGCCGAGATTCCCGCGCTCGTAATAGGCGGCCGCGAGCTCGGTGTGCACGCGCGCACGATCGCGCGGTGCACTTACTTCTCCGATAATGACACCCGATTCGTTCGCGGTGCTGACGGCGGTCTCCATCGCCACGCTGTCGGCAATGGTGGGCGACCCCGCGCAACCGCTGAGCAAGACGGGCAAAAAGACAATCCCAAGCCATTGGTATCGAAAACTCATCCTGCCGCCTCCATCCTGATTATCCGCCGTGTTCGGTCACGAACCTGCCCGGCAAGTTGACCGCATGCCGCATCAATATCATCGCCTCGGGTCCTGCGCGTTGTCGTCACAATCCCTGCAGAGTTCAAATAGTCACTGAAGCGGCGTATCGCCTCGTGCGGCGAGCGCTGGAATCGCGCGCCGGGGAACGGGTTGAACGGTATCAGATTGACTTTGCCCGGTACTCCGGCCAACAGCGCAATCAGTTGCGTTGCATGTTGCCTGCCGTCGTTCACCCCGGCGAGCATGACATATTCAAATGTAATGAAATCGCGCGGCGAGCGCCCGAGATACCTGATGCATGCGTCAAGCAGTTCGCGCAGTGGATATTTTCGGTTGATAGGCATCAGTTGATCGCGTAACGGATCATTCGGCGCATGCAGCGACACGGCCAGGGCCACCGGACATTCGTCGCGCAACCTGTCGATGAGCGGAACGACACCCGAAGTGGACACCGTCACCCGCCGGCGCGACAACCCGTAAGCGTTGTCATCGAGCATCAGCCGCAGCGACGGGACAACGTTGTCGAAATTCAGCAGCGGCTCACCCATGCCCATGAGCACGACGTTGCTCACCGCGCGGTCCCCGCAGGCGACGCGCACGTCGCCACCACGTTCTTTGGGTGCCTCGTTGCGTTCGAGGTGGCGCGGACCTGCGTCCACGTCTCCGCGGGTCTCGGGATCACCCGGCGGCGCAACCCTCAGGGTTCGATTTGCAAGCCATAGCTGGCCGACGATCTCCGCCGTGGTGAGATTGCGGTTGAATCCCTGTTTGCCCGTCGAACAAAACTCACAGGCGAGAGTGCAGCCGGCCTGTGTCGAAACGCACAACGTGCCGCGGCTCGGCTCCGGAATGAACACGGTTTCCACCGCGTTGCCGTTGCCCACGTCCAGCAGCCACTTGCGCGTGCCGTCCTCGGACACGCGGTCGCTGATAACACGCGGTGCGACCACCACTGCCCGGTGTTGCAGCGCCGCGCGCAGGCTCTTAGCCAGGTCGGTCATGTCGGCGAAACTGCTCTCCCCGGTACCGTGCACCCAACGCATGAGCTGTCTGGCGCGAAACGGCTTCTCGCCTATCTCGACGACAAACGCTTGCAGCGCCTGCGCGTCCAAACCGAGAAGATTGACGGACATCGAAACCAACTCTAGCGCGACAGAATTTCGAAGCTGGGAAAGAAATACGCAATCTCGGTGCGCGCCGTTTCCGGCGCGTCCGATCCATGGACCGCGTTTGCATCGATCGACGCGGCAAAATCCGACCGAATCGTGCCCTTGGCCGCTTTCTTGGGATCGGTCGCGCCCATGAGATCGCGATATTCTGCTATCGCGTCTTCCCCTTCGAGAACCTGGATCATGACAGGACCCGAGATCATGAATTTCACTAGGTCCCGGAAAAAAGGTCGTTCACGATGGACCGCATAAAAGCCCTCCGCCTGTGATTCTGACAGGCGCATCATCCGGGCCGCCACGATCCGTAGTCCGGCGGCTTCGAGACGCGCGTAGATCTGTCCGATCACGTTTTTCGCCACCGCGTCGGGCTTTATGATGGACAGGGTTTGTTCTGCGGCCATGCGTGGATCTCCAATGTCTGACAGGGTGCAAAGCGATCGCGTAATTTTCCATTTTATCAAGGATTTGCGCCCATGTCGTCGTTTGTGGGACCGAAATGTGCGAGCGCGCTGCGTCAGAGCTCGGTCTCGGGCGCGATGCGTACCTCCCAGCCCCGCTCCGCCGAAGTCAGCCCGATGTAAGCAACTTGTCAGGTGTTTGCAAGCTTTCAAGACGTAATGTGCGCAGGTAGTCTCTTATCCTCCTCTGAAAGCGTGGGAGTCCTTCGTGCTCCCACGCTCTCTTTTTTTCGGCAGCCGCGTAATCACGCACCCGAAAATCGGCGCCGCATGATATGCTGAATAATCAATTCGATCAGTAGGTTGGCATGCGCATTCTCATTGTCGAAGATGACAAGCCCTTGGCCGACGGTCTGTTGCGCACACTGCGCCGCTCCGGCTACGCCGTGGATCACGCCGGAACCGGCGAACTCGCACTGCGAGCATGCAAAGAGGAGCATTACGATCTGGTCGTGCTCGATATCGGTCTGCCCGGCATCGATGGATTCGAGGTCCTAAAACAGCTGCGTGAAGACAACAGCGTCGGAAGCATTCTTGTCCTTACCGCGAGCGGTGCCGAAACCGACCGCGTGAGCGGACTGGACCTGGGTGCCGATGACTACGTTACTAAACCGTTTTCCCTGCCCGAGTTGGAAGCGCGCGTGCGCGCCGTGCTGCGACGCAGCCAGGCAGTGCACGGTCCGACGATGCGCATCGGTGGCCTGTCGCTCAACGCCAAGGCGCGTCGAGCGTATATCGGCGAAAAGGAACTTGAGTTGACGCCGCGCGAGTGGGGAGTGCTCGAATATCTGATCCCGCGCGCGGGCCAGGTGGTCAGCAAAGATCAGATGCTGCAAGCGCTGTGCAGTTGGGACGTCTCACTGACTCCCAATGCGATCGAAGTCTAT
Source organism: Betaproteobacteria bacterium RIFCSPLOWO2_02_FULL_63_19 (assembly GCA_001770415.1). Classification (GTDB taxonomy): domain Bacteria; phylum Pseudomonadota; class Gammaproteobacteria; order Burkholderiales; family SG8-39; genus JACQTO01. Next base: position 68,139 of record MEQX01000003.1, on the reverse strand, counting down.
GTTTCACGCCTGAGGGGCAAGCTGGAGGAGGCGGGCATTAGGATCCGGACCGTACGCGGCTTCGGCTACATGGTCGAAGACCCGGATGGGCGGCGAGCATCGTAGTATAAGGAAACTGCTCGGGCGCTGGCTTATCTGGCCGCTGATCGCCCTCGCCGCGCTCAGCGCCTGGTCTGCCTATCTCACTGCGGTCCGAGCCGCGCGGGACGCCTATGACAGCGCGCTTCTAGACCCCGCGCTCGCCATCGCAAGCCAGTTGCGCCGTGACCGCGAAGGCAATATCGAGATCGGTCTATCGAAAATCGCGCTCGAAGCGCTGCGTGTAGACAGCGTCGACCGCATGTATTTCCAGGTAATGGGGCGCAGCGGCCGAAGAATCGCGGGAACCGCGCACATTGCGCTGCCCCCGAACATGTACCCGGAACTTGCCTACGATCACAACTACTACGACAGCGTTATCGAAGGAAGGCGCGTCAGAGTCGCCGTGCTGGGGGTCCCCCGCTCGGGCGGCCGAGTGCTGGTACAGGTCGCGGAAACCGTCGAGAAGCGCGATCGGCTGGTCAGGGATCTTTTGCTGTCCACGCTGATTCCCGAAGCGATTTTCTTCCTCCTGGCCATGCTAATGCTCGGGTACGGAATCTTGCGGGGGCTCAAGCCGCTGGAGCGCCTACGCGAGGAAATCGATTCGCGTTCTGCTGCCGACCTTCATCCCGTAAACGAAAACGACACGCCGAAAGAGATCAGGTCGCTGGTGAGAACCCTGAATAATTTGTTCAACCGTCTCGACGGCGCCATCGATAGACAAAGACGCTTTATTGCCAATGCCGCCCATCAACTTCGCACGCCGCTCGCCGGACTCAAGACCCACGCGGAGCTCGCCCGTGATGAAGCGAATCCGAACGAGATACGCGCATTGTTGGACATCATCGCCGGCGAGACCGAACGCGCAACGCGTTTGGTCAACCAGTTGCTTGCTCTCGCACGCGCGGAGCCGGGAGTCGGCCACACGCCCTGCAGAAATCCGATCAATCTTCGCGAGCTTGTGGACCACGCGACGCATTTCTGGATTCCACGCGCGCTCGCGAAGGATATCGACCTTGGCTTCGACATGGGAGACGCATGGATCGACGGAGACGCGACGCTTCTCCGGGAGTTGCTCGGCAATCTGCTCGACAACGCAATCGCGTACACGGATTCGGGCGGCGCGATCACTTTTCGCACGTATACGCACGGTTCCAAGTCGATCCTTGAGGTGGAAGACAATGGAAGAGGAATTCCGGAGTCCGAACGCGCGCGCGTCTTCGAGCGTTTCTACAGAATCCGCGGCACTGGTGGCGAAGGCTGCGGACTGGGTCTTTCGATAGTCGCGGAAATCGCGGACAGGCATGCCGCGAGCGTCGAGATCAAGGACGCGTCTTCCGGCACCGGAACCTGCGTGCGTGTCGTTTTCAATTCGATGCAGGAAACGGTGATGCAAGCTTGACGCGGCTTGGCCTTAGGGCGTTCTTATTTTCGTCCCGCGTCGTCCAACGTCTGCCAGCTCACGATCAGCCCTGCTTCCTCGCGCCGTGCCTTCCACGAATAGCTCTCGCCGATCCCGGGCACACAAATCAGCTGATCGCCGCAGTAAAGCAGCGGCCAGCGTTCCCGCTGCCAGGGAGGAATGGCCTTCTCCTGAAAAAGGTTCTTAAGCGTACGCCGCGGCCGGCGCGCGTCCTGCTGCAACCGCTCCCCGCCCGCGCGCACACGCACTGTTACCTCAGCCCCGCGGAGCCGCTCAGCGCTCAGCCCCCGGCCCTCTTCTGGCTTGAACCGGAGCACTCCGCCCAGTTCGAGTAGCAAGAGCTTGTTTTCAGCTCTCCAGATCCGCTGAAAATCCGCGGGCACCGGAGCGCGCGAACGCTCGACCCGTATCCGGCCGCGGTAACACCGTAGTTCCCACCCCTCAACGCGCAACATGACCGCACGGTCAGCGCGCGCATCGACAAGCTGCCGCCATAGTTCGTCGAGTTGTGCCGACGTCGGCGCGCGAATCGATCGTGCACGCAGCAGTGATCGCAGCACATTCTTCGCTCGTATCGCCCCCAACTGACGCAATTGCGCGACTCCTACGTCGTTCTCCTCGCCGGGGCTCGCCAACTCATCCCTGTCCATCCGCGCTAGTTGCTCAGTCAGTGCTCCTGACTCAGCCTGGTGCATTGCGGCCCGCGCCAAGGTCGCGCGGGCCGCGGGGAATCGTTCCTCGACCAACGGCAACAGACGATGACGGACAAAGTTCCGCTGTCTTGATGCGTCGTCGTTGCTCTCGTCATCGATCCACCTCAAACCCCGCTCGCGCGCCCAGGCTCGGATATCGGTACGAGCAAATCCCAGCAGTGGCCGTAGTATCCTCGCCTTCGATCCAGTCAAAACGCGCACCGCCGGCATGCCTGCCATACCAAGCGGACCGGCACCACGCAACAACTGAAGCAGCAGCGTCTCGGCCTGATCGTCGCGATGATGCGCAAGCACGACGAAATCGGCATCCTCGCGCGCATACACTGCGTAGCGCACATGCCGCGCCGCGCCCTCGACACCGAGCTGGCGGTACTCATCGACACTGACGCGTTCGACATGAAGCGGCACCCCCAGCCCATCGCAAAGCTCCACGCAGAATTGCGCCCAGGCTGATGCGTTCGGGCTGATCCCATGGTGAACGTGAACGGCGCGCAGCGAGTAACCCATCGCTCGCTTCAAATCCGCGAGGATCGCGAGCAACGCGACCGAATCCGCGCCTCCCGACAGTCCGACCACCAGCCGCGCCCGCGGATAAACGACCGAGCGCAATGCTGCGGCGACGCCATCGCGAAGGCTACTTGAGTTCGAGTTCCCGATACTTGCCATAGCTCATCAGGCGCTCGAAGCGTTCCTCGACAAGCTTGGTCGCGCCCTTATCGGAAAGTTGCCGCAAGGCGTCCTGCAGGGCCTTCTTCAGGTTCTGCGCTGCTCCAGCCGGGTCACGGTGAGCCCCGCCAAGCGGCTCACTGACGATCTTGTCCACTAGCGCCAGCGATTTGAGTCGCGTCGCGGTGATACCGAGGATCTCCGCCGCCTCCGGCGCCCTTTCCGAACTCTTCCATAGAATCGACGCGCAGCCCTCGGGAGAAATCACCGAATAGGTCGCATACTGCAGCATCATGACCACGTCACCAACAGCGATCGCAAGCGCGCCGCCTGAGCCCCCTTCGCCGATCACCGTGCAAACGATCGGCACCTGCAGTTCCGCCATGACGTAGAGATTGCGCCCGATCGCCTCGGACTGTCCGCGCTCCTCCGCTCCGATGCCCGGATAAGCGCCGGGTGTATCGACGAACGTGACGACCGGAATGCCGAATTTCTCCGCCAAGCGCATCAGGCGCATTGCCTTCCGGTAACCCTCGGGCCGCGGCATGCCGAAGTTGCGCAGAATCTTTTCCTTGGTGTCGCGCCCCTTCTGGTGCCCGATAACCATGACCGACTGTCCGTTGAAACGCGCCAGACCGCCGACGATCGACGGGTCCTCGCCGAACGAACGGTCGCCGTGGAGTTCCTCGAAATCTGTGAAAATAAAGTCAATGTAATCAAGCGTATATGGTCGCTGAGCGTGGCGAGCCACCTGCGCCACTTGCCACGGCGTGAGCTTCGCGTAAATCTCCTTGGTGACGGCCTGGATCTTCTTCTGCAGGCGCTGGATTTCGACGGAGATGTCCACCGCCGAGGCTTCCTGTGCAAAACGCAGCTCCTCGATCTTGGCCTCGAGTTCTGCGATCGGCTGCTCAAAATCGAGAAACGCAGTCTTCATTGGGCAGTCCGCTGTTCCATCAGCTCATTCTACCCGACGGTCGCCAGAAGCCCACCCGGTTCGCAATCGCCGGCATCGGCCGCTATGCACACGGGTGTCTTATCGCCGCTGACCGGGGAGATCAGTATTCCACGGGCACCGGATCGAGGCTGCGCCAGAGATACCATGTTGCCACCGACCGCCAGGGCTGCCAGTTGCGCGCCAGCTTTTCGATGGTCCGCATCGATACGCGTCTGCCCGCGAAATACTGCAGACTCACGGCGCGCTGCAGGCCAAGATCATCCAGAGGCAGAACATTCGGGCGCAAGAGCCCAAAAATGAGCACCATCTCGGCAGTCCAGCGACCCACCCCGCGAACACGGACCAGCTGCTCGATCACGGTTTCGTCATCGAGCGTGTCCCATTCGCCCGGGTTGACTGCTCCGTTGGCAAACTGCCTGGCGATCTCCATCAAATATTCGACTTTGCGCTGCGAAAGGCCGCAGTTGCGCAACGTCGGCACTTCGGTTCCCAGCACGGCTGCAGGGCGCACCTTTACGACGGCGTCAAGAAATCGCCTCCAGACGCTGTCGGCTGCCTTGACGGAGATTTGCTGCCCTACGATCGAGCGCGCGAGCGTCTGAAATGGGTCACCACGCCCGCGCAACGCCGCTGCAGGGTGGGCACGGATGATTCCGGCAAGTACCGGGTCGCGCTGTGACAGGCTTCGCCTGGCTCTGCTCCAGAACTCCGGAATCCGGAACACGGAACTCGTACGCTTGCGGACCCGCGCCCGCACTCCGGCCACGGCTCAGGCCGCGGCGCCGGCGAGTTTCAGCACCCGGCTGTGCGTCGACACATGCTGAACAAGAAAGCCCATCTGATCCGCGAGGATCTTGCGGTTGGTGAGAATGAGGTATTCGGCCTTATTTGGAACATAAGGCGTGAAGAGCAGCTGCAGCCCTGCCTCCTCTGGCGTGCGGTTGCGTTTGAGTCCGTTGCAGTGCCGGCATGCAGTGACGACGTTCATCCAACTGTCACGGCCGCCTCGCGACACCGGCGTGATGTGGTCGCGCGTGAGCCTCATGAATCCGAATTCTCCACCGCAATATCCGCAGATATGCCGATCGCGCCGGAACAGCTCACGGTTGTTGAGCGGAGGAACTTGGCTGAAACTCTTCATCGCCATCGCCTTGCCTCGGATGGCAATGATCGAATTCGTCGTTATCGATGAACGCGAGCCTGTCGCGCGACTGACACCTCCATAAAACGTGAACGCGGCCTCGCCCAGCGTCCATGCCACGAGGTTCTTGGCGTGATAGAAACAGGCCTGCTGCCAAGTCACCCAGCGGTGCGGCACACCGTGAAAATCGAGCGTCAGTATGAGTGGTACGTTCATCGCCATGCTGCGAACCGGACCGTCCGGGGCAGCCAGTCCGCCACCGGAACCGTACGCCTAGCGACGTCCAGAATACCTGCGGCAAACTGAGGCGTACATTAGGCTGCAGCGATTCTGCCGCAAAACGCGCGCCAAGGCCATATCTTTGGGTCTAGCAACGCGGGCCGCGTGTCAGTAGATCGCGCTTGCGAGCAGGCGTCGGTAACGGCCTACCATCTCGGTCTGCCCGCCATCGGTCGCCAGGTTGAACACCTCAAGTACTGTCCGTCGGGCCTGCTCGCGCAGCGCCCCCCGATCACCCCGAACGACCTCGATCAGATGACACAACGCGCCTTCATAGTCGCTCTCCGCGACCAGCCGCTCGCCGAGCTGGAGCCGCAAGTCGAGGTCTCCAGGCCGGCTCTCCACCTGCGCCGCAAGGTCGGTCGAGGCAGGCAGGCTCTGCCCCTTTTTCCACAACATAATCTGCCTTGCGTACGCGTCGCCCCGCTCGCTGCGTTCCCGTTCCGCCAACTGCGCCAAGACGAGGTCCGCCTCTGAGTATGCGTGCCGTGCAATCAGTGCTCCGACGAGGTCAAGCCTGGCCTCACGGTGGCCTGGATCGAGCTTAACGGCCTCGTACAAACGGCTTTCAGCAGTTTCGAAATCCCCTTCGCGCATTGCCGCGTTCGCCTGCAGGCGAAGCCTCTCCGACGGGCTCGGGATGATCTTGTCGATGAATGCGCGCACCGATGGCTCCGGAATCGCGCCGCTGAACTCTGCCACCAGCGCACCACCGACGAACGCCTTCACGTTCGGAATACCGCGCACACCGAATCGGGCAGCCAGCTCCGGATCCTTTTCCGTGTCCACCTTTGCAAGCTTGAACTTTCCGCGATATTCGTCGGCAAGTTTCTCCAGTATCGGTTTCAGCACCTTGCAGGGTGCGCACCATGACGCCCAGAAATCGACGATCACCGGCACCTCCGAAGATGCCAGCAACACGTCCTTTTCGAAGCTCGCCGATGTCACGTCTTTCGAAAAATTTCCCATAGCTTCCCCCGACGATGGCCCGCCAAGCGCGGGTTCATGCAGATGAATTGTGGCGCCGCGCTGGCATTTCAATAGGCGTGACCAGGCCCGAACCCGAACTTGATCCTAATCAATGGGATCGGACCACGCCGCATTATGCTGAGTTCATGGAACGAGGTAACGTATGGAAGCATTAAGTCCTTCACAAATCGATGAATTTCGTGCGGAGTTGACGCGCCGCAAGGCGCATTTGATGTCCGAAATCGAGTCCAAGCTCGCCCAGGCCAGGAGCGAACGGGTCGCGCCTGACGCGGTATCGGTGACCGACGGAGGCGACAAGGCGTTACTGGAAGCGGCAAGCGGCCTGGATCTTGCGATCGCCAGCCGGGACATCGAGGAATTGCGTGCAGTTGAAGCTGCCGAGGCCCGCATTACCGAGGGCCGGTTCGGCGTGTGTGTCGACTGCGGAGAACAAATCGCAACCGAGCGTCTGCGCGCTTATCCGTCGGCGGTTCGTTGCACGGACTGCCAGAACGAACTCGAGCACAGGAGCGCATTGCACACATCGAAGCTGTAGCCGTTCGGGCCGACAGCTGCTGCTCAAAGCCCGAGATACGAACGGCGGATACCGTCATCCGTGAGCAGCGTCTCGCCACGCCCTTCCATCACTATTTTTCCGTTCTCAAGCACGTAGGCTTGCGACGCAAGTTTGAGCGACACAGCCACGTTCTGCTCCACCAGCAGTATGGTCATTCCCTTCTCGTTCAACTCGCGGATCGCGCGGAATACTTCGTGCACCACCGTCGGCGCCAGTCCCAGCGACGGCTCGTCGAACATGATCATTTCGGGCCGCCCCATCAGGCATCGCCCGATCGCGAGCATCTGCTGCTCCCCGCCGGACATCGTCCCCGCAAGTTGACTGCGGCGCTCCGCGAGCGGCGGAAACATCGTGAATACATCGGTCAGTATCCGCCGCCTGCTTGCCCGCGCTCGATGCAGCATCGCACCCGTCTCTAGGTTTTCCTGGACCGTGAGGCTGGGAAATATTTGCCGGCCTTCTGCCACCTGCCCGATACCAAGGTCGCAGGTCCGGTAACTTTCCCATCCAGTGATGTCTTGCCCGCGGAAGCAGATCTGGCCCGAACGCGGCTTCTCGATCCCCGCGATAGCCCTTATGAGGCTCGACTTGCCGGCTCCATTCGCCCCGACGATAGCGACGATACTTCCGTCGTCAACCTTCAGCGACACGCGGTCCAGCGCCTGCGCATCCCCGTAATACAGATCGAGGTCGCATACCTCCAGCATCAGACCGTCTCCTCGCCCAGGTAACACTCCAGTACGGCCGGATGCCTTACGATCTCATCGGGCGACCCGCTTGCGATCAGTTCCCCGTGATGCAGCACGTGGATCTCCTTGGAGAGCGCCATGACCGCACGCATCACGTGTTCGATCAGCAGGATCGTCAGCCCCTGTTCCCGGTTGAGGTTGCGAAATATCGCCACCATCTGGTCCGTTTCGGTCGGCCTCAGGCCCGCCATCACCTCATCGAGCAGAAGCAACCGCGGCTCCGTGGCGAGTGCCCGCGCCACCTCGAGGCGCTTGCGGTCCGGCAGCGTAAGCGCAGAAGCAGGCTGGTCGCTTTTTTGCGTAAGTCCCAATTGATCCAATATCGTTTGCGCCTTGCGCCTTGCCACATCCACATGCTTGTTCCTGCGTAGTGCGCCAACGATCACGTTGTCCATAACGCTTAATCCCGCAAATGGCTTGACGAGTTGGAACGTGCGCCCAATCCCGGCAACGCATACCTGGTCGGCCCTCATTCCATCGATTCGTCCCCCGGCGAAGCGTATCTCCCCTTCGTCCGGCACGAACACGCCGGCGATCATGTTGAAGCAGGTCGTTTTGCCGGCGCCGTTGGGACCGATCAGCGCAACGATATGACCCTCTTCGACCTCGAAGGAAGCCCCGGCAATCGCGCGCAGGCCGTGGAAACTCTTCGAAATAGCGCGTACCGATAATAATGTGTCAGCCATCGCGGGGCCCTTTTCCCCGGCTCTCCAAACCTAGACAACGCGCTAGCGCGGGCCAGATTCCGCGCGGCACAAACACGATCACCGCCAGCAGGCACGCGCCGTAGAACACCTGCTTCACGCCGGGAATCTCCCATCCAAACGCCGCCATGAGTTCGGTGATGCCTTCCGCAAGCACCGTCAGTACTGCCGCTCCCAGGATCGGCCCGAACAGCGTGCCAATGCCGCCGATGATGGGCCCGAGAATGATCTCGATCGAGCGGCTCATGCTGAAGATCTGCTCCGGGAACAGATTGTTGTAGTAGAAGGCGAAAAACACGCCCCCGAAGGCCGACATGCCGGACGATATGACGATGGCCAGCATCTTGTATCTGAACGTGTTGATGCCCAGCGCCTGAGCCGCCTCGGGATCCTCGCGGATCGCCTGCCAGTAATAGCCGATCCGCGTGTGCAGTAGCCAAGCGCAGAATACAAACGCGGCCACCGTTGCAACCAGCATTACGTAATAGAACATCGCCGGTGACCCGCGCAGAGCCAGTACGTCATTGAATTCACGCTGTGCCACGTGGAGAAAAAACCCGCCCGAGCCGCCGACCCATCGCAGGTGATCGAAGCCGATGCGGGTGAATTCAGCGAAGGCGATGGTGAGCAGTGCGAAATATACGCCGCCGATTCCGAAGCGAAATGCCAGGACGCCGATCGCCGCTCCGGCAGCCATGCAAGCCAGCACGGCTGCCCAGACGCCGAGCCAGGGCTGTATGCCGAAGTGCACGAAAAGCGCCGCCGAAACGTAGGCTCCAACGCCCACGTACAACGAATGACCCAGAGACAGCTGCCCGCAAAAACCCATCATCACGTTCCACGCCTGCCCGAGATAGGCAAAGTAGAGAATCAGTATCGCCACCGACAGGATGTAGGTGTCGGCGAACGCGGGCAAGATCAGCAATGCTGCCGTGAGAACCGCCATCAGCAGCATTGCGCGTTTCGGGGTCCTGGCGATAAGCGCTTTCACCGCTATACGATCCGCTCAGGAGCGCTTGCCGAGCAGCCCCTGCGGGCGCAGCAGCAGGACGAGAATGAGCAGTGCAAAGCTGAACATGCTTTTTGCCGACGGAGTGAAATACAGACCCGCCAGTGCTTCCGAAACGCCGATCAGCACACCTCCGAGCAGCGCACCCGCCATCGAGCCCAGTCCGCCGACAATAACGATTATGAATGCAAGCAGCGTATAGCCGGGACCGAGCACCGGTGTCACATCGACCAGCAGAACCATCAGGCAGCCCGCGGCACCGACACACGCCGATCCCAACCCGAAAGTAAGCGCGTAATACCTCTTGACGTTGAGCCCGACCACCTTGGCTCCGAGATTGTTATCGGCGCAGGCGCGGATCGCACTTCCAGTCGGCGTGAACTTGAAAAACAGGAACAGCCCGCCGGCAGCCGCCACCGCTGCGACCGCCGCATAGACACGGACCTTGTCGAGCAACAACGGGCCAATGCCGAACGAGTCGAGCGCGTAGTCCACCGGGACGTTGCGCGCATCGGGCCCGAACGCCATCAGCAGGCCATTCACCATGATAATCGCCACGGCCAGCACCAACATGAACTGGGTGTGCTCTGGCCGCGTGATGAACGGATTGATCAGCCCTGCCTGCAGGGCATAACCGAACAGAAAGAACACCGCGGCCACCGGAAACAACGCGATAAACGGGTCCATCCCAAACGCGGCGAACAGCACGACGGCGGCATACATGGCGATAGTCATCATCTCGCCGTGCGCGAAATTGACCACCCTCACGACTCCGAAGATGACCGATAGCCCAAGAGCCATCAGACCGTACACAAGTCCGGTGAGTAGTCCGGCAATCGTGACATTCGCGACGAGTTCTAGCGGCATAGGGCGATGCCGCGCACACTGGCGGCGCCGGAGGCGGAGGCTCGGGTTTCTTTCTTAGGACTCAAATTCGACTGAGGCGGGCGAAGACTGCAACGTCATGCAGGGTTCCGGATGTTGGGAATTCGTGCGATCCCAATCTCCGGAAAGACGCGGAAGCCCAAGGGTTCCCGCGCTTTCGGCTCGAAGCACGCGGCGCGGGATGCCATGCCCCACGCCCCATGCCACACCACTCACGCTTTCCGATAACCAGGCATCGGAAAGACCGGCTTCGCCTCGGCGCTCGCGGCTGGCAGAACTACCGTCGGGCGCATTTTCAAGTTTTGAATGCACGCCGACTTGATACCCTCAACCTGTCCTTTGGCATTGAACTTGATCGGACCGCCGATCATCATCCGGTTGGCGATGCTGGTCTGGCGGATGGCGTCGGCGAGAGCCTTGGCGTCGGTCGTCCTGGCGCGCTTGTACGCATCGGCGGCGATCATGATTGCCTCGACGGTGAAGCCCACATTGAGTGCATGGAACATCAGTTTTTCCTTCGGGAACGACTTTCTGAAAGCGCGTTCAATCGAATGCGTAAGCGGCGCTTTCGGGTTGTACCAAGGCACGTTCGACATGCAATATTCGGAAAGTTTGCCCAGTGCGTTGTAGAACTGCGCTTCGTACATGCCCGGATTTCCCGGCCCGATGATCCCCATCGGGCTCCAGCGCTGCTTGACCATCTCCCGGCGTACCAGGATCGCGTCGTTCAAACGGCAAACCAGCATCAGAAAATCCGCCTTCGTCGCCTTCGCTTTGGCAACCTCGACCGAAAGGTCCCTGGCCGCCGGGTCATAAGCGATCGTTTCGACCACTTTGAATGGCAGGAAGTCCAACCGCGGAAGGATGGCGCCTATGCCCCTGGCCATGGCCTGCCCGAAGGTGTCGTTCACGTGCATGAACACCGCTGTCCTCGGCACGGTATTGGTCGCGTGGAATATGTCGCCTATCAACGCCAGTCCGTTGCGTACGAGGTCGATTGCCGTCGGAAAATTGCGGAAAGTGAACTTGTAGCCTTGCTCGGTTATCTGCGGTGCGGCGGCAATATTGACAATGAACGGTACGCCCTTCTGCTCGCACACCTGGGCGATTGCCGCTGACGCGCCCGAGTCGAACGCACCGACCAGCACGTGCGCGCCATCGTTGATCAGCCGTTCGGCGCGCGAACGAGCCACGTCGACGTTGGTCTCCGTGTCCGCGTGCATAAGCCGGATCGGCATGCCGTAGCCAAGCCCGGGTAACACGTTGGGGGCGATGTCCGCGCCCAACTTGCAGGACTTGCCAATGAAAGCCTGAAAGCCCGAAGTCGGCAGCAGGACGCCCACGTTGAGGGTCGACTGTGCCCAAGCGGGGCGCATCAGCGATCCGCTCGATACGATTGCCGCGGAGGCTCCCAAGCCGGCGATAAATCGCCGGCGCCCGACGTCGGTGACCTGCGCCAGTTCATTGGCATCGATCGGCTGCTGTGGTATGCGGTTCATTGGTATACCTCCTTGACAATTGGATTGCGTATTGTGCTGTTTTTCCGGGCGCTTTGAAAGCCGGGGCGACAATCAACCCGGACCGCGCGCGCCACAATAACCCAGACGCCCCCCGGAACACGACATATCCATAATCGCCCCGGAAGGGTGTCGCACACGATCGAGCCCTATCGTCATTGCGCCGCTGAAGACCGGCGCTGCCTGGCGATCCAGTGACGTTCCAGGTTGTATGCGAGTTGTTCGCTAACGTGACAAAACGCCTGCTCGTACGCATAGGCCGCCATGTAGCAGCGGAATGTGTCCAGCGGCTCGGACTGAACCCGAACCGCCTTGCGGTTTCCTCCGGCGCTGACCATGCCCGAATCGACTGCGTTCGCCACGCACCGCTCCACGGCTGCGTCAAGCGCGTCGCGTTCATGGACCTCGTTGACCAACGTGCGCGCTTCCTGCTCATCGACGCGGAACGTCTTGTCAAACATGATCGCCTCGCGCGCCAGCCGCTCGCCCGTGAATCGAGGCAGACGCAGGTTGGCGCAGCCCGGAATTATCCCCTCCTTTCGCGCAGGAAGACTGAGGTAGGCACCCGATTCCGCGATCACGTAATCCATCACCAGAAGCAACTGGCAGCCTCCTCCAATCGCGAATGCATCGACCACTCCGAGCCACGGCTTCTCAAGCGTGCTCTCTGGCTCATCGGGGTGGATGTCCAGCGTGCCATCACGATTCACCGGCACCAAACCCCGGTACAGTTTGTTCACCAGTCCCATGTCGCGCGTGAGGTAGAAAAGGTAGCTCTGTTTGCCCTGGTAGATTCGCGTCAAGTTGATTCCTGCCGAGAACACACGCCTGTCCTTGTGCTTCGCGTGCTCCACCGGACCGCCGCGCAGCACGCCCATACGCAGGCCCGGATGCAGCAGGATCAGGTCGCAGGCTATTTCCTGCGCCACCAGCGAATCGTCGTCCTCGGCGTTTAGGGTACGCGTATTGCAGAAATACAGGTATCCCGCGTCGCCCTTGGCGGCGACGCGGACCAGACCCAGGTTCACCGCGCCTTTAGTCGTAAACTCCGGCAGGCGTTCGATCGCTTCAGGCAAGGGCTTAAGCATCGCCATGCACAGATGTCTGCCTATGTCTGCATCGCTCAACATCTGTGCAAAGAAGAGCCCCTGGTGGATCTCCATGCCATCCTTGTCCATCTGCATGCTTTGGCTTTCCCGAGCCAGGTCGGTGCGCGAGGGCATGACGTGCGGCAGCAGCTCAGCCGCCCGCCACGCGAGGTCCTCGACGCGAAGCGTTCGCCTGCGTCCCTCGGTCAGCGCGTCGTAAATCGGGTTGCGGTAGGCGCGGAAGAAGCGCCAGACCGTGTCGGCAAGCAAGTGCACCAACGCATGGCCTGCGATCTTCTCCGCCGCGTTACGCCTGGATTTCGGAGGCAGCAGGGTCAGAAGATCGCGTCCCTGACGACAGGTTAGACCAACGCGTTGACTGTCGCGGCCGAGGGTCGCCGCCCGTGGTGAGGTGCCGCCTGCGTCGACACGTGGCGAATCCAGGTCACGGACGAACGCGAGCACCGCCGACTCGGGCAAACCGGCTCCCAGAATCCTTGAGACGCGCTCCTGCTCCGGAATGATTTCGATCATCAGATCCTCTTCTTCGAGTGCACTTGTTGTCCCCCTATGCGCACGTGCCCCGTGAGCGTCACCGCGAGAATCTGCTGCTTGAACGAAAATTTGGAGGTAGGCCGCGGCGTGTTGCCGCGTCTTGTTCGGCAGATGAATCGAAGCGACACGACGAATACGGTCACTGCCCTTAGCAGACAACGCGGAAGCGGTATCCTACTCGCTTGGAGCGGCGGTGGCATTCGCGCAAAGCCGTTCAGGCGTGAATGATATCAATGCGTTCTTGGTCGTCTTGCGGAGCGCCGAAATCGAAAAGCAGATTGACGCCTGCAAATGGTAACTACGAGCGGGGTGAAAATCGCATCAAAAATTCAGTTCGTGGCCGTCGTAGGTCTTTACACCGTAGCCGCGCTGCTCGCGGGCGCACATTTCCTGCGTGCCGGCAGCCCCGCGCTGCTGGGCTTATGCCTGCTATCGCCGCTGCTGTTCCTGTACCGCAAGCGTTGGATCCTGATGCTGCTACAGGCGATGGCATATGGTGCGGCCGTGAACTGGATCGTCACGGCTTGCCAGATCGTTCAGGCCCGCAGTTTGGAGGGCAGGGCGTGGACGACTGCGGCCGTCATTCTCGGGGCTGTCGCCGCGGTCACGGCTGTGGCGGGACTGCTGCTTAATTCCGGCTCGGTCCGAACGCGGTATCCCCGCTGAATGGTCCGTACGCCGGTGTTCCGAGCCGCGAACAGTCAGCGCTTCGTCAGCATTGCGCTTCGAGCTCGGCTCGGTCACTTCGAGCGCGACGAACCTGCAGGTTCCGAAACACGCCCGCTGGCGCGCGCATTCGTTCCCCAGCGCTGCGGAACGAACACCGTCGCGAACGACGACACGGTACGGAACCCGTTGCGTGTTCGCCTGCGCGGCCGCCATCCCTCGGTCGCCTCGCCAATGTAGAATGTTTTTTAGGCTGGGTACGGTTTCCAGCCCCATAACCGAAAGGAGTTCAGACATGGCAAAGGGACGGGACAAACGCAAAGAGTCGAAAGGCAAGAAAAAGGCACCAAAGAAGCCGTAAGTCTGGATCTGGCAGACTAACGCTACACGGAACCGGACCCGTCACCGGGTCCGGTTTCCGGTCTGAAAATTCGCAGGATCCGGGACCGGGGCACGCGCCGACGAAGCACACTGCCGGGCGTTCGGCGCGTCGGGGGTTGCGCGGACGCGTTAATGCTGCATCAAAGCGTCACTACCGCGCGAACACCGCCGGCGCCCTGCTCGACCCAATCATGCGCCGCACCGGTCTGCTCCAGCGAAAAGGTCTTTACCGGCAGGTGCTTCAGCTTGCCCTGCGTCATCCAGCGCTCGACATCCGCGTAGGCGGCGACGTATGCCTCAGCCGGAAGCTCATACATGTAAATGAAACGAATCGTTGGTTGGTTCTGGATTCCCCAGGTCGCGGCAACCGTACCCTCTGGGCCTCTCGACCCATAGACCACAACCGTTCCGCATTTGCCGAGCAGTTGCGGAATTGCTGCGGCGTTTGCCGCAAAGTCTACTTCGAGCACGCGCCGCACGCCGCCACCAGAGGTGATCTCCGAAACGCGCGCCGCGAGATCATCGGTCCTGTAATTGACGACATGGTCCGCGCCAGCTGATCGCGCAATCTGCCCCTTCTGATCGCTGCTTACCGAGGCAATGACGGTCGCCGCGCCCTGCAACTTCGCGAACTGAACGGCATAGAAGCCCACCCCGCCTGCTCCGCCTTGGACCAATACTGTCTGCCCGACGATGCCGCCATAGAGCGCGAGCGCATAGTGCGCGGTAAGGATCGGCACGCCCAGACATGCCCCCTGCTCAAAACTCGCCTGCTGCGGCAGGCGAATAGCGCGTTCGGCCGGCAAGGCGACAAACTCGCTTGCGGTGCCCCAGGGTCGCTGCCACTGGGCCATCGTGACGTAGACGCGCTCGCCAATGCGCTCGCGACTGACCCCCTCGCCCACCTCATCGATAAGCCCGGCGCCGTCCTGGTTGGGCACGATGGTCCTGAAGGGCATTCCGCGACGACGAATACCACTGCGCGTATATGTATCGGTCGGATTTACCCCCGAGGCATGGATCCTGACCCTGACTTCCCCCGGACCCGGGTGCGGATCAGGCAATTCTCCGAGCCGTATGACTTCGCGTGCTGGTCCCTGCTGGGTGTAAAAAGCTGCCCTCATCTCGTTCACCTCGACAGATTTGCGTTTTCCCGGATTCAGTCTTTCGCGAATCATACGCCGAGGATTCCGCAGCGACACGGCATACCGGTCACCGGTTGATGCGGTTTCGGGATACCGGATGTGCCGACGATGCACCCCGTTGGATGCCGCCGGCCCGGGCACGCCACGCATGACACCGGCCGCAATGCTGCGCCTTCCGGTTTGATGCGGGTCAATTGCCGCTCTCGTCACAATGCTAGCCTAATCATCCATCCGACCCGTCGGACAAGAGGATCGAGAAACGAAACTGCGTGGAGCCGGTGTTCCCAGAATTTCCCAGACGCGACGACAGCCTTCCATCGCCTCCGATACATCACGCGAGGTGAAGGCACGCATGCGTCCGGAAACTCTCAAGTTCAAGGTCGCCCTGTACTTGACACTTGCGCTAACGACGGTCATGTCGGCCTTCGTTGCACTGGTCATCTGGCATCAGCGCCAAGAACTCCTGGCGAACGTTTCCGACCGCGTCACCCAGTTGTCCGAGGTCATCACCAAGAGCACGCGCTACGCGATGCTTCAGAATCAACCCGATTACGTCGACAGGATTATTCGCGACGTCAGCAACAAGGGCACCATCGACAAGGTCCGAATCCTGAGTAAAGAGGGCAAGATCACGCATTCCACCGACGCATCGGAAATCGGGCAGACGCTGGATCGCAAAGCCGAAGCCTGCTCCCACTGTCACCAGAGCAAACAGCCACTGGAGCAGGTGCCCAGACATGAACGAACTTGGACATTTACTACGCCCGAAGGCAGGCGCATGCTCGGCAGCATGGAGGTAATACGCAACGAGCCCTCGTGCTACACAGCGGCCTGCCACCAGCATGCAAAGACCACGTCCGTGCTTGGCGTACTGGATATCGTCTATTCGCTGGAGGACATCGACCGTGGATTGCGCGCCAATGCGCTGACCATCGCCCTGTTTTCGCTGTGCTTCATCGTTGTGGCCTCTGTCATGGTCGCCTTCTTCGTGCATCGCCTGATTCAGGTTCCCCTGAACGACTTGGAAGAAGGTGCCAGACGGCTTGCCTCCGGAGACCTCGAACAGACAATACCCGTGCGCAGCGACGACGAATTCGGACAGTTGTCCGGATCGTTCAACGCCATGACCAGAGCGCTCAGGCAATCCAGGCTGGAGTTGCACGAATGGGCTCACACACTGGAAGAGAAAGTGGAAAAACGGACCCGCGAACTGCGCGCTGCGCAGGCCGAAGCTGTTCGCGGGGAGAAACTGGCGTCCGTAGGTCTGCTGGCAGCGGGAATCGCCCACGAACTCAACAATCCATTGACCGGTATTCTCACCTTCGCCCACCTGCTGCGCCAGAAGCTGCCGGACGATAGCCCGGACGCGGAGGACCTGGACCTGATCATCCGGGAAACCAAGCGCTGCGCGGCGATCATCCGCAGGCTGCTGGATTTTGCACGCGAAAGGCCGCCGGAAAAGAAATTTGCCGACCTCAATCCGATCATCGAAGACACCACTCGGATCATCGAGCGACCCGCACACCTACGCAATATCGAGATCACCCTCGAACTCGACACTGACTTACCGTTGGTGTGGGTCGATGAGGACCTGTTCAAGCAGGTAATCATGAACTTGCTCGTCAACGCGCAGCACGCAATCGAAGAAAAAGGCGGCATTACCGTGCGCACCCGCCGCTGTCCCGACCCGAGGCCACCCGAACCGGGCGCGCCGCCTGTCCCCATGGTGGAGATATCGGTCATCGACACCGGTTGCGGCATCCCGGAAAATATTATTCATCGCGTTTTCGACCCGTTCTTCACTTCCAAGAAGGTAGGAAGCGGTACGGGACTTGGATTGTCCGTGAGCCACGGCATCGTGAAGGCACACGGCGGCGCGATTGAGGTAGAGAGCACCGAGGGTGAGGGATCGACCTTCCGCGTGTTTCTGCCGATCGAGCCGACGCCGGAAAAGATGGAGAGCAGCGGGAGCAGTCAATGAGCGCCAGAATACTGGTCGTCGACGACGAAGAAATCATCATCAGAAGCTGTCTGCGCATACTCGGCAGCGGCGATTACACCGTCGAAGCCGTACGGGACGGACTGCAGGCAATCCAAGAGATCGATGAAACCCCCTACGACCTCGTGATCCTGGACATCATGATGCCTGGAATCGACGGGCTGGAAGTCCTGCGCAGGGTCAAGGAAGCACATCCGGACATCGACGTAATAATGGTCACCGGTCTATCGCAGATTGATACGGCGGTACGCGCGATGAAGCTGGGCGCTTTCGACTACCTGCCCAAGCCCTTCGACCCGGATGAACTGAAACTGGTGGTGAAGCGCGCATTAGAGAGGCGTCAACTGCTGCAGGAGAACACCAACCTCAAGAGTGAAGTCAGTTCGAAGTACCGCTTCGAGAACATCATCGGGGCCAGCCCGCAGATGCAGACCGTATACCGGCTGATCGCAAAGTGCGCACCGACCAGCAGCACGGTCATGCTCGCCGGCGATAGCGGAACCGGAAAGGAACTGATCGCGCGTGCGATCCACTACAACAGTCTCAGAAAGGACAAGCCCTTCGTCGCGGTTGACTGCAACTCGCTGAGCGAGAACTTGCTGGAGAGTGAGATGTTCGGACACGTCAAGGGCGCGTTCACCGGCGCAGTGGCCAACAAGCGCGGGTTGTTTGAACTCGCGGACAATGGGACCCTGTTCCTGGACGAAATAGGCAACATCACCCTTTCGACCCAGGCCAAGCTACTGCGGGTCATCCAGGAACGCGAATTCAAGGCCGTAGGCGACACGCGGACGCAGGCCGCCAATTTCAGGCTCATCACCGCCACCAATAAGGACCTCAAGGCGATGGTAGCCGATGGAACATTCCGTGAGGACCTCTATTACCGCATTAATATTTTTCCCATTACGGTGCCGCCGCTGCGCGAACGGAAAGACGACATTCCCGCCCTTGCCTTCCACTTTCTAAGGGTATTCAGCGAAGAACTTGGAAAGAAAGTGGAAGAATTCTCAGAAGGCGCAATGAGCGTGCTGATGAACTACGGCTGGCCCGGGAACGTGCGCGAGCTGGAGAACACCATCCACCGTGCGGTGATCCTCGCCGGCGACCGGATGGTCCGTCAGGCCCACCTGGTCAACATCGTCGAATTGGTGGTGCAACCCGATCTGGACGTACCCAGAACCAGTGACGAACTGAAGAAGATAAAGAAGACCGCGCGGGAGAAATCGGTTGAAGGCATCGAGCGCCTTTTCGTGATCGAGGCCCTGAAGAGAAACGCATGGAACGTGACCCGAAGTGCCGAGGAGACCGGCATGCAGCGCGCGAACTTCCAGGCGCTCATGAAGAAGTATGGCATCCGCGTCCGGGATACCGAACAGAATGCCGGAGAGTCTCGGCCCGCCTGACGCGGAGCGGCGCGCACACGTGCGGCGGGAAAGGCTTGCGCCTCGGATCGAACCAGGGATGCCCGCGGTGACCTGCGGAAACCGGCGGCCGCCGCGCCTGCGCTCGCGCCCCTGCGCGCCTCGATCAACGGCCAGCGGGGTGTTCTTCGTCTATGTCCTCATATCCGGTGAACATTGACTTGATGTGAGCCATGCGAGTGTGGCCCAGCGTAGCCAGGTAGACGTGTATGAAGATAAATCCCGAAAAGAAGATAAAGATAAGCACGTGTGCCGTATCTACCACCCGTACACCTCCGAGCGCATCGATCATTCCCGAAAAGCGCTTGACGTCCCACAGCAGCACTCCGGTCCAGAACTGCAGTGGCACCAGGAGCAGCATAATGACCTGATAACTCATGCTTTGCATTGGATTGAACTTTTGATAGACGCTAACGTGGTGTGGATTGGGTTCACCTTTGAAGATGCCGTAGCCGTAATACAGAGCCTGCCGGAAACTCTGGCGAAAATGCTTCATCGGGCTCAATTCGGGGTGATACACCTTGATCTTGTCTGAGAACAGATAGAACAGTAACCAGATAAAGAAATTGCCGATTAGTACGAAACCGATCCAGTCGTGCAAGACCACCGCCGTCCGGAATGACATCAGATCGATTAATCCGATGTAACGTATTTGGAATCCGGTGACGATCATCGCCACGAATCCGAGCGCGTTGATCCAGTGCCAGATTCTGACGGGAAGCGGGTGAACATATATTCTTGGCATCGCGTATTCCTTCTACCTATGGGAGCTCGGCTTTGACGGGACGACGCACGGCTCTGATCAACCCCGCATCGCGTATCGTCCTAGGAGTCCTCCTTGCCGCCGATCCTTTTCGCGTATCGCTTTACAAGCCAGTTTATGGTCAGATGGCCGAGCGGCACGCCTATGCCGCCTAGCACCGCGAGAGCCAGGAGCCAGTCGAGCAGCTTGATCCTCGTTCCGCCGATTGCGTAGAAGCCGCCCACCGAATCCACCGAAATCATCGAATTCAGGACCTCCGGCTTGGCGCCATAGCGTACCGGCCTGCCATCCGGACCGACAATGGATACCGTGACGCTCTGGAACGGATCGGCCCCCTGCCGGTGGCACTTGGCGCAATCCTGTATCGCCCCTTTGCTTCGCACGAGTCGATGCGCGTCGACACCGTCGCTGACCTCCAGTCGGCCCCGCAGCGTTGTCCTGTTGTCCGTTCCGTCACGGTTGAACCCGGTAAGCAGGCTGTGCAGCGCCATCGCGTCCAAACCAGAACCCTTGGAATCGACCAGGCGAATGCGGCTTTCGAACTGTGGCACACCCTTCTTTTCCGCGACGCGCTGTTGCGCTGCATTGTCATATAGCCTGAGGTCAACCCTGCGCTTGGCTTTAGGCGAATGACAGGCCGGGCAAGACACTGCGTCGAAATGCCGGCCGGCATTCGGCAACCAAGTCTTGTGGCTGTCCAAGGCGCCTTGGTGACACGCCAGACAGGCGTCCTTCAACTGGTCTCCCGCGGTCGCGGCAGTAACTTCATGAGCACGGTGGCAGTTCGAGCAGTCCAGGCCGGCGTTACCATGCACACTGCTGGCGTACGCCTTGAAAATGGGATCGTGACACTTGCTGCAGGGAGTCCCGCTTGCTTTGTCATAGGCGGCTTTCGCCATCACCGCATGGGGACTGTGGCAGTCCGTGCATATGGGGGCGTACGCATTCCCCGAGCGCAGAAGCGCGGCATGAATGCTGCTTTCGTACAGTTTGAGTATTGGTGCGTGACACGATTCGCAAACCTTGTTCTGCGAAAGCGAATACTCGCGGACACTGCTGATTTTCGTCTTGACCGGAGGATGATTCTCGAACGAGGTATTGGCATGGCAGACCGGGCATCCAATCTTGTTGTGCACAGATTTCTCAAATGCCGCCCCATCCACGTGCATCGAGAGCTTCTCTCCGTTATCAAGCTTCTTCTCGAGTCCCTCTGCGGAATGGCAGGCCAGACATTGCTGATCCAGTTGCGAAAGCGCGCCCTCGGCGGCGCCAGCGCGCGGGCTCGCAACAGTGAGCACTGCCGCCAACACCGCAATCCCGACAGCGACAACAAACTCCGTGTGGAACGCCGTACCCGTTGTCTCCAGTCTGCTCCGGCCAATGCCCATTTCACTCCTCTTTCGTTGCATCACGATAACTTTTGCGGCGAGCGCTATCCGGCAGTCACATAGTTCGTGCCCCCGCCAGCATCGGGGCATCAATTCTGCATCGGCAAATGAATGACGAACACCGTCCCCTTGCCGAGTTCACTTTCCACGCTGATCGTTCCGTTATGGTTGTCGATTATTCCCCATATGACCGCGAGTCCCAGGCCATTCCCGTACTGCCCCTTCGTGGTGAAGAACGGTTCGAATATCCTGGATAGATCCTCCTTTGGGATCCCCTGACCCGTATCCGCGATCCTCAGTTCGATGTAATCTTTCTGGCCGGTATCATCCATTGCCTGCCAGCGTTGCCAACCGCAGTCCGGGTTCGTACAGCCTTCCAGCACCCCGTCCGGGGGCGTTTCGAAACTGTATACCGTCGAACGACATTTCGGGCACCGTATGGATTCGTCTATCAATGACGTATTGCACTGGGGGCAGGACAACTGCAAGTCCCCTCCTTGATCCAGTTCCAAACCGTACTGGTGCCGGTTCTTTCCATAAATGGGATCCAGGTTGATGATCCCCTCTGTCCCCTTCGAAATGGCCTTCAGCCTCACGGTCGGCAGCCCGTAACTTCGAACTTCGTTATCCATCAGGTCGTGCCTCTTTGGGCAAACGGCAGCTTTGATCCTCGCCAGACCGTGCGGCGGAAGAGAAATCAGAGATGGAACGATGGAAATCTTACCGCCGCCCTCTCCGATCGCGTCCGCTGCGTTGACCAGCAGGTTGATTAGCACCTGCTGGATCTGGTTTGCGTCAACCGTGATTTCCGGCAAAGACTCATCCAGCTGCGCATCCAGCTGGATTTCCTTGAGTACGAGCTGATTGGAAACCACTTCGATTGCGCTCTTGATGATCTTGCTTATGTCTGCACTATGCTTTTTGGGAATCGATTGCCGTGAGAAGTCGAGCAGACTCTTTACGATCTCCCTGCTCCGTATGGTTTCTCGAACTATTACCTCAAGGTTTTCCTGCAGTTCTGGATTGTCCTTGACTCGCTTAAGCAGAAAACTGCTGTAGGTCAATACACCCGTAAGCGGGTTATTTATTTCGTGAGCTACGCCGGCGGCAAGCCGCCCTAACGAAGCCATCTTGTCGGCCTGGAAGAGCTGCAGCTTGGCATCCGCAAGACTCTTCGTCATCTTGTTGAAGGACGTGGCCAGGATTCCCAGTTCGTCCTTCCCTGGGTCTTCTATCGTGTAATTCAAGTTCCCCAGGCTTACCTGGTTGGTCGCTTTTACCAGTTCGCTAACGGGCTTTCCGACCCACCGTCTCACGAAATATGCAATGAATAGGCTTAAAGCAAGAGTCGCAATGGCGGCAAAGATGATCAACCTGAGTTTGCTGTCTTCGATCTGCCGATCGACGTCCTTTAGGTCCATCTTTACGTCCAGCACGCCCAGCACCGTCTGGTCCCGGCGGTGTGCATGGCACGCCGCCTGGTAGCACGAGGGCTCGTTGTAGATGGGATTGATGACGGCCAGTATGCGCGGCGAATTCGAACTGATCCTGTAGATGCGCATTCTCTTGTCGATCGAAAGCCTTCGCAATGGCTGGTTCTCCGTGTGGCATGCGTAGCAGCTCTCGGCGCGCTTGTCGACCATCTTGCCGGTCGAATTCTCCCGCGACGAGAACGTGACGACCCCTTCCTTGTTGAATATCCGTATCTCGAGAATGCTCGGTTCGTGCGAGACCGTGTTGATGATCGCGTGAATCTCGTCTTTCCTGTTCTCGAGCATGCTCGTGTGCGTGCTGTTCTTTATCGCCTCGCTCAGCTTGTTCGCGTGTATTCCGGCCTGCGAGAGCAGCGCATCGCTCTGCGCGTTGATGCTCAGGTAGGAAAAGGCGCCGATGATGACGATCGTGATGACGCCGACCGCAAGGACCAGCTTCAGGCCGATCTTGGTTCCGGCGAATTTCATCGGTGCTCGACGCGCTCGCCAGCCGGACGACGACCGCGCAACGGCGCCCGGACAATGCCCCTCATCGGCGCATGCCGCCGGCGCTCGTCGTCGGTGCGCCGCTCATCGCTGGCTTCCGCTCGCACGGTCAATGCCCGGCGCCTTTCATCCGGCCGCCCGCCGCGCTCCCGTCACGGGGAGCCGAATCCTTCTTTCCGGGGCCCGACAGGTATCTCACCAGATAGATGAACAGGGCGAAGAAGCACATCAACAGGAGGTATTCCAGGCCCTTGGTCTCGAATATGTTTACATACGTGTAGTACTCCATCGCGGCTCCTATCGTCTCTTGCCGAAGACCGGCATGCGGGTAACAATCCAGCGGAAGATCCATATCTCGGTGAAGACCACCGTGAGCGTCACGACGATCTCCTGCCATGACGGGTAATACTTGTCCACGTCATACCAGCGGTACGCGATGACGGTCACGTTCAGCCTGTTGAGGATTATGCCCAGCAGGGCCAGGACGGCCGCCACCTTGAGTATTCCGAGGTTCCTGTTGCGCACCGCGTACGCGTACATGAAACAGGGTATGAGCACCAGACCGATGACCTCGAGGAGATACCAGTAACCCCAAGCATCCGTTATGAGTTCCCAGCGTTCTTCATGTATGAACAGCAGCGCCTGGAAGAAGTAATAGACGAACATCGTGATGGCCGCACCTTTGCCCAGACCAAGGATGATCTCCTCATAGCGATGATGATCTTGGCCAGCAAGCAGGTCTCTAAAGACTTTGTGGCTGATCGTTCCCTCGAATATGATCATCGAGAGTCCCGCGTAAATGCTTGACACGACGAACATGACCGGTATGAATTCCGAATACCAAAGCGGATGGATCTTCGGCTTGGCCATCAGGAACAGGGCGCCAAGACCGGATTGATGCAGAATAGAAAGCGTAATACCGAATATCACCGCACCGAGCGTCAGGCCGGAAAGAAATTTCCGCGCTTTCTCAAGCTGGGCCCATTCCGCAACGACCGGCGAAAACTCCAGCGCCATCGTGAGCATATAGAGCAGAAAATGCCACGAAACGAGGAACAGCACTGAGTTGTAGCCGAACGAATTCCCGATGATCGGATTGACGATGTGCCAGGGCCGTCCCAGATCCAGTGTCAGTGCCCCAGCATAGAAGATGTACGCTAACAATCCGTTCAAGACCGTCACTCTGACTATGGAATGATATTTTTCCATTCTCATCACATAGACGACGAAGGTGATGACGTAGGCCCCGCCGGCAAGAGCCACTCCGGTCACCACGTCAAATCCGATCCAGATACCCAACGGGTAGTATTGGTTGAGATTGGTGACGAATCCGATCCCGTATACAAAACGGAAATACAGGATTCCAATGCCGAGCAATATGATCGGAATGGAGATGACATTGAACGGGGTAAGCCACTTGCCCCGCGGCTTCAATTCCTGCCAAATGAAACTCGCGACCCGGTTGAATTCGCTTGTGCCAATTGCGGTGGTGTTCATTCGTCCGCCCCCGTCTCTGTCCATCCTTCGCTTTCGCGAACTTCATTCTTTCTATCCGACAGCTCGCTCAGCCCTAGCAGCAGTGCCGGAACACCGAATAGAACGAGCGGCACGGAAACCAGAAACTGTTTCGTGTATTCTGGATAAGGCGTCGTGCCAAGATCGGTTCTGAACCCTATCTGATCGAATGGAACGGCGGAGAGGTAGAGCCAACCTGTTCCACCGGCTTCCTGCTCGCCGTATATCTGGTGCACATATTTGTCTGGGTGGCTGTATACGCGATGCCGTGCGATTTCCATCAGTTCTCGCTTTTGACCGAACATCAACGCATCGGCCGGGCACGCTTCCACGCATGCGGGCTTCTTTCCCTCCTGCAGTCTCTCATAGCACATGTGGCACTTCATGATTCTTGGATTCCATGAAAGATACTCAGCTTTTGGAATGTCAAACGGACAGGCCACCATGCAAAATCTGCACCCCAGGCATTTCTCTCCATTCCAGGTAACAGGTCCCTCCTTGGTCTTGTACATTGCATTCACCAGGCACATCGCGACACAAGCCGCCTGCCAGCAATGCATGCACTGCCTCTTCACGAATACATCTCCCTTTTCGGTCTTGAAACGATTGACGACCGTGTACTGCTTATCGCTGGTATCTCTGCGATGATCGAGCGCGTTGTCATTCTTTACGTCCGGAACAAAATTGTTCCATGCCACCGAACAGGCAACTTCGCAGGCTCGGCACCCAATGCACCTTGTCGTATCGACGAGCACGCCGACAAACTCCTTGCCCTCCTTGGCGTTCGCGGCCTCCGACTTCTTCATGTGCAGCAGCGTCCCGGCGGCGGTACCGGCAGTCGCGAAAAACCGTCTTCTATCCATGATCTGTCCTTACCAGAGACCGAAAATCAATCGAACAGCCCTGATCAGAAGCGCTTCTTGCCCGAATGGCACTTTTCACAGGCTTTGCTTGCCTCCTTGCCGGTGCCCACCGCGTGGCACTTCCAGCACTGTTTGTGAACCACCACTTTTGCGCTGAGTGTTTCATCCGCGATATTTTTCGGCCGGGCCGTATGGCACTCCGAGCAGACGAACGCCTTCTTCGAGAGCTTCTCCGATTGCTCGTGGCAAGTCCTGCAGTTGATCCAGGTCGAGCTGAAATAGTCCGGATGCGGGGTGCTCAATGGCCTGGCGTTTATCTGATGGTGGCAGTCGACGCACTTGACCGAAAGATCTTTTATGTGCATCTGGTGCGGGAACCTGATCGCGCCCACCGAAGACGGAATAATGATTTCCGACGGTATTTCCGGCGCCACCACGCTCAAAGACGCAGCGCCGGACGCCGCCGTCTCGGGCGCCGCGGCCTTTGGAGGGGCTGCCCCTGCAGGCGGGCCGGCTGCAGCAAACATTACTGCCGATACCGTTGCGAAAAGATATTTGATCATGGCTACCTCTCTCGGAGAATCGACGAACAAACAGCTTCCCGAACCGTGTCGACTATTTCAGCAGAAATGCGTTAGCGAACTCGGCCATGAATTTCTCGTCTGCCCTGGGTTTCCCTCCCTTGTCACCTCCCTTCTCCGGTCGGCCGGTACCGGCGTCTTCTCCCTCGATTGCGGTTGCAATTTCGCTGTACCTGTCAATTTCCTTCCTGTACCAGTTGACTGAATCTGCGCCAATCTTCAGCGAACGCAATTCCTCGGAGAGATTCGACGGATCGAGACAGACCATCCAACTGAGCTCGAACGGCTTTGATCCGATCCATTCCGGATGCTCGACATGCTCGGCGTTTACCAAACTGATTTTTCCGCTTATCGGCGAGGCGATGTCCATGGTTCGAGAATCTTTTGTGATGGAGAAAAGCGGATCGCCCTTTTCTATTTCCTTGTTCAGTTTCGGGAGCGCGACCTGATCGATCGTTCCGATGATCTTGCGTACGAAATCGTCTATTCCGACACGCGCGGTACCGTTCATCTCTATATTGACCCAGGTATGATTCTGAGAGACGAATATCCCTGCCGGCACATTGAACTCGTGCATTGACGCCGACTCCTTCACCGATGGGGTGATCAAGCGGACCGTCGGCTTCATTTGACGTTCGATCCGGTCCTTGCGCCGGATGAGCGACTTGTTGAAGAACTCGATGAGTTCGTCCTCGGTAAATGGTTTCTGTACGTAGTCCATCGCCCCGTACTTCATCGTCTCGACGGCGGTTTCGATGGACGCGTATCCGGTGATGACTATCACGTCTATATCGGGGCGCAGGTGCTTGACTGCCTTGGTTACCTCCAGGCCGTCCATTTCCGGCATCTTCAGGTCTGTAAAAACGAAGTCGTAGTCATTTTTCAAAATTAGCCCCAGTGCTTCGCTCCCTTTTTCCACCGTGTCGATGCTATAGCCAGCGACGACGAGAATCTTCCTGAAGCTGTCCAGGATTATCGGCTCGTCGTCGACGGCCAAGATTCTTGCCTTTGGATCCTTGACCTCCACTCGCTTGAGAGTCTTTGCTTCCTCCGAAAAGTCCAGTTTCAGTCCGATGTCAAGAGCCTTCTCGCGTTCTTTCCTGAGCTGTAATTCCCGCCTCCTCTGTAGATATACGCGCAGCGAAAAGTCGACAATTACGAAAACGATAATCGTGACGACTACGATCAGCAGAACCATGTGTGCCTCCGCAAATTGCTTGGCTTCGAAACGGCTTTATTGTTTAGAGGGGTCATTAGGAGGTCGTATTGGCGACTTCACGTGAGGAAATCTGGCCGGCTGCCCCCGAAGCAGCAGCATGCGTGCGTCTCCGGCGCGGCGACAACCTTAATTCCGACGTCGCCGCGTGCTCCGGGAGGTCGAGCTTTGCCGAATGGGATTTGACCGAGCTCGCGCAAGGCTTTTTGTAGAAGAATCCGCTAACGCCTGCCGCCGGATTGCGGCGGCCATGCACATACGTGGCCGGACCGATGACAACGGCCCACGCGAGCCAAGGTTGGTCCTCGTTCACGCGCCTGGGCACTTGCAGCCCGTTCATGCCATCCATTCGCATTCTTATTCCAGTGAAAACCACTTCGTAGTTTTCGCTGCCCAGCCTGCTCAGCGCTTCCTGCCCCCTCCTCGGCAGTTATTGCAGCGTTGACCCCTGCCAAAGGGCCCCGCTAGTCGCTCTTTTCGATCATCCCGTCAATATCGACCGCGAACAATTTATGACTCCTGACTCGCTTCACGCGTCGCCTTGGCGTCTTCGCACGGCAATCTAGCCCACACGATCAGCAAGCAGCGCCCTCGGTCTTCTTCCACTCATCGGTGTGCAAACCCGTGCCCAGGCCTGCATTCCCGCAGTCCTTGCGCAGCGTCCACTTCTTTTGGATGACGGCGTCGTTTGCCGCATTGACGATATCGTCCGGACCGAGTGGTTTGGCCAGGTAGCCATGTGCACCCAACCGAACCGCCTCTTTCGCCGTCTCGACCGTGGGGTATCCGGTAATCATGACCACTTCGGTGTCGGGCCACGTCTGCTTGATCGTCCTAAGCACGTCCATACCGT
Organism: Betaproteobacteria bacterium RIFCSPLOWO2_02_FULL_63_19; assembly: GCA_001770415.1. GTDB lineage: Bacteria > Pseudomonadota > Gammaproteobacteria > Burkholderiales > SG8-39 > JACQTO01. The sequence continues at coordinate 40,055 of MEQX01000003.1, read as the reverse complement.
CCATACCAGGCATCCGCAGGTCGAGGAGGACCAGATCGAATTTGCGTTGCTGCATCGTCAGCAGCGCTTCCTCGCCACTTGCCGCCACGTCCACCCTACAGTGTTCGCTGCCCAGCGACCTGAGATAGCTCAAACGAACCACCTCTTGGTCATCGACGATCAGAACTTTGGCTTTTTCGCTCATGTGACCACCTTCGATGCATTCGCGCTTCCGTTTGACCCAAATACAGCAACCTCCATGCCACAGACTGCAATCAGCGAAAAAGCGGCAATCGAGTCAATGCCTTAGATCCAATAGCCGAGACGCGTCTGGCGCCAATCAGGGGTACCGTGACGCACCCGAAGTATATTTTTCTTGTACATACCACGGCGGTCCGACCAAATATTGATTAATACTTTCAACAGCATGCATTCGCTTTCCGGCCGCATTTTTTTCCTATGCAGCATCGAGAAACGCGATTAAGTCCCGGCCGAGCCCCGGGACTCGAGAAATCGGCCGACATTCGGACACCTTGGGGCGGAGTGCCTTCCAGCGTGAATCCAAGGCGCGGTAGTTCCGAGGCGGAGCCGTTGCCAAATGTCGTGTTGCGCTCGACGCGATGGCGGAAATCGAACCCGTTGCAGCCGAACAGACGACGGACCGCTGCACGACCATGCCGCGCCGTCATCCGACTCCCCGATCGACACGTGCAGCGGCGATCGGTCGAGGATCAATAAATTGGACCGGTCCGACGCGATTGACTGTCCAATGCGTGCCTTAACCTAGGTCAAAGGCACGGCGCCCCGTTTTGAAATAGGATGGCCCCCCTGTTCTCCCTGACGGAGAACGCGGCCATGCAGTCACAAGGACCTTTCGATGAGCACTACGCCAATGACGATGCAAACCCTAGATGCGAGCCAGGCCGTGGCCTCGGTTGCCTACCGCCTGAGCGAGGTGATCGCCATTTATCCGATCACACCGTCCTCCAACATGGGCGAGTATTCCGACGAGTGGGCCGCACAGGGCGCGAAGAACCTCTGGGGCACGGTCCCCCAGGTCACCGAAATGCAGTCCGAAGGAGGCGCCGCCGGCGCGGTCCACGGGGCGCTCCAGGCCGGGGCGCTGGCGACCACGTTCACCGCGTCGCAGGGCCTGCTGCTGATGATCCCCAATATGTTCAAGATCGCCGGCGAACTCACCCCTTTCGTGATGCACGTCTCGGCGCGCACCGTGGCCACGCACGCCCTTTCGATATTCGGCGACCACTCGGACGTGATGGCCTGCCGCTCGACCGGTTTTGCAATGCTGGCCTCCGGCTCGGTCCAGGAAGCGCAGGACTTCGCCGCCATCGCCCACTCGGCCACGCTGGGAACGCGCATACCCTTCCTGCACTTCTTCGACGGGTTTCGCACTTCGCACGAAGTGTCCAAGATAGCGATACTCTCGAACGACGAACTGAGCGCCCTGGTGGACGAAGAAGCCATTACCGACCATCGTCGCCGGGGGCTGTCGCCCGACCGGCCGGTGGTGCGGGGCACGGCGCAAAATCCTGACGTATTTTTTCAGGCCCGCGAGGCCTGTAATGGTTACTACGATGCTTGTCCGGGAATGGTGAAGGCGGCGATGGAGCGCTTCGCCGCGGTCACCGGGCGGCGCTATCGCCTATTCGACTACGTCGGCCATCCCGAAGCCGAGCGCGTGATCGTCATGATGGGTTCGGGCGCCGAAACGGCGCATGAACTCGTCGACTGGATGGCCTCGCGCGGTGAAAAGGTGGGCCTGCTCAAGGTGCGCTTGTTCCGTCCGTTCCCTGTAGCGGAATTTGTCGAAGCACTTCCTCCGAGCACGCGCGCGATCGCGGTGCTCGACCGCACCAAGGAGCCGGGAGCGATCGGCGAACCGCTTTACCTCGATGTGGTGGCGGCGCTGCGCGACGCCGAACAGCGCGGGGCGAAGAAAAAGGTGCAGGTGCAGGTCGCGGGCGGACGGTACGGACTTTCGTCCAAGGAATTCACCCCTGCCATGGCGCGCGCCGTATTCGAGGAATTGGCGCAGAAGCAAGCGCGCCGGTCCTTCACGGTCGGCATCGTCGACGACGTCACCCACCTTTCGCTGCCGGTTGACGCCTCCTTCGACATTGAACCCGCGGACGTCGTTCGCGCCGTGTTCTATGGGCTCGGGGCGGACGGTACGGTGGGCGCGAACAAGAACTCGATCAAGATCATAGGCGAGGAGACCGACCAGTTCGCGCAGGGCTACTTCGTCTACGACTCGAAGAAATCCGGCGCCATCACCATTTCTCACCTTCGCTTCGGACCAAGACCCATTCGATCGAGCTATCTCATCCGACGCGCAGGTTTCGTCGCGGTGCATCAATGGAGTTTCTTCGAGCGCTACGACGTACTCGAAATGGCGACCCCCGGCGGTACGCTGCTCATCAATTCACTCTTTGCGCCCGAAAAGCTTTGGGACGAACTGCCGCGAGAAATACAGCAGCGGATCATCGACTTGAAACTGAAGGTCTACACCATTGACGCCTATGACGTGGCGCGGCGTGCAGGGATGGGAGGACGCGTCAATACGGTGATGCAGACTTGCTTTTTCGCGCTTGCAGCGATTTTCCCGCGCGAGGAGGCGATCGGCTACATCAAACGTCAGATAAAGAAGACCTACTCCGCCAAAGGCGAGGATGTGGTGAACAGGAATTACGCAGTGGTCGACGACGCTCTCGCCCATCTGCATCAGGTCGAGGTGCCAGCCGAAGCACGCTCGGAGATCTACCTACCCCCTATCGTCTCGGCCAAAGCGCCGGACTTCGTCAAGCGGGTGACCGCGGTCATGCTCTCGGGCAAGGGGGATGCGCTGCCGGTGAGCGCTTTCCCTGTCGACGGAACCTGGCCAACCGCGACCGCGAAATGGGAGAAGCGCAATCTGGCGCTCGAGATTCCGCAGTGGCACCCGGTGGTCTGCACCCAGTGCAACAAGTGCGTGCTCGCGTGCCCGCATGCAGCCATACGAGCGAAAGTCTATCCGCCGGAATTGACTAAAGGAGCACCGCCCACCTTCCAGTGGGACGAATTCAAGGGCAAGTATTTTCAGGGCAGCGTTTATACCCTGCAGGTGGCGCCGGAGGATTGCACCGGCTGCCGTCTGTGCGTCGAAGTATGTCCCGCCAGGGACAAGCTGAACCCGCGTCAAAAAGCCATCGAAATGGTCCCGCAGGGGCCGCTGCGCGCGCCCGAGCGCGACAACTACGAATACTTCCTGGAGTTGCCCGAGTCCGACCGCAGCAAGCTGCCGCTCAACGTCATGGGAACCCAGTTCTTCGAGCCGCTGTTCGAGTACTCGGGCGCCTGCAACGGCTGCGGCGAAACGCCGTACGTCAAACTGCTGACGCAATTGTTCGGCGACCGTGCGATGATCGCCAACGCCACCGGCTGCTCGTCGATCTACGGAGGCAATCTGCCAACGACGCCTTATGCTGCGAACCGTGAGGGCCTGGGTCCTGTCTGGAGCAATTCCCTGTTCGAGGACAATGCGGAATTCGGCCTGGGCTTCCGCCTCGCGGTCGATCAGCACGCGCGACAGGCGCAGGAACTGCTGAGCGTGCTCGGAGCCGACGTCGGCGACGCCCTGGTTCGCGAATTGCTGGGCGCCCCACAGCAGGGCGAGGCGGCGCTCAGCGCCCAACGTGCCCGCGTTGCGATGTTGCGCGAAAAACTCAAGAGCAGCTTCCGGCCCGAGGCCCGGCGGCTCGAACTGCTTGCGGACTATCTGGTGCGCAAGAGCGTCTGGATCGTCGGCGGCGATGGCTGGGCGTACGACATCGGGTACGGCGGGCTGGACCACGTGCTGGCCTCAGGGCGCGACGTGAATGTGCTGGTCATGGACACCGAGGTCTATTCCAATACCGGCGGCCAGCAATCCAAGGCCACGCCCACCGGCGCGGCCGCAAAGTTCGCTGCCGCGGGAAAGTCCATCGCGAAGAAGGACCTTGGTCTGCTTGCGATGTCCTATGGCAGCGTCTACGTCGGACAGGTTGCTTTCGGCGCCAGCGATGCGCAGACCGTCAAGACTTTCACCGAGGCCGAAGCCTACCCGGGAACGTCACTGATCATCGCGTATTCGCATTGCATCGCGCATGGCTACGACATGGCGTACGGCGCCGCCCAGCAGCAACTGGCCGTCGACACCGGTTACTGGCCTTTGTACCGCTACGATCCGCGCCACGCTGGTCCCGGGAAGAGCCCGCTGCATGTCGATTCGATGCCCTCAATAGGAAAAGTGATCGATTTCTGCCGCAACGAAACGCGCTTCCGCATGGTCGAGCAGCAGGACCCGATGCGATTCCGGGATCTGATGCACCTGCTGCAGCACAAGTCAGAAGAGCGGCGCGCTCTTTACGAGCACATGGCACGTCCGGTCACCCCCGTGCAGCCAGCGCCGCGCGCAGCCGATCCTGCGGCGGCAGCCCCCGCGTCGCGGCAACCCGCCAGCGCCGTACAACCAGGACAAGTGACCCAATGAACACATCGGCAACCACAACTGCTTCGATCGATCTGTCAACTCGCTATTTGGGCCTGGAGCTGCCGCATCCTTTCATGCCCGGCGCCTCGCCGATGGTGGACGACATGGACATGGTGCGCCGTCTCGAGGACGCGGGCGCCGCAGCGATCGTGATGCATTCGCTGTTCGAGGAGCAGATCGAACACGAGCAGGGCCGCACCCGCTTTGACATCGAATCGCACGTCAACGAGTTTGCGGAAGCCAGTTCATTCTTCCCGGGGCCCTCCGAGTTCCGCCTCGGCCCGCAGGCATACCTCGAACAGATCCGCCGAATCAAGGCGGCGGTGCAAGTGCCGGTCATTGCCTCGCTTAACGGCGTCACTGCGACGGGTTGGCTCGAGTACGCGAAGCTCATGGAGCAAGCGGGCGCCGATGCGCTGGAACTCAACGTGTACTACGTAGCCACGAACGCCGCGGAGGACGGCGCAGACGTCGAGAAGCGCACGTTCGACATCGTTCGCGCCGTGAAGCAGGCTATCCGTATTCCGATCGCGGTAAAACTCTCGCCGTTTTTCTCGTCACTTTCTCACTTCGCCGCAGGGCTGGAAACCGCAGGCGCCGACGCTCTGGTTCTGTTCAATCGGTTCTACCAACCCGATATCGACATTGAGCGCCTGGAAGTCCGCAATGAACTGCATCTCTCTAACTCGTCGGAGATCCTGCTGCGACTGCGATGGCTGGCGATTCTGTCTGCGCAGCGCAAACTCGAGCTCGCGGTCTCGGGCGGCGTCCACAAGCCGGAAGACGCCGTCAAGGCCGTGATGGCCGGCGCTCACGCGGTGCAGGTCGTTTCTGCCCTGCTCAAACACGGGCCGCAACAACTGGCAACGCTGCGGAGGGGTCTCGAACGCGTACTCGAGGAGCGGGGCTACGATTCGCTCTCCAAGATGCGCGGCTGCATGAACTTGGCGCGCAGCCCCGATCCTGCGGCGTTTGAACGTGGAAACTACATGCGCATTCTGCAGAGTTGGCGGCCCTGAGACGTCCTTGTCCGTCCCGGGCGGCCGTGGTCGGCGCGCGAAACCTACGCGGAGGTAGCCCACCGGCCACCGTGCTTCGACACCTCGGCACGTCCCCTTAACTCGCCGGAGCCGGGATGAGAACGTTAGGACTATAGCGCGGCGTTTCGGACACGATTTCAAGGCAGCGCACACGGCGTTCACCCCGCCCGGCGACGCCGCACAGGTGTAACCGAGATTCGACGCAACCGGGAACATGTGCGCGGGAGGACACCGGCGCACGCAGCTTGGATCGTGCCCGCGGACCCGCCATCGGTCCGTCTGGACACCACCGGGGCCTCTTGCTAGACTCCTGCGGTCACTCAAGTTCTTAGGAGGAACAAATCGTGAAACCTTCCATTCGTGGCGCAATCGCCCTTTCGGTTGCGGCAATGTTCGCGGTCGGGCCGGCGCATGCGGCCGACAAGATCAAGATCGGCTTCATCACCACGCTGTCAGGGCCCGCAGGGATCATCGGCAAACACATGAAGGACTCGGTCGAACTTGCGCTGCAGCACCTGGGCGGCAAGGTCGGTGGTCTGCAGACCGAGGTCATCTTCGGCGACGACCAGCGCAAGCCGGACGTCGGCAAGCAGGTCGCCGAGGAGATGCTTAAAAAGGACCGCGTCGATATCGTCGCGGGGATCATATGGTCCAACGTGCTGCTCGCGGTAGCCCCGTCGGTCACCAGCGCCGGCAAGATCATGATGAGCACCAACGCGGGGCCGCACCAGCTGGCGGGCAAGGAGTGCAACCCGCTGTTCATCTCCTCGTCCTGGCAGAACGACCAGACGCCCGAGGCGATGGGCAAGTACATGCAGGACCAGAAGTTCAACGATGTATACCTTATCGCGCCGAATTACGCGGCCGGCAAGGACATGATGACCGGCTTCAAACGCTACTTCAAGGGACGAATCGCGGACGAGGTATATACCAAGCTCGGCCAACAGGATTACCAGGCCGAACTCAGCCAGTTGCGCGCCAAGAAGCCGAAAGCGGTGTTCGTGTTCCTGCCGGGCGGCATGGGCATCCAGTTCGTCAAGCAGTACACCCAGGCGGGCTTGCGCGGTCAGATCCCGCTGTACTCGTCCTACACCGTTGACGAAGTCACCCTGCCCGCGCTCAAGGACGCGGCCGTGGGCCAGTGGGAAACGCGCTACTGGAGCCCCGACCTGAAGAATCCGGCGAGCCAGAAATATGTCGCCGATTTCCGCAAGAAGTTCAAGTACACGCCGGCCTATTACGGGTCGCAAAGTTACGACGGCATCATGCTGATCGATGCCGCGGTGCGCGCGACTAAGGGCAACCTGGATGCCAAGGCGCTGATGGCGGAAATGCTCAAGGCGGACTACGCCTCGACCCGCGGCAAGTACCGCTACGGCAACAACCACTTCCCGATCCAGAATTTCTACCTGGCGAAAGCGGTCAAGGGGGCCAACGGCGTGCAGATGCAGATCGAGACGACCGTGTTCTCGGACCACCGCGACGCCTACGCAAAGGATTGCAACATGTAGTCGCGGTCGTGCGCGATTGAGCGTTGGGGGCGCGGGCCGACCGCGCCCCTTTTTGTTGTATCTTGTCGGCATGCGGCATAGACGGATCGCCCCGAGATGAACCTCATTCTCATCACCGAACAAGTACTGAACGGGGTCCAGTTCGGCGTCATGCTGTTCCTGATGGCGGCCGGCCTGACGCTGGTCTTCGGGATCATGAACCTGGTCAACCTCGCGCACGGGTCGCTGTACATGATCGGGGCGTATTTTGCCACCTCGTTCTACCAGTGGTCGGGGTCGTTCGTCATCGGCGCGCTGCTCGCGCTCCCAGCCACACTGGTCGTTGGCGTGATCGTCGAAGTCGTCGCGCTACGCACGCTTTATGACCGGGACCATCTGGACCAGGTGCTCGCAACGTTCGGCCTGATCCTGTTTTTCAACGAACTCGTGGCGATCGTCTGGGGAAGGAGCGGGCTGTACACCAGCCTGCCGGAATGGCTCTCGGGGCACGTCGAGCTTCTGCCCGACCTGCGCTATCCGCTGTACCGCCTGCTGATCATCGCGATCGGCATCGCGGTGGCGTTCCTGCTCTGGTACGTCGTCACGCGGACGCGGCTGGGCATGCTGATCCGGGCAGGGGCGTCCAACCGCGCCATGGTCGCCGCACTGGGCATCAACATCCGGCTCTTGTACACCATCGTCTTCGGCTTCGGCGCCGCGCTGGCCGGGCTCGCCGGGGTGATGGCCGGTCCGATCTATGCGGTCCAGCCGGGCATGGGCGAATCGATCCTGATCCAGGTGTTCGTGGTGATCGTCATCGGCGGCATCGGCTCGATCCGCGGCGCGATGGCCGGCGCTCTCATCGTCGGCATGGTCGACACGCTAGGGCGTGCATTCCTCAAGCCCTTGCTCGCGCTGGTGATCACGCCAAGCGCGGCGCAGTCGGCGGGACCGGCGCTCGCCTCGATGCTCATTTACCTGCTGATGGCCGTCGTTCTGGCGCTCAGGCCCGAAGGCCTGTTCCCGGAACGGGGACACTGAGCATGCGCGGACACCGGGGCCTCGTCGTGGTACTCGCCGGACTGGCGCTGCTGGCGCTGGTGCCGCCGGTCGCCGGGATGCTGAATCAGCCCTTCTACATCGACCTGCTGCGGCGCGTGATGATACTTGCGATCGCCGCGGTCAGTCTGGATCTGATCCTCGGCTACGGAGGCATGGTGTCCTTCGGACACGCCGCCTACCTCGGGATCGGTTCCTACTCGGTGGCGGTCATGGCTTTTTACGGCATCCACAGCGGCCCGTTGCAGTGGCTGGTGGCAATCGGTGCCTCGGCTCTGGTCGCACTGGCGATCGGCTCGGTTTCGATACGGACCAGCGGTATCTACTTCATCATGATCACATTGGCCTTTACGCAAATGCTCTATTTCCTGGGCATTTCCGTCGATGAATACGGCGGGGACGACGGCATGGGCCTGAAGCGACTGAGCCAGTTCGGGAACCTCATCGATCTTGGTGACCCGGTCGCCTTCTATTACCTGGTCCTGGCGATCCTGGTGTTGACGCTTGTGATCGTCCACCGCCTGGTCCACTCGCGCTTCGGCATGGTGATCCGTGCGGCGAAGTCCAACGAAGCGCGCACGCGGGCGATCGGTTTTTCACCCTATGCCTACCGCCTGGTCGCGTTCGTGATCGCCGGCGCAATTTGCGGTCTCGCGGGCGCGCTGTACGTCAACCACACCAAGTACCTGTCGCCACACATCATGCACTGGACCATATCTGGCGACATCATGTTCATGGTCATACTTGGCGGCATGGGCAGCACGGCGGGGCCGGTCGCCGGCGCGCTGGTGCTGCTGGTACTGGAGAATCTCCTGTCCGGATGGACCGAGCACTGGCAGATCATCTTCGGACCGTTCCTGGTGCTGGTAGTGCTGTTCGCCAAACGCGGGCTGGCCGGCTGGCTCGCCGGAGGCCGGCATGGCTGAGGTGCTGCTGGACATTCGCGGGCTATGCAAGGCGTTCGGCGCGCTGCAGGCCACGGACAACGTTCATCTGCAGATCCTCGAGGGCGAGACGCATGCGGTGATCGGCCCCAACGGCGCCGGGAAGACCACTCTGATCGGTCAACTCGCGGGCAACCTGCGGCCTGACGCCGGAAGCATCCATTTTTCCGGCGAGGACATTACCCCACTCGATGCGCCGGCTCGATCCCACAAGGGGTTCGCGCGCTCCTTCCAGATCACCAGCATTTACCCCGAATTCACGACGCTGGACAACGTGGCACTGGCGGTCCAGGCCCATTCCGGTCACAGCTTCCGTTTCTGGCGGGCCGCCCGCGATGAACCGGCATTGCGCGAGCCCGCACGACGAATTGTCGAAGAGGTGGGTCTCGGGGCGCGCGCCGACGTACTGGCTGCGAACCTCGCGCACGGCGAACAGCGACAGCTCGAAGTCGCCATGGTGCTCGCGACACGGCCGAGGATGCTCATGCTTGATGAGCCGATGGCGGGCATGGGAACGGAAGAATCGCAGCGCATGATCGAGTTTTTGACGCATTTGAAGGGCGGTCTCACTATCTTGCTCGTCGAGCACGACATGGACGCCGTGTTCAGACTTGCCGACCGCCTGTCGGTGCTCGTGTATGGGCGCATCGTGGCGACAGGCACCCCAGAGGAGATTCGCGCCAATCCGGAGGTACGCAAGGCGTATCTGGGCGAGGAGGAGCTGGAGTGATGCTGGAAGTTCGCGACCTCGAGACGGCGTATGGGCGAAGCCAAGTGCTCTTTGGGGTGAGCTTCACGGTCGAAGCAGGCACGGTAGTCACGCTGCTGGGACGCAACGGCATGGGAAAGACCACGACGGTGCGTTCGGTGATGGGAATGATGCGGCCGCGATCCGGACAGGTGCTTTTCGAGGGCAAGCCGCTGACCGGTCTACCCTCCTATCGCGTCGCTCAGGCCGGACTTGGACTGGTCCCCGAAGGCCGACAGGTGTTTCCGAATCTGACGGTCGTCGAGAATCTGATCGCCACCGCTGCCACCCGCCGCCAACAGTCCAAACAGTGGACGTTGCAGCGCGTGTTTCAATTCTTTCCCAATCTGGCCGAGCGCCGTGGAAATTACGGAAACCAGTTGTCCGGCGGCGAGCAGCAGATGCTCGCAATTGCCCGCGCTTTGATGACCAATCCCCGACTGTTGATTCTGGATGAGGCAACCGAAGGCCTCGCGCCGCTCATTCGGCACGACATTTTCCGCTCCATCGAGCAGTTGAAGGCCGAAGGGCTGTCGATACTGGTAATCGACAAGGATCTACGCGCGCTGACCCGCGTCGCGCACCGCCATTTCGTGCTCGAAAAAGGCCGCGTCGTTTGGAGCGGTACGTCAGTCGAACTCGAGGCAAACGCGGACATACAGCACCGGTACCTTGGCGTCTAGATTTCGCCGGGGTGCTCGCTGATTCGACCGTGGACGAGAATCCACCACACACGACACCGCCGGCACCCGGGTGCTGCGCTAGGGCACTGCCGATATCGCGCGTCTCACGCGGCGCGCTGGCCGGCGATACCTAGTAACCCGTTCGAATCCCTATGCTTGCGCAAGCTCCGGTGAGCGTCGCGTGGCAGTCTCTCGAATGAGCAGGCCAAACAGAGATAGAACGAAACTGGTGAGGCCCCAGGTGAAAACCGCACCCCACAGACCCAGCGCCTCCGAAACGAAGCCGAACACCAACGCGCCCAAGACCATTCCGAGATTGAAAGAGGTCAGGAAATATCCGAACGCCTCACCTCTGCGCCTGGGGTCGCATACGTCGGCGGTCAGCGCCGCCACAGCGGGCGTACTGAAAGCATTGCCTGCCCCGGCCAACCCGACCGCAGCGAACAGCGCCCAGTAACCGGTCGCCGCCGAATACCACAACACGCCGGCCGTCGCGATCAACGACCCCGCCAGCGCTGGAAGCCTGCGCCCCACGCGGTCGCTCATCATGCCTCCCGGGATATTGAAGAAGGCCATGCCTAGTCCATGGATGAACATGATGCTTCCGATCATCGCCGGCGTCGCATCGAAAAGCGCAATCGCGTAAAGCGGAAGCAACGCATTGTTGAAGCTCGTGCAGACGCCCCCGCGTGAACGAATCACGCACCCTGCGGCAAACGTACTCCAAAGACCCGGCTTGATCAGCGGAGTATTGGCCGCCATTGAAGCGCGAACGCCCGCCGCTACAGCCCGCTTTTCCGTTGCCGACTCCCTGATCGCGGCAAAACAAAGCAGTCCGCCCAGCAGCGCCACGCCCGTCCACGCATTGAACACCGCGTCATGCCCGTATGCACCAGCGATGACTCCGCCTACCAGCGGACCGATGCCGACCCCGAGGAAGAACACCGTGTTGAATATCCCCATCAATGTGCCTCGCGCGGCAGGTTCGACATCGTCGGTCAGCATGGCCATCAGAGGCGGCCACAGACACCCTGCACCAACACCGGCAAGCGCCTGCAACGCCACGAACTGCGCCGGGCTGGTCGCGAAATGAAACAGCGTGGCGGCGAGGGCCATCAGGCCAAAGCCCGTGACCACGAGGGCGACCCGGCCAATCCTGTCTGAGAGACGTCCCATGGGAATCTGGGTCAATAGCTGCGCTGCCGCGAATGCGGAAATGATCATTCCGATGGCGGCGTGATCGGCCCCGAGCGCGTGCGCGTGAACCGAAAGGGTCGGAATCATTATTCCGTAGCCCAGAGTCGCCAGGAAAGCCAGCGCATACAACACGAGAATTCTTCGATTGTGCATATCAGTTCTTCACTACGCGCAACATCGGCGCTTTGCAGGACCGTTCCGCGTCCGGTGCGGGGATGATATCGGAGCGCGCCCCTGGATAGAAGAGGAATGTGGTCCCGACAACAAGATTCGGGCGACTGCGCCAGGCGCGCGATGTCGCGCAGGATGCCGAAAACGGCGACACGACGCAGGCAACCGCTGGATTCAGATGAGGATTCCGTTCGGCCATTCGACGACGACTCGAAGCCGCAAAGCGCTAGTCGCCGGAAGCTTGACGGGAGTCAAACCGGCGCTGTGGCGCAGGCGTAGATTGACCTTACTATCAGACACAGTATCGCGGATCGGTGATGTGGTTGTTTAATTCGCCACATGCCGGTGGACTCTGAATGAAAGGAGACCCGATGAAACCCTACCTCCCGGCGCTGGCCGCAGCCCTAATCGCTGCCACATTTTCCACTGCCGCTGCCGCAATGCCTTCAGGAGCGGTGATGGAAAAGATGCCCGGCACGTACCCGATGGACTGCGCGAAATGGAAAGACAAAGCGCGTTGCGCAGCGCTCAACCAGGCTATCGAGTCCTGCAGAAGCAAGACCGACGACGAATGGCGCGCATGCATGCATTTTCCGGCACCTACCGCGAAATTCACGCCGCCCAAGCCACGCGACTGCAGCATGGCGCGCAACAAGGAACGCTGCGAGGCACACGTTCTGGCACTGGCCGCATGCAAGAACATACTCACGCGCGCCGAGCACCGCAAATGTGTTGCCGGACAGTTGCAGGAACTGGCAACAAAGCGGCCCTAGGCGCGCAGCCGTTCGCCGCTAGTGGCCCTGAAATCCGCAGGCGCCCGGACCTCCCGGTATGCCGCAGGTTTGACACGCAGCGGGCATCGCGTTCGGTGAGGCCGCGCCGGAGGTCAACGCCGCAAACGCCGACAGCTTCTTGCGCAAGTTGGTACTGCTGCAGTCCGGGCATGCCGGCGGCGGCGATGATTCGCGCACCAGAATTTCGAACTCCTTGCGGCAGCCGAGACACTCGTATTCATAAATGGGCATGTGGTTGATCCTCGCTTGCATGCGGTCGAATTTCGAACGTGTGCGGATTATATGACTCTTTGCGTACCTCGCCCGCGATCGGCTTCCTTGCCCCGCGCTCCCAGGCGCAAACCTGATTGAGAATCGAGTCACGGTCGCGGGAACTGCACATCGACCGTTGGCCCAAAGCGGCGACTATCGCCGCGTCAGCGATCAAAGCCCGTCCGACGCGTACCTTCCCGGATTACCCGGGGAAACTTCCCACCCTGCGCTTCGACATGGCTTCCAGCTTAGTCTCCGCCGCCGATGACCGGGTGCCCGTCAGCCCTCCAGCGAAGCATGCCTCCCGCGAGGTTGGCTATATCGGCAAATCCGGCCTTTTGCAGTATCGCCACGGCCTGCGCCGAACGCCCCCCCAGCGCGACAGACCGTTACCACGGGGCGACTGCGATCGATTTCCTCGGCGCGGCGAGCGAGTTCTCCGAGAGGGATCGGTCGGGCCGCATCAATGCGCCCGAGCGGTCCATCGAACTCGGCCGGTTCGCGCACGTCAATGATCTGCACCGTGTCGGCGACTTCTTCGAGGCTTTGCGGCTGAATTTCCCAAATGCCGGCGAACGTGTAGACGAGCGGCGCCCAGTCAGGCGCTGCCAGGTCCAGATTCTCATCATCGGGCCGGCCGCAAACAAGATTGGCGGGCACGGCGACATCGATCTGCCGCGGGTGCGGCAGCGCCAAGTTCTTCATGTAACCGACGAAGTCCTCTTCGCTAATCTCACCGCCGAGGCGCGGGTTGAAGCGCCGCTCTTCGCGAACACTGGTGACGGTGAGTCCCCGGTAGTCGTGAGCGGGGTAGAGCAGGCAGGCCTGCGGCAGGCTGAATATCTGGGTATGCACGGAGCGGTACATGCGACGGGGATCGCCCTGCTGGAAATCGGTCCTTCCGCTGCCGCGGATCAGCAGGCAGTCCCCGGTGAAAGCCATGCTCTCGTCGTCGAGTACGTACGTGACGCAACCATCGGTATGGCCGGGCGTCGCGCGCACCAGAAGATGGCGCGTGCCGAATTCGATCTTGTCGCCGTGGGAAAGGCCCCGATCCGCCCCATGGGCGCCGCTCGATCGCGCCACCGCGATCTGGCATCCGGACTGGCGCTTGAGCATCCACGCACCCGTTACGTGGTCGGCGTGTGCATGCGTTTCGAGCACATACTGCAGCCGCAGCCCCAATTCACTGATCAGCGCCATATCGCGGCGCATCTGTTCGAACACCGGGTCGATAATCACCGCTGCTCCAGTCCGGCTGTCGGCGAGAAGGTACGTATAGGTGGACGAAGGCGGGTCCACCAATTGCCTGAAGATCAACATGTGCAATACCCCTGAGTCGTTCGACAGATTTGTCCAGTTGTGACCGCCCGCATCGTCCGATCGGGCCACGGCGGCCGGCGCGTGTCCTCCAGGCAGTCACTATTGCCGAACCGACGAAGGACCGCGATCGACCGCTCGCCGCTCACGCACCGGCAATCGCCGCAGGTCCGTCGAGCGGCGCGGACTCAGGGCCGATTGCAGAACCCTCGCTTACGGACGCACAACGGTCTCGTCGCGACGTGGGTGCGCAGTTCTCATCCCTTCGTCTTCAACGCCGCTGCGTTCGCGTCAATAAACGCCCGAATGTCGTCGGACATATCGAGGAGTTTGAGCCACTGCTCCTTGTAAAGCGTTATCGGAAAGCGCCCCATTCCGTAGACCGAAAGTCCGCCCTTTTCGCTGACTTTCATCGTAATGCCGGTGGCCGCGCCTTTCTTCAGTGCAGCGTTTTCGCGACGGAGGCGCTCCAGTTCGTTCTTCAAGTCTTCGTCCGACATGCTCGCTCCTCGGAGGTGTTCGTTGATGGCGTGGTCAAATTCTATCGCAGGCAACTGCCGTCCCCGCGGACCGTTGGCAACATAAAACAGTTGCAAAGGCCCGCAATTGGAGTAAATCCGGGCTGCCGAATGACCTATTTTGGCCAGGATTTGTGCATCGCATCATCACGTTAGATCAGCTATAAGTCCGAACAATTAGACCCATCCAAACAAGCGATTTGATTGTCGGCCCAAGCGTCGATATCTTGAGCAGCTACGCTTGTTTAATGATGCTGGCTCAAACAGATAGGAAAGGAATTACGATGAAATTCCAGCCCCACCCCGATGAACACGTTCGGCGTTCCGAAACGGTTTTTGGCGGGATAGACGTTGCTGCATGGGAACTCACGTCCTCCAAGGACCATATTGTGCAAAGCAATATCGCACCGGACAGTCTGCCGGAATTTGACCTCGATATCGAAGCCATCCGGCGCCAGGCTCAGGCCGCCCGCAGCGCTTGGGTCGCCGGCCGGCTGAAGTCGCATTACGAAGCGATCGTGCGCAGATTGCGTGGATCGTCCGATTTCGCCGCCACGTCGGCGGTGCTGCAGAACCCGAGCAACAAGATCGCCTGAGCGACCCGAGGCGCACGCGATAGTTCAACGGCGTCGCTCGGCCCGGCCCGGTTCAGGACGCGCGCGCATCACCGGGAAACGCGTGGGTACGCGCCGCTGGATTCTTCGGCCAAAAGAGCCCACGCCGGCGTGACGGCGGGTCGAAATTCAGGCCTTCACCTCGACGCCGTGCTCTCGGAACCAGCGGGCCGCTCCGGGGTGCATCGGAACGTCCATCGGTGTGGCCTCCGTTTCGCGCCCCAGCTGGCCCGCCCCCTGAAACGGCGACCAGCCCTTTGCGTCTTCCCACGCGATCTGGGCTTCGCGCGCGGCGATTGCGTCGCATACCTTGTATGCGTCCTCTTCGGGCAAGGAGGCGCGCGTATACAGGGGCCAGCCGCCGAAGTCGATGCACAGATGATCGACCTTCAGGTTGGGGAAACGCCCGGCCGGCATCACGACCTTGCGCCAGCCGATCGCTTCCAACTTGCCAAGTACCTCGGCCTCCGGCGTGATCGGCTGCATGCCGGCAGCGAGCGCCTCGTCGAACCAGGTAATCAGCCCTTCGTCGAAAACAGCATCAATGTTCCCCTCTTGCAGCGCGGCCATTCGCCGCTTGTCCCCGGGCCCGGTGTTCAGCTGAAGGCTGCCGCCCCAAGACTCGAAGTCGGCGAGCGTAAAACCGTACGCCGCGAATGTCTGCTCGATCAATACGCGTGTCGAATGCGTGCGGTCCTCGCGGGTTGAAAGCCTGAGCGGATAGCGGCGCTCCTTGATCTGCGACAGTGAGGTGATCCCGGTTCGCGGATGCACCATATAGACAAAGCGGTCCCAGGAAGGATAGTTCGCGACGATACGCAGCGGCAGCGGCTTCGGAAACAGCCCCGTGCCTCGGTAAGCCTGGGTCAGCATGGCCGATGGATTGACTATCGCGAGATCGAGCTCGTTGCGGGCCACCGCGTGCGCCAGGTGGGCGGCACCCGTTGCCATGCGCAGCCACGGTTGGAAGGCGTCGCCGGATCCCTTGCCGATCGTGATGCACATATCGCGGTTTCCGTAATACGGCGTCGCTGGATCGCCTGCTATGTGCAGGCCGATTTCCCAAAGAAACTTGCAGCGCATGAAGTTCGCGCCCCTCGGTAGCGGTTCCATCAGTTTGTCCCGTTCGCAGAAGATAACGAGGCGCGATAGTAGCACCCCGTCAGTTTGTCGCGCGGCGTCAAACAGGAATCGCGCCGCTGAAGCACGCGACGGTCAGGCTCGTGCCGACATTGCGGATCGAGTCAGCAGTCCGCTCGCCACCGCTCGACTAGGTCATCACGCCTGTGCACTTTCGAGCCACGCCTCCGATTCCTCGCGTAGCGCGCGTTCGTTGTCGCTGTAGACCGAGATGATGTTGGTCGTAGGCGACAATCCGTGGCGAGTGGCCCAGTAGCAGAGATATCTCGCAGACGCAGGAAAGGTCGACAGATCCACGCCGGCGAAGAAGTCCTTCGGAACGAGGCGCGGGTCGACCGGGTCCATCCGGTCCTTTTCGTAGACGCCGGTGCGTTTGACGATGCGCCAGACCCCCTGCCGTTTTTCCAGCAGATCGAAAAAACGGATCCAGCACTGCAGGTCGAACTGGCAGCCGTCGATCGTCGACCGGATATACAGGTTTGCGTTGCACCGGGCAAACGCACGGTCCCGGTGAACGCGTATCCACGGCGGCGCGATCACGTGCTTCATATGGTCGCCGGGCCTGCGCCTCGCGGCCATCGCGCGTGAGCGGGCGACAAACTCCTCCGCGCTGGCCGATATCCAGGAGATGTGGATTGTCGCATCGTCGTGGAAACATCCTGCGAGCGTTTCCCAATCGTCGCTGTCCCGGGCGTACCCCCAACGAACGAGCGAACTTGCGATCTGGTGCTCGTCATCCGTAAGCGTCGACAATCCTTTATCGGACATCTCTTGCCTCCCTGACCAGGCCCCTCTGAGAACCTTTTCGATATCGGCGACGCTTTCCGGAAGGTTACACCGCGCCGCGTAAGAAATAAGGAGTTGCTCGTCCTTGGGCGGGTCAGGCACGCCCCCCCGGTCACGCGCGTATACGTACACGGCCTGGCTCCACGATCCAGAGACGATTCGTGGTTGGCTCAGCAGCAACCAATGCCAAGGCGCCCCTTAGCACCGAAAATCGCTAAGTTGCGGGCACCGGCACGACTCGCTCGCGAGCGAGGTCTGCGGCGTCCGTTCGAAGCGCTTAGATGGCTTACCGGTAGACATCCTTCCGATGCCCGATCCTAAAGATCGTGACTTCCCGAAGCTCGTCGTCAACGAGGTAGATGATCCGGTAATTCCCCTGTCGTACGCGGTGGCGATCGGCGTAGCCCGCGAGCTTCTCCGAACCCTGCGGTCGGGGATTCGCCGCCAAGGCCTGAATTTTCGCAACAATGCGTTGACGGTCGGCCTTGGTATCAACTGCCTCAAGCTCCTTCGTGGCCGAGGCCTTGATCAGCAGCCTATATCCGGCCACGCCGCTTCAGGCCCTGCACGAAGGTATCGAAGGACACGCTCTTCTCGTTCTTTCTCTTGGCGAATGCCGCAAGATCTTCGGCATCTTCGGCCAGAGCGGATTTGACCGCATCGTTGACCATATCGGAGATAGAGCGATCCGAGGCCGCCGCCTTCAGGCGTAGGGCCCGGTGCACATCGGGCTCGAAATACACAGTGGCGCGTTTTTGGCTATCCATGCGCGGCATTATGACGCTTAGACGTCAGAACGTCAAGACGCCAATAAAGCCATCGTCTTGGTGAACGGCGGACCAGCACTGACGGCTGATGCCGCGCGGCGCTTGCGGCCCGTCCGTTCGATGTTAGGCCTGAATCGAGAGAAGGCCGTGGTATTGTCTGAATGCTCGCCATACGGGAATTCCCGGACCATTTGATCCCGTAGCCAGGGCGCACCAGTGCCGCGGCTACTCAGCGGCATGCCGAAATCCGCCCCGAGCGGCCCGCGGGCTGAGGCGACATTCCGGTGCGGGCCGTGCACGCGAAATTCGCAACGGCGCATTCATACCCCCTGCAATGGCCCAGCAACGCGCACCGCGATGACGGCCGGACATCCCGCGCGCACTCGGTCAAGACCGCGCGCGATCGCGGGACCGACATCGGCGGTCTCGGTGACGTATTCTCCATAGCCGTCCGCGGCCTGCGCCAGTCTGGCGAAATCCGGCGGCGGATCAAAGGTTCCACCCGCGTAGTTGTTGCCGCGGACCGCATAGCCGTCCGGGTAGGAATTTTGCAGCCCGGTCGTACCGGTGCTGTAAGTGCCGTTGACGAACACCACCGACAGGAAGGGCGCATTGTGGTAGCGGGCGGCCCACAGCGCCGCCATCGGCGTGCCGAACGAGAAGTAGCCGTCACTACTGGCCAGCACGACGTCGCGCTCGGGCGCTGCCAGTTTCGCCCCGAACGCGGCGCCCGACCCCCAGCCGCCGGCGCTGCTGCCGCTTCGGAAGTACGTGCCGGGCTGTTCCCGCGCCGCGTACGCGTGAACCTGGGGACCATTGCTCAACGCATCGTTCAACAGGATCGCCTCGGGCGCGAGGGCGCGACCGAGCTGATAGGCCACCCAGCGCCCGGTCGGCCTGGACAGTTTTCCGGCGTCCACGGCGAGCGCCACCTGCTTCGCATTCATCTCTCGCCGGCGCCGCTCGAGGCGCTGCCTGCGATCGGCGATGCGCGACAGATCGCTCTTGTCCAACATGCCTTCGGCTGCACGATAGAGTGCCTTCGCCACGCAGGAGGGCCAAGCCGAGATCCACTTATCGGCGCGAAACTCCATGGTTTTGAAGCGCGACAGGACCGGATCGACGCTCACGCGTACGATCTTCGCGTTTGCCGCCGGTGAGTCCAGCCCGGGCACGTAAGGAATGACCGATTCGAATGCGAGCACGACGTCCGCGTCACGGGCGCTCGGCCCGACGCCGTACAGCGGATGGGTCACCGGAAAACTCAGGCGGTCGGCGTTGCCGGACTCCATCACCGGAACCGCCAGCAGTTCGGCGAGCCGAACCAGTTCCGGTACGGCCAGCGGATCATGCGCGGCCCGATCCGTGTACATGCACGGGTTCTCGGACTTCACCAGCCAGCGTGCGATCTCGCGTGCATCATCCGGATCGGGCCACGTCGGCCGTGCGAGGCCCATCTGGTCACGCGTCGGAAATCGCGTCGTCCCCGCGAAAGGCAACATCGCCGTTTCCCGCGGGATCGCCAAGTAGACGGGCCCCTTGGGTTCGCTCATCGCGATTTGAAGCAGCCGGCTGACCATCAGGCCCGGATTGTCCTGGTGTTCCATGCGGTGGTCGGCCTTGGTGTACTGCCGGACGATTTCGCCCTGGTCGCGCGGTTCCTGCATCCACTGAACCGGCGTTTCCCGGGCGCCGCGCATCGATCCGGGAAACGCTCTGGGGCCCGTCCCTGCGGTAATCAACACCGGATAACCGCCGCGCCAAGCCGCGTGAAGCGCCGCACCGTAATGCAGCGTGCCCACGTCCACGTGTACTGTAGTCGCCGCCGGGCGACCACTGACCATTGCGCTTCCCAGCGCGGCATTGAGTGTGACCGACTCATGCATCATGCTCACCAGTTTCGGCGCAGGCCAGCCGCGCACTTGGGCCTTTGCGATGGCTTCCTGAAAGAAATTCATCTCGGTCCCCGAGACGAAGAACAAGCGCTCGACGCCGCCGAGGGCCATGGCGGCGACAATTGCGTCGGACCATTCGTCGGCGCCGTACGTTCCCCAGTAGTTGTCGGCGCCTTCGAGGTTTCGGGATTCGCTTGCGGACATTTCGCGTTGCTCCGGAAATACGGATCTGGATGATGATTTCCTGCGACGGTATCGCTTCGCCCGTTGCCGCAGCACAGGGCGTCCGTCGGGGCGGAGGGTAACAGATTCGATTCGTCGGGAGTTCACGGGGCGTCCCAGACCGATCGGTGAATCTCGGCCATACTTCACCCCATGAGCGCAGGCACGCGACTTCCCGGCACCCCCGATCCGATGCACCTCTGGCCGGGAGCGGGAGGTATCCGCATCGCGGGCGATGCCTGGGGCGATCCCAGCGGCCCGCTGGTGATTCTGCTGCACGGCGGTGGACAAACCCGCCACGCGTGGAAGGGGGCCGGCGAAAGGCTGGGCGCAGCGGGCTACCATTGCATCGCCTTCGATGCACGCGGCCACGGCGATACCGACTGGGCCCCCGACGGGCTCTACGGGCAGGACGTCATGGTCGAGGATCTCAAGTGCGTGGTCGCCGCACTGGGCAATCGCCGCCCGGTGCTGGTGGGCGCCTCGATGGGTGGAGGAACGGGCCTGGTCGCAGTTGGCGAGGATCACGTTGACGCGACCGCGCTGGTGGTCGTCGATATCGGTCCCCGCATCGAGCCCGCAGGCGTCGAAAAGATCTGGGCATTCATGAACCAGAAACCGGAAGGATTCGGTTCCCTCGGCGAAGTGGCCGATGCGATCGCGAATTACCAGCCGCACCGCAGCCGGCCGCGCACGCTCGACGGCCTGGCGAAGAACGTGCGCTTGGGCGCCGACGGCAAGTACCACTGGCATTGGGATCCGCGCTTCCGCTCCGCACGGCGCGATATCGACAAACGGCGTGAGCGCCTCGAAGCCTGTTCGCGTCGCCTGCGTTTGCCCACGCTGCTTGTGCGGGGCGGGCTGTCCGATGTGCTCAGTGAAGAGGGGGCGCAGGAATTCTTGCGCCTGTGCCCGCACAGCGAATACGTCAATGTGGGCGAGGCGGCCCACATGGTGGCGGGCGACCGCAACGACATATTCGGTAACGCCGTCATCGAGTTCTTGTCGCGCGTCGTTCCCGCGGGCCGCGATCCGGTCCAGCCGGCCCACGTTACTGCCCCCCACCACGAGGGACCGCCGGGAGACGTCAACGACATACCCTGAACGCGCAGTGAGGAAGCAAGCTATGCAAGGCAAGATCGGACTCGAAGAGCACTTCGCAATCGAAGACACGGTCATGGATTCGGCGGTTTTCGCGCCCAAAGACCACTGGATCGACTGGCCGTTCGAGAACATAGACCACGCGGCCGACTGGTTCGACGTGGCGTCGATCAGCGACGCCGACCGCGAGAAGATAGGACGTACCAACGCGCACAGGCTTTTCCGGCTGGACCAAGCGCCCTGATCGCGCATCCGACGCCGCGCTCGTACTTCGCTTAACGCGTAGAATCGCTCCGGTCATGGTGGTGTCCTGCGCGCACTTCGGCGCCGGAGCGCCACCCGACGTTGAACCTCAACCGATTCGGAGCGCGACGTGCTGATACTGAGCAACGAAGCCATTGCGGACCTGATCACGATGCGCGACTGCCTCGAGGTACTCGAGCCGATGTATCGCGACCTCGCCACGGGTCGGGCGCTGATGTCGCCTCGCGTCGACAGTATTTCCGCCAATGCGCATCCCGACGGCTACTACGCTTTCAAACAAATGGGCGGCACCTGGCCCGCGCGCGGCATCCAGGCACTGCGCATCAACTCGGACGTCATTACGCACCCGGTTATCGCGGGGATGCCGCGGCGCGTGAAGACACCGCTCGCCGACGGCCGCTGGGTCGGCCTGGTATTCCTGTTCAGCACCGAAACAGGAGCGTTGCTGGCGATCTTTCCGGATGGCGTCGCACAGCGCCTTCGGGTCGGTGCGGCAAACGGGCTGGCACTCAAGCACATGGCGCGTGAGGACTCGCACACGCTGGCGCTGATAGGGACTGGCTGGCAGGCGGGCGCGCAATTGATGGCCGCGCTTGCCGTGCGCCCGTTCACGCGCGTGCAGGTCTACAGTCCGCGCGCGCAGAGTAGAGGCGCGTTCGTGGCCGAGGCCCGCGCCGCGAATCCGCAGGTGGAAATAGTGGACGTCGACTCGGCAGAGCGCTGCGTGCAGGGAGCCGACGTCATCATGGCCTCGACCTCGTCGCTGGTGCCGGTAATCAAGCCGGAGTGGGTCAGGCCCGGTATCCACGTAAGTTGCATCAAAGCGCAGGAATTCGATCAGGCGGTCCTGGACCGCTGCCAGCGCGTCGTCATCCACACGCGCGATCAGGCAAAGCAGATGAACAATGTCATGCCCGGCACTCCCAATGTCGCGTCACAATACGAAACAGGATGGTGGAACGCCGAGGGTAATCGCTTCAGCACCTATCCGGACCTGGGCATGCTGCTTGCAGGTATGGCGCAAGGACGCCAGAGCGCTGATGAATCGACCGCATTTGCAAACAACATCGGACTCGGCCTGCAGTTCGCCGCTGTCGGCGCACTGATCCTCGAGAAAGCCCGAAGCGCGGGGATCGGCGAGCAACTGCCCGACGTGTGGTTCAGCGAGGATGCTCATCCCTGAGCGGGTTGCGGTACGGCGGCCCCGTGCTATGGTGAACCCACGACCTACTCGACCTCCATGAACTCCGCGCTGGCAACGCAATTCGGTTTTCTTCCAAGCTGGCCGCTGCAAGCATCACCATCGCTGTGGGTGGCCGTCGCGCTAATCGCCGCAGTCCTTGTCGGTGAACTGTTCGCCAAGACAGGCTGGCTGCCGCGAATGACGGGTTACGTTCTCACCGGTCTCGCCGCCGGCCCCGGAATGCTTGCGGTCGTCGGCGGTTCCACGTCGACCGAATGGCGGGTGATCATCGAACTTGCCCTGGGCATACTGCTGTTCGAACTCGGCACCCGGGTAAACCTGCGCTGGCTCATGACCAATCGGTGGCTGGTGGTCTCCAGCCTGTTCGAGGCCAGTCTAAGCTTCGCAACGGTATATCTGATATTGCGTTATTTCGGCACACGCGAAGCGATCGCGGCGACGGCGGCGACCATCGCGATGGCCACCTCGCCTTCGGTGGTGATGCGCATCGCCGCCGAACTGCGCGCGCAGGGCCAGGTCACCGAAAGGCTGATGCTGCACACCGCCCTGAACACCATCTACGCGGCCGTGGGGGTCAACCTCATGGTCGGCGTGCTGCATCACGAATTCCGCGGCTCGCTGGTTGAAGCCGTGGTCTACCCGGCTTATCTGCTTTGCGGTTCGGTACTCGCGGGGGCCGGGTTTGCCCTCGTGTTTCGCCGCCTCGAAAGATGGCTGGGCGACCACGAAGAGGTGTTGTCCTTTCTTCTGCTCGGAATGATCGCGCTCACGGTTTCGGTCTCGGCGATGCTTCGCGTGCCTCCGTTGCTGCCGTTGCTGCTGGCGGGGATCGTCGTGCGGCAGATCCGCGGCCGGCCGCTGGTGTATCCCCCGCATTTCGGATCCGCCGGCGCGGTTCTCATCATCGTCATGTTCGTCGTCAGCGGCATGTCGATTCCGATGGATCAATTGGCACGCGGCGCCGCCGTCGCAGCAGCCCTTGTTTGCGGCCGCGTGCTGGCCAAAATCGTCGGCGTCACCGCCATTGCCAGACCCAGCGGAGCGAGCTGGCGCCAGGCCGCCGCGTTGGGCGTCGCACTGGCTCCGATGTCCGGAGTCGCGCTACTGCTGACGCTCGACACGGCGACCCTTTTTCCGGAGTTCGGTGCGTCCGTGATGTCTGCGCTGCTGGGCGCCATCGTCGTGCTCGAACTGGCCGGCCCGGTGATGACCTTCGCCGCGCTCAAGCTCGCAGGCGAGCACCACCGCTAGGTACGAGACATGCCGCTTGAGACCTTTTCCCAGTCCAAGCCACTCACCATTGGAGTGGAGCTTGAACTGCAGCTGCTGTCGACCGCCACCTACGATCTCGTCGCGTCGTCCGACGACCTCCTGCGCGTAGCCGGTCGGCGCGCTCACGCCGGAGAAATCAAGCCGGAACTGACCAGCAGCATGATCGAGATCAGTACTTCCGTGCAGCCGAGTTACGGCTCGCTGCTCCGCGAACTGCGAGAGATTCGCGGAGCGGTGCTCGATGCGGCGCGATTCCTGGATATCGCGGTCGCAGGCGGCGGCACCCACCCGTTCCAGCACTGGGGCGAACGCAAGATCTATGACACACCGCGATTCCAACACCTGTCGCAGCTGTACGGGTACCTTGCGAAGCAGTTCACGATATTCGGCCAGCACGTTCACGTAGGCTGCTCCGGAGCCGATGAGGCGCTCCGGCTCCTTCATCTGTTTGCGCGATACATCCCTCAATTCATCGCGCTCACCGCCTCCTCGCCGATCGTACAGGGCATTGATACCCGCTTCGATTCCGCGCGCTTGAACTCGGTGCTTTCCTTCCCTCTCAGCGGCCGGGCCCCGTACCTGCTTTCATGGGCCGATTTCGAGCGCTATTTCGACAAGATGGCGGCAACGGGCATGGTCGAGTCGATGAAGGATTTCTACTGGGACATCCGCCCTAAACCCGAATTTGGCTCGATCGAGATCCGCATCTGCGACACGCCGCTCACCGTCGAAAAGGCCGCCGCGCTGGCCGGATACGTTCAATCGATCGCGCGCTATCTGCTCGTCGAGGTGCAGCTGCGGCCCGACGAGGACGACTATCTCGTCTATGCGTTCAACCGCTTCCAGGCCTGCCGCTTTGGCCTGGACGGCCAACTGGTCGAGCCGCGCACGCACCAGCGGATCTCGATCAGCGACGACATCGACGATACGCTGGCGCGCATCGAGCAGCACGCGATCGAACTGGGCGCTGATGACGCGTGCAGAGCCGTTCGCGACTCCCTGACGCGCGGCAACGACGCCAAGTGGATACGCGAGCGCTACGCGGCGGAGAAATCGCTTCCCGAAGTCGTTCGACTGCAGAGCGAGCACTGGGCGACCGGGACGTAGCATGCGCAAACGCGCCCTGCGCATCGGGCTTTCAGCGCGCCTGATGCACGCACCGCCCGTGGAACTGGGATTCAGGAACAAGGTGCTTCAGTACCTGGAACAGTCCGTGGCGCACTGGATCATGTACCATGGAGCGCTCGTGTTCATGATTCCTGCGCTCAGCTCGTCAGCGGAACTGCAACGCTCCAGCATCCGGATCCACGACGTGGTCGAAGCGTTCGACGGCCTGGTGCTCCAGGGAGGCGCGGACATCAGTCCTCAAAGCTACGGTGAGGAGCCGTTGCGACCCGAGTGGGCCGGCGACCGCCTGCGCGATCGCTACGAGATCGAACTGTTCTGGGAATTCGTGATCCAGAACAAACCCGTGCTCGGCATCTGCCGCGGCGCCCAGCTAATCAATATTGCACTGGGCGGCACACTGCACCAGGACATTGAATTCAAGCGCCCGGACGCGATTCGCCATCTGAACCGCGAACTGTACGATGAGAATTCGCATGAGATCGTTTTCACCCCGGACACGCGGCTGGACTGTCTCTATGACGACACTGCGCACAGGCGCGTGATCAGCATCCATCACCAGGCGATCGACAAACTCGGCAACGACCTCATCGTCGAGGCGCGGTCCCCGGCCGACGGCATTATCGAGGCGATCAGGATGAAAGGTGAGAATTATGTCACCGGGTTCCAGTGGCACCCCGAATTCCATTCGTCAGACCCGGAGCTGCTGGACTCCACCCCGGTGATGCGGGATTTTCTGGACGCGGCGCAAAGACGCCAGGAATTGGTTGCTAAATGACAAGGCGCCTTCCCAGCCGATCCGGCGCCATTTCGCAGCGTGGCACGTCGCATCCCGGCCAATGCGCTTAGAATTCGGCGATCCTGCAGCGGAATCGGATTGTGCATGCCTGTCGCGCCTCCGTAGGGCCGCGATGTCGATGTTGCGGGGAACGGGGTCCAACGCGCCGGACCTTATCTTGGTAAAGTTATTGCCAGCCGAGGATAAGCAGTCAATTTAGCAACTAGTGGAGGAGAAGCCGATGATGAAAGCCGTGCTCAAGTGTGCCTTTGCCGCGGTCGTTGGCCTGTGCAGTCTCGTTGCCTACGCGCAGACCTATCCGACCAAGCCGATCAAAGTGATTGTCCCGAACAGGCCCGGCGGCTTCGCCGACATTACCACCCGACTCGTTGCGGCCGAACTGACGAAGTCGCTCGGACAGAATGTTCTGGTCGAGAACAAACCCGGCGCGGGGGCAACGCTCGGGACATTGGCTGCGGTGCAGTCATCCCCCGATGGCTATACCTTGTTGTCGGTATTCGACAGCCACGCCACCAACCCGTCGCTTTTCAAGAAATTGAAATACGACACTCTGAACGATCTGACTCCCATTTCGCTGATCGTCAAAGGACCGTCCATGCTGGTGGTCAATGCCAACTTCCCTGCAAAGTCGGTGGCGGAACTGATTGATATCGCAAAACAGAAGCCCGGATCGGTCAAGTTCGCGGTGGTGAGCCCGGGCTCGTCAGCGCGACTGTACATGGAGCGGTTCAAGCGGATGGCCAAGGTCAACATAAAGATGGTGCCCTACAAAGGAGGGGCAGCAGCGGTCGTGGACCTGGCAGGAGGCCAGGTCGACGCCATGTTCGTCGCGATACCGACCGTGACACCCTACTTGAAAGGCGGACGGCTCAGGGGTCTGGCGATCACCTCAGACAAACGCAGCGACATGGTACCCGGCATGCCCACTGTTTCCGAAACCCTGCCGGGATTCGTCGGCGAGCAATGGGTCGCCTTTTTCGCGCCGGCAAGAACCCCGCCGGAAATCATCGCGCGGCTGAACACCGAAATCGTAAAAGCCGTCAACCAGCCCGAAGTCAAGAGCCGCTTCGAGAAGCAATCATTCCAGACCGTGGGCAGTTCCGCTGCCGAACTGGACAGGTGGCTGCGCGACCAGATCGAGAACTGGCGTTCCACGATCGTCGAAGCCGGTATAAAACTGGGCAAGTAATTCGCCCGCCGCCCAAGCGGACATCAAAGCCGCGTGGCGTGCGCCACGTGGCTTTCCTCGCTGTTTCAATTCTCGACGAATGCCTTTTCCCTTGTCCTCCGGAATGCCGGCAAAAGAATCGAGGCCAGCAGCGCGCCGGTAATGACAAGCAGAACCAGCGGTATCGGACGCGTGAGGAAGACGCTGAAGTCGCCGTCGGAAAGCAGCAGAGCGCGGCGGAAGTTCTCCTCCATCAGCGGCCCGAGGACAAATCCCAACAACAGCGGCGCAGGCTCGCAGTTCAATTTCGAAAACAGGTACCCCACGGCGCCGAACAGGCAAACGAGATAGATGTCGAAATCGGAGTTGGAAACGGTATAGACGCCGATCGAGCAGAAGACCAGAATGGCCGGGTAGAGGGCCCGGTACGGCACGGCGAGAAGCTTCACCCACATTCCGATCATTGGCAGGTTCAATACGATCAGGATCAGGTTGCCGATCCACATGGAGACGATCAGGCCCCAGAACAGCGCCGGATCCGAAGCCATCACCTGGGGTCCCGGTTGAATGTCGTGGATGGTCATCGCGCCGAGCATCATCGCCATCGTGGCGCTTGCGGGAAGTCCGAGGGTCAACAAAGGAATGAACGCCGTTTGCGCGGCAGCGTTGTTGGCCGCTTCGGGACCCGCCACCCCCTCGATAGCGCCGTGCCCGAACTCTTCGGGGCGGCTGCTGATCTTCTTCTCCATCGCATAAGAACTGAACGATGCAACGGCGGCACCGGCGCCGGGCAGGATCCCGAAGAAGGCGCCGATCGCCGTGCCCCTCAGGACCGCGGGCACCATTCTGCCGATGTCGGCGCGCGTCGGCCACATACTTGTGATTTTCGAAACGGACGACGACCGCGATTCGTCCTTTTCCACGTTTCTGATGATCTCCGCCACACCGAAAACCCCCATCGCGATCGCCACGAAGCCGATGCCGTCGGAGAGTTCGTCGATGCCGAACGAATAGCGTGGCGCGCCGTTGGTATCGGTTCCGACCAGACCGAGCAACAGGCCGATAATGACCATGCCTATGGCCTTCAGAAGCGAACCCGATGACAGGATCGTCGCCCCGACCAGACCCAGAGTCATCAGCGCTGCGTATTCCGTCGGCCCGAACTCAAACGCCACGTCAACCAATGGAACGGCAAATCCCGCCAGAATCAGTACGCCGATGCACCCCGCGACGAACGAGCCCGCGCCGGCCGTGAACAATGCGACGCCCGCACGCCCGTTTCGGGCCATCTGGTAACCGTCAATCGCGGTCACCACCGACGACGATTCCCCGGGAAGATTGATCAGAATCGCCGTCGTCGATCCTCCGTATTGCGCGCCATAATAGATTCCGGCCAGCATGATCAAGGCCGCTGTCGGCGGCAGCGTGTAGGTGACGGGCAGCAACATCGCGATCGTCGCGACGGGGCCGAGGCCCGGCAGCACGCCAATCAACGTACCGAGGAAACAGCCCACGAAACAGTAGAGCAGGTTCTGCAGCGTCAACGCGGCAACGAAACCTGTCTCCAGATTGTGCAGTAGCTCCATGCTCAACCGCTGTTACGGGATTTTCACCAAAACCACGGATCCGGCCAGACGCGCAGCGGAATATTCAGAAGCCGGACGAAGGCACCGTAACAAATGACGTTAAGAACGAAGGCGTTGGCAATGGCGCCCTGCCAGCGGAACTTGCGGCTGGCCACCGACGAAACGAAGACCAGTACAAAGATCGAAAGCACCATTCCTGCCGCTTCGAACAGCAGCGCAAAGGCCAGAATCGACACGCAGATCCACCCCAGCGCCTTCCAATCCCAGGAAGACAGGGTTTCCATGGGGGCACCCGAGGCGACCGATGAGCCACAAATCGCCAAGCCGATTGCCGCCAGGATCACCCCCAGCCAGAAGGGAAAGAATCCGGTTCCCATGTCGGCCGCGGTGCCCATCGTGTAGCCGCTGGCAATGAACGCGGCGAAGCCGCCGAGAACGACATACAGCACTCCGGTAGCAAAATCGGTCTGATTCCGTATCTTCATGGCCATCGGTTAGACGAGCGCACAGCGTTGGCAATTTGTCGCGCACCTTAACAGACCGGTAATCGGCTGTGCAACCGCTACCAAGTCGTCGAATCGTCTTCGCTCGGCTGGAGCAGGTCGCGGACGAGATCCGGCTTGCGGATCCGTCTTGCGCGATGCACGTCGAACCGGGCGAGCAAAGTTCGCCTCGGGCGGATACCATGGAGCCGCCGTAGACGAGAACCTATCGACTGGAACGACGCCAATGAGTGAGTTTGAGAAGCTGCGCGTGCTGCTCGGGGATTACCCGGGGACCCGGGCGCTCAAGAATGGCGAGATCCGGTCGACGCGGGTCGTGCTGGATTTCGCCGACGAAAAGGTCCCGAACCGCGCATTCAAACGGGTAGTGCGCGAGCAGGCCTTCGATGTCGCGGAACTCGCGATCGTCACCTTTCTCCAGGCGAAAGCGCTGGGTGCGCCGCTGGTGCTCGTTCCGGCCACCGTGCTTGGGCGCCATCAGCATCAGTATCTCGTGTACAACGCGACGCGTGGCGATCTGGCGCCTGCCGATCTTGCCTCGCGCCGCGTGGGCATCCGGTCCTACTCGGTCACGACGGCGACCTGGATACGCGGCTTTCTCGCGCACGATTACAAACTCGACCTGGACCGCGTTCACTGGATCACCTTCGAGGATGCGCACGTGGCGGAATACCGTGATCCGCCGACCGCCGAACGTGCGCCGGCCGGCAAGGAACTTCTCGCCATGCTCCGAGACGGTGAACTCGACGCGGCCGTCGCCGGCGCGCCCGTGCCGGAGGATTCACCGCTGAAGCCACTGATCAGGGACCCTGACGCAGCCGCTCGGGATTGGTGCCGGCGCAATGGCGCCGTGCCGATCAATCATCTGGTCGTGGTCAGCGAGTCGTTGTCTCGGTCAAATCCGGAAATCATCCGGGAAATCTACCGCCTGCTGTGGGAATCCAGACAAACCGGCGCACCTGCCGACGAAGGGGACCTCGACCTGCTGCCCTTCGGCATCGACGCGCTGCGACCGAGCTTGACGATCGCCATCGAATACGCTTTCGAACAAGGATTGCTCGCTCGCCGCCTCGAGGTGGACGAACTCTTCGACGACACGACCGGATCCCTCTAGCTTCGGAGCGTCCGGCACCGTCGTGCGCTACGCAACCGCCGCAAAGCGCTCGCGCGCGAAGGCGACCCGGTCTGCAATCGACACGAGCCGCGCGCGATGAGCCAGCACCGCGTCCAGGCGCGCACGCAGTCCGGCCCGGTTGGCGATCTGGATGTTGAGGCCGGGGCGCGCATTCAGCTCCAGAATGAGCGGACCCAGACCGCGATCGAGCACGATATCAATGCCCAGATACCCCAGGCCCGTGAGTTCGTAACTCTGCGCCGCGATCTCCAGCAGCCGGTCCCAATGCGGAATCTGCACGCCCTGCACCGGGTTGCCGGTATCCGGGTGCTCGGTCACTATTTGATCGCGCCATACCGCGGTGAGCGTGCACCCGGTGGCAATGTCCACCCCTGATCCTATTGCACCCTGGTGCAGGTTGGCCTTGCCCTTGGCAGCGCGCGTCGGCAGACGCACCATCGCCATTACCGGAACGCCGACAAACACAATGATGCGTATATCGGGCACGCCGCGGTAGGTGATGCGCTCGAACACCGGATCGAAGTTCACGCGGTATTCGATCATCGCGCGGTCGATCTGCTCCCCCAGGCTGAAGATGCCGCTGAGGATGTTGGAGACGTGGAATTCGAGTTCCGCCTGCTCCATCAGGGCGCCGTCGGCCAGCCGGTAGCTGTTCCTGGAGCGCCCGACGACCACCACGATACCGTCGCCCTGGCTACCGCGCGCCGGCTTGATCACGAAATCCTGGTAATCCGCCAGCAGCGCCGCAAGCGTTTCGACCTGATGCTGGATCTCGATCACGCCGTAGAGCCTGGGCACGGCCGCGCCCGCCTTCGTTGCGAGTTCCTTGGTGAGCAGCTTGTCGTCCACCAGGGGGTAGCGAGCGCGCTCGTTGTAGACCAGGTTGAACTCGGCATTGCGCTCGTTGATGCCCATCACGCCGCGCTCGCGCAGCGTCCGTGCCACGCCAAGGAGCCCCATCATCGGGCGAGTTCCCTGAAACGCCTCAACTCCGTCAATCGGTAGCCCGAGTAGCGGCCCAGCAGCAGTATCATCGCGAGCAGCACCAGCAACAGTTCCGGAAATACGAATGCCAGGTGTTCAACCAGCGCCAACTTCATAACCATGTAGCACAGCGCTCCGACCACCAGGCTCCCGAGCGCCTGCTGCACCGACTCCAGCGCGCCGCGCTCTTCCCAGACGATCGACATGCGTTCGATGGTCATCGCCAGAATGATGATCGGGAACAGCCCGATCGACAGCCCCCGTTCGAAACCCAGCTTTTGCGAGAGGATCGATATCGCGGCGAGCGTGAGCACGACGACGACCACGACCGCGGCAAGACGCGGCACCAGAAGCAGCTTCAGTTGCTCCATGTAAAACCGTACGGACAGGCCGACTCCGATGACAATGGCGAAGAACAAGACGCCCCACAGCAACTGGGTCTGGCGAAACGCGATCGCGATTAGCACCGGCATGAACGTGCCAAAGGTCTTCACCCCGACCACGTTGCGCAGTATCACCAACAGGAAGATGCCCACTGGAATGACCAGCAAGGACCGATAGACCGACTGGGTCTGCACCGGCAGCCCGAACATGGAATATTCCACCAGCTTCTGCTCGAGCGCGCGCCCCCGATCGAGCGCCGAA
The DNA here is from genome assembly GCA_001770415.1 of Betaproteobacteria bacterium RIFCSPLOWO2_02_FULL_63_19. Taxonomy (GTDB): domain Bacteria; phylum Pseudomonadota; class Gammaproteobacteria; order Burkholderiales; family SG8-39; genus JACQTO01. The sequence goes on along the minus strand of MEQX01000003.1, from coordinate 8,122 downwards.
TCCAGCGCGTATTCGTACGAACGGCTCACCGCCAGCGTATGCGTCAAGCCGCTCCCGCCTGAGAGCACGGCAAGGGGCTGCCGGCCGTTCCACCAGCGCAGGGTATTCTTTGGAAGCACCGGACGCTTTTCCGACACAAGCATCGACATCCACTTGCGGCCGTCGTGAAGTTCGAGCCAGGTGACGAATTGCGCACCGCGTCGCTCCGGTTCCAGGGCCACCCCGTGCACGGGTCGCGCCGGAACGCCCGCGACGCGCAGCAGGTCCGCCGCGACATTGATCACCCTTCCGATTGACGGATTGGGACCCAGCAACAGCCCGGCCTCGCCGTCCACGGCGCTGTTATTGAGCCGCTTGAGCAGCAGCGCAGCGAGCGTTTCCGGATCAGCGCTCTGGCTACGCGCGGCCCGCACGAGCGCGTCGGCTGCCACCTGAGCGGCGCCCTCGAACCGCGGCGGCGGCAAATCCGGTACCGGCTCGCGCGCCGACTCGTCGGGAAACCTTACCGCGTGCACCAGGGCGCGGTAATACATGGTCTGCAGTCCCTTGGCCTCGCGGATCGCGAAGACCGCCGTCTGATTGCTGCGCTCGGCGCCCATCGTGAGACCGTACCCCGGCGACACGAAATTCTGATCGATGACGGCGAGACTGTTGCCGCTGCGCGGCAGATTCAGTCTCAGCTTCGCCGGCCCGCCGCTTGCCTCAAACTGCATGCGCAATTCGACGCGCCAGGTCAGCGTTTTCTCCTGCGGCTGCAGAGGAAAACCGAGGACCAGAACCTTGAACAAAAACACGGCGATGCCCAGTGCCGCGAGCAGCCCGGAAAGCACGTATAGATGGCGCCGACTCATTTTCCCGCCTCACCCGTACACTTCGGCGTCAGAACGTGCGTGCGCATCGGGTCGACCATGAAGTACCCTTTCAGGAAGTTGGTGCCCACGAGCAGGTCGTAATCCAGGCCGTCGCGATTGGCGAGGCCCACTTCGACGGTGCGCGAAACCGGTCCGAGGCACAGTTCGAGCGCCACCACGGGGCGCCGGATCGTCGCAGCGCCGCTGCGCCTGACACGCATGTGACGAATCAGCCGCCCGGACAGCTTGACCCGACTTCCGTCAGAGCGCGCGACGGTAAAGTCCATCCAGGTCCGCCCGTCGCGCTGCGACCGCGTCACGTGGGTCGCATCGATCGACGAAATATCGGCCCCGGTATCGAGCTTGGCCTCGAATTGGACGCCGGGGCGTCCGATGACGACTTTCTCGACCAAACCGGCGACGCGGGGCGCCGGCTCAGCCGCTAACCCGGGACCGACGCATCCAATCAGAAAGCTAAGCGCACCCAGCCGTCGTCGCAGTTCCGATGTCATGCCCGCCCGACTCCCGCAGTTTACTTCATAACCCCCACCGCACCCGCCCCAGCCGATGCTTCACGAACGCCCACTCATTGCATTCCCAGGACCGTCTTGATCGCGACTGCCAACGTATCGAACTGGAACGGCTTGGACACATAGCCATCGGCCCCGCAGGTCATGCCCTGGTGCACGTCGTCGGGAGCAACGTGTCCAGTCAGCATAATGACAGGAAGGTTGCCGAGTTTCGGGTGCTTGCGCACTTTCCTCAGCACGTCGAAGCCGCTGATTCCAGGCAATCCGACGTCGAGGAGAATCAGGTCGGGTGACGGGGCCCGCTGCAGTTCGGCGATGATGGCTGATCGCTCTGACGCGGTGCGCACGACGTAACCATCCATGGTCAGTTTCCGTTCCAGGATTCGCAACAACGGCACGTCGTCGTCGATGCACAGGATCGTACGCTTGGCCCCGGGCGCGAGCGGCGCGACGCCGGAGGCCGGGCGTACGATATTGACGTAATAGCCGGCCTTCTCCAACTCGGCGGTGCCGACCTCGACGGCCTTTTTCTGTTCCTTCGAACTTTCCGCGAGAGGCGTTGGCTTGACCAACGGACCATCGAATACGTGGGTAAAGTCGAGATCTGTCTTGTCGGGCGTTGGACTCATCGCGGTATAGCGATATTCCGATCCAGGTGGTCTTATGCTTTCACTTCCGATCGACGATGCCCCCGTGGCATCGATTCTACGACGTTACGGCACTTCGCGGCGGGACGCAAATCGCTCTGATGCGGAGGCTGATTCCGTCATCGCGGCGGCGAAGCTGCGCTCGTGCAGATCAAGCCCGATGCGCACCCCGGCGACCCGATTTCAGGAGCAAGGCCTTGCCTGTGTACAATACGCCGATGGGATGGCCGGCAGCGCATCGGGTTGGCCGTTTCGAAGGAAACTTGACAACCATCGAGAGGAGGTAACGATGAACTTTCGCGCGCTATTACGGATCACCGCCGCGCTGGGGGCAGCAGGCTATGTCGCAAGCGCAGTGGCCCAGCAGCCTATCGCCATCGCCACACCGCCGTCCGGTTCCATATACAACTCAACCGCCGCAGCCATCGGCAAGGTCTTGGGTGACAAGGCGGGGTTGAGAATGACCGTTCAGGCGCTGGGCGGCTCCAGCCAATACCTGCCGATCGTGAATGCGGGAGAAGTTCCGTTTGGCATCGCCAATGTGTATGAAACCAGCCTTGCGGTCACGGGCCAAGAATATTTCAAGGGCCGGCCGACCAAGGACGTGCGCACGGTCGCTGCCCTGTTTCCGCTTCGCAACACGATATTTGTCAGAAAGGACAGCAAATTCAAAAAGCTTGCCGACCTCAAAGGCGCGCGCGGCCCGGTCGGGTTTACCAATCAGAAGATTCTCACCGCCGTTACCAACGCGGCGCTGGCCCCTGGCGGCATTACGCTCGATGACGTCAAGGGCGTCAACGTCGCCAACATCATCGCAAACACGAATGCCTTCAAGGAAGGCCGGACCGATTTCTTCGTGTTCGCGATGGGCGCCGCCCCGATCCGGGAAGCCGACGCCGCGGTCGGCGGCGTACGCGCGCTCACGGTCGAAAACACGCCGGCCAGCGTGGCTGCGATGAGGAAGCACGTTCCGGTTGCGTTTCTGCATTACAACAAACCCAGCAAGGGCAATGTCGGCCTGCTCGAACCCGGTTGGATCGTTTCCTACGGCGTCAACCTGATGGCGAGCACCAAGACCCCTGCCGATGTCGTCTACAAGGTCGTCAAGGCAATCCACGACAACGCTGCAGACATCGGCAAGGTATTCCCGCCGCTGAGGATGCTCGATCCCAAGGCGATGGCCCAGGAAATTAACGGGGTTCAGTACCATGAAGGCGCAGCCAAGTACTACAAGGAAATCGGTCAGTGGCCGCCGAAGCAACTCTAAGGTTCAAGCACCGCAGCTGAGTACCCGGTGACTGAGTGAGCGGGGCCCCCGCAACCGACGGGCCGTCTTCCCCCCGGAAGGCGGCCCTGCCGTATCCGAATCGACTGATCGATGCGCTCGGCATGCTGCTGACGCTCGGGGGCGTCGGCTGGGCGATCGATGCCTACAACCGCGTCGGCCTGGCGATCTACGACCAGCAGTACCTTGCCGCCATGCTCACCATCGGGCTGGTGATGGCGTTCTTGAAGTTTCCGATCAGGGGCAAGGAAAAGCAGCGTCTGCCGTGGTATGACGCGGTCGCGGCGGTGGTCGCCCTTGCCGCCGGCGCTTATCTCGCCGTCTATTACCCAACCATCGTCGATCTCATTTACCTGCGATCGGCTGACAGCGTTGCGGTCAGCGTGCTCCTCATCGTTCTGCTGATCGAAGCGTTGCGCCGAGCGACTGGCCCGGTGCTGTGTATCCTCGTGACGGTGTTCATCGCCTACGCGCTGTTCGCCAACTACCTGCCGGGTTCGGGGCTTGCGACGGACTGGCAAAAACTCTCGCTAGCCCTCGCGGCCAACTACACCGGCATCCTCGGCCTGCCGATCAAGGTTGCCACCACGATCGTCATCGCCTTCGTGCTGTTCGGCCAGGTGCTGATCAATTCCGGCGGCATGCGGTTCTTCACCGATATCGCGATGGCTTTGATGGGACGCTTCCGCGGCGGTTCGGCCAAGATCGCGGTGCTAGGCTCTTTCCTGTTCGGCTCGATATCGGGCAGCGCGGTGGCGAACGTGGTGGCGACCGGCATCGTCACCATTCCGCTGATGAACAAGGCCGGCTATCCGGCCCACAAGGCCGCCGCCATCGAGGCGGTCGCTTCGACCGGCGGGCAGTTGATGCCGCCGGTGATGGGCGCTGCGGCGTTCCTGATCGCGGAATTCCTGGAAATTTCGTACGCCGAAGTGGTCATCGCCGCGATCGTGCCCGGGCTGCTGTACTACGTCGCGCTGTTCATCCAGACCGACCTGGAAGCGGCCCGCGAAGGAATTCCGCCGGTCGACCCGGAGACGATCCCGCGCGCCGGACCGACCCTTCGCGCCGGATGGTATTTCCCGCTCGCTTTCGCCATCATGCTGATAGGACTGTTCTACCTTAACTATCAGCCAGACAAGGCCGTGATGTGGGCGATCGTCGCCGTGATCGTACCGGCGGCGATATTCGGCTTCGAGGGAAAGCGCTTCAGGTTTCGGCAGCTAATCGATTCGCTGCGCGAGACCGGGCACGGGGCGCTCGATCTCATCCTGATTACCGGCGCGGCCGGAATCGTCATCGGGGTGCTCGCCATTTCCGGCCTCGGCTACCAGCTGACGCTGGGTCTGGTCCGTGTCGGGCAGGGACATCTCTTCGTGCTGCTGTTCCTGTCGGCGATCGTCTGCATCATTCTGGGCATGGGGCTGCCTACCGTCGGCGTCTACGTGCTCCTCGCCGCGCTGGTGGCGCCGTCGCTGGTGGAACTGGGCGTAAAACCAATCGCAGCTCATCTCTACGTCATGTATTTCGGCATGATGTCGATGATCACTCCCCCGATCGCGATTGCGGCGTTCGCCGCGGCCTCGCTCGCCAAGGCCGACGCGATGAGAACCGGATTCACTGCGACCCGCTTCGGCTGGACCGCTTTCATCGTGCCCGTCCTGTTCGTGTATTCGCCGAGCCTGCTGCTGATCGGCGACACGTTGACGATCGCTGTCGCGTTCTGCACGGCGGTGTTCGGCGTCGGGCTGGTATGCTGTGCGACTGTCGGCTATTTCCTGCGGCCGCTCGGCGTCATCGGGCGCCTGTTGTTCGCGGCGGCCGGGATCGGGGCGCTGATCCCCGCCAACGCGTTCCACGGTGGCGAATTGCTTGATATTGCCGGAGTCATAGCGGGCGTCGTGCTTGTCGCCTACGAATACGTCACGGTGACGCGCGCGCGCGCCGTGGCAGCAGACGAGTTGGCACGACCTGGCTAACCACGCCCGCTTTCGCTCGCCGTCATCTTCTTACATGGCGGACTGTCAAGACTGCATATCATTCGGACACGCCGTGCCGCCCGTTGGTCTTCGCCCAAGTGTGCGATGCCAAACCAGCCGGTATGAACACGCATGAATTTCCATGCGTCAACAGCGCAACAACTCACCGAGGAGCGTAGTCTCATGGCCGAATTCTTCTGGACGGACGATCTGTGCACCGGAAGCCCGCTCATCGACGAAGATCACCGCAGGCTGATCGCATACGTCAATGCCCTGTTTGAAGCGATGGAGACCGCCGGGCCGAGCGACGCCATGCGCGAGGCCATGAGCGATCTCGTCCAATACACGAGAGAACACTTCGGCCGCGAGGAAGCTGAAATGGAGCGTGTTCGATACGTCGCTTCGCTCGCCCACAAATCGGAACACACCAATCTCATGCGACAGATCGTCGCGCTCAAGGAAATGCTGGAATCGGGCGGGAAGATCAACGTGCCTGCCGTCGAGGCCTTTTTGAGCGAATGGCTGCGCGAGCACATTGTCAGGTCAGACTCGAAATTGGCCGCCGCGCTGGAGCGCGGGGCGCGGGCCGTCTGATTCGAGCGGCGCGACGCTCAGGTCGAAACGCTGTGACCCATCCGGGCCGCGGCGGTGTTCGCGAACATGACGCCGTTCGCCGGCAGGCGGAGCGAAATTGCCGCCGCCCCGACCAGCAGCAATGCCGCGCTGCCAAAGGCGATCCAATGGGTTCCATAGGTCTCATAGGCCCACCCACCCAGCCAGGAGCTGATCGTGGCGCCGACCTGGTGGCCCAGATAGGTCCAACCGTAAAGTATGCCGACGCTTCGGATACCGTAGGTGTCGGCCAGGATGGCCGAGGACAGTGCGATGCTGCCGGCCCAGGCGATCCCGCCGATGGTGGTCGCGGCATACAGTTCGAACTGCGTACCAACCAGAAGCAGCGCCACAAAACCCAGCCCGCGGATCAGATAGATCGCCGCAAGAATATTCTTGCGCGGTAACCGGTCGGCGAGCCGGCCCAGCACCAGCGTGCTGAAAATCGCCACGAGGCCTGTCAGTCCCAGGCCGAACGAACTGGTCATCGGATCGAAACCGTGGTCCATCAGCATCGGTACGCCGTGGGTGCCCAGCAGATTCATGCTGTAGCCGCATGTAAAAAGCCCCAGCGCGACCTTCCAGAACGGTCCCGTGCATACCGCTTCGCGCCAACTCAGCCCCGCCGTCTGCCGCAAGCTTGCGCTCGGGCGGGCCTCGGAACCGGGAAGCAGGTCGGTCTGCGGCGGCGCGTCATCGCGAATCACGAACCAAATGATCGGAAACATCAGCAGCGTGAACACGCCGGCAAAACCGAGCAGCGTGTCGCGCCAGCCCACCACCCCGATCGCATAGGCGAACGCCGGTGTCAGGATGGCGATGCCTGCCATCGAGCCTGTCGACAGGAAGAACATCGCCATACCGCGCTGGCGCGTGAACCATCGACTCAGCACCGGCGTAAACGCCACCGGACTAGTGAACGACAAACCAAGCGAGAGCAGGACACCGAAGGCCAGCAACAGACTGACCGAATCACGGGCACGTGCCGTCCAGATCAGAGCCACGATGACCATGCCGGTGCCGAGCGCGAGCACGAACCGCGTCCCGCGCGTACCGACGAGGTGACCGGCCAGCGGCATGCCGATCCCGTAGCAAAGCATTCCAGTGGCGACGATCGCCGAGAGCAAGCTGCGGCTGATGGCGAGGTCGCCGGCGATCGGCAGGAAGAATGGACCGACGCATAAGCGCATGCCCACCGTCAACAACGTGGCGATTGCGGAAGCCGCCACGATATTCCAGCCGAAATACCATCCGCCAATACTTCTGTCGGAACTCATGCATCCGCCTCAATATGTTCGGACGTAATGATACCCCGCGTGTAACTACTCACCCCCTATCGGCGTCCAGTTTGCCGGAGAGCGCCATCTGAATAGCAACGAGGGGATTGTATCCGTGGTTGACCATGGTCTGGAGGAAGCTGGAGATGCGGCAATAGGCTTGGACGTACTCGCGGTTTCTGAAGCAGCCGGAGACTTTTTGCTTGACCTTGCTCATGCGCAGGTCACGTTCGGCGCGGTTGTTGGTGAACGCCACATATGACGCCTTGGCGAAGAGCAACACGGCGCTCTCATGCTCTTTGAGTCGCTACCAGAGGTTATGAGCGTCGGATTTGGCGATTCTGCCGCGCTGGCCGTTTTGCTTGGGAGGGACGGGTGGAAGCTCTTTTTCGCCTCGGGTCAGGATATTGCGATAGCGCTTTTGGAGGTTCGCGTATTCGCGGCGGTTGAGCTTTTTGCTTTTGCGTCTGGAGACTCGCGCGCAGCTCTGTTGCAGTAGCCGCTTCATATTGGCTGCCCAGGCACAGCCCTCGGCGTCGACGATGAAGGTCAGCTCCCGCAACCGGTGCGCGCCACATAGCCCATGGCCGCAGTGTTCATAGGTGAGATAGGAAGCCCAGCAATCGTGGATCATCACGCCTCCGTAGCGCGGGATCACGCCAATGGCCTGCATCGCCTCCTGCCCGCGCTTCGGGTGCAGGAACTTCAGGGTGATGTCGCCGGCGGAGCAGACGTGGATCCAGTGGTTGTGCCGCTCGACCCGCAAGGAGGTCTCATCCACGTGCATGGCGGGCATCGCGAGCAGCCGCTCGATGCTCGCCTTTTGCCACGGATCGAGCGCCTTGCCTTTGCGGTGCGTGCCCGATCGGCTGACCGCGGTCTCGTCCTTGGGCGTTTGCGAAGAGGGCTTGCTGGACGGGATAGATGCCAGGTGACTTCCA
>MEQX01000002.1 GCA_001770415.1 Betaproteobacteria bacterium RIFCSPLOWO2_02_FULL_63_19 | reverse complement strand
GCCATCGATGGAGGAGAGGGCGGCTCCGGAGCGGCTCCGCAGGCGCTGATGGATCACATGGCGCTGCCGATTGCCGAAGCGCTCCCCAGAGTGGTTGACGCGCTGATCGAATCCGGTCTGCGCGAGCGCATACGCGTGATCGCGGCCGGGCGGCTCGTGACTCCGGCGCGGGCAGCATGGGCGCTGCGCGCCGGTGCCGACTTCGTCAACAACGCGCGCGGCTTCATGTTCGCGCTGGGTTGCATTCAGGCGTTGCGCTGCCACCAGAATACCTGTCCCACCGGTGTTACGTCGCATGTCAGGCGTTTGCAACGCGGGCTAGTCGTCGAGGCAAAATTCGAGCGCGTTGCCAATTACGCCAAAGGAATGAACCAGGAGATCGACATGATCGCCCATTCTTGCGGCTGCCGGCATGCGCGGGAACTGCAGCGCGGGCATGTTCGCATCATGCAAAACGCGGGTCAGAGTGTGGCGATGAACATTCTCTATCCCTATCCGGAGCCGGGCACCCGCGTCAGGGCCGCTTGATTCGGCCGCTGCGTCGGCCCGTCAGCGCGCGGTGGCGGGATAGATCGATCGGTTGAGCAGCGCGCGCGCGCTTTCGATCACCTCGCTCGCAGTGACCCCGAGCAGGCCGCCATGGGCCCGCGCCACGGCGTCGCCGGCGGCCCCGTGCAGCCAGACGCCGGCCAGCAACGCGTCGATCGGCGAAACGCCCTGGGCGAGCAGGCCGGCGACAAGGCCCGTCAGCGCGTCTCCCATTCCAGCCGAGGCCATGCCCGCGTTACCGGTCCGATTGATCCACCAGCGTCCGTCAGGCGCGGCGACGAGAGTCCCGTTGCCCTTGAGCGCGGAATAAGCGCGGTAACGATCCGCGATGGCGAGCGCGGCCGCCACCCGGTCATTCTGCACTGCGCGCGTGGACGATCCGAGCAAGCGCCCGGCCTCCGCGGGATGAGGTGTGAGCAGCGTAGCCCCGCGCCTTTTCGCGGTGATTTCGGCCAGCACGGCGTCCTCGCCGACGAGATTGAGGGCGTCGGCGTCCAGAACCAGAGCTGAAGGCAATTCCAGCGCGCGGCGCAGCGCGGCTTTCGCGTCGTCATTTCTACCCATGCCCGGGCCGGCGGCGACGACGGTCATCTCGTCGCCGCCCAACGCCTCTTCGGGGGAGCGAAGCATCAGTTCCGGCTGCAGGTAATCGATGCGGGGAGACTGCCCGGCAAGCAGCGCCAGATAGACGCGGCCAGCGCCGCATTTGAGCGCCGCGCGCCCGGCAAGCACCGTTGCGCCAACCATGCCGGTTGCGCCGCCGAGTATCGCAACCGATCCGGCAAGCCCTTTGTGGAAATTCTTCGGGCGAGGGCCAAGGGATGCGGGCAATATGCCGTCGTTCAGCAGCCGTCCCCGTGGCGGCCGCAGCGCTTCGGCGTCCAGGCCGAGCGAATCAGAATGCACTTCACCGCAGTGGTCGGGCCCGTCGAGGGTGAGCAGGCCGGGCTTGAGGCCTATGAAGGTGATGGTGCGCGTGGCGCGCACCGCGCGTCCCATGACAGCACCGGTGTCGGCGTTGATGCCGCTTGGAATGTCCAGCGCAAGCACCGGAACGCGCAGCGCGTTGATGTTGTCAACCAGGTCCGCGTAGCGGTCCTCCAGCGGCCGCTCCAGGCCAATGCCGAACAGCCCATCGATGACCAGATCCCAGCGGCCGGTCGGCGAAATCGACGTCGCAGTGCCTCCCCCGGCGCGCTCCCATTTTGCGAGCGCAGTGCTCGCATCGTCTGGGAGCCTGGCTCGGTTGCCGGCAAACATCACGGCGACGCCATAGAACCACCGTTTGAGATGGACGGCGACCTCGAAGGCATCGCCTCCGTTGTTTCCGGGGCCGGCAACGACGAGAACGCGGCGCACGTTCCCGGCCATTGCGCGCGCGCATTCCGCCGCGGCCAGTCCCGCACGTTCCATCAAACGCGGAGCATCCGGCGGGGCGGCACTCTCCAGTTCGCGGACCTGCGCAGTCGTGTAGATAGGTGCAAACATCGCGCTCATGATAACGCGCGCGCGCGGGTTGGCGCATCGGGATCAGAACAAAAGCCCATGGACGTGCTCTGCGATGGCGAGCGACGCGGTCAGTCCGGGCGATTCGATTCCGAACAGGTTCACCAGGCCTGCCACTCCGTGATCACCGGGGCCCTCGATGCAGAAGTCGCGTGCCGCTTCGCCCGGGGCCTGTATCTTGGGCCGGATGCCGGCGTAGGCAGGCTGCAGCGCGCCGTCGGCGAGCTTCGGCCAGTAGCGTCGAATTTCGCGATAGAAGGCTGCGCAGCGGTCCGGATCGACGCCGTAGTCGATGCTATCGACCCATTCGACGTCCGGACCGAATCGCGCCTGACCGGCGAGATCCAGCGTGAGATGCACCCCGAGGCCGGCGGATTCCGGTACTGGATAGATCAGCCGCGAGAACGGCGCGCGGCCTCCGAGCGAGTAATAGTTGCCTTTGCAGTAGTAGCTCGGTGGCACTCTATCGGTTGGATATCCCTCCAAGACCGCTGCCAGCTTTTGCGCATGCAGGCCGGCGGAATTGACGACAACCCGGGCCTGGATGCGCATCGGCTGCGCGCCTCCGACGTCCAGTTCGATGCAATCGCCGCGGACGCGGCCGCGCTGCACCGGGCTGCGCAGCGCGATCACCGCACCGCGTTGCTCCGCATCGGCCTGACAGGCGAGCATCAGGCCGTGGCTGTCGATAATGCCGGTCGAGGGCGAATACAGCGCGCCGACGCAGGCCAGTTGCGGCTCCATCGCGCGCGCCTGCGTTGCGCTGAGCCATTGCAGGTCGTCGACCCCGTTGGCCTGTGCCTGGGCGTGGATTCGTTCCAGCGCCGGCATCTGATCTTCGTGCGCGGCGACGATGAGTTTTCCGCAGCGCCGGTGAGCAACGCGGTGCTCCTCGCAATAGCGATAGAGGGCCCATTTGCCTGCGACGCACAGCTTTGCTTTGAGCGAATCCGTCACGTAGTAGATCCCGGCGTGGATCACCTCGCTGTTGCGTGAACTGGTGTGCATGCCGATCGCCGCTTCGGTTTCGAGGACCACGACGTCATGGCCGTCCAACGCCAGGCGTCGCGCGACCGCCAGCCCGACCACGCCGGCGCCGATCACGATGCAGTCAATGCGCTCCAGCTCAGTTCCTCCTGTCGGTTGCTGCGAGCGGGCGGATCAGGAACAGGTACACCAGGAGGCAAACTATTCCCATGGCACCGATTGCAGTGGTCAACGGGCGCTGGGTTCCATCGTAGAGCGCTCCCAGCACGGTGCTGGTCACCGATCCCAGCGTAAACTGAATAAAGCCGAGCAGTGAAGAGGCTGCGCCGACAATCTTCGGGAACGGGCTCAGTGCGCCCGCTGTGGCGTGCGGCATGACGAAGGCCGTCGCGAACATGTACACGAACGTGGGAGCGACAATAGCCGCGGCGTGATCGACGCGCGCCCATCCGAGCGCCGCCGCGGCGATACCGGACAGGCACGCGAGCAGGGCGCCCGTTTGAATCATGCGATCGATACCCAGTCGCAGGACCAGGCGGCTGCTGGCGATCGCGCCGATGATGTGGCCGATTGCCACTAAGGCAAACAGCAGAGCGTATTCGCCGGCGCTGTAGCCAAGTACGCGCATGAACACGAACGCGGAACTGGTAATGAACGCGGCGATTCCGACCTGGATCGCAAGCAGTGCCGCCAAGTACGAGGTATACCGGCGCTCGCTCAACAGAAACGCGAAATTTCGCATCAATGCCGCCGGATTCAATGACTGCTGGCGCGGGTGCGGCGCGGTTTCCGGGAGCCCGAATGCGACCGCGGCCAACAGCGCGACGGCGACCGCGGCAATAGCCCAGAAGACTGCCGTCCAGCCCGCCCATGCGAGCAGTACGGTGCCCGCGGGCGGGCCCAGAATCGGCGCTAGCCCGAGCACGATCGCCATCAGCGACAGCGTGCGCGCGGCCTCGTCCCAGGAATACAGGTCGCGCACGATGCTGCGCGCGAGCACGGGTCCCGCGGACATGCCGAGTGCCTGGAAGAAGCGCCCCGCGATCAATACTTCCATCGACCCGGCGAGCGAACAGGCGAGGCCCCCGGCCACAAAAAGCAGCATTCCGGCGATCAGCGGCGTGCGGCGCCCGTAGCGGTCCGACAGCGGGCCATAGATGAGCTGACCACAGGCGACTCCGAGGTAGAACGACGTGAATGTCAGTTGAACCGTCGCGACATCGGCGTTGAATGCCGACGCTATCGACGGCAGGATCGGCGCGAACGTGTCGGTGGAAAGCGGGGCGATCGCGACCAGAACGCCGAGCAGGAACGTGAATGATGCGGTGCGGGGTTTGAGGTGCATGGCCGGCAGCTTCAGCGCAGAGTTCGCCGAGCCGACCGGTCGCTATGCCGCCTTGCTGCCGCGCGCGGAGAAGACCGCCCACCAGAACAGCAGGACCGAAATAAGCACGACGACCGAAGCGGCTCCCGCCACCGGATCGGCCTTTTCATAACCCGAATAGATGGCTGCCACGGCGAGCAGCAACACCGGCGTGGCCAGCTGGTACAGCCAGAAGTGCCAGATCGCGAGCGCGGACTGCGCTGCGGCGGGAAACGATCGGTACAAGAGCCCGGTGAGGCCCATCGAGGCCCAGCCAACCAGATTGATGTGCGCGTGCGCCGGGAACAGCGAGTGATTCCCGCTCGCTCCCATGAATACCCCTAATGCGACGCCAATCACGAAATAGGTGATCGCGCACAGGAACCAGCGGCGTGACAGCGTTTCTGCGTTCATCGTTCTCCTCCCGTTATGAACATAAACCGCACCAGTGCCGACTTTGGAGAGTCGGTATGTTCCGACAGCGAAACTCCGTGCGGCGCGGATCCCGCGTCGTCAGCGCATCTACACGCGCACGAATTCCTTGCCCTTGTTGCCGGCCACGAAACCGTTGAACGTTTCGTTGACCCGGGCCCACGATTTCAGCTTCTTCACATGGTCGAGCCACCGCTTCACGTTGGGATAGGCTGCGAAATCACAGCCGATCAGCTCACCGATCGAAACGATAGCGGAACCGAAGTAGTCAGCAATGGTGAGTTCATTGCCGCACAGGTAGGAGTTCTGGGTCCCGATCCAGTGGTCGTTGAGGATCTGCAGCCAGTTCCTGGCGCCCTGCTGTCCCCACTCGACCGCGCCGGCGTGCGCCTCGTCGCTGCGGCGCTTGTGATGCGGAAAGATCTGCGGATAGACCAGTCCATAACCATAGTTGAGATAGAACTGCGTATTGAACCAGTCCATCGCCTCGTTGACGCGGGCACGCTTTTTCAGGTCTTTCGGGTACGACGGCAGGTCGTACTTTTCGGCAAGGTACTTCAGGATCGCGGAGGCTTCGGTGAGACGGAAATCGCCATCCTCGAGCATCGGCACGAGCCGGCTGGGATTGAGCGAGACGTAGGGTTCCTGATAGTGGGCCCCCTTGAGGATATCGACCAGTTCCTCGTCGCACTTGATGCCGTTTTCGGCAATGAACTGCCGTACCGGACGGCATGCCGTCGATACAGGATGCATGTAGAGCTTCATGGTTCAGATCTCCCGGTGTCAAATATTTCGATTGACCATGGCCGACTGCGTTTTTTGATCGCGCGTCCGTCGAGTCTTCTTGTCGGGTTGGTCCAGGTGCAGCCGCCGATCCTCAGTGTGCCGGAGCCCGGCGCTGCGGCTTCCGTTCGGACCGCCACGAACCGAACGTGCCACGATCCTACCCCAACGCGAACTTTCCGGTTTGATCCGCCCGGTGGCGTTTCACGATCGACGCCAGCAGACGCACGAGCATTCGGGTGCCGCATGTAGAATCACTCAACCTCTGCATGGCGAAAAACCATGACTTCGGACACAAATGCCGCCCGCTGGCAGTTCTGGATCGACCGCGGCGGCACGTTCACGGATATCGTGGCGCGGCGCCCGGATGGCACGCTCGCCACCCACAAGCTGCTCTCCGACGATCCCGAGCGTTACCCCGATGCCGCGTTGGCCGGGATACGCCAATTTCTGGGCCTGGCGCCCGGACAGCGGATTCCGCCCGACGCGGTCGAGGTAGTCAAGATGGGCACCACGGTGGCGACCAACGCGCTGCTGGAGCGCAAGGGCGAGCGCACTGTGCTGTGCATTACGCGCGGTTTTCGCGACGCGCTGCGAATCGCGTACCAGAACAGGCCCAAACTATTCAGCCGTCACATCGTCTTGCCCGAGCAGGTCTACTCCAAAGTGATCGAGGTGGATGAGCGTATAGGTGCGCACGGTGAAATACTCGTTCCGTTGGATGTTGAACGGACCCGAGGCGAACTGCAGTCTGCCTTTGACGAAGGCTACCGGTGCGCGGCGATCGTGTTCATGCACGGCTATCGGTACACCGAGCACGAGCGAACTGCGGCCGGAATGGCGCGTGCGATGGGCTTCACTCAAGTGTCGGTATCGCACGAGGTCAGTCCGCTGATGAAGCTGGTGTCGCGCGGCGATACGACGGTGGTGGACGCGTATTTGTCGCCGATCCTGCGGCGCTATGTGGATCGCGTGGCCGCGGAACTCCCGGATGTAAGGCTGATGTTCATGCAATCCAGCGGTGGTCTGACCGATGCGAGACGCTTCCGGGGCAAGGACTCGATCCTGTCGGGCCCGGCGGGAGGGATTGTTGGAGCGGTGCGGACCTCGCTGGCGGCCGGCATCGACAGGATCATCGGTTTCGACATGGGAGGCACTTCGACCGACGTGTCGCATTTTTCCGGTTCGAACCTGGCCGATCTCGAGCGCAGTTTCGAGACGCAGATCGCCGGCGTACGCATGCGCGCGCCAATGATGAGCATCCACACGGTGGCCGCGGGAGGCGGGTCACTGCTGCACTTCGACGGCTCGCGCTACCGCGTCGGCCCGGATTCGGCGGGTGCGAATCCCGGACCGGCCTGCTATCGCAGAAACGGGCCGCTCGCTCTGACCGACGCGAATCTTATGCTGGGCAAGATCAGGCCGACGTTCTTTCCGGCCGTGTTCGGTCCCAACGGCGATCAACCTCTCGACGAAACCGTCGTGCGAGGGAGGTTCGCGAGCTTGAGCGAGCAGATTCGTAGCGCCACCGGCGACCCCCGCCCACCCGAAGCGGTTGCACAGGGATTCGTCGACATTGCGGTAGGCAACATGGCGGAAGCGATCAAGCGCATATCGGTGCAGCGGGGATACGACATCACCCAGTACACTTTGTGCTGTTTTGGCGGTGCTGCGGGACAGCACGCGTGTCTGGTGGCGGACGCGCTCGCGATGACGCGTGTGTTCATCCATCCGCTGGCAGGGGTACTTTCTGCGTACGGCATGGGCCTTGCCGATGCGACCGTCATGCGCGAGCGCTCGGTCGAGGTCAGCCTGGAGGAGGCCAATGCGCGGACGATCGAAGAGACTCTGGGCGCGCTCTCGGTCGAAGCCTGCAGTGAGTTGCTGCGACAGGGCGTGACCCAGGAGCGCATCCGGGTCATCAAGCGTGTTCACCTGCGCTACGATGGCGCCGATTCCGCACTCATGGTCGAGCACGGGGCGCCAGCCGGTATGGTCAGGCAATTCGAGGCGGCCTACCGGCGCCGCTACAGTTTTCTCATGCCCGGCCGCAGGCTGATCGCTGAAGCGGTATCGGTCGAGGCTGTCGGTCTTTCCGATGCACCCGGCGAAACCCGGTCCGACGAACCGGACCGCGCGGTGCCGCCGAGTCCCGTCGAAACGGCGGACATGTATTCGTGCGGCAGATGGCATCGAACGCCGGTGTTCCTGCGGAGCGATCTCGCTCCGGGCGACCGTTTGGCGGGTCCCGCAGTCATTGTTGAGCCCAACGCCACCACGGTTGTCGAGCCGGGCTGGCAGGCGCTGGTGACCCGGTTCCGGCACCTCGTTCTCGATCGTGCCGTCGCGCGCCCCGCGCGCATTGCCGTAGGGACCCGAGCGGATCCTGTGATGCTCGAGATCTTCAACAACCTGTACATGTCCATTGCCGAGCAGATGGGACTGAGGCTGGCAAACACGGCCCACTCGGTGAACATCAAGGAACGGCTCGACTTTTCCTGCGCCTTGTTCGATGCGCAGGGACAACTGATCGCCAACGCGCCGCACATTCCGGTGCACCTGGGTGCAATGGGCGAGTCGATCCGTACGGTCATTCGTGAAAACGCGGGACAGATGAAGCCCGGCGACGTCTATGTTCTCAACGCCCCATACAACGGCGGAACGCACCTGCCCGACGTCACCGTGATTACGCCGGTATTCGATGCGGCGGGGCGGAAAATTCTGTTCTACGTCGGGTCGCGAGGGCACCATGCCGATATCGGCGGCGTCACCCCCGGATCGATGCCGCCGGACAGTCGTGTGGTCGAAGAAGAGGGCGTGCTGATTGACAATTTCAAGCTGGTCGAGGGCGGGCGGCTGCGCGAGCGCGAGGCGCGCGCATTGCTGGGGTCCGGACGTCATCCGTCCCGCAATATCGAGCAGAATCTCGCCGACCTGCGCGCGCAGGTTGCCGCCAACGAGAAGGGTGTGCAAGAACTGCGACGCATGGTCGCGCATTTCGGCCTGGACGTGGTGAACGCGTACATGCGGCATGTGCAGGACAACGCGGAGGAATCCGTGCGTCGGGTGATCGACGTCCTGAAGGACGGCGCCTTCACCTATGAAATGGACAACGGCGGCGTGATTCGCGTGCGGATCGAGATCGACAGACCCGGACGCTGCGCGCGCATCGATTTCACCGGCACCTCAGGACAGCTTCCGGACAATTTCAACGCGCCGTCGGCGGTCTGCATGGCCGCGGTTCTGTACGTGTTTCGTACCCTGGTCGATGATGAAATACCGCTCAACGCAGGTTGTCTCAAACCACTTCAGGTGCTGATTCCGGAGGGCTCCATGCTGCGGCCACGCTATCCCGCCGCTGTCGTCGCAGGCAATGTGGAAACCTCGCAGTGCATTACCGACGCGCTCTATGGTGCGCTAGGCATCATGGGTGCCTCGCAGGGAACAATGAACAACTTCACGTTTGGAAATTCGAGGTACCAGTACTACGAGACAATAGCGGGCGGTTCAGGTGCCGGGGTATTGGGAATTACGCAGGCGGAACCGTCCGACGGGTCGCACAGAGGATTCGACGGCACGCATTGCGTGCAGACGCACATGACCAATTCGCGACTGACCGACCCTGAGGTGCTCGAGTGGCGTTTTCCGGTGCTGCTCGAGCGATTCGAGATAAGGCAAGGCAGCGGGGGCGCCGGGCGCTGGCGCGGTGGCGACGGGGCTCTGCGGCGGGTCCGTTTCTTGGAGCCAATGACTGCGGCGATCGTGTCCGGGCATCGCCGCATTCCGCCGTACGGTATGGCCGGCGGAATGCCAGGGGCCATCGGCCGCAATCGGGTCGAGCGCGCAACGGGATGCGTCGAGGAATTAAGGGGCGCAGATAGGGTTGAAATGAATCCGGGCGATGTGTTCGTGATTGAAACGCCCGGCGGGGGCGGGTATGGTAGTCCGCCGGTCGCCGCCTGATCTGCATATAATTGCGCCGGGGCTTGTTTTTCGGGACCTTCGGCCCGCGCTCTGCGCCGCGGGACATAACAGAGTTGACGTGTATGGATAACCAAACCATCTTCACCAAAACCGGGAAGGGACTGCAGGAGGCGACCGGAAGGACAAGCGGTCTGTCGCGCGAGATGCGCAACATTCTCAAGGAAGTGGATGGCAAGGCTGACGTTGCACAGCTTGCCGAGAAGCTCCCGAAAATACCGGAGAAAAGACTGTTCGAAGCGCTCGAGACCATGGAGCGCGATGGTTATGTTCGCGAATTTGTCAGGCCAACGTCGACCGCGCAGCCAGTTCAGCGGCATACGCCGCCATCCAAGAGCCCCACAGCGGACCTGGGTGAGGATCTGGATTTCACCAGCGTACCATCCGGGGCGGGTGGTTCTGACTCCGCTTCGGGGCGGCAGGTAGCCGATGAAAGGGCACGCCAGGCGGCGGCAGCGCGCGCGCGCGAAGAAGCAGAGGCAAAGTCGCGGGCCGAGGCAGCAGCCATGGCCAAGGCGCAGGCGGAAGCCAAAGCGAAAGCGGAGGCTGCAGCGAAGGCGAGGGCCGCGGCGGAAGCGGCGGCCAAGGCCAAGGCGGAAGCGGAAGCGAAGGCCAAAGCAGAAGCAGCGGCCAAGGCCAAGGCCGAAGCCGATGCCCGCGCCAAACGTGAAGCCGAAGAGAAGGCCAGGCGTGAAGCCGACGAGCTGCGCTCGCAACTCGAAGCCGAGCGCAAGGCGCGTGAGGAGACGGAGCGACGGGCTCAGGAACAAGCGGAGCGCAGGGCACGCGAGGCCGCGGATGAAGCGCGCAAAGAAACAGAAGCGTTGCGCGTTCAACTCGAACAAGAGCGTGCCGCACGGGAGCAAGAGGAGCGCAAGCGCAAGGAAGAAGGGGAACGCAAGGCTCGCGAGGAAGCCGAGGCGCGTGCCCGGCGCGAGGCAGAGGAGCGCAAGCGCAAGGAAGAAGGGGAACGCAAGGCTCGCGAGGAAGCCGAGGCGCGTGCCCGGC
>MEQX01000001.1 GCA_001770415.1 Betaproteobacteria bacterium RIFCSPLOWO2_02_FULL_63_19 | reverse complement strand
ACGCCTTTACAAAGAAATACGGCATCAAGGCGAGCATATGGCGGTCGAGTTCGGAGAACGTCGTGCAAAGAATCGTCAACGAGGCACGCAGCGGCAGATTCGTGGTGGACTTCCTGCAGAACAATGCACCGGCCATGGCGGCGTTGCAGCGTGAAAAGTTGATGCAAAAGGTCAACTCGCCTTACCACGACCAATTGATGCCCCAGGCGGTTCCGGCTCACAAAGAATGGGTGGGACTCTACGTCCTTGCATTCGTTCACGCCTATAACACGAACCAGATCAAGAAGGACGAACTGCCCAAGTCCTATCAGGACCTGCTCGACCCAAGATGGAAAGGCAGGCTGGGCATCGAAACGGACGATCCACACTGGTTTGCCTATGTACTGAACAGTCTGGGCCAAGAAAAAGGAATCAAGCTGTTCAAGGACATCGTCGACAAGAATGGCATGTCGGTGCGCAAAGGCCATACTCTGCTCGCCAATCTCGTCGCTTCCGGAGAAATACCGCTGAGTCTGGACGTATATAGTTACAAAGCTGCTCAGTTGAAGCGTAGGGGTGCTCCGGTCGATTGGTTCGTCATTCCTCCTGCAATCGCCCAGTTCACCGCGATTGGTCTTCTCAAGCACGCCCCCCATCCGCACGCCGGGATGCTGTTTTACGACTTCATGCTCAGCGAGGGACAGAAGATCCTTTTCAAGCGGAATTACGTCCCCACGAGCACCAAGATCGACACCCCTTTGAACAAGGTGCCGATGACGTTCATCGACCCGGTGCTCCACCTGGACATGAGCGATAAGTGGATCCAGACCTTTAGCGACATCTTCGTGAATCGGTCGAAATAATGCTGTTTCCTCCTGCCGGGACCGGTCTTGTCGGGCGCGATGAAGACTCGGCGGCTGCGATCCCGTCAGCTTTTGCGCCGCCGGCGACGGACCCGGCCGCGGGCGGCGGCGTGATTGTCGCGGCGGGTGCGCACCATGGGCCGATGGGCTCGCGATTGCATGACGGCGATGGCGATGATCATATTCATGAAATGTCCACTGACGAACAGGGAGCTGTCGCCGAGTTCATCTGGAAGATAGATAACATCAAGCTGACGACCGTGGGGATCGACATTGGCAGCTCAACATCTCATTTGATGTTCGCCAAGGTCCATCTTCAGCGCAAGACTCAGCAGCTGTCGAGCCAGTTTGTCGTTGTCAACAGGGAAATCGTCTGGCGCTCGCCGATTCTGCTCACACCCTTCCTGCCCGATAACACGATAGACGCTGACCGCCTTCGCGCCTTCATTGAGGATGCCTACCGTCAATCAGGATTCAGTGCCTCGGATATTGACAGCGGCGCGGTAATCCTTACCGGGGAAGCGGTCAAGAGAACAAACGCGTTGGCGATTGCCGAACTGTTCGCTGCCGACTCCGGCAAATTCGTCTGCGCCTCGGCAGGTCACCATCTCGAAGCCATGCTCGCCGCCAACGGCTCGGGCGCGGTCGCGCTTGCACGCGAAACGTCTCGGACCATTCTTCATGTGGATATCGGTGGCGGCACAACGAAGCTGGCCTTGATCAAGAACGGCGAAATACTCGGCACATGCGCCATAGCGGTCGGAGGTCGCCTTATCGCGCAGGATGCCGATGGGCGGCTCGTACGCATCGATGATTCGGCAGATTTGATGGCGAAAGCGCAGGGAATCGAGCTGCGTTCCGGGGAGCAACCCGGGACTGACGATGTCGAAAAAGTGGTCGAAGCATTGTCGAACGGCCTCATCGCGCTGATACGCCAGGAGGCCGTGGCCGGCGCAGCTGAACAGCTCTACCTGACTTCTCCGTTCCAGGAACAATTGAAAGCCGATGTGGTGACATTTTCCGGGGGAGTTTCCGAATACATCTACCGGCGCGAACAGGGCCTTTTCGGCGATATAGCCCGACCGCTTGCGGAAAATATCCGCCGCGCATTCCTCGACGGCCGCATTCAAATTCCGATGTGGGATCCGGGCCAGGGAATCCGCGCCACCGTCATAGGCGCCTCGCAATTCACGGTTGAAGTGAGCGGCAGGACGATTCATATTTCGGACGGAACGGCGCTGCCCTTGCACAACGTTCCCGTGCTTTCACCGTCGCTTCCGATGGGCGAGAGTTTCTCGGTTCAATCGGTGGCGGAGGAAATCGGTTTCGCTCTCTCCCGAGCGCAAGTTACCAGCGGGCAGCCGATTGCATTGGCGGTTCGATGGCGCGGCGATCCGCATTATTCGCGGCTGCGCAATCTTGCCGAGGGCATCGCACTGGCGCTGGTCTCGGGGCCCGGTTCCGAGTCGGCGCTCATTCTCGTCGTCGACAGCGATATTGGCCGAACGCTCGGTCACATCATCGAACACGAGCTTCATTTTCCGCAAAAGATCATCTCGATCGACGGCGTTCAGTTGCGAGCCTTCGACTACGTGGATATTGGTGAAGTCATGCAGCCCAGCAACACCGTTCCGGTCGTAATCAAGTCGTTGCTGTTTTCGTCGGGCCAGCAGAACCTTTAGCGGAGCGTCGCCACGCACAATCAAGCATGCCGGGGCCCGTCGATCTCTGGTATCGGCAGCCTTCCGGGGAAGTTGACCGTGGTCATTCGCGAATGGCGAGTGCGGGCAGGTCGCGCGATTCGTACGCCTAGCGGATAAATGGCTTATGTCGATCTATCTGACAACGATGCTAGCGATCCTGAACCAAGTTGCCGTAAAGGGCAGCAAGATGCTGGTTGCGCTCTATGCGATCGAACTGGGCGCGAGTCCGCTTGCAATTGGTGCCCTCATATCGAGCTACGCGGTGTTTCCGCTGCTGCTGGCGGTACACGCCGGACGGCTCACCGACCGGCGCGGCGTGCGTGCTCCAATGATTCTGGGTTCCCTCGGTATGGCAACCGGATTGGTCCTGCCGACGGTGGTCCCGGTTCTGACCACGTTGTTCCTCTCCTCGGCCGTCATAGGAACCTCGGCGCTGCTGTTTCATATCGCCACTCACAACCTTGTCGGTTCTCTCGGCGAAGGTTCCGCGCGAACGTCGAACTTCGCGACCTACAGCCTCGGCGCGTCCGCGTCCGGACTGATCGGACCACTGGCGGTGGGATTCTCGATAGACCATGCCGGCTATATTCCGACATACGTTCTGCTTGCGGCCGTCGCATGCGTACCGGGCGTGGTCCTGGCATGCTATTCGGACTTCATCCCCGCACGCGTCAAGGCGCTAAAGGAAAAGCGTCTCGGCAGCGTCAAGGATCTGCTCGGCAGTTCGTCGCTGCGTCGCACCTTCGTCACCAGCGGGCTGATCGTCTCTGGCATCGACCTGTTCAACTTCTACATGCCCATCTACGGGCGATCGATCCACCTGACGGCCTCGGTCATAGGCACCATCCTGGGCATGCAAGCGGCTGCCGCGTTCGTAGTAAGGCTGTACATGCCCAAGCTGGCAGGACGCTATGGCGAACGCAGTGTGCTCACCGCGTCATTGCTCGTCGCGGGCATCACCTACCTCGCCTTTCCCGCCTTCGAAAACCCGTACACGCTCGGCCTGATTTCATTTGTTCTCGGCCTGGGATTAGGCTGCGGACAGCCACTGTCGATCATCCTGACCTACAACGCCTCGCCTGCGGGCCGGGCCGGTGAGGCGCTCGGATTGCGCGTGACGGTCAACAAGTTTACCCAGATCGCCGTACCGCTAGTCTTTGGCTCGCTGGGCACCGCCGCCGGCGTGCACCCGGTATTCTGGGCGAATGCGGCACTGTTGCTCGCAGGCGGTTATTTGAGCAGTGAAAAGCGCCGATAAAGTTCCGCGGGCGGGTGGTCCGCGTTGCTCGGGGGCGTCAAGCCGCCCTTCGATTCGCCTCCAGCCGTGCATCGACCAGTTCCACGATGTGGTCGATGACATCGGATCGCATGCCCTTTTCCGCCGCGACGGTCTTCACGAGGCAGTCAACCCGTTCGATATACGGCGCTCCGCCGAACAGCGTACGGGCCGCTGAAGACGGTTTCCCGAGGCCCTGCGCGGCGCTCGCGTACTTTTCGAACGGAACCAGATCTTCCGCGTTCGCGCCCAGCGACTTGCACAAATCGCTCACCCAGTTGTAGACCGAGCGCGACAGTTCCAGATCGGCATGCACGGTTTCCTTGATCGAGCGCATTTCGTCCTTCCGTATGCAGCGGTAGTTTCCCGCCATGAGCATGCTCCATTTCGCCAGCGGAACGAAAATGGAATCGTGCACCTTGAGCTTTACCGGAAGTTCGATCACGCCGCCGCCGGTTTCAAAGCGTATGGCCTCGATGCCCGCCTCGAGATTGCGGAGCACAGCCGTGTGCGCGTCCGAATCGAACCGCGCCACCTTGAAGTTGGTCGGCAGGCCCACCTGCAGCACATTCACCTTTTCCTCGGGAGGACGGAAGGCCTGCGGATCCGGACTGCATAGTGTCATCAGTGCAGGATCAAAGCTGTCCCAGACGCTAGGGTCGGTGAAGCAGCGCCTGCATGCGTCCGTTGAAAGACCCGGAATGCGCGCCAGATAAGCCAACGGCGGCATGTTCATGATCGACATACACGGAACGCGCGACTTGGCGACGGAACCGATGAGCGCTTTCACCTCTGGAGCGCGATACTGTGGCTCCTGCATCGCCAATGCGACCAGGTCGTAACCGGCCGGATCCACCGCGGCCGGTGCGTCAGCGGAAAGTTTGCCCGGCAGCTTTCGCGAATCGATCTCCAGCAGCCCCTCCCTCCCCTTGACCGGCAGTCGCACCCGGGTGCCTTCGGCATTGATCACCGCCGCTTCCGACGGAAGGCAGACCAGCTTGACCGTGTGCCCGGCGAGCAGCAGCTTGGTCGCCAGCAGCGAACCGTAGGATGCGCCGAGCACCAGAATACGATAGGGGGTTTGCATGAATGATCTCCTCATGCGGGAGTTTGGGCGCGCACGGCCTGCAGCGCAGGGCCTCCCGCGGAATCCCGTTGCTGCATGCCTCGATGCCGCAATTTTAGTCGATGGCGCGCAGCGGAGCAAAAACATCGCCGCCTTTCATGTGGGCAGCCTCGGCGCCGCGGATCGTCGCTCAGTGCGTAGCCTCGGTGCGATCGACGAAGCGCCCGTCCATCATGTGGTACACGCTGTCGAAACCCTCGATCATGCGGTGGTCGTGCGTCACGGTAATTACCGCCGAATTGCGCTCGCGCGCGATCTTCCTCAACAGCCCCATCACCCGTATGCCGCGGTCGGTATCCAGCGCGGCGGTCGGTTCGTCGGCGAAAATCAGCGGCGGCTGGTTGGCAAGCGCCCGCCCGATCGCAACCCGCTGCTGCTCGCCGCCGGACAGATTGGCTGGCATCGAATCCGCACGATGGCCGATTTCCAGGTACTCCAGCAGTTCCTGTGCGCGGCGCGCCGCTTCCCGCTTGCCCGCGCCGTTCAGGTGCAGCACCAGCGAGATATTCTCGCGCGCGTTGAGAAACGGGATCAGGTTGTGCGCCTGAAAGATGAAGCCGATATTCTCGCGCCGGAAACGGCGCACGTCGAGGTCCGTCGCGCCGGCGTCGTAGACCGTGTGTCCGTTCATGACGATGCGCCCGCTGCTGGGAACGAGGATGAGGCTCATGCACAGCAGCAGCGTGCTCTTGCCCGAACCGCTGGGCCCGATCAGCGCCACCAACTCGCCGGCGTTGGCGCTGAAGCTGATATCGCGCAGCGCATGCACCGCCAACTCTCCGCTGCCGAAGGTCTTGTTGAGGCCGCTCACCTCGACGATCGCCATCTCAGCCGCCGAGTGCGACCTGCGGCGGCGTCCTCAGCGCATGCCAGATCGCCATCAGGCTCGCCGCGACGCCGCCGGCCAGCATGACCAGAAAGGTCGCCAGCGTCTCCTGCGGCAGGAAGATCAGAGTGCGCGGAAAGCGCGGCTCGATGAGACCGGAGGCGAACCAGGCGAATGCGAAACTGGCGAGCGTGATCGCGAGGGACTGCTCCATGATCAGACGCACGATCACCCAGTTCGGCGCGCCAATCAGCTTCAGCGTGGCGATCGAGCGGATCTTCTCGATGGTGAGGACATAGACGATCAGAGCGATGATCACGATCGAGACGACAACCAGCAGCGAACGGAACAGCCCGAGCACCGCCGACATGCGGCGCAGCCGGCCCTCGAGCATCAACTCGCGCTCTTCCGCCGACGTATACGCATCGAAATACAGCCAGTCGCGAATATGCTTGCGCACCGCCTCGGCATCGGCGCCGGGCGCCAGTCTCAACAGCACCGCGTTTATGGTATCGGTCGAGCCGGCCAGCAGAGGCAGCAGCTTGGAAGCCTGCTCGGACGTGTAGCCGGCGCGCTCCAGACGCTTCAGGTTGGCGGCGCGTGCGGCCACAAGCGCTTGAGTATCCTGTTGGTACTGGATCTCCTGCGCATCGGGAAGCGAGAGATATACCAGCGGATTGCCGCTGGGATCGACCGCCTCGCCGGTCACGCCCACGACGCGGTACTCGTGCTGACCGAGCCGCACCTGGTCGCCGAGTTCAAGCCCGAGCTTTGCGTCGGCGACCATTTCGTAATGCGCCGCGCTGATCGCGCGCCCGCGCACGATGCGCCCCGGACCGCCAAGTACGCCGAACACGTCGTAACCTATGATGGTGAACTGCTGGTTCGCACCGCCCACGTCCCTTTGCGCCGCGTAGACGATGAACGGCGACGCGCGCGCGATGCCCGGCGTTGCCGCAACGCTCTTGTAGGCATCCAGCGGAATGCGCGAGGACTCGTTGAACGGTCCGCCGCGGCCGCGCTCGACGACCCACATATCGGTCGCGGTGTTCTCGATCAGCCACACGCCGTCGGCAATGTTGCCCTGATATATGCCGTTCATCACCAGCACGATGGTAAGCAGCAGGCCGACACCGGCAATCGTGGCAATGAATTTGCCCAGGTGGCGCCGTATGTCCTTGACCGCGAGGTCCATCGCGCCCGCCGGCGTCAGCCCGCCGCGGCGGTGTCGCGCACGCGGGTTCCCGGCTTCACCCCCTTCGGCGTCGCAATGACCGGCTGACCTGCAACGAGGCCTCTGCGTATGATCACCGTCGCCGCATCCGCCGCCCCGGTCTGAACTTCCTGGAACTCAACCCGATCACCGCGCACGACAAACACCCCCTGCCGGCCGTTGTTTCGCACCAGCGCCTCAACCGGCACGACGATCCCCTTCTCGTCGCCCGCGCTGATCGTAACCTCGGCCTCCTGATCGATCGCGAAGCGCTCGGGCGGCGCGTCGAACGCGACATTCACCTCCAACTCGCGCGTCGCGGCATCGGATTGCCGGGCAATGCGCGCGACCTTGCCCTGCAGCGTCTCGCCGGTGCGCAGGCGGATACTCGCTGAAAGCCCCAAGCGCACGCGAGCCAGAACCGACTCGTCGACGCGGGTCGCCACCCAAAGATCGCCCGGATCCACCATGCGGAAAATCGGGCTTCC
The DNA here is from genome assembly GCA_001770415.1 of Betaproteobacteria bacterium RIFCSPLOWO2_02_FULL_63_19. Classification (GTDB taxonomy): domain Bacteria; phylum Pseudomonadota; class Gammaproteobacteria; order Burkholderiales; family SG8-39; genus JACQTO01. Next base: position 3,221 of record MEQX01000001.1, on the reverse strand, counting down.
AGGAACGACCGTATTCCCGATTTCGGCCAAGCGCTGAACGATCACTCCGTCCCTCGGCGCAACGATGCGAGTAAACGAAATCACTGCGTCGGCGTAACGCGCCTCCTGGGCGAGGGTGCCGCTCTCGGACTCACGGGCCGCGAGGGTTGCGCTCGCGTTCTCGAGCCCCGCCTCGGCGGAACGAAGCGCGGCAACCGATGAATCGAGCGCAGCCTGCGACAGAAATCCTTTGGCGAACAAATCCGAGTCGCGCCGATGCCTACTGCGCGCGAGCACCAGGTCTGCCTGCGCCTTGGCGACGTTCGCCTTGGCGGCTCTGACGTTGCGCAGCGTCGTCTCCTGCTGCCCGGCCACCGACCCGCGCTTTGCCACGAGGTCCCGGTCATCGAGCGATGCGAGAACCTGGCCGCGTCGGACCACGTCTCCCTGATCCGCGTGCAGTTGAATCACCGTGGCTGTGACGCGGGCGCTCAGGGTTACCGGCGCCCTCGCCTGGACCGTCCCCGGACCGGTGATCCGCACTGGCACGGCGCCTTCAGCGGCCGCGACCGTTCGCAAAGGCGTGGCGTGCAGGAATACGCGATAAACGCCGAACACTGCGGCGGCTAGCGCGGCCAGCGCGAGGAGTGCAACGCGGAACCGATTCGTCCTCCTCGAATCAGCATCCGGCCGCTTCGCGCCAAGAATCTTCACTATCTATGCTCCAATGATGTGGCGACCGCCAGGCAAGGCTGCGCCGAGGATATCCCCGGCAAACGCAGTGTACTCGGAGTATTGCGTGACGAAGTGGCGCGGTCTGTGACCCAGGTTACGCGTCGCCCGGGACCATCGATCGCCATCGCCCCCGCGGATTACCGCGTTCGCCGGGCAGGATCGAGGACGCGCGACTCAACCGCGCAGTTCGATCTGCTCGCCATCGGGTCCGCGGAAGACGACGCGGCGCCAGCCTGTCTCTCTCGGCTCCCTTGCAGCAGTGTCATGAGGCGCTTGCACCATCTCGACCCCGCTTTTTTGGAGCTCGCCGACAGCCTCGTCAAACCCGTCGGTTTCGAGGCAGAAATGGAACCCACTCATCGAACCGTCGGAACGATGCGTCAATTCCAGAACTGTATCCCCCAGCTTCAGGTAGGCAATCCGCATGCCTCCGGCAACCGCGTGCCGGAAATAATTCTTGAAACCGAAGTGGCTTTCGTAAAACACCACCGACCGATCGAGGTCCCGGACGTGCAGTGCCATGTGATCGATGCGTTTGAACATTGTCGTCTCCCGGTCTCACTTCTCCGATTTGGCATGCTCGAACTCTTGGACCCTGGCGGTGAGGCTTTCTTGAAATCCATGCGCGCTTTCACGACGGTGTCCTGTTGAATTTGGCCTCAATCCGGCCTGACGGCGAATAATTGCTGCGCATCGGCGCGCGTCATTGAGCATTCGAGTACGTTGAATTGGCCTTTCGCGCGCAATTCCGCTGCGACTTGCCGCGTCGCCGACATGGCTACGAGCGACGGTCCCGACGCTGTGCTGACGCGGGCGACGCCCAGTCGTTGGAGCCGCGAGGCATCGGGCACACCGGGTCGTCCCACGATGTTGACCGGCGCCTTCAGTGCGTTCACGAGGTCGGCAATGACCCTTGCCCGAACGGATAAATACAATCGGCCCCAGCCGCCAGATAGGCCTTGCTCCGCTGCACAGTCCCGGCAAAGCGGGTCTCGTCGTCGCCGATGTGCTTCAGATAGAGATCGATCCGCGCATTAATGACCAGCGGCACCCCCTCTTGCGCCGCGGCTTCTCGCGCGGCGCGGATGCGTGCGACCGCATCCTCGATACTGCGGATCGGCGTCTGGGCGTGTGTGCCATCCTCCAGATTGATTCCCACCGCGCCGGCCCGAATGATATCGGCCACGCGCCTCGCTACCTCGACGGGCGTTTCCCCGTAGCCGCCTTCGATGTCGGCTGTCACCGGTACGCGTACCGTCCGCGTAATGCGCTGCGTGGCTGCCACTACCTCGTTCCACGGCGCCTGTTCGCCATCCGGGTAGCCAAGCGCCCATGCCAGACCTCCGCTGGTCGTTCCGATCGCGCCAAAGCCGGCGGCTTCGAAGATGCGGGCGCTCACCGCGTCCCACGCGTTAGGAAGCAGAAGAATTTGCGGTCCCCGGTGCATGCTGCGGAATGCTTCGGCAAGTCTTTTTTGCTCTTCGTTAATCATCGAACAAGCCTGGGTAGGGTTTCTTTGAGAATTGTCTCCGCATCCGAAACGATACGGCGAACGATTTCGGCGGCAGGCAGGATCTCGTGGATAAGTCCCGCATCCTGCCCGTAGGACAACGGCGCTTCTTCGGGATCACCCGCTTGACGGGCCGATTGCACTTCCGCCAGCGCTTCCGTCTGCCGCTGCCGCAGCAGCCATTCCCGCCCGGCCCAGCGCTCGATGAACCGGTTGCGGCGGCTGCGGGACATCGCGCCGGGCCAGACGATGCCGGCAGCGATGTCGGGTATCTCGGTGAGCATCGTGTCGTGGCCGTCACTGTGCACGATCGCCCGTTTGAAATTTTCGTGCAGCGGGGACTCCACGCTTGCGAGAAACCGCGTGCCCAGTAACGCCCCGCTCGCGCCCAGGGCGAGCGCCGCGGCAAGACCGCGTCCGTCGGCGATACCGCCGGCCGAGAGCACCGGAACCGGCGCGACCGCATCGGCCACCATCGGCGTCAGCGTCAGGCTCGCCATCCAGCCCACATGCCCGCCGCCCTCGGTCCCCTGCGCGACGATCACGTCGGCGCCGGCATCGACGGCGCGCTTCGCTCCGGCCACGTCGCTCACCATGAACGTCACCTTGGCGCCGATGTCATGCGCGCGTTCGATAAAGGGCTTGAGTTCCTGTCCGCCCCGCGGCCAGGCGAAGGCGACCACCTTGGGCCGCGCGGCCAGCGCCGCGGCGAAGGGCTCCTCGGTCACCGCGAATAGAAGGAAATTGAGCGCGAACGGCCTGTCGGTGCGTTCCCGTATGGCTTGCACTGCCGAGCGGATCTCGTCTGCGCCTAAGCGATGGCAGCCGAGCGCCCCGAGACCGCCCGCCTGGGACACTGCGGCCACCATGGGAGGTGAAAAGATCGAACCCATCCCGCCAAGCGCAAGCGGATGCGCGATGCCCAGAAGTTCGCAAAACGGTGTATGGATCACGATGACCTCCTTTCACGATAATCAAGCCGGTGTTTCCATGGCCC